>NZ_CAJKOX010000022.1 GCF_905201705.1 uncultured Marvinbryantia sp.
GGTCAGGGTCGTGCAGAAATAGTCGAACTTCCCTTCCGCCGCCCGCCGGGCGGTCTCTTCCAGGCGCAGCGCAAAGCAGACGCGGCAGCGCGCGCCGCCTTCCGGCTCGCGCTCCAGCCCCTTGACCGCCTCATAGTAATGCGCGTCGTCGAAATCGCCCTCGATAAAGCTTACCGGATGCTTCAGGGGCATCTCGCGGATCAGGCGCTGCTGCTCCACCACACGCTTGCGGTACTCTTCCTCCGGATAAATATTGGGGTTATAGTAAAAAACAGTGATCCGAAAATACTGCGACAGATATTCCAGCACATAGCTGCTGCAGGGCGCGCAGCAGCTATGCAGAAACAGGACCGGCACCTTTTCTGCCAGTCCTGCGATCACTTTGTCCAGTTCGCGTTGATAATTGCGGTTATTCATAGGACAGACTATTTTGCACAGACAAACTCTGCGACCTTTTTATCCCATCCCTGGATGTGGATAACAAGCCAGTCGACTACATTCTTCTTCACAGCCTCCACAAACGCTTCGCTCGGTCCTTCCTCTTCTTCCAGCATCTCGCGCAGCTCGTCCACCGCCTTCACAAAAGCCGCATGCTGCTCCTTATGCTGATCAAGAAGCGGGTAATTGTGCTCCGCCTGCAGCTTTTCCTCATCTGCAAAATGGATCACCGTGTAGTCCATCAGAAAGTCCAGCGTCTGTACGGCAACATTCTTCTCTTTGCCGACTGCGCACTCCTCTGTCAGCTTATTTACTCTGGCAATCAGCTCCTTATGCTGGCTGTCGATCAGTTCATTTCCTGTTTCCAGTGATTTGTCAAATACAATACTCATGATGGTGTCCTCTCCTTTATTTCTGATATTGGGCATATGACTCCCGACCCTATGTCGCTAGTATAACAGAAAAATTTCCAAAATACAATTGACAAAATAGAAAGTGCGTATTAAAATATGTTCGGTTTCAAATTATTAGATTTCAAACAATCCGGTTTCGAACTTTTTTACCGGAAATTTTACATTGTGAGGTGATTATTTTGTATCAGAGAGAACATATCGGGCAGTGGATCAATATGGTCTCCTACCAGATCAAGCGCAGCATTGATGAGATCGCGCAGAAATACGGAATTACCGGAATGCAGAGCCGCATCATCTGTCATTTGGCGCACGCAGAACAGATCGGGCAGGACGTTTATCACCGGGATATCGAAAAGCTTTTTGGTATCCGCCGCTCCTCCGTCACCAGCGTAGTATCGCATCTGGAGCAGAACGGCTATATTACCCGGCAGGCCGTTTCCGGGGACGCCCGCCTGAAAAGGCTGGTTCTGACGGAAAAAGGCCGCGTTGTCTCGCAGCAGATGGCGCACGCAATCGACGAATTTGACAACTCTATCTCCGACTGCTTTACGCCGGAAGCGGAAGCGCAGCTTCTTACGATGCTGAAAACGATCTCACAGATGCTGGGCGGCAGCAGCACACATTCCTGCCATAAATTGCATGAAAAAAAGGAGGATGATACTTTATGCTGAAAAATTTACTCCGCTGTATCGGAGAATACAAAAAGCCCTCTATCCTTGCGCCCATCTGCGTTACCCTTGAGGTAATCCTGGAGGTGCTTATTCCGCTTCTGATGGCAAGCCTGATCGACGAGGGCATCAGCAGCGAAAACATGAACCGGATTCTCTTTTACGGTCTTATTCTGGTGGCCGCTGCGATGGCGTCCCTTGCCTGCGGCGCGCTCTCCGGTCATTACGCCGCGGTTGCCAGCGCCGGTTTTGCGAAAAATCTGCGCCAGGCAATGTTTTATAAGGTGCAGGATTTTTCCTTCACAAATATCGACCATTTTTCCACCTCCAGTCTGGTGACAAGGCTGACGACTGACGTGACCAACGTCCAGAACGCCTACCAGATGGTGATCCGTGTGGCGGTGCGCGCCCCGATCATGCTGATATCGGCGTTCGTGATGGCGTGTAAGATCAATCCGCGTCTCGCACTGATCTACCTGGCTATCATTCCGGTGCTCGGCTGCATACTCTTTGGGATTACCGTAACGGCACACCCGATCTTCTCACGCGTATTTAAGACCTACGATAAGCTGAACAATGTCGTGCAGGAAAACGTCCACGGTATCCGCGTCGTGAAATCATTTGTGCGCGAAGATTACGAGAAGGAGAAATTCAACAACATCTCCGGCGCTATTTTTAAAGATTTTAATAAGGCAGAAAAGCTTCTCGCCTTCAACAGCCCCGCCATGCAGACCTGCGTATACACCTGTATGCTGCTGATCTCCTGGTTCGGCGCCCATATGATCGTCTCAAATACCATGACGACCGGCGAGCTTACTTCCATGTTTACCTACACCATGCAGATCCTGATGAGCCTTATGATGCTCTCCATGATTTTCGTGATGGTGACCATGTCCAGGGCTTCTGTGGAACGTATCGACGAGGTGCTGAAGGAACAGCCGGATATTAAAGACGCCGCGCAGCCGGTGAAGGAAGTAAAAAACGGCGACATCTGCTTCTCACACGTTTCCTTCAGCTACTCGAAGGATAAAAACCGCCTGAGTCTCAAAGATATCAATCTGGACATCAAATCCGGAGAGACTGTCGGCATTATCGGCGGCACCGGAAGCGCAAAGAGCTCGCTCGTGCAGCTCATTCCGCGTCTGTATGATATCACGGAGGGCTGCCTCACGGTGGGAGGACTGGACGTGCGCGAGTATGACCTGGAGGTTCTGCGCGACGCCGTTTCCATGGTTCTGCAGAAAAACGTGCTTTTCTCCGGCACTATCAAGGATAACCTGCGCTGGGGAAAGAAGGACGCGACGGACGAGGAAATGATCCACGCCTGTCAGCTCGCCCAGGCGGACGACTTTATCCGCACCTTCCCGGACGGCTACGACACACATATTGAACAGGGCGGCTCCAACGTTTCCGGCGGTCAGAAGCAGCGTCTCTGTATTGCGCGTGCGCTGCTGAAAAAGCCGAAGATCCTTATTCTGGACGACAGCACCTCGGCGGTGGACACCCGCACCGATGCGCTGATCCAGAAGGCGTTTGCCGAGGAAATCCCGGATACGACCAAGCTGATCATTGCGCAGCGTATCTCTTCCGTCCAGAACGCCGACAAGATCGTTGTCATGGACAACGGACGGATCTCGGCAGTCGGAACGCACGATGAGCTGCTCGCCTCCAATCATATTTATCAGGAGGTTTATTATTCTCAGGTAAAGGGGGAATCGGACGATGAGTAGACAGGATGACCACAAAGCGATGGCGCGCGGCATGACAAAGGAAGCGCGCAGAGAAATGACGCAAAAACAAAATCCAATGATTCCGCTGAAGCGTCTGCTCGGCTATATCGGCAGAGATTACAAATTCCATATGATCCTGGTGCTTGTCTGTATCCTGATAAGCTCCGTCACCGGCGTCATTGCCTCGCTGTTTTTACAGACACTGATCGACGATTATGTGACGCCGCTGCTGCAGTCAGCAGATCCCGACTTCGGCCCGCTTTTTCAGACGCTTCTGAAAATGGCGGCAATCTATCTCGCCGGCGTGCTGGCGACGCTGCTTTATTCCAGAACGATGGTAACGATCGCACAGGGCGTACAGAAGCGTATCCGCGACGAGATGTTTGCACATATGCAGACGCTGCCGATCAAATATTTTGACACGCACGCCTTCGGCGATATTATGAGCCACTACACCAATGATACGGATACGCTGCGTCAGATGCTCTCGCAGAGCCTCACGCAGATGATCTCCTCTGCGATCACGATCGTATCGGTCATCATCGCGATGCTGACGACCAGCCTGCACCTTTCGCTGGTGGTTGCGATTTCCGTATTCTTTATGCTGCGCGTCACCGGTAAGATCGCCGGAAACAGCGGCCGCTACTTTATCAGACAGCAGGCTTCGCTCGGCGAGACGAACGGCTACATCGAGGAAATGATCAACGGGCAGAAGGTCGTAAAGGTATTCAACTACGAGGACCGTTCGAAGGAAGCCTTCGACAAATTAAATGAAGAGCTTTGCAGCAACGCCACCAACGCCAACCGCTATGCGAATATTCTGATGCCGGTGATGGGCAACCTCGGAAACCTGCAGTATGTGGTGATCGCGATCGTCGGCGGCGTGCTCGCGCTGAACAATATCGGCAGCATCACAGTCGGCATGATCGCGAGCTTCCTGCAGCTCTCCAAATCGTTCACAAACCCGATCGGTCAGATTTCGCAGCAGTTTAACTCTATCGTGATGGCGCTCGCCGGAGCCGGCCGTATTTTTGATCTGATGGACGAAAAACCGGAGGAAGACGAAGGCTACGTGACGCTTGTCCGCGCAAAATATGTGGACGGCGAGCTGACGGAATGCCCGGAGCGCACAGGCATGTGGGCATGGAAGCACCTCCACGGCGACGGCACGCTCACCTACAAAAAGATGGAGGGCGACGTGCGCTTCTACGATGTGGATTTCGGCTACGACCCGGATAAGATCGTGCTGCACAATATTTCGCTCTACGCAAAGCCCGGTCAGAAGATTGCCTTTGTCGGCGCAACCGGCGCCGGAAAGACGACCATCACCAACCTGATCAACCGCTTTTACGATCTCGCCGACGGCAAGATCCGCTACGACGATATCAATATCAATAAGATTAAAAAGCCGGAGCTGCGCCGCTCGCTCGGCATGGTTCTGCAGGACACAAACCTGTTCTCCGGCACCATCATGGAGAACATTCGCTACGGCAAGCTGGACGCTACCGACGAGGAGGTTTACGCGGCGGCGAAGATTGCCAACGCACACGACTTTATCGAGATGCTTCCGCAGGGCTACGATACCGTGATCTCCGGCAACGGTGCCGAGCTTTCGCAGGGACAGCGCCAGCTTCTCTCCATCGCCCGCGCCGCGATCTCCGATCCGCCGGTCATGATCCTGGATGAGGCAACCTCCAGCATCGACACCCGCACGGAATCTATCGTCCAGAAGGGTATGGATGCGCTGATGAAGGGGCGCACGGTGTTTGTCATCGCACACCGTCTCTCCACCGTCCGCAACGCCGATGCCATCATGGTGCTGGAGCAGGGACGCATTATTGAGCGCGGCACACATGATGAGCTGATCGCACAGAAAGGAAAATATTACCAGTTGTATACGGGCGCTTTTGAGCTGGAGTAAAACAGCCGGAAAGCGGTGCGGATCGGAAAATATTCTTTCCCGATCCGCACCGCTGTTCTGTTTTCTGTTCTGTTTTCTGTTCTGTTTTCTGCTTTATTTTATGATCACCTGTTCTCATCCCGTCCGCCTTCAGGCTTTACCGGCGGACGCTGCGCTGTCATTGTCCTGTGCTCCTGCAGGATTTCTTCGTGGAGCGCCAGCGAATTCCATTTCATGTTGTGTGGGGTGAGGATTGCTTTGAGCGCTACGGTTGCCTGTTCTTTGCGCATCATCTGCAGGGCGATATCGAGTATTTCTTCCCCTGCCATGTGCAGCACCAGCATTTCTTCAGAAAACCCGTTTCCTATATATGCCTGCCGCCGTACATTGTCCTCAAAGATTCCTGCCAGAGCGCCGATCGACATCAAAAGCTCACTTTTTTGCACATGACGCAGTTCGCAGCCGAGCAGCCGGAATATCCCGGCAAGCTTTTTTCCTTTTTCTGTTCCTTCCAGATTGTAGCATAATACGATTGATCTCATTTTCATTCTCCATTTTTGTATTTTATACCCTGTTATCGCTCTTCCTGAATGGATCTCGCTTTCCTACAGCATATCACAGAAAAGAATCGTTTACAAGCTGCAACAGCTTCCGGAAATCACAGGGAATATAATAGAAAAAGAAAAATGGACACCTTCAGCAAATAACAAAAAACGCTGCATTTCATACACTAACATATAACACTATGGGAGGTATGAGATGCAGCCTTTATTAGAATGCAGGAATGTGAATTATTCCTATCACACAGAACAGGGCGAGACGCACGCTCTTTCGGATATATCATTTCAGGTCAGCAACGGTGAATTTGCAGTCATTGTAGGTCCGAGCGGATGCGGAAAATCAACACTGCTTTCGCTGATCTGCAGCCTGCTCGTGCCGGAATCCGGCGAGGTTCTTTTAAGCGGAAAGCCCGTCGGGGAACATGTGGATTTTCACATTGGCTATATGCCGCAGAAAGATCAGCTTTTTGAATGGCGCAATATTTATGGGAATGTGACGCTTGGTCTGGAGATCCAGCACTGTCTAACGGCGGAAAATGTTCAATTTGCAGAAAAGCTGATGCGGGAGTACGGGCTGTGGGATTTCCGGCATGTCAAACCAAGCCAGCTCTCCGGCGGAATGCGCCAGCGGGCGGCGCTGATCCGGACGCTGGTGCTGCGCCCGTCCCTGCTGCTCCTTGACGAACCGTTTTCGGCACTGGACTATCAGACGCGGCTTTCTGTAGCGGACGACATTTACGGCATCATCAAAAAGGAACATAAGACGGCGATCCTGGTGACGCACGACCTTGCAGAGGCTGTCAGCATGGCGGATAAGGTGCTGGTACTGTCCAGCCGTCCGGCGCGTGTAATAAAAGAGCTTCCGGTTACCTTCGACCTGCCGGAACGCACGCCGATGGAATCGCGGAACGCTCCGCAATTTAAGGAATATTTTAATCAGATCTGGAAGGAGCTGAACACGTATGCGCATGAAACAGGAACCGTGTAGCGACCGCTGCCAGGTCTGTCAGCACCGGGAATATCCCAGGAATATTTCTGTACATCAGCAGGAATATCTCGCAAAGCGCAGTCGGCACCGGCTATTTGTAAAAGTGATGCGTTTCGTACTTCTGGCTGCCTTTCTGGTGCTGTGGGAGGCCGCCGCAGACCAGGGCTGGATCGACGGCTTTATTTTCAGCAGTCCAGGCAGGATCGTGCACACATTTATTGGTATGGTAAGGGACGGAAGCATTTTCGAACATATCGGCGCAACGCTGATAGAAACAATCGCAAGCTTCATACTCGTCGTTATTGCCGGACTTCTCTGCGCGATCCTTTTATGGTGCAGCGACAAGCTGTCGGAAATCCTGGAGCCCTACCTGGTGGTACTGAACAGCCTTCCCAAATCAGCGCTGGCGCCGCTTCTGATCGTCTGGCTGGGAGCAAACCGCACTACGATCATCGTCGCCGGCATGTCCGTAGCGATCTTCGGCACCATTTTAAACCTCTACACCGGTTTCCGCGAGGTCAGCCAGGACAAAATGAAACTGATCTATACGCTGGGCGGCAAACGCCGCCATGTACTCACGAAGGTAGTCCTGCCAAGTACCGTCCCCGCAACCATCAGTATCATGAAGGTAAATATCGGGCTTTGTCTCGTCGGCGTTGTAATCGGGGAATTTATCGGCGCAAGATGCGGTCTTGGTTACCTGATCATCTATGGAAGTCAGGTGTTCAAGCTCGACTGGGTTCTGATGAGCATTGTGATACTCTGCATCATCGCGATGACGCTGTACGCATTGATCAATGCAATTGAAAAGTGGTATCTGAAACGAATTTAAAAAGAGGCATATCAGATGGGCCCTCTCCATATCTGATATGCCGCAGCTTACATAGCCTTATTCTACTTCATTTCCGTTTTTCTTTCCCTGCATAAAACTGAGGGCATTTTCCATCGTTGTCTTGCTGATCGCCTGCAGCGCCTCTCTCGCAAAGAAACCCTGATGGGATGTCACCATGACGTTCGGGAAGCTTAAAAGTCTTGCCACCGTGGAGTGCGCCAGGATAGCATCCGAGAGATCCTCGTAAACGCTGCCATTTTCCTCCTCATATACATCCAGACCAACCGCAAAGAATTTGTTTTCGCGGATACCCTTAATTAAATCATCCGTCTTGATCAGACCGCCTCTGGAGGTGTTCACCAGAATGACGCCGTCCTTCATCTTCTCGATCGTGTTGATATTGATCAGATGATGCGTCTCCTCAGTCAGCGGGCAGTGCAGAGAAATCAGATCAGACTGCGCGAGCAGCGTGTCCAGATCCACGTACTCCGCAAAATCCAGGGACGGATTTTTGTAAACATCGTATGCAAGCACCTTCATACCGAACCCATGGCAGATACGAGCCATCGCCGCGCCGATCTTCCCGGTGCCAATGATGCCCGCTGTTTTCTCGTACAGCGTGATGCCCATCAGTCCGCCCAGACTGAAATCATTCTCGCGCACACGCACATACGCCTTATGTGTGTGGCGGTTTGCCGTCAACGCCAGCGCCATTGCGTGCTCCGCGACCGCCTCCGGCGAGTAACCCGGCACGCGCATAACGGTAATATCCTTTTCCTTCGCTTTCGCAAGATCCACATTGTTGAAACCCGCACAGCGCATCAGGATCAGACGGACGCCGCACTGCGCCAGCGTCTCGATGGTCGGCGCGCTCAAGTCCATATTTACAAATGCACACACAGCGTCATAGCCCTGCGCCAGTCTCGCCGTGTCCGGAATCAGCAGCGTATCCACATAATCAAGCTGGATCTGTTCGTATTCCTTCTCCTTCCAGGTCTCGTCAAAAAACTGCCTGTCGTAGCTTTTCGTTCCAAAAAATAAAATTTTCATTGCATGTCCTCCTTATATTAAAATTATAAAATATATACAGCTTCTTTTATCCGGCAAAGCTCTCTCCTTTTCAGTATACCCGCCTACAGCCCAAATTATGCCGCGCCGCACGGCATAGCCCGGCGCCAAAGCTGCGCCGTTTTTTGTTCATCTCTCCTGTGCAAACACCCGCCGGATCTTCTCCTCGCCGGCCTGCAGCCGCGCATCCAGTTTGTACAGGCTAACCTCTGGGAGCACCTCACAGAACGTCTCATATTCGCGGACAACGCCCTTCCCATGCGGCACCATATAAGCGCCCGCATCACTTCCGAGCGCCAGCGGCACGCCCATCGCCCAGGCATTTGCGAGATTTTCGCACTCCATGTCGTAGATCTGCGCAAGCACCTTATCGTCATATCTGCCGCAGCCGATGAGATTGCGCGTCGTTACGATGGTCGGCACCCACACGCACCCGTTTTCTTTCATCGCAGACATACATTCCCGGTCGATATAATTTCCGTGTTCAATGCTGTCCGCCCCGGCTTCCACCGCCGCAAGCACGGCATCCGCCCCGTTCGCGTGTGCCATAACAGCGAAGCCCTCCTCATGGGCAATATGGATCATTTCCGAAATCCATTCCCTTTCCAGCGTCTCTTCGCTCAAAACCCCAAAGCCGCTATACTCCATGATCCCGGACACCATGATCTTCACAAAGTCTCCGCGCTCGCGGCGCACCTCCTGCACAAGACTTTTGACCTCCTGCAGCGTCCGCGCACCTTTTCCGACGATCCCTCCGTAATGCCCTGCGCGGTGGATCGCAAATACCGGCGTGCGGTAAGTGATCCCGTATTCTTCTGCCAGTTCTCTTGCCCGCAGGGAAACGCCGAAATGATCGCCGCCGTCCCGGATATAGGTAATCCCGCACGCGCGGTAATCCTCAAGATGCTCCCGCACGCGCGCGACATTTACACCGTTTTTATGATCGTTTACTGCCTGCCGGTAGTTGATCCCATCCATAAACAGATGAGCATGACACTCTCCAAACATTCCTCGTCACGCTTCCTTATTCTTTCTGATTTTCCCCGGTCTGTGCTGCGTCCAGACAGAGGGCACAAAGAGCATCAGCATCGGGAACAGCTCCAGACGTCCCGCAAGCATATCGAGACAAAGCACCAGTTTGGAGACATCCGAAAACGAAGAAAAGTTTCCTGCCGGACCGACCACCTCAAGTCCGGGACCAATATTGTTTAAGGTAACGGCAACTGCCGTGAAATTCGTCACCAGATCCTTCTCATCCAGCGTGATGATCAGCAGCGAACCGATAAAGATCAGCACATACACCGCCAGATATACGTTCACGGAGCGCACCACCTCGTGCTCGATCGGGCGTCCGTCCATCCGCACCTTGTGCACGCTGCGCGGATGCAGCAGCATCCGGATTTCCTTTCCGATGCCCTTTACCATGATAACAACACGCGAGACCTTGATCCCACCGCCGGTGCTGCCCGCACAGGCGCCGATAAACACCAGGATCATCAGAATCGTCTTCGACAGCGGAGGCCACGTATTGAAATCCCGCGTGGAAAATCCGGTTGTCGTGATAATGGAACCGACCTGGAACGCCGCATGGTGGAATGCCTGGAACAAATTCGGAAACATCGGCAGGATATTAAAGGTGATCACCAGCACGGAAATCGCGATAATTGCAAAATAGGTCCGTACCTCCTCCGATCTGAACGCCTGTCTCGGTTTTTTCTTCACGACCAGAAACCAGGTGTTGAAATTCACGCCGAACAGGATCATGAACACCGTGATCACGCCCTGCTGATACGTCGTATAATCGGCGATTCCGCTATTTTTCACCGCGAAACCGCCGGTTCCCGCCGTGCCCATCGTGAGCGTGACAGCGTCAAACAGCGGCATTCGGCCGATCAGAAGAAAAATTATCTGGATCACCGTCATGCCCATATAGATACCGTAAAGAAAAAGCGCCGTGTCGCGCAGCCGCGGCACAAATTTGCTGACGGAAGGACCGGGACTCTCCGCCTTCATCAGATTCATAAACGCGCCGCCCTTGGACGGCACGATCGCCAGAATGAACACCAGCACGCCCATACCGCCTACCCAGTGCGTAAAGCTGCGCCAGAAAAGACCGGCGTGCGACATCGCCTCCACGTCCGTCAAAATGCTGGAGCCAGTGGTAGTAAAGCCGGAGATCGTCTCGAACAGCGCATCCACATAGTGCGGAATCTCCCCGGAAATCCAAAAAGGCAGCGCCCCGAGGATACTCAGAAGAATCCAGCTTAACGCGACAGTGACAAGCCCTTCCTTTGTATACATCCGCGCCTGCGGCGTCCTGTGGGTAAATCCAAGTCCGATCAGCGAACACAGCACGGCAACGGCAACATATGCCGCCCCCACCATATATTCCTGGTAGATCAGGGAGACCAGAAACGGAAGCATCAGAAAAGCCGCCTCAAAATAACACACATATCCCAGCACATAACATATAATCCCGTAATTCATCTTACTGTCCTGCCCTGCTCTTTCCGAGTATATCCCTGATATCCTTCAGTCCGGTCCGCGATGTCACCACTACCACGCTGTCTCCCACCTTCATGCAGTCATTTCCGCGAGGAAGAATTATATGACTGCCGCGCTGTATGCAGGCGATCAGAATATCGTTTTTCAGATTCAGGTCAATAAGCGGGATATTTACCACCGGAGCATTTTCGCGGATGACAAACTCCAGCGCCTCCGCCTTTCCGCCAGCGATCCGGTGCATTGTTTCTACGTTACTGCCGATAGAGTTCCCAAACGCGCGCACATAGCGGATAATATACTCCGCCGTGATATCCTTCGGATAGATCACCGTGTCCAGGTCAAGGTTATCCACCACCTCGTCGAAAGCAATCCTGTTTATCTTGGTGATCGTCTTGATATCGGACTGTGTCTTTGCATAGAGAGACAGAAAAATATTTTCCTCATCCATGCCTGTAAGCGCGGCAAAGGAGTCGGCCCGATCAATCCCTTCTTCCATCAGAAGAGCCTTATCCGTGCCGTCTCCATGAATGATCGTCGCTCCCGGCAGCTTCTGGCTGAGCATCTCGCAGCAGTCTGCGTCCTTCTCAATGATCTTTACGTCAATGCCGTTTGCGAGCAGCATGTGCGAAAGATAGAAGCTTACCTTCCCGCCGCCAACGATTATGATATTGTCGACCGGCTTGGAGCCGATGCCGATGCGCTGGAAAAATTCCGCCGTCTTCTGCTGCGCTCCGGCAATATAAACATTATCGCGCTCCTGCAGCACAAAGGTGCCGTTCGGAATGGTAATCTCGCCGCCGCGCTCTACCACGCAGACCAGGATATCGCTCTTTAATTTCGGTCCGATCTCCTGGATTTCCATATTGCAGAGCGGGGAACCCGGTTTGATACGGAATTTTAAGACCTCCACCTTGCCCTTGGCGAACACTTCCACGCTGATTGCTGTCGGCAGGCGCAGCACACGCGCCGCCTCCCCCGCCGCCGTCAGCTCCGGATTGATGACCATGGCAAGCCCAAGCTCTTTTTTTAAAAATTCTGTTTCCTTGCTGTACTCCGGGTTGCGCACACGGGCGATCGTCTGACAGCCGCCCGCCTTTTTCGCGATCAGGCAGCACATCAGATTCAGCTCATCCGAGCCTGTGACCGCGATCAGAAGATCCGCCTTCTTCACGCCCGCCTCCATCAGCATATCGAAACTGATGCCGCTGCCGATATAACCCATGATGTCAAATTCGTTGACAAGCTGCTCTACACGGTGTCCGTTGATATCCAGAACCGTAACGTCGTTGTCCTCCCTGCTAAGCTGTTCTGCAAGCGTGGAACCGACCTTTCCGCAGCCCACAATAATTATCTGCATATATCCTCCGTATGAATGTTTTCTTATGTCATAAATGTAACTGCTTTCATACCTATTTTACGATATACGCCTAAAATGTCAATCCTTTTGTTTACAGCTAATACTTTGATTTTTCATGCAGCCAGGTGATCACCGCACAGAGGAGGGTAAACAGCACGCCCGCCGCGAGGATTCCCAGCGAAAGCACCGTCATATTCCGGGCGATCCACTGAAGCATTCCGCCAAGACCGCCCTCCGCCACGCCTGCATCCATCAGCGCATTTGCTCCGAAAAACAGCACAAACGCCGGCACCATACGTACAATACTCAAAATCTGCGCATTCCTGATCGTCACAAAATACAGCACCAGAAATTCTACCGACATCACGATCAGCGCAGCGCCGAGGAAAGCGGCTGTAAAAACCCAGATGCCCTTCATGGAAATCTCCCCTCTGACCATCATGCGGAAAAACTCAGCCGCAATTCCCAGCAGCGCGGAAACAACCATCACGATCACCCCAAACAGATAGCGCCCGAATACCCGGTTTGCAACAGAAGCCGGAAGCATGTTGGTAAACACCTCCGATATATTGGACATGGCAAAAAAAGGATTAGACACAATGATCAACCCGCCGAAAACCAGGTACAGGATTCCCCAGCATGCAGGTGCATTATCCATTGCGAGTGTGGTTACCAGGCAAATCAGCAAAAAAAATGGCAGAATTTTAAAGATACTCTTTGATTTCAGTATATCCAGCTTAATGCACTTGAATGTTTTCATAATCTTCCCTCCAAATTCTGAATCATATGCACAACGATCTGATCGATCAGCGGCTTTTCCAGAAGGCAATCCTGCGGCAGGTACGCCGCGTCGTCGCTGCGGACGATCGCCTCAAAGCCCACGCCGCTTTCCTTAATTCCCACCAGATATTTACGCGAGCGCGCATCCAGATCGTCCAGTCCGCCTTTCACCAGCATCCAGCTCTCCTGCAGATCCTCCTTCGTCTCGCAGAAAATTTTCTTTCCATTGTTAATGAAGAAAATATAATCCGCGATCTGTTCCAGGTCGCTTAAAATGTGCGTGGAGAACAGCACGCTGTGTTCGCCGTCGCTGATATACTCCTGCAGAATTCCCAGAATCTCCTGGCGCACCACCGGATCAAGCCCGTTCGTCGCCTCATCGAGGATCAGCACCCTTGTATCGCGTGCAAGAGCGACGGCAAACATCAGCTTTACACGCATTCCGCGTGAAAATTCCTTAATTTTCTTTTTCTCCGGCAGCTTCCACTTTTCCATGTAAGCGTTAAATTCCTGCTCCCGGAAGGTCGGATAAAAGTCACGGCAGATAGATCGGATATCTCTGACCGTGAAATCCGGCAGAAACCCGTCGGTATCCCCCACAAAGCCGATCGCCTCCTTGTACGCAACCGGCTGCTCCTCATAGCGCAGACCGTCGATCACGCACTCCCCGCCGTCCGCCTTAATGAGATGAGAGATCAGACTCAGCGTAGTTGTCTTGCCCGAACCGTTCTGACCGACGTATCCCATGATGTAACCCTTCGGGATGGTGAAGCTGATATCGGAAAGCGTAAAATCCTTATATTCCTTATGAAGTCCTTTTACCTCCAATGCATTCATAGCTCTGTCTTCCTTTCTTTTTCGTCGGGACACATGGTTGAATTATCCCGCACAAAATAACTCCGATATAGATCGCATGCTCAGCGCCTGTGCTGTCTCTGCAGAACCTGCAGTGCCTCCACAAGCTCCGCATCCGTCATATCTAATCTTTGCGAAGCGTCGATCGCTGCCTCCAGGTGCTCCTCCATCTGGCGGCGGCACTGCTCGCGGATAATCTTATTATCGCGCTTAAGGACAATGCTCCCTTTTCCCTGCACCGAGGCGATGTAGCCCTCGCTCTCCAGCTCCCGATAGGCGCGCGTCGTGGTGATCACGCTGATCCCCAGGTCTTTCGCAAGCTGACGGATCGACGGGAGCACGGTTCCCTCCGCGATCTGACCGTTTGAGATCTGTTCCTTCATCTGCTCCCGTATCTGCGCATATATCGGAAGTTCAGACTGATTTGAAAGAATTACTTTCATCTGTGGCTCCTCTCTGTAAAGGTATTCTCCACCCGGGTGTGCACCTCCCGGACATCATCAATACAGCACAAAGAGTATATACTGTATATATATCATTATATACAGTATATACTCTTTGTCAAGCAGAAATTTTAACCTCTATGCATATTTCAAGAAATCTGTTATAATCGAGCAGAATAGATAAGCTCTGGCATCGTAAAAATGTTTTAACATATATCAGAAAGGTGTATTATGAATAAGAAGCAATCCCTTGATCTAACCTCCGGACCGATTTTTAAGACGCTCGCTTCCCTTGCTATGCCGATCATGGCATCCTCGTTTCTCGCCACTGCCTACAACATCACCGATATGGCATGGATCGGTATGCTCGGCTCAAAGGCTGTTGCCGGCGTCGGCGTGGGCGGCATGTTTGTCTGGCTCTCCCAGGGGCTCGTCCTTTTTCCGCGCATGGGCGGACAGGTCAATATGGCGCAGTGCTGCGGAAGCAGGCGTCTCTCTGAGGCGCGCAGCTATGCGGCTGCCGCTCTGCAGCTCACGATACTCTTCGGCATACTCTTTGGCGGCGTCTGCCTGCTTTTTCCTGAACCGCTCCTGTCCTTCTTTCAGATGGATGACGCCGAAACCTATCACGCCGCAGAAATTTATATGAAGATCACCTGCGGTCTGATCATTTTCAGCTACTTAACGCAGACGCTCACCGGACTTTACACGGCGCAGGGCGATTCGAAAACGCCCTTTAAAGCAAACCTCATCGGACTGATTGCAAACATGGTTCTCGATCCGCTTTTGATCTTAGGTTATGGCCCCTTTCCACGGCTGGAAGCTGCCGGCGCCGCCATTGCCACCGTCACCGCGCAGGTGATCGTGCTCGCGGTTCTCGTAACAGAGCTCCTGCGCGCTGCCCCGGAGCATAATCTTTTAAAAACGGTGCGCCTGCTTCGGCCGGTTCCCGGAAATTATTATCGCAGCATCAGCCGGATCGGGATTCCCTCCGCCCTGCAGTCCTCACTTTACTGTATGATCTCCATGGTGCTGACGCGCATGGTATCCGCCTTCGGTCCCGGTGCGATCGCCACGCAGCGTGTGGGCGGGCAGATCGAATCCCTCTCCTGGAACACGGCGGACGGCTTCGGCGCCGCACTGAACGCCTTTGTCGCACAGAACTACGGCGCAAAAAAGACGCAGCGTATCCGCGAGAGCTACCGCATCTCCGTGCGGGTACTCGTCGTCTGGGGGCTTCTTATCACTGCAGCCTTCCTTTTGCTGCCGCGCTCCATCTCACATCTGTTCTTTTACGAGCCAGAGGTGGTCGAGATCTCAGCAAACTATCTGACCATCATCGGATACAGCGAGGTCTTTATGAGCGTGGAGCTTATGACGGTCGGCGCGCTCTCCGGGCTTGGCAGAACCACGCTCTGCAGCGTGATTAGCATCCTTTTCACCGGCGCGCGCATCCCGCTGGCCCTGATGCTCTCGCGCACCAGCCTCGGACTTTCCGGTATCTGGTGGGCGCTGACACTCACCTCGGTGGCGAAGGGGATTATCTTTTATTTTACTTTTCAATATGTGCAGAGAGGAATCGAGAAGCGGCTATGAAAGGCATCCCCGGCAAACTGCCGGGGACGCTTCTATTCCATCATAGAAAGATATCCTTCCCACTCTGTTTTCGGTACATTCAAAGCTGCCATAGACTGCTCAGCGGTCCAGCCCATGTTACTCATCAAATTTTTCAAAGATGCAAGAATGCCCCTGGTAATGCCCTGTTCGATTCCTTTCTCTACTAAACCCTTACTTAAATTACACACCAAAATCACCTTCCTCTCCAACGTCTCTGTCATCTGAATATCAAAGTCCTCCTGCAATATCCGCTGCTTCTGTCTGTAACTCATATTCGAAGAAAAAAGTGTTCCCAACAGCCTTAGCACACCTTTCTGCGGCAGTTCATCTGTTTTTCCCAGACATACCATAACTGCAGCCAGCAGATCGTAATGCTCCATCTCTTCATGTGCACCGCCAATCACATTTTTTTCTGCAATAGAATAGCCTGTAATCGTGTTTTGCCTGTTTTGAGGCGGATTTACACAAATCCAGATACTGTACACCTTTTTTATCTTTTCATAATGGGAACCGGTAAATTCCATCCCATACTGCGCAGATATCATGCGGCAGCAATAATAGATACCACGTTTGATGAGCGGATACCCCGGATAAAAATCGTTCTGTGCTTCGATATTTAAGATCAGATGCACTCCCTCCCCGGAACCCGGAAGAATTGCAAAGAATCGGACATCATAGGTAACAGTTCCCTCGTACAGGCTGGTATCCTCCGTCCCGATCCCATGAATCCTTGGGGCATTTGTTTCATCCGGCAGGACCGGAACCTCCGCGATCTGAGGTTTCCCTTCGATATAATTCTCTGCGATATCTTCTATCTCCAGTTTCTGGTATTCCCGTATACAATTCTTCATGATCCATGCAAGTATCCTCTTTTCCGCAAGAAGCTTCTTGCAGGCGGCATCGTAAGCTTCCATAGCATCTGAGAGTCGTAGACTCTTTGCAATTGTCGTTTCTATACTTATCGCCCTCCTCATCTATGTTTTTATAATATCACATAAACGAAGTTTTTGCAACACTATTTTTATTTTTAAAAAACCAAAATTTTCTATTATCATACAATGGGCTGTAAAAAAATCCCACAAAAAAGAACGCTTTCGGGCATAATACCTGTAGGCGTTCTTCTTTGTTTGAAAACATGGAAGATTTCCACTCTTTATTACAGATTTTCTTGATATCTGTGATCCTGTATTAGCATTTGACAAAATCATGGAGGAGATTGGAATAGAAAAATAAGAACAGGACAGTCAAAATCAACGAGGAACTGAGTGCAATGTTTGCTTGAATTATTCCGCAAAATAAAAGAGCTGTGAATTTGAAGTTTTTCACAGCCCCTTCTATTGATCATGCTTTATTCTTTTTTCTTTTCTTTTACAACCTCTACTTTAATACTTCCCTCCTTTTTCTTTTTCAGAAGATAACGCAGCACAACTGCAAGCTCCAGGAGCACGGCTGCCGCCACCGCAATGCCGTCGAGCGTATAGAACAGCTTTTCCATCTTGCTTGTATCTGTGGCGGTAACGGCTGTCGGGTCTGCATAGTAACCGCTGTTTCCGATCGTATACAGGATATTTTTGCACGCCCGGCGCATCGCCAGTGTAAGCGTCGCGCTGCCCTCTGTGAGCTGATTGGATTCCGCCTGCCCATAGCCAAGCATCAGATCGCCGCCGTTGCGGATTGCACTGTCGGTCGACTGATAGCCGTAAGAGCCGTTGTAATCGGTAATGACGGTTCCGACAAAGCCCCACTCATCCCTGAGCACCGTATTTAACAGGTCAGAGTTGCTGTACGCCGGTACTGTCCCGATCCAGTTATAGGAGGACATGACGCCCTGCACCGTTCCCTCAAATTTCTTGATACACATCTCAAACGGCTTCAGATAAGTCTCGCGGATGGTCTGCTCCGTCGTAAAGGTCAGCAGGAAGGAGCAGCGGTTAGTCTCCTGGTCGTTGAGCGCAAAGTGTTTGATATAGGCGTAGACGCCCTGCGTTGCTGCGCCATTCACCTCGTAAGCTGCGCAATAGCCGGAAAGTACGCTGTCTTCGGAATAATACTCAAAGTTTCTTCCCGCAAACGCGCTGCGGTGCAGATTCATCGCCGGACCGTACCATCCATAGTTTTCCGCCTCCGCGTACTCCTGTCCCATGGAAGCGCCGATCAGATACATCAAATCCTTATTCCAGGTCTGCGCCATCAGTACTTCCGCCGGATAAGCCGTCCCGTACACGCCAGTCACAAAGTTGCTCACGCCCGCCGGTCCGTCACAGTCCGATGTGGCAATCTTTCCAACCGAATCCACCGCAACTGTCTGCCAGCCGCCGACATTAATCAGATTACTCATATCTTCGAAGGTCATCTGATCCAGAAGCTGCTCCCATGTCTCGTCGTCATACGGTTTTCCGGTGAGATCCGCCAGCGTCAGCCCGTTGTCTGCCCCCATAATCGGCATTTCATCGTCCGGGTTATCATACTGTGAACCGTCGTAGCCGTGGTTCGAAGAAGCGTCGATCAGCTCGATCGTCTCGTCGTCCATCACGTATAATTCCTCCGCCGGGGCAGACGTCGCCTCCTCGTAATTCGCAAAGCCGTCCGCACGTGAGAGATACGTCGCGTCTCCCTTCGCGTAGTCTTCAAACTGGTTTGTCGCCGTCACACCATCGCTCGCACGTCCATCCGTACTGTAGTCAATGTCGGAATCGAGCGTAAAGGTCTCTTCCGCCAGAACCGTGTGGGAATCGGAGCGAATGGAGATAGTATAGTCCCCGGCTTCTAATATATAGCCTCCGTTTTCCGTCTTAATACACTCGCTGTCGTAAGCCGCCAGATCCTCCAGCGGAATGCTGAAGCTGAGTATCTGGCTTCTGCCCGGCTCCAGAGTATCCGTCTTGCCGAATTCAATCAGGTTCACCGATGCCTTCTCGATTCCGCCGTTGGTGTACGGCGGCGTATAGTAAACCTCGACCACATCCTTGCCCGCTGCATCGCCAGTATTTTTCACCTCTACGTCGAAGGTGACAGTATCTTCGCTCACGCTGAAATTCTTGATTTCCTGCTCGAAGGTGGTGTAGGAAAGCCCGTAGCCGAACGGATACAGCACCTCGTCTTCGTAGGTGATCAGCCCTTCCTCCGCCGCTGTCTCGTAAAATTTATAGCCGACATAAATACCTTCTACATAGTTTACATACGCAATGTTCCCCTCGTATGCGCTGTCTGATCTTGCGATATCCTTTTTCAGATCATCTACATTTGTATAGGAGAAATTTCCGATGTTCTGATAAGTCGGTGTCGCCGTCAGGTCCTTTACAAAGGTGTCCGCCGTTTTGCCGGACGGATTCACCGAGCCGTTGATAATCTCACCGAGAGCCGTCATGCCGGTCGCACCGGTACCCGGCGCCAGAATCACCGCCCCGATGGAATCATACTCATCCACCCAGCCGAGTTCCATCGTATTGCAGGCATTGATCACCACAATAACATTTTCAAAGCTGGAGCAGACAAGCTCGATCATGTCCTCCTCTGTGTTGGAAAGCTCCAGATAGTGCTCTCCCTCATCAAAGTCGTCGTAATCGCCGTTGTTGGTATAGCTTCCCGCCGTGTAGGTATAATTGTAATTCGTTTTGCCTTTTTTATCGACCGCTACCTCCTCCTGCAGGTTGTAGCTGCCATGAATCACAGCGTTCATGTCTGTCGGCAGGTCAGAACCCTCGCCGCCGCTTCTTCCGATCACAATTACCGCCGTATCTGAAAAGCTCTTTGCACTGTCCATCAGTTCATCCGTGTAGTAATCCGCTGTCGGCTCCGGCAGTGTCCAGTCCTGCGTCGTCATGTTGATCGTCGGGCGCTCCGCGCAGTAATCAACGTACATCTGGCTCAGCTCTTCATTTGTCTCATAGCCCGCATCCTGCAGTGACTGCAAAATACCGACGGCGTCGGAACCGTCCGAGGAGCCGGAACCGGTGCCGCCAAACAGCGGATTCGTAGAATCCCATCCAAATACATTCAGTGACGTCACATCCGAGGAAAGCGGAAGAAGCCCCTCGTTTTTCAGCAGAACAAGCCCTTCCTCGCCAACCTGCTGAACGGTATCCCGGCTCTGCTGCTGCGTATCCTCGTTTAAATCTACTGCAGAAGCGTTTAAGATACCGGAAATGTTGTTGTACATTGGTCCGAAGCAGACCAGATTGGCAACCAGCACAACCGCAAGCAGAAACGCCAGCGATGCGCTCCAGCGGACAAGGTGCCGCTTCCCCTTTTTGATCCACCAATGCGCCCCGATCATTACCGCGGCAAACACTGCGATCAGCGCCAGCAGCGCATAGATATAGCTGCTGCACATCGTAAGGTATGACGTGAGATCCGCTGTACTCACTCCCATCGGAATTAAAATTGGGGAAAGTATGCTAACCAGTATATCAATCATAAATGCTATCCTCCCAGATTTTTTTAAGAGGCTGGCGTTTTTTTCACCAGCCTCCTACCTTTCATCCCGCAGACGGGATTTCTTCTAATTGTTACTCAGCCACCGTATAGGAAATCGTTTCCGGCGTCGTCAGCGGCTCTGCGCTGTAGGTCTGTACACGCTCATCGTCGATCACGCCGGACCAGTTCAGACCGTATGCAAAATCGTAGGTGTTGCCGTCAGAATCCACATAGCACTCTGCGTCACGCGGAACGTCCTCCTGCTGTGCCTCTACTGCCTCCATGCTCGCAGGCTGCTGCATCGGAAGAAGTCCGGTCGGCTCTACTTTGCCGGAAATCACATCCAGCAGTACCTCATCCAGGAAGAAGCTTCCATCGAAAGCAGTTCCTGCATAGTACATCAGAATCGCATCAGCAAGCGGTTCTACCTCGGACCATACCATGCCTCCCACGGAGCTTACGGACATTGTTACAATTACCTTACAGTCTTCTGATACCACATCGTTGACATACTGCAGTGTCTCAAGTTCAGCGTAGTTGCCTGCCTTTCCAACCGACTCGCCGGTATAGGAACGGTCCTCCTTTACCTCCTGTGTCGTTGTTCCATAGTAGCCGTCGCTGATTTCCACGATCTCCACGCCGTTTGCAATCGCCTCATGTGCGGTGTCCGCCGTGTACTCGCCGTACTGCAGGGATGCCGGGTAGTAAATGCCATCCTCATCCACGGTACTTTCCGTATTCGGATTTGTCATCGTCACCAGCGCGTAATCGCAGGCTGTGATTTCCTCTGCGCTTGCACGGATGATATCCTCCGCAACGTATGCCGGATTTCCTTCCTCATCCTGCCCGGACGGCTCTCCCACACTGTCTGTCACAACATTGAAGTACTGGGAAACAAGCTCAATGTCCATCATCGGTTCTGCGGATGCTGGTGTGCTGCCCATGAATCCGCTGCTCGCCGCCGTATATTTATACGGAACGTAAATAGTTGCTTTTTCTTCTGATTCCTCTGCCTGTGCAATCGTGTTATCGCTGTTCTTCAGCATGATGACAGCCTTCTCCTGTGTAGAACGGCCGTATGCCTTTGTCTCATCGGTCCATACGCTTGCAACAGATTCCTCAGTGTCAAGGTAAGCGTTCTCAAACAGTCCGACCTCCATTTGTGTAACAAAGAATCTGCGCGCATGCTCTCTCATCACTGCGAGCGCTTCCTCCTCGCCCATCTCTTCCACCATGATCTCATAACCGCCAACTGCCGCTTCCGTGTTGGAAGTTCCGCCGATCTGGTCGCATCCCACGGTAAACAGGAGTGCAAAGCGTTCTTCTTCTGTCAGATCCTCAACGCCGTAATCACGTGCATCGTCGTCTGTAATCTGCCAGTCTGTTAAGATAAATCCGTCGTAGTCATTGTCGCGCAGCAAATTGATCTTAAATTCACTGTAGCCGCCGCCCACAAGCTCGCCGAGCGACTCATCCTCCGAATAGGAAATGCCGTAGTTCGGCATCACGCCGCCTGCCTTTCCGGTTGCAGAATCCAGATTGAATGCGCCGTCAAAGAAGGAGATCAGGTGCGCTGCGAAGTTATCGCCAGGATATACCGTATATTTTCCGGAATCATTGTGGTCGTTTCGTCCGCCCTCCGTAGAGCCTGAGCCGACAAAATGCTTTACGATATTTACCACGGAATCCACGCCCCATCCAAGATCGTTACCCTCTTCATCATAGGTGGACTGCATGCCGGATACCACCGCGTTTGCAAGGTCGCGTGTCAGCGCCGGATCCTCCGAATATGCGCCTGAGGTACGCCCCCACTGAGTTGTCGTCGCGATGTCGATCTGCGGACCAAGCACCATCGTGATGCCGACAGCACGGTACTCTTTGGATACCTCCTGCGCGACCTCATTTGCAAGCTCCATATCCATGGTCGACGCGAGCGCGTTCTGGTCGATGATATCAGAAATGTTCATCGGGTCAGTACTGATCGTTACCGGAATACCGTAGCCGCCCTGTGCCTCCGCCATCGACTGCAGCATATTGTTCCAGGTGACTGCCGTCTCGGTGTTACCCTCATTGTATGCGGAGCGGGTAACGCCTGCGCGTCCGCCTGCATCAAAATAAGTCTGATCCTGCTCGCCAAGCTCGCTTCCAAATGAATACCAGCCGCCATGTGTGAGCAGCGGCGCAATTTCCTCGCCTGTCAGCTTTGACGCCAGATCCGCTGCGCGGGTGTTATCATCCTCGCGCCAATCCTCGTAAACATCCAGCTCTCCGTCCTGATCGAGGTCCTTGAACGCATAGCCATCCTGCTCGATGATGCTTACGCCGGAATCCTTGCTGTAGCCAAGTGTCTCGCCGCCCTCATTCGTGACTTTGATCCATCCGTCCGCCATCTCTGTCTGCGACCACTTTTCTCCGCCTGCCGTCACATCTGCCTCCGCACAGACCGTCGTACTGCCCACCATTGAAGCAGCCAGTCCCAGCGCCACCAGTTTGCTCATTCTTTTCTTCATGTTTTTTCTCCCTTCATCTTTTTCCCGGAATGTGCTCTTTTTACACATCTCTCTTCGAGGTAAGGCTATTAAAACACGGAATTTTCACATTTACAATGTGCGCTGGACGACCTGCATCCATACATGAGAAACTGCAGTTTTTCCCGGAAAAGCTGCATCTGAGATGCAAAAATGCCATTCGTCATGGACAAACGGCAAACGATGTGCAAGAGAAAGGGCAGTCCACTGCTCGATGGACTGCCCTGTATCAAAAGGAGGGTAAAAGCAATTCAAAAAATCTATTCTGCATAAGAAAACGTAATCGTTTCCGGTGTTGTCAGCGGCTCTGCGCTATAGGTTTGCACGCGCTCATCATCAATCACGCCGGACCAGTTCAATCCGAATGCAAAGTCATAGGTGTTTCCGTCGGAATCCACATAACACTCTACATCACGCGGTACATCCTCCTGCTGCGCCTCCACAGCTTCCATGCTTGCAGGCTGCTGCATCGGAAGGAGCGCCGACGGCTCTGTCTTTCCTGCAATGATATTTGCAATCGATTCATCAGTATAAACGCCGGACATGCCATTGTAGTACATCACAATTGCATCTGCAAGCGGCTCCACCTCGGACCATACCATACAGCCCACGGAATTCATTGCCATCGCAACAATTACCTTACATTCCTCGGATACCGCGCCGCTTACATACTGGAGCAGCTCATAATCCACGTATGTATCAGGCAGTTCTGCGGTTGCCCCGGTGTAGGAACGGTCTTCCTTTACTTCCTGTGTAGTGGTTCCATAATATCCATCGCTGATTTCCACAATTTCCACGCCATTTGCGATTGCCTCATGCGCAGTATCCGCAGTATATTCCTCATACTGAATGGACGCCGGATAATAAATACCATCTTCATCCACGGTACTGTCTACCACCGGATTCGACATCGCGACGATCGCATAATCACAGGAAGCAATTTCTTCTCCACTTGCGCGGATTACGTCATCCTCCGTGTAGCTTCCGTCTTCTCCGGTCGGATCTCCAACGGAATCTGTCACGACATTATAATACTGACTATATACTTCAATATCCACGCACGGCTCCCAGCTATAGGTAACGGTTATTTCCGGTGCCCCTGCCGCCCCATTCGGGAAAGAAACGGTCGACTCAGAAACATACTTATACGGAATGTAAACCGTCGCTTTTTCCGCCGTCTCATCGTATGCATGGATGGTGTTGCCACTGTTCTTGATCATCACAATAGACGCCTCCTGGCTCTTTGTTCCCAGCTCCATATGCTCATCGCTCCATGCATTTGCAGTTGCATTTTCCGTAGAGATATAAGGATTTTCATAAAGCCCGACCTCCATCTGTGTGAGGAAGAACCGCTTCGCGTGCTCCCGCATCAGCTCCAGAGCCGCCTCCTCGCCCATATCCTCAACCATGATCTGGTAGCCTTCAATCGCACCTTCGGTATTCGTCGTACCTCCAACCTGGTCGCAGCCAACTTCAAAGAGCCTTGCAAAGCGCTCGCCCTCCGTCAGATCCTCCACGCCGTAGGTGCGGGTATCGTCCTCCGTAATCTGCCAGTCTGTAAGAATAAAGCCATCATAATCATTGTCTCGGAGCAGGTTGATTTTATATTCGCTGTAAGCGCCCGCAACAAGATCGCCAAGCGATTCATCCTCCGTATATGCAATCGCATAGTTCGGCATCACGCCGCCCGCTTTTTCCGTGGCGGAATCCAGATTGAATGCGCCGTCAAAGAAAGCAATCAGATGCGCCGCAAAATTTTCTCCCGGATATACCGTATATTTTCCGGAATCTCCATGGTCATTGCGTCCGCCCTCCGAAGCGCCAGCTCCGGCAAAGTGCTTGGCAATCGCCACTACGGAGTCCTCGCCCCATCCCAAATCATTTCCCTCTTCGTCGTAGGTAGACTGGAGACCGGAAATATAGGCGTTCGCAAGATCACGGTTCAGCGCCGGATCCTCAGAGTAGGTTCCACTCGTCCTGCACCAGGTCGACTGTGTGGCAATGTCAATCTGAGGTCCAAGCAACATAGTGACGCCTACGGAACGATAATCCTTCGCATTCTGCTGTGCAATCTCATTTGCAAGCTCCGTATCCATCGTGGAGGCAAGGCCGTTTCCATCCGCCGTACCGGAGATGCCGTTCGGGTCAATGCTGATCGTTACCGGCACGCCATAGCCGCCGTTTGTCTCCGCATATTCCTGCAGTGCGTTATTCCACTCCACTGCCATCTCAGTATTTCCCTCATTTCCAGCCGAGCGGGTAACGCCTGCGCGTCCGCCTGCCGCCAGATATTCCTCATCTATGCCGACCTCAGAACCAAAGCTTGACCAGCCGCCGTGTGTAAGCAGCGGCGCGATCTCCTCTCCCGTCATCTTCGATGCAAGATCCGCTGCACGGGTTTCATCATCCTCCCGCCAGTCCTCGTAAACATCAAGCTCGCCATCCTGATCCAGATCCTTAAAAGCATAACCATCCTGCTCAATTAAGGTAACGCCGGAATCCTTGCTATAACCAAGGGTCTCGCCGCCCTCATTCGTGACCTTGATCCATCCATCCGACGTTTCCTCCTGAGACCATTTCTCCCCGCTGGCAGTAACGTCCGCTTCTGCGTAAACAACGGTACTGCTGACCATAGATGCAGCGATTCCCAGCGCGAGCAATCTGCTCATTCTTTTTCTCATGTTCTTCTCCCTTCTAACTGTTTTCGGAAAATGTGTTTTTCACATCTCCTTTTCGGTAAAAACATTAAAACATGAATTTTCTGCATTTACAATGCTCGCTGGACGACCCGCATCCATACAGGAGAAACGGCATTTTTTTCCGGAAAACCTGCAATTGAGATGCAAAAATGCCGTTCGTCATGGACGAACGGCGTCTATATCTGCCACGTTTTCAATGCCACTGCCTAGCTGCCTATTGATACGGCTATATCACCTCTCCATCATAGAAAGATATCCTTCCCACTCTGTTTTTGGTACATTCAAAGCTGCCATAGACTGCTCGGCGGTCCAGCCCATATTCTTCATCAAATTTTTCAAAGATGCAAGAATGCCCCTGGTAATGCCCTGTTCTATGCCCTGTTCTATACCCTGTTCAATCCCTTTCTCCACCAAGCCCTTACTTAAATTGCACACTAAAATCACCTTCCTCTCCAACGTCTCTGTCATCTGAATATCAAAGTCCTCCTGCAATATCCGCTGCTTCTGTCTGTAACTCATATTCGAAGAAAAAAGTGTTCCCAACAGCCTTAGCACACCTTTCTGCGGCAGTTCATCTGTTTTTCCCAGACATACCATAACTGCAGCCAGCAGATCGTAATGCTCCATCTCTTCATGTGCACCGCCAATCACATTTTTTTCTGCAATAGAATAGCCTGTAATCGTGTTTTGCCTGTTTTGAGGCGGATTTACACAAATCCAGATACTGTACACCTTTTTTATCTTTTCATAATGGGAACCGGTAAATTCCATCCCATACTGCGCAGATATCATGCGGCAGCAATAATAGATACCACGTTTGATGAGCGGATACCCCGGATAAAAATCGTTCTGTGCTTCGATATTTAAAATCAGATGTACTCCTTCCCCGGAACCCGGAAGAATTGCAATGAATCGGATATCATAAGTAACAGTTCCCTCGTACAGGCTGGTATCCTCCGTACCGATTCCACGAATCCTTGGGGCATTTGTTTCATCCGGCAGAGCCGGAACCTCTGCAATCTGAGGATTTCCTTCGATATAATTCTCTGAGATATCTTCTATATCCAGTTTCTGATATTCCCACATACAATTCTTCATGATCCATGCAAGTATCCGCTTTTCCGCAAGAAGCTTCTTGCAGGCGGCATCGTAAGCTTCCATATCATCTGAAAGTCGTATGCTTTTTGCAATTGTCTTTTCTATATTTATCGTCCTCCTTATCTATGTCTTTATAATATCACATAAACGCAGTTTTTGCAACACTATTTTTATATTTCAAAAAAAGACCATTCCCATTTCCGGGAATAGTCTTCCTTGATATCCTCTACGCATCCACCAGCGCCAGAAACTGGCTCCGCACCTCTTTCACCTTGCTTCTTCCAAGCGGCAGCTCCGCACCGCCTTTTAAAACCACCCGACCTGACTCAATTTTCTGGATATACAGATAATTTACCAGATAGCCCTTGTGCACGCGGATAAATCCAACCGGCTCCAGCGCCTCCTCCAGCTTATCCATCGTCATCTTTATCTCAACCGGCTCCTTCTGCCCGTTCACATACACAAGCTGATAATTTCCACTTCCCTCAATATACTGGATAAGCCTGCGCTTCAATACCACTACCTTAGAGCGCGTGCTGAATTTGAGCTGCTCCGCCTGCTGCGTGCGGGCATGTTTTTTAATATAGAGCCGCACAACGTCAGAAATGTCGTTTAAAAAGTTGCTTTTTCGCACGAAGCCCAGCGGATAAACCGAAAAGGCTTCAAACACCCGCTCCTCGCACTCGGATACGTACACGATCTCCACTGTCTCGCTGCGCTGGCGGATTTTCTTTCCCACCTCAATACCGTCCAGCTCCGGCATATCGATATCCAGAAATACAATCTGGAAAACTGCGGACTGCATCGCTGCCAGCAGCTCCTTTCCGGAAAGAAACATCGCCACCTTCACCTCCAGCTTCTGCGTCTGAAAGGCTGATGTCACAGCGCCTGCGATCACCGGAAGCGCCCTCTCATCGTTGTCACATAATGCAATTTTGATCACGCCGTTTTTCCTCCTGTCATATCCATCATAATCTTTGCGGCAAAACAGCCGTCCTTAACGGCATACTCCGCCCAACCGCTGTATTTTTCCGCGATGCGGGCCACGATCTGCGTGCCATAGCCGTGATGCGCCGCATCCTCCTTTGTACTGCGCACGCCGTCTTTCCAGTAAGAAAGCTCCGTCCGATCTGTCGGATTCTGACACATGATATATAAATAATTTGCCTCCGGGTACATCTCCAGCCGGATCGTCTGCCGGTTTCCGTCGTCTTTTATGCGCCTACATTCCTCCATTGCGTTGTCCAGAAGATTTGTGAGCACACTACAGAGCTCGTCATCCGCAAAC
This sequence comes from uncultured Marvinbryantia sp., assembly GCF_905201705.1. Taxonomy (GTDB): domain Bacteria; phylum Bacillota; class Clostridia; order Lachnospirales; family Lachnospiraceae; genus Marvinbryantia. The sequence continues at coordinate 28,184 of NZ_CAJKOX010000022.1, forward strand.
GGCAACACCGGCGGAACAACCAGCAAAGAATCAATCTGAATATCCGGCTCCAGCTTTGCATATTCCATGTTTAAAATAACATTTACACTCTTATTTCCACAGTTTACATACATTTTCTGCTCCGGTAGCTCCTGTGCGCTCTCGGCAAAATAATGTGCAAGCTCCTCGTAACGTTTTTCTTTAATCAGAATACTCATATAGTGGCGCTGATTCTTCAGATCATGACGGATACTGCGAATTTCCTGCATCTGCTCCTCCGCCATGTAAAAGCGTTCCTTCTCCTTCTGGAGCTGCTGTGCCTCCTCCCGCAAAAGCAGCGTCTGCTCCTGCTCGCGGCAAATGGTGTACAGCACATAAATAGAGACAAGCACGATCAGGAAGAAACACAGATACATAATCAGAAATCTTTTGACAGCCGCCTCCTCTGAGGTAGACCACAGAGACTCCGAAATTACCAGAACAAGCAGAGACACATCGCCAGCCAGGATCAGCGTCAGCCCTGCTGCCGGCAGCTTTTCAAAATCATCAAAATTAAACCGGATAAGATACCATGCCAGCGCCGGGATCAGGAGATAACCGAGCACACGTGCCGCTGCCTCCGGTATCCCCTTTGCGACCGTCTCTCCGACCAGATAGCTCGCCTGCCCGGAAAGGGAGGTCAGCGCCTGCATACCGGCAAACATTGAGCACCAGAGAATAATTTTCGCATCGCGGCGGTAATCTGAGAAAAACCGAAGGTACACCGCCAGAATCACACCCTGGATGCACGTCCAGAGCATCAGAAAAACAGAGCCAATTACAAATGCGGAAAGCCCCATTCCCATGCAAAAAAAGATTGCCACTAAAACCGCCCATTCCGCCAGCCACCAGTGACGCTTCTTTTTCCCATACTCCGCTGCAGACAGCATTCCGTGACATACGAGCACATAGGCGCCGGAAACGAGAAACTGCTGAAGCAGCCACGGTATCCATTCGATCGCGCCGGATATAATCCTGCCTTTCTCCCCCATAAATGTTTTCCTCTCCCATATATACTGAAACTTTCTATTATCATACAATGACGGGAGCGTTTTTTCAACCGCTCCCGCCCTTTTTCATTATGAAACTATTAAAATTCGCTTCGTGTCGCAGCAGGTGTTTGAGACTGGCATGAGCAGTAACATGATACTACTCCGCATTTTCACTGTCCGAAGACTGGTTCTGATTTTGTGCCAGCGTGATGTCGACAGTGATCATCCTGCCGCTGCGCTCCACGGAGACGCTGACCGTCTCTCCCGGCTCGCATTTTGCCAGCACATTCGAAAGCTCCTTTGTAGTCTTGATGACCTTCTCATCCACGCTGATGATGCGGTCGTTTACCTCCAGCAGACCGTCCGACGCGCCGCCCTCCTGCACTTCCTGGACATAAAGCCCTGCCTCTACACCGGAAAGCTGTGCCACCTGGCTGCCAACCTCCGATACGGTGATGTTCATCACGGCATCGTTCTCGCTCTCGGTTCTCGTCTCTCCGGTATAATAGCCGTTGTTAATCAGCGATTCCGCAATCTCCTGCGCCGTATTGATCGGGATTGCAAAGCCGATACCCTCCTGACTCTCGCCGGAGCTTTTCGCATTGACAATGCCGATCAGCTCGCCGCTGCTGTTAAACAGACCGCCGCCCGAGTTTCCCGGGCTGACCGCTGTACTCGTCTGCATAACGTCCAGCGAAATGGTATTGTTCATGGAAGCAAACCCATAACTCTGACTGCTGTCCAGCGACACTGTGATAGTCCGCTCCGTCGCGCTGATAATGCCGTCCGTGATGCTTCCGCCAAGTGTTCCGCCCGGATTTCCGACTGCGTATACCGTCTCCGCAAGCTTCACAGCATCGCTGTCACCTAAGGTTGCTGCCTGCAGACCGTCGGCATCGATCTTGATCACAGCAATATCGCCCGCCTCGTAGCTTCCAACAAGCTGCGCTGTATATTCATTGCCCTCGTAATCCATTACCATAATGGAATCCGCGTCGGAGACGACATGTGCGCAGGTGAGAATATAGCCGTCCTCACTGATGATCACGCCGCTCCCCGCGCCGCTGGAAACCTGCGCGCCATACCAGAACTGATTGTACTGGATCTGCTCAGTTGCAATGGAAACAACTGTCGGGCTGATCGCCGCTGCGACATCCGTCGCTGCCAGCGCTTCCCCGTCTGTGCTTCCATCCGTCGTCTGTCCGCCTGTCACCTTCTGAATGACCACCTTTCCATTGGTCTGCCCTGCCGCCCATGCTCCCACATAGCCGCACACCAGAGCGATCAACGCCGCCGCAATTAAAACTCCGACGGTTTGCGGATGTTTCCCGTTTCCTTTCTTCTGAACCGGTTCCCTTTCATATTCCGGAACCTGCTGCTGCGGTTCCCTGTTTTCATAATAATTATTATCCATTTTTCAAGCTCCTTTCTGCCTTGTTTTTATATCTTAGCAGACATTATCGCTGAAAAATGTGTTCACTTTGTCATCGGAAAATAACTTTTTTGTGAACACCGATAAAGGTACTATTCTTCCGTCTCCGTTTCTGTTTCGCTCTCGCTTTCCTCTCCAGTTGTGCTTTCCGCCTCCGTTTCGCTTTCTGTCTCCGTCTGCACAAGTTCTTCCGGGGTGTAGGAAAGGAACGGTTCTACCATGCCGGAGGCGATGGTATGCACCTCTGTGGAACCGGAGAGCTGTGTGTAGTAATTTCCCTCGCTGTCAGTATCTCCGATTTTGATAGTCCTGCTTCGGGCGGATTCGTCCTCCTCATAGGTGATCGTCAGCGTGGCAGACGGTTCTGCAAGTCCGTACTGCGCCAGATCCTCTCCCTCGCAGTTATGCTCCAGATAGTCCACATAATATAAGCCGGAAATCTGCGCCGCCAGCTCCGAGGTGATATCGGTATTTGCGTTATCCTTCACCTCATCGCTCTCCACCTTCCAGACATCGTCCTCCTCATACAGCATATAGGAAGTATCTGCGCTGGTAAACGCAAGCCCGGTAATATTCGTCTGCGTGATCGCCGGAAGCTCCTCGCTCACGGCATAATCGTATAATCCGTCATAAATCGCCGCTCTGATATCAGAACTGACCGTATAGACGGTGGAATCCGAATCCGCCAGCATCAGATAATCGTTTCCTGTGCTCTCATTGTTATCACCGATCGTCAGCACCTGCTCCGTACCGTCAGATAGCCCCAGCGTGATCACATTCTGCGGCTCCTCCATACCGTACTGTGCAGTATCCTCCACGTCCGTCAGCGTGCGCAGAGCTTTCAGCGGTGTCACCGCTGTGGTCAGCTCCTCCAGCGCCGTCTCATCCACCGGAAATGTTTCGTCATCCGCAAGCTGCCACTCCCCGTTTTCTTTTTGGAATGTGTATTCGCTGCCGCCTATGAAAAAGGACACTTTTTCCAGATTATCAGAATCCGTCTCCCAGACGGTCTCGCCCTCCGCCAGCAGCGCTTCCTCCTCTTCTGCTTTTTCGTTCTGCTCCTTCAGGGTCATATATCCGCCCACCAGAGCGGCGAGCGCCAGCACCGTGACGCTCATGGTAATGGTTTTTCTCTTCATAACACGTTCCTTTCCGCCGCTACTGTCTCCGCCTCTTCAGCCAGGTGTAAAGACCGGTAAGCAAAAATCCTGCCGGAATAATTCCGATCGTCACAATACTCCAGAAGCTTGCGCTTGCCGCCGGAACCGTCAGATATTCTGTAGAAATGTTCTTGACCGGAATGGATACCGTCGTCTCATTTCCGCAGAGCCAGCTTACCGTATTTACAAACAGCCGGTAGTTGCCGCCGGATACCATCTGATTTGCCGACTCATCCAGAAGTGAGGATGAGGTAAATACTGCAACGCGCGTCTCGGCAGTCTCCGTTTCGCCCTCAGAGCTACTCTCTTCCGCTTCGGTTTCCTCTGCCGATGTATCTTCCGCCGCAGTCACTTCTTCTGCCGCATCAGCTTCTTCCGCGCCAGTCTCCTCTGCCACATCAGCTTCTTCCGCACCAGTCTCTTCTTCCGTCGCACCAGCTTCTTCCGTACCAGCCTCTTCCTCTGCCGTATCGTCCGCGATCTGCAGCTCATCCAGCGCCGTGCCAAGGCTTACGTCGCCCGTATCCTCCGCCGCCTCCGCAAGCAGCTCTTCCGTCAGCTCCACCGTCTCCGATGCGATCGCGCCCACCGCAAACGGTCCGTCGATGTCTCCGCTCTCCTTTGCGTAGGTTTTCATGTTCTGCACATCCGTCTTCGAATACGCATTGTCTGATGTGGAGAGTACATTTGTGACAGTAAGCCCGTCGCGCAGGTCGTCCGAAACCGTCAATCCCTGCGCCGCGGCAAGCAGGACATAGCTGCCCGTCAGGTCCTCCGAAACCTCCGTGCTCTCAACCTCCGGCAGCAGATAGTACGGCACCTGCACATAATGTCCGTTGTCGCTTTCCAGAACGACGCCCTCCGCCTTTTCCATCCCATAATATTCCAGAACAGACTCCAGATTCGGCATCTCCACATCCGTATAATCGGTCACGATGACGGCGCGCCCGCCGGTCTTTAAATAATGAAACAGCTTCTGCGTCTCCGCGTCCGTGAGATCCTGCTGCGGCGATAAAATCATAACGGCATCCGCGTCCTCCGGCACGCGTTCTTCCGAGATCAGGTTCAGCTCCGCCGTCTCCACATTCTCCTTCTCGATCGAGCTTTGCAGAGACGTGCCCACCGTCATCTCATTATGCCCGGTCAGCATATAGACCTTCGGCAGATTCCCCGAAGAAAGCGCGGCGATCGCGCTGGTGATCTGCCCCTCCGCGTCAAACCCGGTCGTTTCATAGGAGTAATACTCATAATCAAATTCGGACTCATACATGTCCTCATAGTTTATCACCCGGCTCTGTTCGCCGCACTCTATGATAACACTGTTTTCCGTCAGCGACGCATCCGTGTACTGCTCGGTAAATTTCGGATAGCGCACCGGATCCTTTTCCACCAGCTTTATGTGACCTGATGCACCCGCATAGCGCTCCAGCAGGCGCGAGACGTTTGTATCGCGGTTACTATCCTGTACCACATAATAAATGGTGATATCCTCCGTAAGAGAATCCAGCAGCTCCTCGCTCTGCTCCGTCAGCACGGAAAGCTGCGCGCTTGTCAGATCAATCTGCGTATATTTCGATGGAAGCTCTGAGACGATCAGATTTACAACGACCGCTGCCGCGATGACCACCGCGGTGAGCGCCAGGCTGTAAGAGCCGTGCTTCGTCAGTCGTCTCTCTTTTTCCAGTTTGATTGCTTTTAATTTCATGAACTGCCCCTCCTAGCTCCAGCGTCTCTTCTGAATTGACTCAACCGTCAGAAACAGAAATACACCGATAATAGATAGATAATAAACGATTCCGGTCACGTCAAATATTCCGCTGGCAAATTCCGAAAAATGCCCGGAAATATCAAACACACTGAGAATATCCTGGAGGATTCCCTCAAACGCGGCGGAGTTTCCCATATACGTCACGACCAGCGCCGCTTCGCCCAGAATCAGGAACGCGCCTGCGATCACTCTGTTCTTTGTCCAGTACTGGATCAAAAAGGCGACCCCTGCCGTCAGCACCACCAGCGCCAGGAAGGAGGACGACGCTGTATCCGGGAAAAATCCGGCGATGCCCTCCATCAGGTAGCAGACAAACAGCACCAGAAATGTCAGCACCGCCGCGATCACCTGGCTCTCCGTAATGGAGGAAATGTAAAGTCCGATTGCAAGAAAGCTGCAGCCCATCAGCCAGAAGCCAAAGAGCGCCGCATACGTTTCCCCATAGGGAATACTGCCGAACTGCGACAGCACCAGCGGATAAAACGCCAGTGCAAGCACTACGATCAAAAAAATACATACCAGCGCCAGATATTTTCCGATTACGATCTCCGGTACGGAAACCGGCGACGTCAAAAGGAGCTGGTCTGTTTTCTGCCTGCGCTCCTCCGCAAGAATACGCATTGTCAGAATCGGCACCGCGATCAGAAATACCACCAGAACAGCGCTTAAAGTGTAAGCGAATTTCGGATAAGCACCGTTTAAATGGTAGGCGGTAAAATAGATGCCGCTCACCACCAGCATAAACGCAATAAACACATAGCCAACCATTGAGGTCAGATAACCCTTTACTTCCTTTTTCAGTATCGCAATCATTCCTTCTTTGCTCCTTTCCCGGCAAACAGCCCGCGTTTTTTCTTGATATTCTCCGGTTTCTGCTCTGCCGCAGCGTCCGGATTTTCCGTGAGCTGCAGGAATACATCCTCCAGCGAGACACGCGTCTGCTGCATACGCAGCACCGGCATTTTCTGCTCTGCAAAGAGATAAAAAAGCTTTCTGCGAAGGTCGGTGCCGCCTGACATTTTCATCGTAATGTCACAGGCGCCGTCCTCGTCGGACGTTTTTATTTCGCAGGCATCAATCCGCTCCACGCCTGCAAGCGCCCGGCGGATATCGCTCTCCTTCGCCTCCACGGTCAGCTCCAGCGCCTCCGATCCCTTCATCAGATGCGCCAGATTGTCCGGCGTGTCGCTCGCCACCAGATTTCCGTGTGAGATAATCATGATATGATCGCAGATCGCGCTGATCTCCGAGAGAATATGAGAGCTTAAAATAACCGTATGTTTTTTTCCAAGTCCGCGGATCAGCTCGCGGATCTCGATGATCTGCTTCGGGTCAAGCCCCACCATCGGCTCGTCAAGAATGATGATCTCCGGATAGCCGAGCAGCGCCTGCGCCAGTCCCGTCCTCTGCCGGTAGCCCTTGGAAAGATTGCGGATCAGCCGCTTTTTCATCGCCGTGATATCCGTCATCTCCATGACGTCATAGATCATTTCCTCCCGCTCCTTTTTCGGAACCTTTTTCAGCCCGGCGGCAAAGCTTAAATATTCTTCTACCGTCATTTCCGGGTAGACCGGCGGTATTTCCGGCAGATAGCCGATGCATTTGCGTGCCGCCTCCGGCTCGTCAAGAATGTTGTGCCCGTTGATCAGCACCTCGCCCGTGCTGGGCGCGATATAACCGGTCAGAATGTTCATCGTCGTCGACTTTCCGGCGCCGTTCGGACCGAGAAATCCGTAGATCTGCCCCTGCTCCACGGTAAACGACAGGTTATCCACCGCTTTCGCACTCCCATACTGCTTTGTTAAATTCTTTACCTCTATCAAAGCAAAAACCTCCATCCTTAAATTTGCGCGCGGCAATCCATTACCCTTCGCGCTTTTCGTTCCTATCTTAGACGCATTTCTTAAACTGAATTTAAACTTAACGGGCGGGATTTTGAAAATTGTGTGAAACTTCGGAAAAGTTAAACTTCGGTTTAGATTTCCATGCTAAAATGTAAAAAATACCCGGATCGCCGCATAAAAAGTATGCCTTTGCGGTCTGATAAAACCAAATAAACGAGGTGACAGAACATGTTTCAATTACTGGTAGTAGATGACGACAAAAATATCCGCCGTTTTCTGTGCGCGGTGCTCTCAAACGCCGGATACCGTCCCTTTGGCGCCGCCTGCGCAGAGGATGCCTTAAAAATTATGGAAGAAAAGAGGATCGATCTGATCGTCCTGGATGTGATGATGCCCGGCATGGACGGTTACGAATTCACAAAGCTTCTGCGCGACTGCCGCAGCGACCTCCCGATCCTGATGCTCACGGCAAGGCAGCTCCCGGAGGACTTAAAGAAGGGCTTCCTCGCCGGAACCGACGACTACATGACAAAACCCGTCAACGAGGAGGAGCTTCTGCTGCGCATCGGGGCGCTGCTTCGCCGCGCACGGATCGCCTCCGACCGTCAGCTTACGGTCGGCTCGACGACACTTAATTTTGATGCTCTCACAGTATCCTGCCAGGGGCAGGAGCAGCTTCTGCCGCAGAAGGAATTTTTTTTGCTCTACAAGCTGCTGTCCTTCCCCAATCACATTTTTACGCGCCTGCAGCTTATGGAGGAAATCTGGGGACCGTCCACACAGTCCACGGACGCTACTATCAGCGTCCACATTAACCGCCTGCGCAAGCGGTTTGAGCATTCCCCGGATTTTTCCATCGTCACGATCCGCGGGCTCGGCTACAAGGCACAGTTAAAGGAGGATGCACAATGAAAAAGAAAACCGGCTTTATGACAAGTATGACGCTGGTCACCACAGGCATTGTATTTGTGCTGCTCACCGTCACGATGATCCTCAGCAATACACTCACCTTCTTTTTTATCCGCCAGGGCTGGATCACCTTCCATCCCGGCGAGCCGCCCGTCCCGATGCTTTTGCAGAATGCGTTTACCAGCATTGTGATCGGCACCGTGCTGACTTTTTTCGTGGTACATCTTCCCCTGCGTCCCATCCAGACGCTCACCCAGGCGATCCGGGAGGTGGCAAAGGGAAATTTCCAGACCAAAATCTATATCGAGCATCCGAAGGAATTCCGCGACCTGTCGAAATCCTTCAATCAAATGACGGACGAGCTTGCAGGCATCGAGCTGCTGCGCTCCGATTTCATCAACAATTTTTCCCACGAATTTAAATCGCCGATCGTCTCTATCTCCGGTTTCGCCCGGCTGATGAAGGGCGGAAACCTGACGGAGGAGGAAAAGCAGGAATATCTCGATATCATTATCTCGGAATCCGCACGGCTCTCTGAGCTTTCCACCAACGTGCTGAACCTCTCAAAAGTAGAAAGCATGACGCTGCTCTCAGATTTCACGCATTACAATCTCAGCGAGCAGATCCGCCAGTGCGTCGTGCTGCTGGAGGCGAAGTGGACGCAGAAAAATATCACATTTCATTTAGAGGATATGGAAGAATTGTTTCTGATCGGAAATGAAGCCCTGCTCACGCAGGTGTGGACGAACCTGATCGACAATGCTGTCAAATTTTCACCGGAAAACAGCGAAATTATGATCTCGCTTGCGAGGGAAGGCTCCTCTGTGCGCGCCGTTATCCGCGATCAGGGCATCGGCATTGCATCAGAGAAACAGAAATATATTTTTGACAAATTTTACCAGGCAGACACCTCCCACTCCGTCGCCGGAAACGGGCTTGGACTTTCGCTCGTCGCCCGGATTTTAGAGCTGCACCGCGGAAACATCACCGTAGACAGTGCACCCGGCAGGGGCAGCGCCTTTACCGTAACGCTGCCGCTGTCGCAGTTTTCGTGAGAAACGGGACAGGCAGCCCTGCCTGTCCCGTTATCCCTTGTCTCAGACAGCATTTTTATTTTTTCGTTCTGTCCGGTAGTACCGCATCTTTCGACCATTTACTTTCCAGAGCTCATCCAAAAATTCCACCTTCCCATCTTCCGGGCACCTCCGATACCCTAAGAAGCTGCTCAATGTCCGGCTGTTGCCATAGCTCTTCAGCTGCACGCCAAAATTCGTTATATAGTCCACTTCATCTCCGCAAACCTTTCCATTCTGAATAAAGACAGCATAGATCCCCTTTTCAAATTTTATATAATCAGGCGCATTTGCGATGTGCTCCGGTGTGATCCGGATCTTCCCGCTGCTCACCGCACTGCGCATTCCTTTCTTTGCTCTGCCGTTCCATTCTCTGAAAAGCGTCCCCTGGGTATCCAGACCGTTAATTTTTATCGGCATCCCCGCCTGATTGCATTCCGGAAGCTCCCGCAGACATTCCAAAAACAGTGCATAATTTTTCTTCATAGCCGCCGTCTCTCCCTGCTCCGCTTCCAGCGCTGCTCTTTCCTGCCGATAGCATTCTAACCGGGAACGAAGCACTTCTGATCCCAGCATTCCCTGGCGCCCCTCATCCACAGACACCTTTATCTGCTCCAGATATCGTTCTGTTTCCCGAATCTGCCCATCCAGAAGCGCTTTGCGATTCACAGAACCGCGTTTTATGCTCCCGCATCTTTCCACAATCTCACAGACACGCTCAAATTCTGCCGCAAGCCAGGAATCCTTTCCGTACATCTGATCGTCACGTTTCAGCCTGTAAAGCATTTCCATAAAGCTCTGTTCCAGCGCACATTCCAGAATGCCTTTCGACGTACAATCATTCCCTGTCCTTCTGTGCGTGCAGCAAAATAACGGATACGCATAGACGTATCTTTCCGTCTGCTCTTCCTCATGAAAGCCTGCGCTGCGCTCATCGCGATATCCGTGTGCTGACGACGAGTACGTCATACGCCGTAAACTGCCGCCGCACACACCCTGCTCTGTCTGTACACCGCATCTCAGATTTGAAAACACCGTTTTTCCCGCACATCTCTGCCGGATGCTGTCTTCTGTTTTTTCGGAGTTCCTGCCCGCTCCAAGCATCCTCTGTACCTTTTCCCATGTGGGCCGGTCAATAATCCCCTCATGATGATCCTTCACATAATATTTCGGCGCTTCCCCATGGTTTTTTACCGACCGATGCGTCAGAAAATCCCTGGTAACTGTCTTCTGCATTTCCAGATCACCCACATACTTTTCGTTCCGTAAAACATTCAGTACGGCTCCGGCTGTCCACAGCTTTCCGTTCACCGTACGCATTCCCGCCTCATTCGCCTGCTTTGCGGCAGCGTTCGCAGAATACCCGCTTACATACTGCTGAAAAAGGAAACGGACAACCTCCGCCTGCGCCGGATTTATCACCCACGCTCCATCCGCTCCCTTATCATAGCCGAGCATCTGCTTCAGATTAATCTGCGGTTTGCCTTCCTGGAAATTTTTCTGAAAGGTCCAGCGGATATTTTCCGAAATAGACCGGGATTCGTCCTGCGCCAGCGCAGACAGGATCGTCAGGATCAACTCACCCGACGCGTCAAGCGTGTCAATGTTTTCTTTTTCAAAATAGACGCCGACCGGCGGCTGAAATCGTCTTAATTCTCTCACGCAATTCAAGGTATCTACCGTATTGCGGGCAAACCTGGAGATTGATTTCGTCACAATATAATCTATTTTTCCGGCAGCCGCATCCTCCATCATGCGGTTAAATTCCTTCCGATGAGCACGGCTGGTCCCTGAGATCGCCTCGTCCGCATAGATTCCCGCCAGCCGCCAGCCCTCCTTCCCATTAATATATCCGGTGTAGAAAGCTCTCTGATTGGCGTAGGAATTCTGCTGCTCCTCCGCATCGGTAGAAACCCGGCAGTAAGCGGCAACCCGCAGTTCTCTGGCTGTTTTTATCCGCACTATGTTCTTTACCGAGCACTTTGTAGCCGGGATCATCTCCACCTTCCTCATATAATTATCCCACCTTCCTGCACATCTCCGTCTGTCAGCCGGGGATGTGTACGCCTGTGATCATCAACCTTCGTATGCAGCTCCACCTCTGTTCTTGTATCGTCAAACCAGTGTACGGTGTAATGGAGGGCATCATGAACCACAACAGAAAGGACAAACGCACTCACATACCGGTCTGTCATCCCATTTAAAAACATAAAAAATCCGTCTTCTCCCGGCGGAAGCTCCTGCATCCATGCAATTGCTCGCTCCCTGTGCATATGAGCCGCCTCCAGTTCTTCCCAGTAGCCTTCCATATAAGAAAGCCGCTCTCTCCAGCTCTTTTCCCGTTCTCCGGCAAGTGCCGCCGCCTCGTCGTCCTTCTCTTTTTGGGCGTTTTTCATATCGGCAGATGCTTTTCGCATCTGCTGTCTGAGAAACTCCTTGTCCCGCTCTATGAAATCGACACGCTGCATACGCGACAGCCGTTCCAGCATCTGACCGACAAACTCCGTCATCCCGTCTGCAAAATCCAGCTTATGTTCCCCGCAGTTTTCGTAACTCCCGCTTAAAATGTCACCGCTTCCCACATCGTCCGGTATTGCCTGTGCGGTGAGCCGAAAACGCTCCAGAAGGGCTTTCCGAAACATCCGGACGATCTGTTCCTCATACACCTTTTCATTGCCGCAAAGCATTCTTCCATTATTTTTTACTGTGGACGGACAAAACCAGATCGGGTGGTATTTTGTATTGCGGACATTGTAAAAGCGTCCGCAGTGCCCGCAAATCAGCCTGCCGGAAAGCGCATGTGGTTTTGCCGCCCTGCCTGACACTCTTGTAATCGCTTCCATTTTTCGTTTTTCTTTCGCCCGTGCAAACAATTCGTGACTGATGATCGCCGGATGATGATCGTGTACAATATACTGTACGATTTCTCCTTTATTCTCCCTCACCTTATGCGTCAGATAGTCCTCGGTATAGGTTTTCTGTATCAGCACGTCTCCGGTATAGCGCTCGTTTGCCAGAATATCGCCGATCTGCTGGGAAGTCCAGCCCTCCTCGATTTCCCCCTTCAGCTGCCCCTTTGCCGCATGCTCCAGCCGTTTTTTCGTGTAGCAGCTCACCTTGCGCGGAATCTTTTGGAAATTGAGGCTTCTCGCCAGCTCCTTAAACGTCATTCCCTCTACATAATTCTGAAATATCCATCGAACCACCTCCGCTTCCTTCTCCACCGGCGCCACTGCCCGATAGCGATAACCGCTTTCTGTCGTAAGATATTCCCCGGTAAATCGATAACCGTAAATATCCTTGTTGCGCACCTCCCCTCTCGGAAATCGTTTCTGATTTCCCCAGTTTATATTAGCAGAAATCGAACGACTTTCTTCCTGCGCGATCGCAGCCAGCGCCGTCAGGAGAAAGCTCCCTGACAGATTGGCGGTATCTATCCCCTCCTTTTCAAAAAAGATCGTTGCCCCCGACTCCTTCAGCACCTTCATCGCCACCGTAAAATCCACCGTATTTCGCGCAAACCTTGATATTGACTTCGTCACGATCCGATCGATCCTGCCCTCCCGGCAGTGCCGCAAAATTCGTGTAAAGCCCGTGCGTTTCTTCTGCGAAGTGCCTGAAATGCCATAATCAGAATAGATTCCGGCAAACTCCCATGCTTCATTTCTGCTCAAAAGCTGCTGAAAATACCTCTCCTGCGTCTCATACGAATTTTCCTGATCACTCTGCTCCGTCGAAACGCGGATGTACGCGGCAACCTTTAACCGCCGTACCGCGCCGTTTTTTTCCTCTCTTTGCATGAATATACTCCCTTCCTCTTTTGTAAATTTTCCTGTCCTCCAGGATACCCGTATATTCGCGCATTTTGATGACAATTTCAAGACATTTTTAGCCCTGTAATGCTTTTGGGCAGGCAAAAAATATCCTCTGCGGTCTCTCCTGTTTGGGAAACCGCAGAGGATATTTTTCTCCTAGTCAGAGTCTTCTTCACATAAAACGAGTTCTATTTCCTGAAAAAGCTGTCCAAAAGACGCTAATATCCAGAATTTCATTGCATTTTCTCCGATTCTGCCTGCCTGTCTGTTTTCCAGATCAAATCCAAAAAATACAGCATCATCCCGTACTGCTTCTTCAAACGCCTCCTCTTCTATTTCCGCAAAAAAGCGGGAAACAATCTCCTGCAGCCCTTCTTTCACCGGAAAATTCAATACCATCGCATTTTCCGGCCGCTGGAAGAAATTATTCATTCTCTGAGAATTGGACTGTCCAGCTATGAGAATCGGGATCCGTAAACCAGGTTCCCACATCCACCTCTGTCCCGCAGCTTTTATACAGCATACACGGGATAATCAGACGCTCCGGCATATCCGCCGTCTTTTCAGGCGCATGATTTACAATTTGAATCTCTCCTCTTACCGCCTCCATGCTCCCCGCCTGTGCCGTCACGTAATAGTTTCCTTCTTTCTCAGGCCGGAAGCTCACGCCGGCGCGCCCTTCCTCAAAGGAAACCGTTTCCTGTCGGCATATCTCCTGGTTTTCATCGGTTATCGTTATTTCGCACTGATCTGCCTCGGAAATTTCCTGCGGATGCTTCACGACAATTTCAATCTCACTGCCCAGCGCACTCTCTGCCGGTACTTCCAGCTGCAGTGGAACATACGCAACCAATATTTCCGCACTGAGGCTCTGTCCGCTGCGCTCATTATAAAACTCTACGGTATAGTTGCCTTCCTCTGTAAATTTTTTATCAAAGTAAAATCCGCCCCGCTGCGTATCAGCGGCTGCCCGGCCCGCTTCTTCTCCATTGATCCTTACTATCCAGCTATCCTCCAGGAACCGCTCGCAATCCTCCGCGCGAACCGCCAGTGTTTTTTCGGCAGCAATCGAATATGGTTTCAGCACAAGCGGAACGTTCTCATAACAAATGCATTTTTCCGGCAGCCCATTTAGAGCGTACTCCACCTCCGGTACCTCTACATAAATGGTTTCGCCCCAATCCCAGCAATCCGTTATTCCGACACTTTCTTCGGAAGTCAGATCACTGTACTCCCATTTCACGGTAAGATAATAAGCTCCGGTTCTGTTCAGCGGATATTCTGCCGTAAAGGAACTGCCCTCCACATCTGTAATCGCAAGCTCACTGTCGCTGCCCGCCTCCGCAACGGATAATTTTACATATTTCATACAGTCATCCGATACTGCTTCTCCATTTGGACCGGTGAGCTTTCCCTTTATCTGCAGTGTATCTCCCAGCACATGCTCTGTTGAAACCTCCTCGCATTGCAGCTTTAGCTCCCCGTAGGAGGTGAATTTCAGCGTCACGGTTCCCGTGATTTCTTCTGCGCTGGATAAGGTATATTCTCCCGGCTGCGGATCTGTGATTTTCAAATTGACAGATGTATCCGTATATTCCATCAGAAAGCCTACTTCTGAATCACCCGTTTTAATCCGTACGCCGTCATCTTGTGTCAGTTTCGTAATCTTTTGCAGAATCTCTTCCTGTGAATCCCCATCCGGAACGATCGCTATATTTACTTCTCCGACAATCTCCGGAATCTTAACTTTAACCCCGTCTTTCAGATCTCCGTTTTTGCTTCCGTTGTCTTCGCGTGGAACAACGCTTCAAAAAACGCTTCATATTGTTCATCGATCAGCTCCATCGCGCTTCTTCCCGGATCGTCCAGCCTTATTTTTTCCGTCTTGGAGCGATATTTCTGCGTCGGAGGATTCCGGCTCTCCAGAATATTACTGAATTCCTCCACCCCATTTACCACTTTCATCAGGTACTTCTGCATTTCTTCATCATTAACCGGCGTTTCACTGTAGTTAATGACCGTCTTTTCTCCTTCTTCCGAAAAAACTGCAACGCTTTTCGGCACGGACTCTATCTCCGGTATGATCCCCATAAAGCAACAATCCTCCGGGAATTGTTCCGCCAGCTTTATCATTTCTTCATACGCACTGCAGATATTCGTAAGATTGGAATTCTGCCCATCTCCGGCAACATCAAGGAATCCGTCTGTAATAAATAAAACCGTCTGTCTGCATTCAGAAACTCCCTCCCGCATTTGCTGCAGGACGTCCATGCCATGCGCCAGCGCTTTTCGAATATCTGTATAGCCGCCCTCATACGCAATCTCTCCCAGCGCATTCTTAATCATCTGGTTTCCCTTACTGCCATCCGGAAGGTAATACCAGGGATTCCCATCCTCCACCAGACAATCCCGCGTTTCTGTATCAAACAACATCACTGACAGTTTGGCCGGATATGACGCCAGAGGCATTTTATTAATAAAACGCATGATCATATCTCCGGTCTGCCTTTGGCTGTCTATGTTTTTCATCGAGCCGCTTGTATCCAGCATAATCACAAAGTGATTTTCTACACTTTCTTCCTGTGCCATAACCGGGATCCCTGTCAGCGATATTATCGCTGTAAAAATAAGACCCATTATAGCTGCCCACATTTTCTTCATCCTTCTACTCCTCCACTTCCTCAAAATCCAGTTCAATTACCAGCAAAGGCTTCCCTGCATTCTCCTGTTTTTCCCATTTAAAAGATTTCTCCCCATCATCACTTTCTTGAATGAAAAAATCTCTTCGCTCTTCATCGCCTATCCGTGCCCTAATCGTAATCTGCGGCCCAGATCTAATATAAAGCGGATTCTTAAGGATATCTTTAAACTCGATGCATTCCCCTTCCGTAATAATTTTTTCGTCTATTTCCTTTATCTCGCCGTTTATCCGGACCTTTTCTGCATCACATCCCAAATATTGCGCGAATTCCCCCAACAGATTTCCTCCCAGTTGACACATTGCTGCGGCGTCCTCTCCCTCCGTCACACTATCCAATGGTTCCTCTGAAAAATCTTTTTTATCTATATACCATCGCACATCCTCATACTGTACTACCGGAATCATGTCTTTCACTGTTTCAGTCTCTGTTTCCGTCTCTGTTTCTGTCTCTGTTTCCGTATCCGGCTCTGGGTCTATCTCGTCCGGAATATCTTTTGCTATCAGGCTTACTGTTATATTGATTTTTGCGTAGTATTTTTCATTATAAAAAATCCGGCTTATTGCATATACCGGAAAATCTCTGATTGCACTCCACCCTTCTCCCTCAACAGGCTCCACGCGTTCAATCTTATACGTTTCCTCCTCAACAACTTCCGCCTTTACCAGTTCTCCGTTATTTTTTATATGAAAAGTAAGGCGAACCGATCTGGACATCAGTTCTATAATTTCGGAACCCTGTATGAACACATCTTCTTCGTCCTCTTTCTTCTTATTATCAAATACACTTTCCGTCATTACTCTGAGCTGACTGTTAATCTCATCAAAGGTCACTATTCCTGCAAAAA
This sequence comes from uncultured Marvinbryantia sp., assembly GCF_905201705.1. GTDB lineage: Bacteria > Bacillota > Clostridia > Lachnospirales > Lachnospiraceae > Marvinbryantia. The sequence goes on from NZ_CAJKOX010000022.1 coordinate 44,741, forward strand.
AAGAAAATGTTCCCACCAAACCCATGAAAAGATATAGAAGCCATGTTGCCAGATTGTCCAGATAATGTCCGAACAATATCGCTGCCAGATCAAAACTTCCTATTCCAAGACCTCCCATAAAAGAATATAGCCAGATACAAATCTGCAGTAATTCCCTGACTCCTGCAAGATTCTTAAATTCATCTGATATGGGATGCCTGCAAAAAAGATGCCCAAAAACAAACAAACCAACGCATAGTACTATCAGAATAACCCGTTTTAAACGAATAAGTCTTGTATCCGCCTCCATAATCCCATCTCCCACACTTCTTCTCGACCCTCATACTGCCGTAATTTCTATAATATAATACGCCAAAAATCGACAAAATGCATACCAAATACGGTACCTTTTTCCACAAAACTTCTCACATTAAAATGCGATAATACGTACCTCGACTTATCGGAGAAAACCGGCATATTCCCTAGCTGGCATTTCCATAATCTGAGTCCGCTCCATCTAAGAACACTGTGATTCGACCCCAATATTCTCCTTTCATAAAAAAAGCAGCAAACCTTGTAGATTTACCGCTCATGTGATAAGCACTTAATTTACCTGGAATAGACAGGGCCCATTTTCAACCGGAGAATACCATATACCAGACAAAATCGTAAACTGCATGTGAAATAATATCTTTATCACCAAAAACAACAAAAAGACTCGCAGGAAAGGTTATCCACATTTACCTTTTTGCGAGTCTCAATAAAATTAACCGTCACCGAAGCATTTCGCACGACTTCGGACATATCGGTGAAAAGATGAAGTCACAATACTGTTCTCCAAATGCAGTTAAGGATGAACCTGTTATCAGCTTAAATCTTATAAGTTCACTTGTGAAAGTTAATATATAGTCCTTATATGGCGGCAGTAAATCCATTAATTCTTTCACAAGTGATTTTTCTCTGTTTTTCCTCATTTTCGGAATTTCTAAGTAAAGCAAATATAAATAGTTCAACGCATCTGAGGAAAGATTTCTCGTTATCAGAAAGAAAAATTCATTTCTACTCTGATCCCATGATGTATCGACTGTATTAATTAATATATTTTCATAGACAACCCGCTTATCTTCAATATGGGTACTGATAATTTCATCAAGTATTTTGACAAACATAGAATAAAACTGCGGTGTCTCGAACCGGGCATAGTCTATCTCTTTTTTAATTGAAATTATGTCTTTCTCCAGTGCTTCCATAAATGACGTATACCGGACGCTGATTTGTTCTGGTATTGTTTTATCCATAATATAGGATAAACTGCCGCCCACATATGGCATAGCCGCAAAAGCACTGATCGCTATATTCCGCAATGCATCAGTTTTCTTTGAATCCATAAAAGTCACCTTCTTTGGGTAAAAAAATATACGAAAGAAAATCCTTTCCCAGATCCGATAAAAAGAGTCCCTCTCTGCCAAATTTCTTATTTATTTCATTACTGGCTAATATCAGACGATAGCGGGTGCAATCCGTTATCAGCGCTCGCAAATATAGATCATTTTCCACTCCATACAATTTTGATATAATATCATAGATATCCCTCTTCTGCGGATCGTTATCGTATACCTTCAGCTCCCCTTTCACATCCAACAAATAGAACACCCGTAAAATCATTATTTCATCAGGAACCAATGATATCACTAACCGTGTAAAAAAATCAATTTTATTGAATTTCTGAGGCTCAAGTACAATATTTAATGTTAAATTTCTGAACGCCTGAATTTTCTCATTGCGATATTCTTCCATAGACGCTTTCAGCAATTTTGTAAAAATACTGTAGAATTCCGGTGTATCCAAATTAGCAATATCTATTTTTTCTTTTATTTCCTCTATATCATTTTCAAGACACCTGATAAATTCATTCCTTTTTCTTTCTGCCTCAGACGGAATGTACTTATCAAGAAGAAAAGAAATTGTCCCACCCGCATACGGTACCGCTGCTGTAAGAGCAATGAAACCATTTCGGATAATATCCTTATTTTCTCCCATAACACCCTCCTTATAATGATAGTCACACAAATGTGTGCCATCATCATTATAAAAATGACTTTGATCATCGCCTATCCCCTTCCGAGATCAGTGTTCTGAATCTCCGTGAAAGGTGGTCAATTTGACCGTAAGTGATGGTCAGTTTATCTGTAATATACAGCTATATCAAAAGTCATAATCAAAATAATCTTTTGCTAACTTTTCAAATACTTTTGCACTAGTATAAGAGGCATATTGATGAAAATCATCCATTTTATGCGCATCCGCAAAATCACTTATTGATTTTATCGCTACAAATTTGGGTCTCGGCTTTATTGCCCAATTGGCAGCGTAATATACGCCGTATATTTCCATTTCCAATGCAAGAATATCTCTACTTTGTTCTTTAAGAATACCTTTAACAATTTCTTCATCAGTAACAACAGATGCGCCTGACACAACCGAACCATGTAAAAGTTTTAGTTTAGTCTCTGGTTTCTTTCCCTGAAAATCATCCGATATTTTACGTAAACTCTCTTCGTCTTTAGACAATTCACGAACCCAATTTATAAAGGACGTCTCTATAGTAAATGGTTTAATAGTATTAATATGCTCCGATCTTTCTTCTTCCCGAACATCTTTTCCTGCTCTATAATCCCAAGCAGTAGTCGCAACCACTACATCCCCATAATTCATTTTTCCACTATCTGTTCCTGCTGCAATACCAGTCATTACTAAATATCTTGGCACAAAATTATAAATCATTTTTGTCGCTAAAGATGTAGATGCCACCATTCCCATTTGATTAGCTGAACCAAACACTACTTTTATTCTTTTTTCTGGTATTTGCCAATAACCTTTATAGTATATCTCATCATCTTCGTCTTTACGAATTATCTCCACTTTTTCTAAAGATTGTGCAATCTCTTCTACCTCTTCTTGTAATGCGCAAATCACTGCAATATCATATTCATAACTTCTATGTACAACATTGTTCTTCACTATTGTCAAAAACATTTTTACACAATTTATCAGTTGAATTTTCCATTCATTTTTATCATCATAAATAATAGATGCATGGATATTGCCCTCTGAACTCTTAAATACATCTATGCTCTCTTCGTACCGCGAAAGAGAAATTACATAATTGGGATATTTATATCTACGTGATTCTTTCAATTCCTTTAATAAACGTATCCCCCCTTCTTTTTCTGGAGACTCTGTTACCCGCTGCGGCAACTGAATATCCAAAATCATTAAATCAATATTTTTACGTGACACAATACGCTTAGTTTCTGCAATTTCCATTGCAACATCAATTTCCACCTCTTCATCATTTTCAATAATACTATCCAAAACTTCTTTTATATTTCTAAGTTTCTCCATAGAATCATCCACTATAAGTATATTAATCATTTTTTCCCTTCTTTCTTATGACATCTCTTAAAATTTGAATCAAGCCATCTTGCCACTTATCACCTTCATAAAAAATTGTTCCTTTCCATACTTTCCTAAATTCATTTTCAAATTCTTCATTCAAAATATCAAGAGTGATTCTATTTTCTCCAAAGGTTTCAAATTGAGTAACAATTATAACTGGAATCAAAATGTTTTTATGAATCATTCTCTTCATAATCTCTTTGCCTGCAACAGGTTTTTTATCTCCTCCATTTTCCCGATGCGTTATATCATATGTTGGTAAAGACATATCTAAAATAATTATATCCCAAAGTTTTTCATTGATTTTTCTAATCCCCGATGTAAAAGAATTTGCTTCCGTAAATTCAACTTCTTCTGCCAACTTCATTCCTGTGATAAATTCTTTTATCCGTAACAACTTATTTTTATTATCTTCAACAATTAAAATTTTCATGTTATTCCCTTCTAAATTTTAATTCTATATAAAACTTATTCTTTTTCTTAATAAATCCAAAATTCATCTCTGGTTTCGCCCCTAAATCCACTAAAATCATTTTATAAATTTTAGGAATCCCTGTTCCTCCTTCCCCCTTTATTTTAGACAAATATTTTCCGCTTTCTATCAAATCCTTAGCCGTATTTATCTTTTCCGTTTCTTCTTTTAAATCCCCACTACAGTCATATGGGTTTTGCACCAATATATGAATATTACCCTCTTTGTATCCTAATAAATACTCGAATTTTACGCATTCGTCATCTCTTTGAGCATTTTGGTATATATTATCAAATATATTATAAAAAATATTTGCAAAGTTCTTAAGATATTTTCCTTTTATTTTCTTATCGCTACTTGATGATTTGATAGGTTTGGGAATAAATTTGCATTCTGGATGCATATTATGAATAGTCTGTAGTCCCATAAGAAAAACAAATTCCAAATCAAAATCGGCATGTTTGCTTTCTTCGCTTCTCTGAAACCAAAAACATATTTTATCCAAAACATTTTGCATATCTGTTTCAGCTTCATTAATCTTCCTATTTAACTCCCTAATCTTAACCTTAGGTTCTATGTCTTCCAAATTTGCTCTTAAATTCTTGAAAGCATCCGTATATCTTGTTGCTATTTCACCCTTAATCTTAGCTTTCATCGATACTAAATTTTCTTCTGTTCTTTTCCACAAATAATCGAAAACAATATCCAAAAATTCTTCAAAATCTAAGACTTCTTGGTTTATCATAGAAATAGTAAGAAAGTCTGTCTCTGTTAAACAATAATCAAAGCACCCTTCTGATTCCTTCTTTTCTGTCTGAATCTGAATATATATGTTTTTTAAATCATTTATGATTTTTTCCGTTTCCAAATAAAAATTAACAATTGCCTTTACAATATCATTCCTCTCTTCAATATTTTTTACTAAAGTAAGCCACCTTGTATCTAGTTCATACATTCCCGTTTGAGTATTATAGCTTACAAGTAATTTAGCATTTACTAACGGACTTCTTAATTCATCTGCCAAAGTTCCATGCCGTATATTTAAACTTAAATACCCATCCAATCCATATTCATCACTTGACACAAAAGCATCTCGAATATTAGTCACAATACTATTTAATAAATTTTCCGGTCTTGTAGTCTCCTCGTCCAAAAATACTATTCTATTTTTCCCTTCGCTTTTTCCAATTTCTTTTACGATGTCTAAAAGCCTTTGATACTTTTTAAATCTCTCATCAACAGATATCTGATATGACAAATAATCATATTTATAATCTTCAATTATACGCTTTTTTATTCCATCCACATTAACATGTATTCTATTTTCTTCTATTATTGTCAGTTCATCATTAATCATCAAGCGCTGTGTTATCTCTCGAATTTCTTCCTCATAAACATCTTCATGACTTTTATCCAATATACACAACAATTGACATATATCAATCCGTTCCTCTTCTAACTGTTTAGAAGTTTCAAATTCACAAATTGCAGAATTTAATATGTCGGTTGTACATACATAACGTAAAAAATATATCAATTTCGCCTCTGTGCATTTATTATAATCTTTCATATGAGACGGCAAATCCACCTTATTTTCAAACAAAAAATCATCGCAGCGAATAGCTAAATTATCCTTCTTATCTCTGCGCATATAATAGTAGTAAACATAATATAATATGGGAACTGCTATCGTATCGAGACGCAAATCAGCATACTCTATATGCTTGATATAAGATTCTACAGGCAAAAACCATATTGCTTGCTTATTATTAACAATTAAATCTGTTGCTACCTCTAATCCTATTTCATAATCTGTTTCTAGATCCAGTCTTCCGAAAAAACATCTAGCATTTAATGCACACATTATGGCATTATTTCCACATATATTAGCCACTTTATATTTTATATGCTTAACATCATTTGTTCTATCACATATAATCATCAAATCTTTTAAAATTTCCAGTCCACATAATGCTCTAGCTTCATCAAATTTTTGCTCGACTACTAATTTTCGGAAACGAATATAAGCATTGTCTACATCTAAATACTTTTCTATAAAATCTAAACTCTCTTCTTTCTTTAAATTATGACAAACAGTTTCAATATCCAAATATTGAGCAAATACAATGCTTTTCTCCTTTTTCTCTTTTTCAGAACCAATTTGATGAATCCTTCCTAATATAGATTTATCTACAGCCACTGCCCACGATGATTTAGATAATATATTAATGAACCTTAAAATTCTTTCTAGATTCTGTTCCCTCTCATCTTTTAAAGCATAAACATCTTCTAACGAAATAAGTAACATTCCGAGAGGGGTATCCACAAAATACTCATCTTTATTACTTAATAATGTTTTGCTTTCTACATACAAATTAAGAGCTTCAATATTATATGGAGCCTTTCTTAAAACTTCCAGAGCCTGTTTATAGCTCAATTCTATTTTACCGGCAATAAAATTATTTTTTGCTTCAAGTAAGCCTTCTTTTATCGTATAATTATTTCTTTTGTCGATATCCTCATAAGAAAATCTTAATGCCATCAAAGAGTCATCTTCAATTTGTTTCAACTGATTAATATATTTTTTTATGATGCAATATGTTTCATTATTCGTTTGTTTTCCAACCATCATCTGACAAATATCCAATACTAAAATATACTGATCTATGATTGAATCATCTAAGGCATATTTTATAATCCTCATAACATTTTCTTCAGTAATATCTATTTGTCTTCTTATAACTATATACTTCAAATACAAATCAATATCCGATTCTTCTGCTAAAACCTTTAACTTTTTCTCTAACACATATCTATAATCATCAAAACTAATATTGTCAAAATTTTTAAAATTAAAACACTCTAATATAAATCCTGGCAAGCCTTTTATGTCTTTCCATATGTCCTCTACATTCACTTCTAGTTGTTTATTCAAAAATATTCTATATTCACAACTCCAAAATGAATTTCCGCATCTCCGTTCGGTTTCCTCCAATATATCCAATGCCTCTTTATACTTACCAAACAAAATTAGTCTATCTATTTCTTTTCGATTTTGTACAAAGATATTGATCAAATTACTATTTTGTTTTATACAATAAACCATCCATCGAAAGTCATACAAAAAATTTCCTGAATAGCCAACTGTTACATATTTCCGTAAATTCTCAATTTTTGTAGGAACAAAATTTGCAGAAGTATATTCACGAGTTACCTTTGATTCAAAAATATCAGAGAATTCTTTTTCAAATATATTTTCGTTATTCAAACATTTAATCTTCTGAAAGTTATTATAAATCTCTTTTTTTACTCGCTCATTCCTCATATTTCTATTTGTGCTATACTGAAAAAGCTGTCCTTTTAAAACATTGGTCAATCTGCCCATTTCTCCACTCCTTAATAATATCTTTAAACAATATATTATCGCAAAATAGGACATTTTTCCACATAAACCTCAATGAACTTATCCATGAATTTCTAAACAGACTATATATCTTACCACGAAAAAATGTAAATAGATAATAATCTGTCTTGAGTTTCCGCAAACTGTAATAAAAAGATGGTTATGTCTTCTCAAAGTACCAATCTGCCGAATTTTTGAGAGATTTAGAATGGCAGTACCGAGAATAGAGGCACTTTAATAAGCCCCGCCGGAACCGGGCTTTGGAAGATTTATTCTTTTCTCTATTCAAGCGGTCAGCTTAAAGTGGAGTTGACGGTACGCTTTGTCCGGTACCAGAGCCGGATGCCCTCTTTGGCATATGACAGTATGCCGGAGATGCCTTTTGTCAGCCGATAATAGCTTGTTTATGATACGATAAAATTCCCCAGAATCAGCGTCAAAATTCCCCAGTTTGAGAATGGGAATTCCCCACTTTGAGCGTGTAAGTATTGCGTGCCCGTTCCTATCAACGTATCCTCATTCTGTATAATCACGCAGGATGAGGAGGAAAGGAAATGCCTGATATGGCACAAATCAACCACATTCGGGATCTTGGCTCTGCCGGATACTCGATCTCAAAAATACACGACCTTACAGGTGTGGATCGCAAAACGATCAGGAAGTACCTTGGCATGGAGGATTTCTCTCCACAGATGCCGTTCACGACATCCCGCCCCTCCATGCTTGACCCTCTGAAACCGGTAATCGACTCATGGCTGGAGTCTGATAAAAACAACTGGTACAAACAACGCCATACAGCGAAGCGTGTATTCGACCGTCTTGTGGATGAACATGGTTTTACCGGCAGTTACTCCATTGTCCAGCGTTATGTCCAGAGCGTCCGCCGCCACCAGATGAAACAGCGGGCGAATCAGGAACTCATCTGGGAACCCGGCACGGCACAGGCGGATTTCGGGGAAGCTGACTTTGTCGAAAACGGAATGACGGTCCGCAAAAAGTTCCTTGTTCTGTCTTTCCCGTTCAGCAATGACGGGTACTGCCAGGTGTTTGGCGGCGAAACTGCTGAGTGTGTCTGCCAGGGCCTGCTGGACATCTTTTACTATGTTGGCGGCGTGCCCAGAACGATCGTGTTTGACAATGCAACCGGCGTGGGCCGGAAACTGTGCGGCGTCATTCATGAATCGGCACTGTTCGCAAAGTTTCGGGCGCACCACCACTTTGAAGCCCGGTTCTGTAATCCACGGTCCGGCTGGGAAAAAGGAAATGTGGAACGCAAGGTTGGATATGAAAGAAGCAACCTTTTCGTCCCTCCGGAACCTTTCGATGACATAGAGACCTACAACCGCAGGCTTCTTGATGCGCATGAGACAAAAGCGTCCGAACTTCATTATAAAAAGGGGATCCGTATCAGTGAACTGTTCCTGAAAGACAAGGAAGCACTTTACCCGCTCCCGCGCAGCCGCTTCCATGTCTGCCGGTATGATTACTTTAAAGCGGACGGATACGGGAAAGTCCGTATTGACGGGGAACACTATTACTCCACACGCCCGGAATACGCCGGTAAGCGTAATGTACTCGTCGGTATCATGGCGCATTACATCGACATTTATAATGAGGACAACGGCCTGCTTGTCCGTCATAAACGCCAGTATGGCGATTACAGGACAGACCTTTCGGACTATTCCACAACAGTCACCATGCTGCTCCATAAACCCGGTTCCTGGCACAACAGCGGCGTTCGTCTGGAAATGCCGGATCCGCTGCGGGAATATATGGACCATCTTGAGAAACCGGAGTTAAAGAACTGTCTTGCGCTGCTGGCTGATCTAAGCAGGCAATACGCCTTTTATCCCGCTATAGATGCGATGAACCGCTCCCTGCGGGATGGACGGATCAGTGCAAGCGATGCTGAACTGATCTGCGAACGTATCTGCTCCTATGGGCTGGACACTCCCCCGACGGAAGGCCCGGATCTGACCAGATACGACAAGGCGTTTCTTCCGGGACCGGAAGGAGGTGACCCTGCATGAGAACGACGCAGAAACGGGAAGAAGTCATCGCCCGCATCCGGACCGCCGCACGAAAATTGTACCTGTCCGGAGCCCTTGGGGATCTTTGTGAAAGCAGCGGGACGCTGCAGCAGATGCAGTTTATGTTGGAAGCACTGGAACAGGAGCTTGGCATACGGGAGGAAAATGCCCGGAAACGGCTGATCCGGCGCGCCTGCTTTCCTGCTGTGAAATCCTTTACAGGATATGATTACAGCCATGTCACGATCCCACCGGCCATGCCACGGGCAGATCTTGAAGCCGTGACGTTTATCAGCAATCGGCAGAACCTTGTACTGTATGGTCCGGTTGGCACTGAGAAGACCCACATGGCGGTCGCTGCTGGAATGGCAGCATGCTGCAAGGGATACAAAACCAAGTTTTATACCGTTACAGATTTAATTCTGGCATTGTCAGCGGCGAAGCGGGATGGGACTTTACACCGTCTCCAGAAAGAACTGGACTCTCTGGATCTTTTGATCCTGGATGAGTGGGGTTATGTCCCGGTAGACCGGGAAGGCGCCCAGCTGTTGTTCCGTGTGATCGCGGACAGTTATGAGCAAAAAAGTCTGATACTGACAACGAACATTGAATTCTCCAAATGGGGAAGCGTCTTCACGGATGACCAGATGACCGCAGCGATGATAGACCGCCTTGTACACCATGGGCATTTATTCCTATTCGAAGGAACCAGTTATCGAATGGAACATGCCCTCATGGGCAGTAATCCAAAGGAGGCATCCCAACAGGATATGGCATAAAATGCTTCGCGCTGAAACTGGGGAATTCCCCAGGTGAAAGTGGGGAATTCTGACGATTTTTTTGAGGAAAACCTCTTGACAAAAAACATTCCTGACGTGCAAGCGGCATGCCGTTCACATACTTTGCATTCATGATGCCTGCCACCAGAGAAGGCGTTGCCACACTTCCTTTGAGAAAGGAAGGCGTCTTTTCCGGACGCTTCATCGCACCGCATTTCGGACAGCTGTAAACATAGGTACTCTCCTCCACGACCTCAAAACGTGCGGGAACGAATCTCAGACGCTTTACGGTCTCTTTCGTTACAACTTTATATTTCATACCGCAGTCCGGGCAGTATCTGTCCATTCCGGTCAGCTTGTATTCGGTCACTTCCGTCGTTTCAAAAGCGGAAAGATCCTCCTCTTTTTTGCCGGAACGTTTCTTCCTTTTATAGGAAGATGGATGGATCTCTTCCATATCCGGTTCCGGCACATCCGGATCAGCTTCCTGTTCCACCTCATTGAAGAGGTTCAGCTGGGTATAGCCCTCCGCATACTTCTCACTGGAGCGCCCAAACTGTTTGCGCTGTGCAAGGGTCAGGCGGTCGGAAAGCATTGCGTTCAGGAACTCCAGTTCCTTTGTTTTTTCCATGAGGATCCGGATCTGGTCTTCCTGTTCCTGCTGGTGCTTCTGCATCGTCTTCATCAGTGCTATGATATTTTCCCTGCTCATGCTGTTCAGCTGTTCTTCTGTAAAAAGCGGCTTCCATCCTGTAACCTCAACTTTCTAAGATCTCTAACAGAAAGTATACCATGGAGAAGGGGCAGTTTTCTACAGGAAACTGCTTGCAGGGGCAGAGAAAAAGCCGCATAAAAGGAAGAAAATTTCGGCTTTTTGCGGATTGACAGAGCTAAGCTCACACGACAATCTTCGGATGGCGCTCTTCAAAAGCACCGCTGGGCTTCAGGGATAAACCATCGCATAGCCAATGGATTTCTTTTAATGTGACTTTTTTCATTTCATCCGGTGTATCAGGCCAATGGAAAGAATCACGGTCCAATCGTTTCATCAGGATCCAGAATCCGGATCCGTCCCACTGGAGGATCTTGATCAATGTGCGCCTGCGATTGCAAAACGCGAACATACAGCGGGAGTACGGGTCGAGATGGAATTTCAGTTTGATGATCGCCGCCAGACCCGTGTAGCTTTTACGGAGGTCTGTGCAGCCGCATGCCAGATAAACGGTAGTGCTTCCGGAAAAATCAAGCATAGCTCTTTAACGCCTGAAGAAGGGCTGCCATCAGCCTGGATGGACAGTCCGCACCGATCTCGATCCGGAGGATATTTTCCGGGAGACAGATCGTCACAGGGGAATTTCCCATGTTTTCTGCGGTTCGGATCTCCTGAACAGATGGAAGCTTTGCGAACACCGTCTCGCTGTCCTCTTCTTTTTCGGAGACTTGTGACTGGATCTTTCGGCTCCAGTAACCCAATGTAGACTGTGGAACTCCATTCTGTTTGCACCAGTCTTTACGGGATAAACCGCTTGCTTGAAAAGCACTGATCCTGTCTGTCCAAAGATTAGCCTTTGAGGTTACATTGTCATTCGTATTTATAATTATCACCTCCATCATTTGGACTCATCTTATCAAATGTGGAGATAAATTTGTAGATACGGATTATTACCTACTTACGTTTGGTCGCTAAATACTTTATCACAAAGTGGTGTTCTCTTTTATTACTATTTTTAATTTTCCGACTAAAATTTTACGCTAGCATACTTATTCTTGCAAATTGCTCGACAATCCTTCTCTTTGACTCGGCAGTATATCCCAATAGTATTTCTCAACTTCGACAATATCATCTGCAATCGTGTATTGGGGTCTGTTTTCAGCAATTCGTTTTCTTGCCAATTCCTCTGTCCACCCTATCACTCTTGCTGGATTTTCCCCGACAATCGCACCCCTAGGAACATCCTTGGTAACAACACTTCCTCCCGCTACGATAGCGCCTTCACCAATAGTAACCCCCGGCATAATCTTGGAAAATCCACCTATACATACATTGTCTTCAATAGAAATCGTATCAAAGTGAGGATAGAACTTTCCTAAATTGCTATATGATTGATTTAATGCGTGGTAGTAAATATCGTGGGTAACAAACTCTACGGATACCGCAATAATCACATTATTTCCAATTGAAATCAGGTACGGATCAGACGGTACCCCACCCCATAAATGTACATTCTCTCCTAAGTGATAGAATATATGCTTTCTACGAAGGTAGTCTGCTTTCCATTTAGCGGACTTCCTTTTATAGATTGTTTTGAATAATAGATTTATTCGCCGGTACTCTTTTCTTTTTTCTGCAATTGTCATGATACAACCCCCTTAGCGATCCTTTTTAACTCTTGTCCTAATTCCCGGGAAAAACTCGAAGATTCTGGCTCTCTCTATAAAGCATAGCGCAAAAATAAGAAAGCATCATTACCCATCTTATAACTCCTCTATCCATCAGCGCATAGAATAGAGCAGTTGAAATACCGATATGAATAAGTGGTCGTACAAACATTTTTAATGGATACAACTCTTTCTCCATTTTTTTTGCATACGATGCGTGCATTACCAAAGAAACAATGTAAGCTGTTAAAGTTGTATAGGCAGCAGCTACATATCCGAATCTAGGTATAAAAGCAAGGTTTAGTATTACATTGATACTTGCCGCGCATAGTGTATTAAACGTGATATAAATCGTTCTTTTATAGAAATGTTCGATATTTACATAAAGGGTATACATAAAAATAATGTAGTTGCTCAAGACAATAGGCGGAATAATTTTAATGCCTTCCCAATAATCTTTACTTGCCAATACCCTTAGTATTTCTGGAGACACCAATATAAGACATGCCATTGCATATGTCATTAGATTAACATAATCTTTTGCCAAAGAATTAACCTCAGATGTCTTTCTTTTGACCATTTTATCTGTAAACCAGGGTATCCAGACGCCTTCTAGTGATGTAGTGATAACTGTTGCTATCATGCTGAAATTATATACTAAGCTGTAGATACCTGTTTGAGACGAATCAGCGAGCCACGTTATCATCGTTCGATCAGATTGAGATAAAATGTTCAGTGCAATACCATGAACGATTAACGGTGCGGAAATACTCAGTCCATATTTTATATAGCTCCAGTTTATTCCAATATTCCCTTTTCTTAGAACCAACATGACTACAGCAACACCAAAACCGATGTTTACAATTGCGGTAGGAATAATTCTGCCGAGATATAAGTCCGTCTTAAACACCAGAAGAATAGCTACAATCGATAACAGAACAGAAATCAAATTCGGCAGAATCATAAACGCTGTACGGAGTTTATATCTATACTGCATCATCAAATAATGAGTGTAGTCTTGAACAATGGCCGAAGATAGTGCCTGAAACATACACAAAACAATTAGTAGAAGGTTTGCACTCAGTTTTAGAAGAATAGCTCCGGATGTTACAATGACAATGAACCCACCTGAGCAAATTAACGTAAAGATTATAATTGACGACATAAAATCATCTATTTTCTCTTTATAATCTACAAACGCCATTCTTATTCCCATGTGAAGAGCAAATCCCATGACCATTGCTAGGATACCTATCCATGAATTATATGTAGTAACAATACCATAATCCGAAGTAGATAGTATCCTTGTGAAAATTGGAACTGTCAAAAAGGCAATTCCTTTATTGAATAGGTTTCCTATCAAATAATACGTGCTTGCCTTTTTATAACTATTTTTACCCATCCGTCCTTATCTCCTATAAATGCTTATACTAATTGTCGCCCCAAAAAACCGAACCTCTTCCACCATCCCCGACATATGTCGTTTACTGCATTCCATTGCACTGTCAGCCACCGCCTTTAATTCCTAAGGTCCGTCCACCATCTACAATAATATTCTGTCCAGTTATAAATTTTGCTTCGTCAGAAACCATAAAGACAATAACATTTGCTACATCTTCAAGCGTACCGATTGAATGAAGATAATTTGTTTCCTTTATGTATTCTGCTTCATCGATAGAATAGTCGCCTCTTACTATTGATCCAGGTGTCACACAGTTAACATTTATTCCAAATCTACCAAGCTCTTTTGCAAGGGACTTGGTAAATCCAAACATTCCCGACTTGGATGCGCTGTAATCGACACAACGCTCCATACCATTAACACCAATAGAAGAAGAAATATTCACAATCTTTCCGTAATTGTTTTTTTTCATAATCTTAGAGGCCATTCTTGCGCATAGAATACTGCCTCTGAGATTGGTTTGTAAGATTTCATCTATCACATCTACTTCTTGGTCATATAGTGGGCGTGCCCGTTCTCGTGCGCCTCCTCCGGCGCAGTTTACCAAAATGTCAATCCGCCCTTCCTGTTGAATAATACTACTAAACGCACTCTCAATTGAATCTGAATCTGATACGTTCATTACCATCAAACGAGCAGAACCCCTATTTTTTATTTCATCTGGCAGGTTTAAAATCAAATTTTCAATTTTCTCCTTAGATCTACCTGATATGTATACTGTACAACCTTCAGCTAACAATCTCATGCATGTGGCTTTTCCAATTGCACCGGTTCCGCCTGTAACAACAGCAATCTTTCTATCAAATCTACCTTTATCTGAAACAACCAAATTATACTGTTTATCTGCGCTATATACTTTCTTGTTCAATCCTAAGATGTTTTTTGCTGATTCTTTCAATTTATGCGCTATTGAAGCCATGTTTTTACTCTCCCACATTACTTACTTTTTTCTGATAATTGATTTAATTGTTCTCTTTAGCGGATCTGGTAAGGCTGCCGCCATTTTATACATTTGAGCTGCACTCTCTGACTTTACACTATTAGTCGCAATACCCATCTGTCGAATATCCACATCTTTATCAGTAAAAACTTCCAAAAGGATGGGTTTTTCAGCCTTACCAATAAATGCCAATAGTGCTCGATCATACTCTGCTTTATCATGTGCAGATAAATATGTAAATCCTCTTGTTTCGGCCCAGCCCTTCGCCGAAGTCTCGTGTCCAGCCGCAATATGTACGTCCATTGTATCAAATGTCTGAACCGTCTTGTAAAAATTCGAATGGAACAGCGCGCCCCCACCATTATTGCACAGCATAATACGTGTGTTCTTTGTGCAATATCGGTTCCACAGCGCATTCATATCATAAAAGAAACTCAGGTCGCCAATCAGCATGAAGGAGGGCTTGTTCGTTATATACGACTGAGCAATATAGCTTGACATTGAGCCGTCAATGCCGCAGGTTCCTCGATTGCAATACACGTCAACTGTATCCTTGATCGGGAACATATTCGTAATGCGAATATTGTTGCTGTTCGAGATATGCAGCAGGCTGTTGTCCGGAATGGCCTTCAGTAGCTCTTTGACAGCATATACAGCAGAATAGTCCACAGCACACTGATAGACATCATTGACGATGTACTTTTCTTCCATCGCCTTCCATTGCGGCCAATATGTGTTCTTATTCTCCGTGCTCTCCGCCGCCATCCTCCTAAAGAAATAACTGACCGGCGCTTCAACAATTTTTTTCTGGCAGAAATAGGGATCCGAGACCTTTCCATCTGGTGAAACATGCCAATGCTCTATTGAGGAAGCATATTTTCGGATTGTTGATTTGATATTCATGACCATACTGCCATTCATTGTAATTACAATATCCGGCTTTATTTCATCCCATTCTGCTCCCGAGAGCATTGAGAACAGCACGGTATGCTTTACTCTTTGCGGCACATGCACATTTCCAATATGGTCGCTTGCAATCACAACATTGTACTTTGCGCAGAATGCATTCAAATTGTTCTTCTCCTCTACGCTCAGAGGCAAGGACTGGCCGTACACAAGCAGCACCCGCTTTTTTGTCAACTGCTCTGCCAACGAATACCAGACGATGTCATCGTCATACGCTGTAACACGGTCAATCTTCTTCACGTCCGGAAGCGATTTCTCATCAAATTTGAACGTTCCCCACTCAATTGGGTAGTTGTCGTCTACCGGGAAATTGATATGAACCGGGCCCTTTTCTCCATGATCCAACTCCAACAAAGCCTCATTGACCAGTCTTCCACAATACCAGAAATCCTTCTCATCCCTGACAATGGGAAGATTGACTTGCGCCTTCAATACCCCCTGATACAGGCCCATCTGCGGAATGCACTGATCCTCCTGCTGATTAAGATAGATCTGATTTCTGTCACTAGTCAGCACCACTAACGGCAAATGCTGATAGAAAGCCTCCGTTACTGCTGAAACGTAATTGCAGGCAGCAGTACCAGAGGTACACACAATCGCAACCGGTTCATTTAGAGTTTGAATTAAGCCAAGTGCAAAAAAACCGGCGCTTCTTTCATCAACAATAGAATAGCACTTGAAAAATTTATCGTCCTCCGCTGAGAATACAAGCGGAATGTGCCTTGTTCCAGCAGACAGAACAAGATGTTTTACATCATATTTCTTTAATAGTGCAAGAATGATCTGAACATTTCTATGTACTGTATACATTTATTACTCCTCCTCTAATAAGATATTCTATTGCTGAACGCACCAAATTCTGTGCTTCATCTTTATGATTCAAAAGTATTCTTATTATAGTATGTTGGGCCATCCAGCATACATTACGAAATTTGTCATTCACAAATTGTAGGTAAATACTATTGCTCAATCAGCTTTTGAAAGCAGCTTTGTAAGAAACGAAACAGCAAAAAAAACCCGTTCTTTATTATATAAGCTTCCAAATAAATCATTTGTACATGCTATATTAGATGCCATTTTTTATTACTCATACTTCATACCTCTCTAACCCCAATATTTTGAGTTTTTAAATTACTATTATTATAATTGGTATGTGATTAGTACTTCTTTGCTTAAACCGTATGAAGGCATTTCTTGTTATAAAAGCGATAGATGTCTGCATTTACCGAATCATTGGGAAAAACTTGTAGCTCCGTGAACCCAAATTATTGGGAAAATCCAAACTTTCGAGAAATCAGGAGTGCGAAGTATAAATCTCATTACCAGTCCAATACATTTACATATCTTTTATAATATTTTCAATGCTAATTCTAAATTCGCCTATTTTCTCTGACATAATTTTTAATGACCAATTCTGCGCTTCTTTCAACTCATCTTCACAACTTAGCAAATTCAACGTTTTTATGACCGCATCCTCAGTACTTAGATATCTAAGATCAACAAGATAATTGTATTCTAAGCTACCATATAGTCCTTCAAACTTTTTACTATATGCAACAGGGATGGTCAAAACACTCGAAGAGAAAGCGGCTATAGTTGCGTGCATTCTTGGACCGATAAAGGCATCCATGCCAGAGATATAGCTTTTTGCTTCAATAGGATCATTAAAAGCTGGAGCGACTATTACATCTTTACATATTTTTGCAAGATTATCACATGCTCTGCAATCATTTTCTGCTGCATTTGGATTGTTTTTGTCTATTACGTGAGGAACTAAATGCACAATATAGTTTTGTTCTAATAACTTTTTTACTGTTTTGATGCAATATTCTTGATAGTTTGCTTTTAATTTAATACTCGCTGAATGAACATTATCCCATAACGTAGAACTAACATTAAATCCTATATTCTTCTTTTTCCCAAAATCCAATTTTCTATATGGGAGTAAGAAGGCTAGATCAGTATACGCCTTAACCTTATTACTTCCTATTTTTTTATTTACTTCGACCGCAGAATCGTCATCTCTAGAAAAAACATAATCTGCCTTTTTAATTATGTGATACGCCCATTTTTTTAAAGAATAAGAGTTGTATGGACCATATGTTTGCGGCAATAAAATAAAGGTACTGCTAGAGATAGCTGCGAGTTCTTTATTTAAATCCGTTCGAGCATTCCAACCTTTTCCATATATATCAGAGAAACCATCGCCATACGTAATATCGAATATATAATCACAAGAATTAAAAATATTGTATAGTTTAACTTGGGAATTAGGCTTTTTTAAACTAGTAGTTACCAAAAAGAATTTGTGCCGAGAAAATCTTTTTCTAATATGATCAAGATTGCAATCTCCATATGCAAAAACATAATATTCTATGTTCGATTCATACGTTTCATCCATTAAACTCAGGAAAGAATACACTAATGCCTGGCAACCCATATTTGATCCATCAACATCAAACCCTAATAATGCAATTTTCATAAGCCCTCCTGGTTGATTACCTTTGTCAATCTGTTATACGCAATAAATAAGGCTATTAATATGTAAAATAGGAATTCCTCCGACCCAATACTATTTGCTAAAAAGTAAAATAAGTAGGTTACAATAATTGAACACATTACACCATTAAAACCTAATGCTTTTTCTTCATTTAAGCGTATTTTTCTATTTTTCCAGCTATTTAACAAAGTAAGAATATATGCAATATAGTGAGCAGCAACAGTAATAACACCATAATGAAACAGTAAAAACAGACTTTGTACTTCAATAGATGTTTTTGTTGATGTCCATGTCCAACCATCAGTCACGACATCCTGAGAATATGAAAACTGAACATCATATCCATTTCCAAATAGCCATTTTCCATTCATTGATTCAATAACCCAGCTATATAAGTCTATGCGCTGTCCCTGGGCTATTAGATTATCATTTCCAAATGACGCAGATATCAGACTCGAATAAGTCGGATCAAATACAGCAGCCAACATCAAAATAAAGTTCATTACAGCAGTTCTCGCCACGTCACTGAATATGCAAGCAGAACCTATTATCATTATCAATATTAGAGAAACTAAGCTTATGGTTTTTAATGTCTTCTTAGCCCCGCAGAAGAATAAAAGTAAAACCTGCGATAATAGACAACACAAAATACTTGATCTCGATAGAGTAAAAATAGCATTAATCCATAACATTGTATATATTATTATGAGTTTATGTTTTTTCTTACTTTCATTATTTACTTGGAGCAGATACATACAAAGGCATAAGCAAAACATGATATAGATTCCATATGTGATGGCTTGCCCTGTAAAAGATATTATTCTTAGTAAGCCAAAACGTAAAGCATTATAATTTAAAGTACTGCCAGAAGTATTCAATAATGAAAAGATATTAAAATGTGTGACTTCTTCTATTATACCGAATATACATAAAACACCAGATGCATTAACCACATTTTCGATAACATAATAAAAATCTTCTTTTGTTTGTATTAAAACGGTCAAATAATAGAAGGGCAGGACTATTTTTAACACATAATGCAACGCTTCCATAGAGCCATTTATTACCATAGAAAGAGTTTGGCACAAACAGGCAAGCAAGTATATCATAAATAATCTATCTTTTTTGAATATAAGTATACGTTCTTTATAGATTGCAAATATAACACACGAAATTAATATTGCTACTATATTTGTCGCGTTAATACCAAATAAAGTAAAGTAGTATGGTATCAACGGATATATTACAACAATAAACCAAAGTATATTTTTTCTACTGATTCTCATTTTTTCACCATGGAAATTCGTTATTTTTGTCTAAAGCGTTTTTGATTGCTTCAAGGTAGCCATAGCCATTTTCTTCATCTGGTTCTAAATATCCGCCTTCAGCCCACTCATTCCACGCATACATAAAAATCATATCTTTATGATATACATCCCTTGCACGCCTAATTTGCGTTGATAGATTATCTTCAAATATTTCTGGTGAACCACCTGTATATACTTGACCACGAGTACCTTTTCTAGGCGTGTTGTCCCAAGCAACAAAGGCGCCAGGAATATTT
Organism: uncultured Marvinbryantia sp.; assembly: GCF_905201705.1. Taxonomy (GTDB): domain Bacteria; phylum Bacillota; class Clostridia; order Lachnospirales; family Lachnospiraceae; genus Marvinbryantia. Next base: position 64,674 of record NZ_CAJKOX010000022.1, read on the forward strand.
TTTTCAGATGAAGGTTTTCTAACCAATATTTTGTCCCAGGCTGCCTGGTAATCCGTTAAAACTAAATTGTCTTTCTTTTCTAATTTACGTGCAGGATCAAAGCCAAAGATATTTTCAAATTTTGAGTAAGCCCACGCTTTTACTTGCCTCAAGAATTTCCAAAAAGTAGTTTGCTTAATTCCCGAAGATGTGTTTAAATCATACCAAGCATAACTAGGTTCAAATTCAATATTAAAATCGAATCTGCTGTCATCCTTATCGGGAATCAAATCAAACGTTAAATTCTGGTACGCAAAAGACAGTCCATCCAAGCCGGATTCAATTGCTAATTGGTTCCAATAATCCAGCATATCATTCAAGCAGTTTATTACTTCTGCTCTGTATATAATAAAAAGTGGTTTTCCATGTATACAAATGTATCTTTCATCTTTAAAAAAGGGAAGTAAATAATCAAAGTGCTCCTTCCACTCTTTTCTTCCACCATAAGATTGTGGAATAAGTACTTTTTTTTCATTTACCCAAGCTTTCGTCCAGGGCTCATTCGCCCAGCTTATACAGAAAGGCATATCAATCTGCCTATTATTAAGCATTTGTTCCATTGGTTTTTCTAGCAACAATTTTCCATTAAACCAATAATGGTAATAGCAAAAACCATAGACCCCATGTTTCTTCGCAATATCAGCCTGCCATATTTTCACATTATCGTCTAATAAATCATAATAATTATCATTCAGTGGTACTTTTGGCTGCTTATGGCCATCAAATAGAGGTTTTGCTTTTTTTACATTAACCCACTCAGTGAATCCATCCCCCCACCATTCATCATTTTCTGGAATGTTATGAAATTGTGGTAAATAGAATGCAATAATTTTCATTGTAGACCTCCTCTAAACGCCATAAACATCATTAATAACTTTAACAACAGAACTAATATCATATGTTTTTGCGACTATTTTATTAAGTTCTCTTCTCTTTTTGCAATCGTAGCTCTTATTTCTGACAATTTTATTTGCCCAATCTTTTGCAGACATGTTTAACGAAACAAAACTAACACATTTTGTAATATCAATTTTATTAGTGACTGTATCCGAGACAAAACATGGAAGTCCAGCAGCCTGAGCTTCTAGCACAACAGTAGGAAATCCTTCAAATAAGGATGGAAAGATGAAACAATCTGATAGAACTAATTTATTATATACGTCATCTACTATACCAAATAATGTAACAGCTTTTTGAAGCTCCAATTCCTTTATCTTTCTTTCAATTCTATCACGATACTCACCATCACCAACTAGTATTAAGTGAGAATTTTGATTTAATTTGTATATTTCATAGAATACATCTAATAAGAACAGTTGATTTTTTACTTTTGAAAAACTTCCAACATGTGCATATACTATCTTATCGTCTAAAGAATACTTCCTTTTTAGATCATTTTGTTTATTAAGAGAGTATTCATATTTTTTACAATCAACGGGAAGAGGGATGATTTCGACATTTTTATTAGTTCCATACAGCCAAATAGCAGCCTCCTCACCACAAGATAATTTACTATTAGCTATAAGACGAAGCGGTACTCGAAATATTCTTGATAGAACAACAAGTAAACCTCCTCTATAATCCATTGTGTTATGAGAATGCACAACCAGTTTTCTTGCTCCAGCTATTTTGCAAACTAATAAATCACAAAATGCGAGGAAAGAATTCTCGGTATGATAATGAATCACATCATAGTCGTTTTTCTTAACAATACGATACAAATCAAAAAGGTGTTCTTTTAATGATTCTGACCTTTCCTTTATATGAAATACCTTACTTTCACCAGCATTGATTTCTTTTTCATAATAACCTTCTCTTTCACCGCTGACAACAAAATCAAAATTCAATGTTTTCTTATCAATATTTCTATATATGTTCATGACCATTGTTTCGGCACCACCGACATCTAAAGCACCTAAAATTTGAAGTATCTTTTTCATTAATCTCCTCCTCAATTTTAATCAGCGCTGAAATCTATCCTTTATCTTTTTTGCTGGTACTCCGCCATAAACACAATCTGACTCAACATCTTTTGTAACAACGCTACCTGCTGCGATTATTGCCCCAGAATGAATATGTACTCCCTTTAGAATTGTAACATTACATCCAATCCAAACATCATCATCAATAACAACATCCTGATCGCAATCGGCAGGTTTATCTTCATCTTTGATAGAGTTAATCGTACGGCCACATATATTCGTAGGATGATCACCCGTAATAATTGTTACGCCAGGGCCAAAAATCACATCATTTCCTATCGCTATTTTAGCTCGAGTTGTCCAGAATAGCGCCCGTGGACCTACTTCAACACGATTACCAAAGGATATATTACAGAGTGGCTTCAACTCACAATACCTGCCTATTTTTACATTATTGCCACAGGACTTAACCCCACCCCGTATCCCTGGTTCGATAAATAGCTTATTAAATAATCTTGATATAAAATCGATTACTCTATACATAGTTTCATACTCCCGTACTATATTTTTTGTATATCTCTTCAATCTTTTCAATATGCCTATTTTGAGAATATTTTTCTTTAATGATCTTTGCACTGCAATCTATCATTTTGTTTCTTAACTCATCATTTTCTAGAATTAAACAAATTGAGCGAGCAAATCCATTAATATCACCAGGCTGAAATAAAAACCCGTTTTCTTCATTCTTTACAAGCTTGGGAACTCCACCAACATTTGATGAAACTATTGGAAGCCCGTATCCCATAGCATCTAATATAGACATAGGCATTCCTTCACTGTATGAAGGTAGAAAAAATACATCTGCTTCGGAAAGTAATTTACTCTTTTCTTCACCGGTTACCCATCCTGGAAAATCTATATTGTCTTTTTCAATCATGGGTGTTATTTTTTTCAGCTTTTCGATTTCACCAACACCTGCTAATACAAACTTAACATCCGGGATCTTCTCAACAACTATCTTTATAACATTCGGGATATCGAAGCATCCTTTTTTTTCTGTTATAAATCCAAGAAATAGAACAATATTCTTATTACTTTTTGACTTTCTTTTTATGATTTCATCTTCCTTTAGTATGCCATAGTTTTCTACAACGCTAATCGGTGAACTTGTTATTTTAGAAAGTTCTTCTCTAGCTGATTCTGATAATGCAATGATTGCAGCACAACGATTGTATGTACTCCTAATAATTGCTTGTTTTCGTTCGCTCGCTTCAAAATAAAACTCGTCGTAATAAGAACCGTGAATATGATTAACAACAGGTTTATTAAACCAGCTTCCAATTATAATAAATGGCATTTTTCTATAAAAACTTCCACCAAAAGAAGAGTGGATATGAACAATTTCAGGATGCCAGAATAAAAGAAGCCAGCTGTAAGATAGATAGGCTTTTAGTGCTTTCAGCAGCTTTGAGAGCCTATTGCCATCACAATATGTCTCGATATATTTAATGTCATAATCCTTTTCTAATTGGCTTCCTCTATAGCCGGTTACAACAGATGTGATACCACCTTTTGCACTGAAACTAGGAACAACCATACATATCTTCTTTTTCATCGGCTTCGTTTCCTTTTATCTTGTGATAAGTACCATAGGAATTTTGTATTGGTCACAAAGTATCTCTTAAATAATCTTTTTGGTTCTTTTGAAAATCTATAAAACCATTCAAGACCATGGTTTTGCAACCATTGAGGAGCTCTTGGAATGACGCCTGATATGACATTAAAAGCTCCACCAACTGCGATCCATACCGCTTTAGTCTTATTAGAAAGCTTATTACAGAAGATTTCTTGTCTTGGAGCTCCCAAAGCGACCCAAACAAAATCTGCACCAGAATCATTAATTCTTTGTATCAATTCATCTTCTTCTTTTTCAGATAACGGTCTAAACACTGAAGGTTCTGCACCAGCAATATTTAATTCAGGAAAAAGCTCTTTGGCTTTATCTAAAAATGCATTCAGATTATTCTGTGTAGTACCATAGAAATAGTGTCTATATTCTGTATTCGCAGTTTTTCGTAATACCTCTTCTAAAAAATCTGGCCCCGTAACTCTACCCATCCTGGAGTAGCCTCTTTTTTTGCCAACTACAGACAACGGCATTCCATCCGGGAGTGTTAAAAAAGAATTGTTTTGAATCGTCTTATAACTTTCATCTTCATGGGCTGTTACGGTTGTATGCACATTGGCAGCACAAATATAATTACCTCTTGCTTTATCAAAATTATCAAATAAATAAGATAGTGCTGATTTGAAATTCACAACCGATATTCCCACTCCAATAATATCTACTCTTTGTACCTCATTCATACCAAACCACAACCTCAATATTTTCTCCAAACCATCTTATTGACCACACCTGTATAAGACTGAATGATCTTTACTACTTTATCGCTAACATTTTCATCAATGTAATTCGGAACAGGAATGCCATTATCTCCGTTCTTGTTCATTTCAACTGCCACGTCTACTGCTTGTAACAGTCCCTTCTCATCAATACCACTCAAGATAAAGCACCCCTTATCCAGAGCTTCTGGTCTCTCTGTACTAGTTCTGATACATACAGCCGAGAAAGCGTGGCCAACAGATGTGAAGAAGCTACTCTCTTCTGGCAATGTTCCACTATCACTTACCACACAGAAAGCATTCATCTGTAAACAGTTATAATCGTGGAATCCTAATGGCTCGTGCTGAATTACTCTCTTATGCAGCTTAAATCCACTGCTCTCCAATTTCTTTCTGCTTCTTGGATGGCATGAATAAAGGATTGGCATATCGTACTTTTCAGCCATCTTATTAATTGCATTGAAAAGAGAAGTGAAGTTCTTATCTGTATCAATGTTTTCTTCTCTATGTGCAGAAAGTAGTATGTATTTACCTTTTTCAAGCCCCAATTTCTGATGAATATCAGAAGCCTCAATCTCTGACAGATTCTGATGAAGAACCTCAGCCATTGGAGAACCGGTTACATACGTTCTCTCCTTTGGTAAACCTGTATCTGCGAGGTAACGTCTGGCATGCTCGGAATAAGCCATATTCACATCACTGATAATGTCAACGATTCTTCTGTTTGTTTCCTCTGGCAAGCATTCATCCTTACATCTGTTTCCTGCTTCCATATGGAAGATTGGAATATGAAGTCGCTTTGCTCCAATAACAGATAAGCAACTATTAGTATCGCCAAGCACCAATACAGCATCCGGTTTTATCTGAACCATCAGTTTATAGGATTCGGAAATGATATTTCCCATGGTCTCACCGAGGTCAGCGCCAACCGCATTCATATACACTTCCGGATCTTCTAGTTTCAGATCCTTGAAGAATACACCATTCAGATTGTAATCATAGTTCTGGCCTGTGTGGGCAAGAATTACATCAAAATATCTTCTTGTTTTATTGATAACAACTGCAAGTCTGATAATCTCTGGTCTAGTTCCTACAATGATCAGAAGTTTGAGCTTACCGTTTTCTTTCCATTTGATATTCTCGTAACTCATATCTATACCTCCTCGAAAAATGTATCAGGATGAGCGGGATTGAATATCTCGTTGCATGTCATCACTGTTACAAGGTTTTCTGTTTCAGATAGATTGATGATGTTATGCGTCCAGCCAGGAATCATGTGAACAGCCTGAATATTGTCGCCACTCACTTCAAATTCTACAGTCTCGCCAGTATTGATGTTTCTTTCCTGAATCAAGCCATGACCGGAGACAACGATAAAAAGCTCCCACTTGGAATTGTGCCAGTGTTGCCCTTTTGTAATACCCGGCTTACTGATGTTAATTGATACCTGTCCACAATCTTCTGTATGAAGTAGTTCTGTAAAGGATCCCCTGTTATCTACATTCATCTTTAGTGAATAAGCAAACTTCTCCTTAGGCAGATAAGTAAGATAGAGAGAACAGAGTTTCTTTGCAAAAGAGCCTTCAGGCATCTTAGGCATCATTAATGTAGATGGTTCGTTTTTAAACTGTTCAAGAAGGTCAACAATCTCACCAAGTGTTACCTTGTGCGTAGGACCACAGAAGCAGAATCTTCCTTCCTCAGTCTCGACTACATCAACGCCATCAAACTCACAGTGAGTTTCTTTTCCTTCGAGAAGGTCGTACATACCTTCTACTACTACAATGTATTTATGGTTAATACCCCTTACAGCCAGTAAGGAATTACCCAT
>NZ_CAJKOX010000023.1 GCF_905201705.1 uncultured Marvinbryantia sp.
ACAGACAGACAGACAGACAGACAGACAGACAGACAGACAGACAGACAGACAGACACCTATAGACACTCGGAGTCTGCCTTTTTTGGCATGTCTAATTTTATCAACTTTTTCATAAGAACCCGAAAAGCAGTGGTTTCACAGTGAAACTACGTTTTTCGGGTTCTTTTCTTAATGAACGAACAGTAACAAAGGGAAAAAGTTATGAAAGCTCTCAAATTACGGATATTAGGCGGTTTTCAGCTGGAATGTGACGGCAGGACGCTGGATGAAGAAAAACTCCATTCCAGGAAGCTTGTGTGTTTGCTGGTATATCTGATCATGAACCGGGACAGGGCTGTGTCCCAGCAGCGACTGGTCGACACTTTTTGGGAAGACAATTCCAGAAAACCGGAGAATGCGCTGAAAAATATGATTTACCGGCTCAGGAACAGCTTGCGGGAGCTGGGGGAAAGAGAATATATATGTACGCTCACTGGGGCTTACCAGTGGAATCCGCGGCTGCCGGTGGAAACGGATTATGAACATTACGAAAAGCTTGTGAGGAAGCTTGCCAGGGCTGAAATGGGTTCAGACATGGAAAAACAGCTGTGCCGCGAAATACTGGAGAGCTATGGCGGAAATGTATCTCACAAGCTGGCGGACGAGGCATGGATGGTGCCGAAGGTGATGTTGTATCGCTCTACATATACGGAAACAGTAAAAAAGCTGTGCCGGATTTATCAGAAAGAGGAAAACTGGAAAGAGATCGAGCTGCTTTGCAGCCGTGCTCTGACGGAGGATGCATCCGATGAGGAAATTCACTGTTATATGATGCGAAGCTTATACATGCAGGGAAAACGGGAGCTTGCATTTCATTATTATCAGAAAGCAAACCGATTAATATATGAAACGCTTGGGATCTGGAATTCCAGTGCGCTCAGCCAGACGCTGCGGGAGCTGACGACCGGTCAGGAGCGCCGCATTTTGGATATGAGCGATTTTACAAAAAGTATCCGGGAACAAAAGGCGACCAACGACGCTTTATTCTGCGATACGCATATGTTCCGGCAGCTGTACCAGATAGAGGCGCGGCGAAGCAAACGGATCGGCATTGTGGAATATATGATGCTTCTGACGATAAGGAGGCAGGATCGCGCGCCGGGAACTCCATTCTCTAATCAGAGGCTGGAGGAAGATGCAGAAATTCTGGAAGAAATTATTTTTGATCTGTCGCAGAGCGGCGATGTGGTCTCGAAGCTTGGGCCTTTGCAATTCGGACTGATGCTTCTGGAACGTTCTTACGAGGAAAGCGTCGCGGTGGCAAGCAGCATACAGAAAAAATTCTGGGAAAATAAAAAAATGAACAAAGCAGAACTGATGTGTGAAATTGCAGAGCTTGATGTTCCCGGGTGAAGCGCCGGGTGCAATTTGGTAAACAGCCAGAAGCTGATCATATAAAAAAACGGGAGGTAAAGGAATGAATATCGGCAGAAAGCAAAACAGAATAAAAAGAATACTCGCTTTATTGCTGGCCGTAGTATTATGCACAGGCGATGTGACCGCTCCATTCGGCAGCCTTAGTGTGTATGCAGGCGAGGAGGCGGAGCCATCGACCGTTACGGAAGAAACGGCCGCACAGATGGAACCCCTGGCGGTGAGCGAGCCGGAAACGGCAGCGAAACAACCGGAGACGCAGCCGGAAACGCAGGCAGCGCCGGAGACGCAGCCGGAAACGCAGGCAGCGCCGGAGACACAACCGGAAACGCAGGCGGCGCCGGAGACGCAGCCGGAAATACAGGCGGCGCCGGAGACACAGCCGGAAACACAGCCGGCGCCGGAGACACAGCCGGAAACACAGCCGGCACCGGAAACGCAGCCGGAGACACAACCGGAGACGCAGGCGGCACCGGAGACACAACCGGAGACACAGCCGGAAACACAATCGGAAACGCAGCCGGAATCGACCGGGGAGACACAGTCGGAGACGCAGGAGGAATCGACTGAAGAGAAGCAGACGGAAAGCCAGGAGCAGAAGGACGACCTGCCGGAGCATGAAGTGTCCGTGAAGCTGCACCTGGAACAGCGCTACGCGACAGCGGGACAGAAGGCAATTGTCTGTAAGGCAGAAGTAAAAGACGGGACTGCGCCGTATACGGTGTGCTTTACCGTTTCGCTGGACGGCGGGATCGTACACGAAGAGACGGTTACGGCGAAAAAAGCAGGTCAGATACAATTTATGTATATGCCTCAAAGCTTCGGCGTGCACGAGCTGAAGATCACAGTTACGGATGATTCCGGAAAGAAAGCGTCTGCAAAGGCATCGCTTCCGGTATCGGTTCTTGAAGAAGAAAGCGCACAAGACTGGGCGGCGAGCGTCGCAAGCGTTACGCTGACCGGCGACTGGAGAAAGGATCTTCCGGCTATTGCAGCTACACAGCTGGGCTATGAGGAGAGCAGACGCAATTTTATAATTGATGACAACGGCGAACAGCAGGGCTACACACGCTATGGACATTGGTACGGCATGATGTACGAAGAATGGTGCGCGATGTTTGTATCCTTCTGTCTGTATTATGCAGATATTCCGGCTGAATGGTTTCCGCGTGAGGCGGAGTGCGGCAGATGGAAAGCGCAGCTGGAAAACATCGGCGCGTACGAAGAGCGCGGCGGAGATTACGTTCCGCAGAAGGGCGATCTCGTTTTCTTCAACTATGACAGCGACAGCACACCGGATCATATCGGAATCGTAGTGGAGACGGCGGAGAACCGGATCTTCGTAATTGCAGGAAATGAAAACAGATCCGTATTAAAAAGAGAATACGGGTTAGCTGACAGCTCCATTGCGGGCTATGCCAATATGGAGCATATCATGGATCGCGCGGGCGTTCTGGAGAAATTTGAGCATACCGAAGAAACCGAAAGCGAAACCGGAGACGAAGGTGGAACTGAGAACAAAGGCGAAACCGGAAACGAAGGCGAAACGGAAACCGAGACTGCGGCAGAGCCGGAAAGTGTGATCGGCCGGAAGATTTATACAAATACGGATAGCGTCAATCTGCGCGAGCTGCCCGACGTTGCATCGGCAGCCGTGGGCAGGGTCGAAGCGGCAGGCACGGAGCTTGTCATTCTCGACGCGGCTTCAAACGGAGAAGAAACCTGGTATCAGATTACGTATGATGGGATCACGGCGTGGATACGCAGCGACCTGACGGAGCTGGGCGAGTCCGAGACAGAAAACACGCCGGAGAGTGAGTCGGAGACGGAAAACATGTCGGAGAGCGAGTCGGAGACGGAAGACACGCTGGAGAGTGAGTCAGAGACAGAAGATATGTCGGAGAGCGGAGAACCGGAGGAAAACGGGACGGCCGCAGGAGAAGAAGCGCAGATCACGATCCATACGGAGCAGGAAAATGTAAAGGTAGGAGAAGAGATTACCTTTATCGCGGAAGTATACGGTCTGGAAAATGCGGCCTTTCAGTGGCAGTATTCTGAGGACGGCGAAAGCTGGGAGGATATTGAAGACGAGACAGGCCTTTCCTATACGACGGTTGTGACCAATGACAACAGCAGCTATTACTACCGGCTGGCGGCACTTGCCGCCGCGCCGGAACCGAGCGGCAGCCAGGAGACAGCGGCCGCAGAGACGGCCTTCGCCGAAACAGCAGGTGCAGAGACGGCAGGCGTTGAAACAGCATCCGCAGAAGAAAATCAGGAGACGACAGACGCTCCTGGTTTGTTTGCTGTGCGAAAGGTGATGGCGGCAGAGGAAAAAAAGCCAGAGCAGACCGCACAGCAGATTTTTTCCAACGCGATGCAGATGCCGCTGGATACTATGCGCGCGGCAGGGCCGATCCATCTTAATCCAAAGAATACACCGGATAGGAATGCGGAGGATCAGATCGTTAAAGAGGCAGGTACGGTAAACGGCACAGGAACCGCCGACGACCCGATGCTGCATTTTGCGAAGGCTTTTGCGGCGGCGAAAGAAAATGGAAGTAATACGATTTATTTCTGGAACCCGTACGCGGAGTTCGTAGAAAACGGCAGCGCGGAGGTGAGCAACTTTACAGGCGCAGTCCTTGATGGCGAAGGAATTATTACGCTTGCCCAGTATACGACGAAGCACAATGGTTATCTGTTTGAGATCGCGAACAATGAGGAAGACTGGTCGCTGAGCAATATGACGCTGAGCGGAAGCTACCCCCTCATCGGTATGTTGGGAGGAAAGACCGCCCTTAACAATGTGGAAATGAACGGCGGGACGATATTCTTTGAGTATATCGAAAGTGAATTTCCGCAGAAACCGAGACTGACAGTAAGCAATATTCCGGAAGGCGATACCTATGTCGTTAAATTTGGTGAGTATACAGCTGACACAGCCATCGCGGCGTCCTCAAAGCACCGCGCGCCGCTGATCCGGCTGGAGGGTGAGAATGCCGGGGAGATGGCGAAGCAGATCGTGCTGGATAAGAGCCTCCAGAGGAAATACAAACTGATCTTCCGGAACAACACTGTATACGTGACGGAAAATAATGATTATCTATATGTATTTTTAAGCGCTGACCGCGGCTATGATGACGATGGAATTCTGGATGATATTGACGAGGAGGACGGACTGACTCCGTATACGCCGGTCAACACGATGGAAACGGCGGTAAAGATTCTCAGAGAAAATCCTGATCTTGGCGGCATCCGGGTGATCGGCAAAGCGCCGGAGGTCACAGAAGAGACAGTCTGGGATCTGTCAGAGTTTGCCCAAGCCGGTAAAAACGCGGTGGAGCGCTGGAGTGGACAGTATATTGACAGCTCAGGTATAACCAGAACCATGAGCAGTTCCAGCCCTGTTATGTGCGACGGACCGGTAGCAGTGGTAACGGGAACGCTGACTCTGCAAAATATCAGTCTGACCGGAAAGAACGATGCGACGCTGAAGGTGTCCGGAAGTCTTGTAATGGAAGCGGGGGCGTATCTTCAGGGAAACGAAAATAAAGCAAAGGATAATTCGGAAAACGAGTCTTGGAAGCCGGGCGGCGCCATCTATGCCGATGGAAATGCGGTCGTTACAGTGAAGAGCGGCGCATTCATTATAAATAATAGCGCCCAGGACGGAAGCTCGATTTATGCCACGGGCAACGCACTTGTCACGGTGGAAAGCGGCGCGGACATTGTGACGGGGCAGAAGACGTATAAAGAGCGGAAAGACTACAGACCCGGGACACTTGACGAATTGCCGCGCGTAGGAAGCCTTATTTACGCAGACGGAAATGCGCAGGTCTCCTTCAGCGGAACGATATCCGGGACAAGCCCAATAATATCCGTTAGAGACTCAACAACAGACAATATGGCGATGTTTTACGCCCGTTCGGGCGCTGGGCTGACGCTTAACGGCGTCCAGATCACGGGTAACAGCAACTGGAGGTTCATCATCTGCACGGAGTCAGGCGGAAATGTGACGCTGGAGGCAGGAACCCAGATCAGCGGCAACACAGGCGCTGAGCGCATCATTAACATGGGCGGCATAATTGGAAATCCCACCTATGGAGAAACCTCCGCCGGGGCGCTGAAGCTGAACGGAACGGCGGAAAACCTGGTAAAGATAGCAAATAACAGCGACAGCGGCTGCGCCGTTTATACACGCGGCAGCGTTACGGCGAGCTATGCGGAGATCACGGGCAACGAAAGCAGCGAAGAATATTCCGGCCTGTGTGCTGCGGGCGGATACGGAGGCACGATAGAGCATTGTAAGATTAATAATAATACGTCGGATTACTATGCGGGCGTATATTTCGATCTGGGAAGCGGCTATCCGGTGACGATGACAGATACAGAGATCAGCGGGAATACAGTGAATGGAACGTCAGGCGGAAGCATTGCGGGATTGTGCCTGGGTAATTATAGTGATAAGAATAATACATCGTGGGTTCCCCGGATCAGGGTTCAAAACTGCACGATTAAAGAAAACGTGAATAATGCAGGCGGTTTTGCCGGACTTCGCGCGATCTCTTCGACGACTGGCACGGTGATCAGTGATACGAAAGTAACAGGAAATCAATCCACGGGCAACGCCGGTATAGATCTGTTTGGAGACGAACGGGCGGTGCTGGCACGGACAACGGTGGAAGAAAACAGCGGAGATGGAAAATCGGGCATTATCCTTTCGACTACTTCCATCGGTACGTTGAGCGCTATGCTGGCGCTGACCGGAGACTGCAGGATTTCGGAAGGACAGAAGGTATACTTTGGAAGCAACCGGCCGCTCCGTCTGCTCACACCGATAGAGCAGGAAAATAAGATATCCCTTGTACTGGGAGAAACAGCGGATGCATCTTACTTTAGTGTGGGCCGGAGAGTGGTGGTTCCCTACGACGGTACGCTGTCACCGGCCGACATTGGTTACGACAGCGTGGAATTCCTGACGGATGTTACCAGCGAGATCGAAAAGTTTGCGGGAGAAAATATGCCGCAGGATCCGTACCCCACTCAGCTGGCGGAGGACAGCCCGGATATCATTCTGGCAGAGCAGGGCATCTACCTGGACGGGGTGAACGGCGACGACGGCAGGACCGGTCTTACGCCCGGTACGGCGGTAAAGACCTTTGAAAAAGCAAAAGAAAAGCTAATAGAAGCGCTTAAAGAAAATCCTGACTTTAATCCGGTAATCATCATCTGCGGTATGGTGACAGTCGACAATGCGGCCAATTGGTCTCTTGCCGATGTGACAGTGCCGGAGGGCTCACCGGAGCTGAAGCGGGAGACGCTGAGAGTGAAACGGTACAGCAGGGTGAACGATACGGCCCTGGTGACTGTGACAGCGGCGGGCAGTCTTACAGCAGATGGCATCCTGTGGGACGGCGCAGCCGATGAGATGATCTCTGAGCAAGGTAAGTACAGCGGGGGCGAGGCGATCATCCTTGTGAATAACGGAGCGCTCACCTTGCAGAACTGCACGATGCTGGATAATGAATCGTATAATGGAAGCTCCAATCACACCGGCGGAGGAGCTCTGACAGCATCCGGAGGTACGGTAAATCTTACGAACACGGAAATTCTGAATACGCAGAGCAGCAGAGGCGCACTGTATTTCAGGGGTAATGTTCAGGCCACGCTTGATGGCTGTACCATCACAGGCAATGAGCGTCCCAGTTCGTCAACACCGGGGCAGACCTGGGCAAACGGCGGCGGTATCAGCGCTGAGAATGGCGCTGCTGTTACGGTAAAGGATTCCGTTATAGAAGGCAATACGACGTCAGCGACTCATGGCGGACATGGAATCGCCGCGCTGAATGCTACCGTTACGCTCATCGGTACGGAAGAAGGCAAGTCGAAAACGCAGCCGCTGATCTATATGGGTGCAGGCGGCAAGCTGATACTGGGCGGCGCTCTTGCATCAACGGAGGAAGGAGAACCGCTGGAGATCTATCTGCGGGATACTGCTATCGGGCTTGCAGAGGAGCTTACAGAAACGACAAAATGCCTGCTGAGTCTGCACGGTGACTTCACCGGAAGGATCGTTGTGGAGTCCAATAAGGAAAAAACGGTGGAAGCGGGGCAGTATCTGGAGCAGTTTACACTGACGGAGGAAACAGCAAAGCTTGTTCCGGGACTTTCGGTAAAGGATAAGACGGAAGATCCTGAACAGCACATCTGGGCAGATGGCCTCCATGTCTATCTGGACGGGCAAAACGGTAGCGACGAGAACAGCGGCTCCAGTCCGGAGAATGCGGTGAAGACCTTTGCGGCGGCAAAAGAAAGGCTTGCAAAGAGCAGTCCGGGGGCAAATATTGTGATCTGCGGACGGGTAGACATAAGCAGCCAGGAAACATGGTCGCTGACGGATGCGGACGGAAACTTCACGAATTCGGAAGGAGAGACCTGGCAGCCTGTTATACAGCGATACCGGGATTATTACAATGATGTTCTGGTGAAGGCTGTAAAAAACGGCGATCTGACCATGGAAAACCTGGTGCTGGACGGAAACAGTGACAGTGTCATCGAGAGTACAAAGCGAGATCCGGACGGGCTGATCTCCGGAGAGGAGGGAAGCAAAATCATCCTTGCTGCCGGAACCGTTCTGCGCAATCAGAAGGTTGAAAACACCTCCTACGATTCAGGCGCATTGTATACGGAGGGCGAGGCAGAAATCCAGAAGGGCGCGCTGATCACTGACTGCAGTAACAAGGCACAGCCGATTATCATGGTACGGAAGGGCGGCAGTCTGAAGCTTTGCGGAGAGATTAAAAACTGTACAGTGGAATCGACGCACGCAATCGTGCTTGTGGGCAGCGATAGTCGAGATGTATCATATAAGGGTTCAGCTCTTCAGATAGAGGGCGCATATATTCATGACTGCACAGCCACACAGATCATATGTGTAAATGACAGATCCTGGTTTGCGGGCATGAAAGACACGGTAATTGAAAAGAATGACTGCGGAAAAACGGGATCGGTCGTATACCTCGACCTTGACAAAAATACCAACAAGCTTGAGATGACGATACAAAACTCGACGATCTGCGATAACAAAGGAACGGGTGTTACGGTATACCTTTCGGATGCTGCGGACAGGCATTCGCTGACGCTGAACAATGTTATCATAACCGGAAATATAAATGAGAGCGCAAATGGTGCCGCCAGAGGCTATCCGGGCGGCGGAGTCCGCATTGGAGACGGCGGTACGGTGAATATAACGGACTGTACGATTGAGTATAATGAGGCCAACATAGGCGGCGGCGTTTATGTAGGTTCGACGACTGCACAGTTGAACATTTCCGGCGGCAGTATTTCGAACAACCGGAGCAAAGATGAGGGCGGCGGCATCTGCTTCCTGAGGACGCCAGATCGCGATTACTCGAAGTATGATGACGTTTCGGCCAGTCTGCAGGTTAAAAACGGAACAAAGATCTGCAATAATACCGCTAAGTCCGACGGCGATGCAGGCTACAGTTCTATCCCCAGCTTCAGCTACGCATACGGCGGCGGTATTTTTGCCATCTGCCCGAATGTTACCATCGAAGACAGCGTAGAGATCAGCGGAAACTTTGCTGCACTGGAAGGCGGCGGCGTCTACATTGATACATACCACTGCAGTTCGTCCGGCGAGGTGACGATTGACGCGCAGATTACAGGCAATACGGCGAACAATGGCGCCGGCATTGCGGTAAACGGCTCGGACAGCTGCAAGGTTTTGCTCAACGGCGCAGTGACCGGAAACAAGACCCGCGAGGATAAGAATGGCTATACTACATGGACAAGACAGCAGCAGTCAGCCGGCGTTTCTGTGAAGGGAGGTCCCGTGGAGTGCCGAGCCGATATCAAAGACAATGTGGGAAGCCGCGGAGTCTATGTGGGAGAAAACGGACATCTGACCTTTTCTGGCGGCGAGATTTCCGGCCATATGAACGGAGTCAAAGACGGGGAAGAAAAGGGAGGCGTCGTGGTCGTTGAAACGAACGGCATCCTGAATGGTGCCCTTGTGATGAAGGGAGGCGCCGTGGGCGTTGACCGGGGCGGCACCTTTGAGATGACCGGAGGCAGGATTACAGGCAATGCAGTCGGCGCAGAGAGTTGTGTAATAAAGGGCGGCGCCATTTATGCCGGACAATTACTTAACAGCAACTACAGAAGTGATGATGCGAGCGTGATCATAAGCGGCGGTGAAATCACCGGAAACGCGGTGGAAGCGGCGGAGACGGTGACGCAAATAAGCGGCGGCGCTATCTGTGCCGATGGATACAGCAATCTGACGGTATCCGGGGGCGATATTTATGAGAATGCCCTGGGTAAAGCCGGACTCATACAGGGCGGCGGTATCTATGTATATGCCTGCGATGCTGATCTTACGATGACCGGCGGCGATATTTATCGAAACGCAGAGGGCGGAAAGATACAGGGCGGCGGCGTTCACCTGTATGGATATAGCAGCAGCTCAAACGGCGCCTGTGCGATAACGGGCGGAACTATCCGGGAGAATGGACAGACGGGTCTTTATGAGACAGATCAGGACAACATAGATAATGGTATTTACACGGTCAATGTAGGAGGCGGAGTCTATGTTGGGCGGGGCGTATCGCTTACCATCGGCGGGGACGCCGTCATCAGCCGGAATACGGCGCAGGCCGGCGGCGGGATTTACGCGGAGGCATCAGGAGCGCTGACGGTCGGCGGCAATGCCATTATTACGGAGAACGAAGCATACGAAGGAAACGGCGGCGGCGTCTATACGCTGAAGCCGACAGAGGTGAACGGCAGTGCCGTCATCAGTGAAAACCGGGCGGCAAAAGACGGCGGCGGTATCTACTTTACGGATGATAATCGTAATTATGGTGGTTATTGGGGAACCTCCGGAGCCTGGGAATCTATCCTGAACGGCGGCTATCTCCTGTATAATACAGCCGGCGGAAATGGCGGAGCGCTGTATCTGAAAAATGATGCAGATAAAGAATCCCAAAAAGGTTCTCTGGTGTATCAAAACCAGTATGTTTCCGTACATAACGCTTATATAGAAGGAAACAAGGCGGTGTATGGACAGGGAATCTACTGCGATCAATTCCGCCATATCAGGCTGTACGGAAATCAGGCGGTGATCGAGGATGCGATTTATCTCCTGAGTACAGACTGTGAGATCGAGCTTGCAGCCACCTGCCAGAACAGCAACACGTATCTGGTGGAGGTAAATGATGATAAACCGAAAGGCTTACTCTACGCAAATCGTCTGTTTCGGGTCAACAGTACGGTAGTGACGCCAACGAAGGGGAGTATCGAAACTGCAACACCGGCGCTTCGATGGTTCACAGTAAAGAACGCATCCTATATCCTGATGGCAGGCAGCGACACCTGGAATGGTAAGGATATGGATATCGTACTGGGACGGTGTGTCTTTATCGACAGCGTAACGGGCTCGGATGATTTTGTGTTCAATAAAACGGGCGATCATACAGGCGTCAACCCCGACAAGGCGGTGAAGACATTTAAGGCTGCAAAACAATTACTGGGATCTGATCCGGGTGTGATCTACGTATCCGGTCCGGTCCAGGTAGAAGGCACGGAAACATGGGAGCTGTATTCGTCGAACCAGTCGATCCGCCGGTATACCGGTTTTGCTATCGGCGCCAAGGATGTGTATCCCGTATATGAGGGCAACTTGGTGGAAGTGAAAGAGGGCGGAAATCTGACGCTGAGCAGATATATAACGATCGACGGCGGCAGCGAGTACCTCGATCAGGCTGTTGAGGGATGCATCATAAAGGTAGAAGGCGGCGGTACGCTGACTGCAAACAGCAGTACGAATTTACAGAATAACACCACCACCGGCAGTGGCGGCGCGATGCGCATTGAAGATGGCGGAACGGCTGTACTGAATGGCAGTAAGATCACCAATACGGTGGCAGAACAGCAGGGCAACGCCATCTATCAGGACGGTAAGCTGGTTTTGACGGGAAGTCCCACCATTAATGGCGATATCTATCTCGGAGAGGTGCAGAAGGATGAAAACGGAGAACCGCTGGCGAAGCCGGAGGAGGACGTCATTCAGATAAAAACCTACTTTAGTCCGAAGAGTAAGATTGAAATTTCCCTGGGCGACGCCTACTATACGCGTCCGGTAGTCATTTACCAGGATGGTAAGGATGCGCCTGAGACAGACAAGGCGGGCAGCACCTTCGTGATGGCGGAAAATGTGGCGGCGATGTATGCGCTGGCAAACCGCAATGACCGTACCGAAGATGATGAAGATAAGGATACGCTGGAGCTTACACAGCCTCTGGTGGTCTATATCGACGGAGTAAACGGAAAGGATGACTGGGGATTCGGCGATGCGGCATATATGGACGGCGATACGCCGGATACGGCGGTTAAAACGCTGAAGCGCGCCTATCAGCTTTTGGCGGAGCGCGGAGCCGCCACGCTGTTCGTCGTAAATACGGTGACGATTGAGAGTGCCGATATCACGATCACAAGCAGAAGCTATACGGATACTGATGGGAACGTAATTACGATTCCGGAGGATAAGGTTCCGGGAGGCGTGGCTATCCGGCGGTATTCTCAGCCGTACGCATGGGAGGAGGTTACGAAGGAACTCAAAGACAAATATGGAGATACCTATCTGGGCGGTTACACGGCGATAAGTAACGTAAACGAGCTGTTTGTTGTGAAAGACGGCGGCGCTCTGACGGTCGGCGATAAGCTGACGGTAAACGGACACAGCCTGGCATTTCCGTCGGCAAATCCCAGATACAATGCGCCGGCAGTGAAGGGCGCAGCTCTGGTCCGGGTGGACGGCGGAAGCCTGACGCTGAAAGAGGATGCGCTTCTGACAAGAAACAGCAGTGTTGGAAACGGCGGCGCGGTGTATGTAAACGGCGGCGCGGTAACGATGTATGAGGCAAGCATTACAAATACCTCCGCTGTAAATGGCGGTGCGGTGTATGCAGGCACAGGAAGCGTCGTTATGCCGAAGGAGAATATTACCAGAAAATTCCAAAGCGTCCGGGCGGAAGAGAACGGCGGAGCTATCTATATTGCAGAAGGCGCCAGCGCTGAGCTGTACGCCGGAACGGAAATTTCCAATGCGTCCGCAAAGGAAGGAAGCGCAGTTTATCAGGGCGGCAGCTTCTCGGTGGAAGGCCAGATGAACGTGTCGGGTGAGGTTTACCTGAAAACGGATCATTATATCGACGTGAACAGCGGCGGTTTCCTAAATAATGGAAGCTGGATCATCGACCCGGAAAACCCGTACGAGGGAAGAGACATCGCGCTGTATGCGGATGGGATGGAAAAGCCGAACGATAAAGAGAAGGCAAAATTCCCGCTGGTGGACGAGGTGGCGCGCTTCTATTATCTCAATAATGAGGACGAAAGCCTTATAGAGAATGGCCCCAGAAGAGCAAATATGCTGGAGCTGCAGCTGCCGCATTTTGTTTATATCGACGGCGTGAACGGCAGCGACGAATACGATGATAAACGCACGGAGCTGACGATCGGCTCAACGCCGGAGACGGCGGTGAAGACGCTGAAAAAGGCGTATGAGCTGCTGAAGGAAAGAAATTGTCCGAGACTGTATGTGGTAGATACCGTAACAATCAACACGAGTATCCTCCTGTCAGAATTAAGGTACGCGGGAAGTGACGGAGCCGTAGAGCTTGACAAGGAAGCGGAGATCATGCGCTACAGCAAGCCTGATGCGGCAGCGGAGCTGACCGGTTTCAACCGGGAAAGCAATATAAACGCGCTGTTTAAGATCGCAGAAAACGGAAACCTGACACTGCGGTCCATGGTGATCGACGGACACAGCACCGGGCAGGGCGGAAATAAGAGGACGACGGCTCCGGCAGTGGAGGCGCAGGCGCCGCTGATCGAAAATGCCGGCACTCTGCGGATCGCGAGCGGAACGGTGCTGCGGAACAATAACAATGCAATGGAAAACGGCCGCGGCGGCGCGCTGTATGTAAACGGCGGAGAGACGATCGCATACGGAGGCACGATTGCCGGAACTGCAGCCAGTCTGGGAAGCGCTGTTTATCTGGACGGCGAACTGAAGATTTATAACAGTATGCAGCTTGGAGATCTGCAGGTTTACCTCCACAGCGACGATTATGATAAGCCGACAGGCAGCTATATCTACGTGGAGACGAATGAGCCGAACAGCGGCATGCCGATCACGGTGGATTTCCCCAACTATGTGGACTACCGTGTGATCGCAGAGTACAGCGATGATCTGAAACCGAACGCGGATAAGTACTCGGAGGATGTGGCCAAACGCGAGGCGGCAGGACTTCTGAAGGTAGTGGAGAAACAGCAGGTACTGCTGCGGAAATATCCGGACGAAGCAAAACAGATCAACGTTACCGTTCCGCTGTATGTCTGCATGTATGCTTACGGCGGAAACGGCAAGGTGGTGACTCCGACAGAGGAAGCTTACGCAATTACCAGCCGCTCAAACTGCCCGGTACAGATCACGTCTGTGCAGGCGACGGAAGCCATCTGGGATCTGAAGGAAAAAGCTGCGGAGCTGAAGGAAGCAGGAGAAATGTATCTTGCGCTGGACGGTCAGACGGTCACGGAGGAGAAAACAGACACCTCGAAAAATGACAGGTGGCTGATCCCGGCGGCGCCGCTCATCACGGAGGACGGCGATGGAGACGATGGCTCCGGGGCAAACAGAGAGCCGCAGAACCTGAGCATTCAGATAGACGCGGCGATCGCAGGCGGAAACGTCAATGAAGAGGGCGAAGCAAGAGTCTGCACGGTCACTTATACGGTGGCCGCTGCAGAAAACTGAGACGGCCGGGTCAGAGCGGCGGAGGACAACAGACATGAAGAAAATGAAAAAAAGCAGGGCGGCACTGATCGCCGTCGGGCTTTTGGTAATTGTTTTGATTGCCGGAGTGCTTGTGTGGTTTTTCATCTTCCGGCAGGATTACAACGACGACGACTTTTTTGATCCGATGGCGGTGACCGGTATCCTGCCGGGCATGTCGGAGGGGGAGATTCAGTCGGAGCTGGACCGCGTGGTGGAGGAAGGGATGCTGAACATTTCCATTGCTTCCGACATCAGCTTTGAAGACGGAAGGACGAACGGGCAGGCCAATATCTGGAACATAGAGGCCAACCGGTATATTTTCAAGGTGGCGATCGTACTGAATGATACCGGCGCGACGCTCTATGAGAGCGGCGGCATTCAGCCAGGTCAGTATATCCAGTATATCGATCTTAAGGAGGAGCTGCCGCAGGGAGAGCACAAAGCGACGGCAACCTTCACGGCATACACGACGGAAGAACACCAGATCGTAGGCAGCGCGGCCGCCGAGATCACACTGTACAGCAAAATGGCGGACGGGTGACGCCCGCCGGACAGAAACAAAAATGATCCGTAACGTTCAAACGAGTGCAGGCGGCCGCCGTCCTTTCACGACGGCGCAGCCAAAGCCTCTTTGAAAATACAGCTTTTCCGGGCAGGAGCCGGAACAGGCAGAAAAATAAGAACACAGGTTGGAAGGAGAGAATCATTATGAAAAGAAAATTTTTGGCACTTACCCTGGCGGTATCAATGATCGCAGGACTTGGCGCCAGTGCGATGGCGGCGGAGCATACGGGAGCCCATGGCACGAAAGATAGTGCAGCAGTCGGCGAGCAGAAAGTGATGGAGACAGAGGAAGACAATACCGTTAATTACAGGGGCAGCACACAATTCTACATCAACGTAGACAAGGATGGTACAGACGGTCCGATAGATATTCCGGATCCGGAGGACGTACCGGGCGCCGGCGGCATCTGCCACTATGAGATCGGATGGAAGATACAACGTGAAACGAATGTATCTGTAACGGTTCCGCTGTATGTTTGTATGTACGGCTACGGCGGCAACGGCAAGGTAGTCGCTCCGACCGGAAATGCATATCATATGGAAAATGAAAGCTACTATACGGATAAACGTACAGTAGATTACATTTATGCCTGCTATACGGTGCAGAACATTCTGAGCGAAGCACAGTGGAATGCAGCTGAATACGAAGGAAAAGCAGATACCTATGATGAATATATCGCGGGATTGAATGGTTTAGGCGGAGCGCTTGCAGCTCTTAAGGCGGAATCAAAGGAGACAAGCGGCGAGTACGGGTATATCAACAAGAAAGCGTCGGATGATGCGGACGATAATTATATGATTTACAGACTCTCTGACTGCGATCTTCATACTGATACGAAAACAGAAAAATGTGTTACGGACTATTTCTACAGAGATACTAAGAATCAGGTAGAGAGCGTAGAAGTGAACGGAGAAACAATTACGAAGGCTACAGTACAGTATGCGGACGGCGGTAAGGCAAACAATGCTCCGCTCCAGATCAACGTGCCGACGATTAAAGTAGAGGCGTATACCTGGGCTATCCAGCCGACTTCTGCTACAAAAGACCTGAAGGCCGGCGAGATCGCAATGACAGTGAACGGACTTGACCTGAACAAGGTATATACGTCCACCATGACATCGGTGTCCGCTGCAGGCGGCGTGGAAGAGCAGACGCTGGATATTAAGGATCTGAACTGGTTTATCGCGGCTCCAAAAGATGGTAATGCGGGAACATTAGATCTTCCGGTATATGCGGCGATCGCAGGAGGCAGCGTGAACGAGGAAGGCTGCGTTCCGGTAGTACGCGTAACCTATACGGTAGCTCCGGCTCTTGATCGTATGGAGACCGGAAATTATGTGACGGTTGAGTAGTCGCGAAGTGATTAAAATACCCTAAACGTGGCGGCGTATGATTTATGCCAGGGCTGGAAGAACTCCTGCGCTTCCAGCCACCGCATAAGCTATACAGATGGAAGAAGGAAAGAGACGGATGATGACAGAAATGAACAACGATCAGGACAAAAAAAGTAAAACGGGCGGCCGGAAGCTGACGGCGGTGCTTGTAATCGTAATCGTGGCGCTTGCGGCGGCGCTGATACTGGTCTGGATGAAGCTGCGGCCGCAGGAGGAGCCTGCGTATGAGCGGGAGGCAGCGGCGAAGCTGGGGCAGCTTGAGGGCAAGAGCGAGGAGGAGATACAGGCGGAGCTGGATCGCGTCGTGACGGAGGGAATGTTTCACATTGCGATCAATTCCGATCCGGTATTTGAGGATGGCGCTTCGGAGGGAAATCTGGAGATTGAAAATGTGCCTGCAAACCTGTATCTGATGCGGGTGGAGATCACGCGGCAGGATACGGGGGAGTTAATCTACTCCACAAAATATATTGAGCCGAATAACCATATCCAGAACGCGAGGCTGGATGTGGATCTGGAGGCTGGGGATTATCCGGCGAATGTAGTATTTTACGCCTACAGTATACAGACGCAGGAAGAGATCGGCAGCGCAGGCTGCGAGATCACCATTCATGTGAAGAATTAAGGAACCGGAAGGAATGAAACAGGGTATGCAGGGAAAAGACAAAAAACAGAAATTTTCGATCATCGTGATCATTGTCATGCTGCTGATCATTATCGCACTGCTCGTTCAGCATTATCTGTTGACGGGAAAGCCGGATGATCATCTGGAGGACGCCGTTAAGGCGAAGCTGGGGCAGCTTGAGGGCAAGAGCGAGGAGGAGATACAGGCAGAGCTGGACCGGGTGATCGAGGAGGGGATGTTCCATATTGCAATCAACACGAATCCCGTATTTGAAGACGGGAGCGCAGAGGGAAATCTCGAGATTGAGAATGTGCCGAACAACCGCTACGCTATGCTCGTGCGTATCGTGCGCAGCGACACAGGGGAGCAGATCTATGATTCCGGGCTGATCGATCCGAATTATCATATCCAGGAGGACTCGCTCAGCGTGGATCTGCCAGCCGGGGATTATCCGGCGGCGGCTACCTTCTACGCATACGATATGGAGACGGAGGAGGAGATCGGCAGTGCAGGCTGCGAGATCACGATCACCGTATTAAACTGAAACGCACAGACTATTGCGCGTCCGGCGCGCAGAAAGCGGGTATCCGCATGAGCCGGGCGCGCTTGCAGAAAAAGGATACAGGGGGTATGGGAAAATGAAAAAGAAAATGAAAAACAGAATATGCGGCTTAGCGGCGACAGCGTTTTGTCTGGCAGCTTCCTGCTGCGCTTTGCCGGTACTGGCATCCGGTGAGGTGCCGTCTTACGTTGAGATCCCGGAAAAAGGGTCCTACACGATCGGCGGAGAAAATAAGTCGGAGGATGTGGATGGCAGCGGACGGCTGTGGACAGACTTTTATCTGTATGTGGAAAACCCGGAGAAGGACAAAGTGGAAACTCCCGGAAAGCAAACTCCCGGAAAGCTTCCGAAGACCGGAGATTACGGGATGGATAAAAATGTGCTCCTTCTGGCGGCGCTGATTTTCGGCTCCGGCTATCTTGCATGTGAGTATTATGAGAAAAAGAAAGCATAGCCCTGTCCGCTTGCTGAAGCTTCTGCTTGCGTGCGGCTTCGTGCTGACAGTTGTCTGGGCGGCGCAGCTGTACCGTCAGGAATATCGGGAAGAGAAAAAGAACGCTTCGCTGTCAGAGATTCATGTGGATGCCGGAGCGGGGAGGGAACACGATCCTGTTTATACCGGCAGCAAAACGGATGGCGCGGCGCGGCAGATTTCTGCCGCCTACCGGGAGCTGTCCGGTCTGAATGAGGATTACCTGGGCTGGCTGAAGGTGTACGGCACGCAGATCGACCTGCCGGTGGTGCTCGGAGCGGATAATGAATACTATCTGAACCATGATTTTTACGGAGAAGAGAGCAGCTGCGGGACATTGTTTGCCGACTGTCTGACACAGCAGGAGGACGAAACGGGGATGGCGGATGGAAATCTGCTGATCTACGGGCATCATATGCGAAACGGTAGCATGTTCGGAGAACTGACTTCCTTTTGTGAGGAAGATTTTTTTAAAAAACACAGTCTGGTGCGCTGGGAGGGAAAATACGGCGTGCGCTATTACCGGATTTTTGCAGCGCTCGTAATTCCCGGTTATGAGGACGCGCCGGATTACTTTCCAATCCGGGAATACCTTGATAAGCCGGACGACGGAAAGCAGAGCAGGCTGCTAAAGGAGCTCCGGGAACGGGCTTTTATATGGCGTGAGACCTCCTTCCGGGAGGAGGAACGCTTTCTGTTTTTAATGACCTGCGATTACACGCGGGAGGATGGAAGGCTGCTGCTGTGCGCCCGCTGTATAGCGGGCGAGTAAAATTTTCACTGCGCGGTGCAGCTTTCTCCCATCCTGCTGGCGGAAAACTAACTGTTTTCTATGATATCCCGGATATTCTGCATTTTCAGATCAAGCTGCGCGCTCATCTGCGCGCATTCCGAAAGCTCTGCGGATGTAAGCGCAGTCAGCTCCTCGGAGAGATTTTTCTTATAACGGAGCTTGTGCTCCAGGTTTGCCCAGAACTCCATGGCGATCGTCCGGAGCTGCACCTCCACCTTCATCAGCCGTTTTTCGTTTTCAAGGAAAATGGGAATTTCAATGATGAGGTGGAGACTGCGGTAGCCGTTTTCCTTGGGGTGTGCAATATAGTCTTTTTTCTTGATCAGCCGGATGTCGTCCTGTTTGAGAAGGCAGTCCGCGAGCATATAGATATCGTCCACAAAGGAGCAGATGACCCGGATTCCGGCGATATCGTGTATCTCATCCAGTGAGGCAAGACAGAGGGGAAGATTTCGCCGGATCAGCTTTTCGCGGATGCTTTCCGGGGATTTTATCCTTGTCTTAATCGTCTCGATAGGGTTGCGCTCGTGGTTCACCGAAAAACGCTCGTTTAACACCTTAAATTTCGTTTCGACCTCTAATATCGCACACTGATAGCATGACATCAGAGACTTTACTTCTTCAAAGGTTTCTATTGCTTTTGACATAGAGCCTTCGTCAAACAGGCCGGAGAGCTGCTGCGCCATAGAAGAGGAGTCATTGCCCGGCTGAAGTATAGTTCCAACCATCGAAGTTGTTAATATTTTTGTATCCATACTGATTACCTCACTATTTATTTGATATATTAAAAAATGGTTCCGTTCCTTTTTGAAACATATTGTATTATATTGACGCTGGAAAATCAATGCAAAAAGGAATATGCAGAAAGTCGGCTGAGATTATGTTATATGAATACATTTTCTGGGTGGACTTTTTGTTATTCCGCTGGAAGTGAAGGCAGAGGAAAACCTGAACGCTAAGAGCCTGAAGAATTTTGTGTCTGCAAGCAAACTTCCTTATGGGGTCAGGACGTCCATGTCTGACTATCGGGAACAAGAGAAATTAATCAATATACCGCTTTATGCAATTTCATCACTTTGGGCTGTCTGTGACAGGCGCTGAGACAAAAAGAGATTTTTGAAAATCCCCTCACGGTTCGCTCTGCTGCTTCGGCAGACGGACCGTGAAGGTGGTTCTTCCGTTCTCACTTCTGACTGAAATTTCCCCGCTGTGCAGCTCCACCACTTTTTTCACAATCGCAAGACCGATACCGTTCCCCTCCGAGGAGTGCGATTCGTCCGCCTGATAAAATTTGTTGAAGATCCGGTTGAGGCTTTCCTCCGGGATTTCTGTGCCGCGGTTGGAGACCGAGACAAAAAGGTCATCTGCTTTTTCTGTGATGTGAAAGGAAATCAGATTGCCCGGCTCTGAAAACTTCACGGCATTATCAATGAGATTTACCCATATTTGTTTTAAAAGCTCTTCGTTCGCTTCTATCGTATATTCCTGGAAATCGAGGTCCGGTTCAAGATCCTTTGCCGTCCATTTTTCTGCGAGCAGAAGAACGGTCGAGCGTATCTGCTCCGATAAATTATAAGATGTAACATTTGTAAGGATCGTCTGGTTTTCCACTTTTGTCAGATTTAACATATTGGTCGCCATTTCGGAAAGGCGCAGCGCCTCCTCCTCGATGACGGCGAGATACTCCTCTTTTTGCGCCTCCGAAAGATTTCCGCGCCTCAGAAGCTTTGCAAAACCGGCGATGGAGACGATCGGCGTCTTAAATTCATGCGAAAAATTGTTGATAAAATCGCCGCGCAGCATTTCGGTGTGCTCCAACTCCTCCGCCGCCGAATTAAAGCTCTTTTCAATCTCCCGGAAAACAAAATGCCTGGATATGGGGCGTGAAAAATGAATCCGGGTGTGGAAATCTCCGCTTGCCAGCCGGTTGAGCTGATTGATGAGCTGATAAAACGGACGCAGGGAAATCCTTCCGGTCAGCAGGGTAAACAGGACGCCAATAAGGGTGCTGGTTATCGGAAGCAGCAGGAACATAGTGCCGGCTTCCGGGCGTCCGCCGACGGTTTTGATGATGCCGAGCCGAATCATGACGTACACGAGCAGACCGGCAAGGAATCCGGCGACGGCTATAATGATAAATACAAACAGGGAGACCAGTACAGTGAGAGCAAGGCGCCTTCTGCGCTCTTCTTTTTTCATACCTTTTTCACCGCCTTATATCCAAGACCGCGCACGGACTTTATTTCAAATTCTTCCCATCCCTCAAAACGCCGGCGGAGCCTGCCGACATGGACGGTCACCGTCTCCCAGCCCGTCTCACTGTCCGATCCCCATATTTCGTCCATGAGCTGAATGCGCGTGAAAATCTGTCCCGGATAGGAGAGCAGCTTGTACAGCAGCAGAAATTCCTTCTGGGGAAGCACCTGCGTTTCGCCTTTTCTGGACACCGTAAAAGAATTGTAATCCAGCGTCACGTCGCCGATCACAATTTTCTGCTCGCTGACGATCTGTGCCCGGCGCAGCAGCGCTTTGATGCGCAGCAGCATTTTTTCCTCGTCGATGGGTTTGGTGATATAGTCGTCGGTTCCCACAAGAAAGCCCTGCTTTTCATCTGCAGCATCCTGCTTTGCCGTTACCATAAGGATGGGGAGCGCATCGTTCGTCTCCCGGATAGTCTTTGTAAATTCGTAGCCGTCCATCTTAGGCATCATAATATCCAGCACAACAAGATCAATATGTTCTCTGTCCAGCACGTCGAGCGCCTCTTCGCCGTTATTTGCGGTCGTTACCGTGTATCCCGCTTCTTCCAGAATCGCCCGCAGCAGCATCCGGGTGTGCTTATCATCATCAACCACAAGAATATGAAACATGGATATCCTCCTAAATAATTTCCGTTTTTTTTATATTTATTTTAGACCTTTTACGGCAGAATCGCAACCGGAGTTTCGTTTCAGTTTAGAAAAGTGGATTAAAACAGATATTGTTCAAATGGTTTACAGCAATCTCCGCAAATCTATTTAAAATCTGATTCGCGGATGGGATTTGACCACACATTTTAATAAGTAAATTATCCACAGGGAAAGGAGAAGCATATATGCTGGAGCTTAAAAACATAAAGAAAGATTATCCGGCGGGCAACGAAACGGTCCATGCGCTGAAGGGAATCAGCCTGCAGTTCCGGGAAAACGAATTTGTCTCAATTCTGGGTCCCTCCGGATGCGGCAAAACCACGATGCTGAATATCATCGGCGGACTGGATAAGTACACAGACGGCGACCTCATCATTAACGGGAGGTCTACAAAGAGCTATAAGGACCGCGACTGGGATACCTACCGGAACCATTCCATCGGCTTTGTATTCCAGAGCTACAATCTGATTCCGCACCAGACGGTGCTGCAGAACGTGGAGCTGGCGCTGACGCTTTCCGGCGTGTCGAAATCCGAGCGCAGGGAGCGTGCGAAAAAGGCGCTGGAGGAGGTCGGACTGGGAAACCAGCTCCGCAAAAAGCCCTCCGAGATGTCCGGCGGTCAGATGCAGCGTGTGGCAATCGCCCGTGCGCTGGTAAACAATCCCGACATCATTCTGGCGGATGAGCCGACCGGTGCGCTGGATACGGAAACGAGCGTGCAGGTCATGGAGATTCTGAAAAAGGTAGCGTCCGACCGCCTGGTCATCATGGTCACACATAATCCCGAGCTTGCCGAGCGCTATTCCACCAGAATCATCCGTATGCTGGACGGAAATATTACCGACGATTCCGCGCCGCTGACGAAGGAAGAGGTTGCCGCGGAGATGAAAAAGCAGGCGGAAAAAACGGAAGCCGGAAAACTGAAAAAGCACAAAAAGCCGTCCATGTCGATGAGGACTGCGTTCGGGCTTTCACTGAAAAATCTTTTCACGAAAAAGGGGCGTACCATGCTGACCTCTTTTGCGGGCAGCATCGGTATCATCGGAATTGCCCTGATTTATGCTGTATCGCAGGGCATGACGACGTACATCGATGCTTTGCAGGAAGATACGCTTTCCTCCTACCCGCTGACGATCGAGGCGCAGCATCTGGATACCGGCAGCCTGCTGGAAACCTTTATAGGAAGCGCAACTTCCGGAGGCGAGCACGAAAACGACGCTGTCTATGAGAAGGGTATGCTCTACAAAATGATAAATTCCCTAAACACGATGGAGACAGATGAAAACGATCTGAAGGCTTTCAAAGAGTACATCGAGACGGAACGCGCGAAGGGAGACGACGGCAGCGGGGATGGCGAAACCAGCCTGGCGGAGGCTTTGAGCGGCGTACAGTACACATATGATATGGATATGCAGATTTACACTGAGAGCGTGGACGGCACGATTATCCAGTCGGATACGCAGGAGCTTCTGCAGGAACTGATGCTGGAATACTTCGGGCTGGATATGTCGTCTATGACGAGCCTTGGCGATTCCTACGGAATGTCTGATATGATGGAATCTATGTCCGGCATGTCAGGTATGTCCGGTACCTCCGCTGTTTTGTGGCAGGAAATGCTGCCGGGCAACGACGGCGAGCTGATAAGCCCGCTGCTGGAAAAGCAGTACGACGTGATTTACGGCTCCTGGCCGTCGGCGTACAACGAGGTCGTCCTGGTGGTGGATGAAAATAATGAGATTGACGATATGACGCTTTATGCGCTGGGGCTGAAGTCGAAGGATGAAATTGACGAGCTGGCGCAGGCGGCAATTGACCAGACCGGGATAGCGGAACCGGAGGAAAAATGGACCTACGAGGATATCTGTAATATGGAATTCCGCACCATTTTTGCATCCGACTGCTACACCTACGACGAGCAGACCGGGCTTTACACCGACCTGCGGGACAGCCAGGCAGGCATGAAGTATCTCTACGACAACGGCGTGCCGCTGAAGGTATCCGGTATTATCCGCCCGAATGAGGATTCTGTTTCCAGTATGCTGAGCGGAACCATTGGTTATACCAGCGCACTGACAGAATATGTGATTGAAAATTCCAAAGGTTCTGAGGCGGTCAATGCGCAGCTTGCAGACCCGTCCACCGACATCTTCACCGGGCTTCCGTTCAGCGAGAACACCGGAAACCTTACAGATGAGGAGAAGGCGCAGGAATTTGAGGATTATATCGCGCAGCTCGGCGAGGAAGAAAAAGCCGGCGCGTATGTGGAAATGATGAGCATCCCGTCTGAGGAAGAGCTGAATGACATGGTCGGGCAGGCTGTCGGTTCAAAAACACGGGCGGATATAGAAAGTGATATGACGCAGGCGCTTGTCCAGCAGATGGGCATGGCGGAAAGCGAGGTGGCGGACTATCTCGCGGAGATGTCTGACGAGGATCTTAACGACCTCTACACGCAGATGGTGGAGGAACAGGTAAAGGCACAGTACGCGCAGCAGGTGTCCGAAGAGCTTGGCAGTATGGACACGGCGCAGCTTGCGGCAGCGCTGGAGGCGGCTATGCCGGAGTATTCCACGGAGCAGCTTGCCGTATATCACGACGAGATACTGGAATTTTCCGATTCTTCTTATGAGAACAACCTGCGCGAGCTGGGTGTCGTCGATATTGACAGCCCGTCGTCCATCAACCTCTATGCGTCGACCTTTGAAAACAAAGACGTGATCGAGGAGGCGATTGACGCTTACAACGAAGGCGCCGACGAGCTGGAGCAGATTACGTACACGGATTACGTTGGTCTGATGATGTCCTCCGTGACGGCGATTATCAACGCGATTACCTATGTACTGATTGCATTTGTGGCAATATCACTGATTGTTTCTTCGATTATGATTGGTGTGATCACGCTGATTTCTGTACAGGAAAGAACGAAGGAAATCGGTATCCTGCGCGCGATTGGCGCTTCGAAGAAGAATGTGTCTCATATGTTTAATGCGGAAACTGTTATTATCGGCTTTGCGTCCGGCACACTGGGCGTGATTATAACCGACTTGCTGTGTATCCCGATAAATGAGCTTCTGCATCATTTGACAGGCATCAATAACCTGAACGCGTATCTGCCGTGGCAGGCGGCTCTGATACTGATCGGCATCAGCGTTCTGCTGACACTGATTTCCGGTATCATCCCGTCCAGAAGCGCGGCGAAGAAGGATCCGGTGGTGGCTCTCCGCAGCGAGTAAAACGGATTTTGAACAGATTTTTGCAGATAACAGGGCAGCCTGGCTGAACTGTTACGGTTCCTGGGCAGGCTTTCGCGCAGAAAGCCTGTCTGGAATGCTATAAAATAAAAAGGGAGGATAAAGCATGCTGAAACTTTTTAAAAAGATGCACAGCAGGGAGTGGAAAATGGCAGGAATCTGCGCTCTGCTGATTATTGGACAGATTTATTTTGAACTGCGCCTGCCGGATTATATGAGTAATCTGACGGTGCTGATCGAAACGCCGGGCAGCAGCATGAGTGAGGTTTACCGCACGGGCGCGGAAATGCTTGCCTGTACGCTCGCGAGTGCGGCGCTGAGTATCCTGTGCGGGTATCTGGTCGCCCGGATCGCCGGCGGCTTCAGCTATACCATCCGCGAGCTTGTATTTAAAAAAGTGGTGGATTTCGGGCAGAAGGAAATGCACACATTTTCTGTGCCCAGTCTGATTAACCGTACCACAAACGACATCACACAGATACAGATGTTCGTGGCGATGGGACTGCAGATTATGGTAAAATCGCCGGTTATGGCGGTGTGGGCTGTTCTGAAGATTGTAAACAAGAGCTGGACGCTTTCGGCGATCACAGCCGGTTTCGTGGTGGCGCTGCTGCTCGTCATGGTACTTATTATTGTGATTATTCTGCCGCGTGTGAGACGGGTGCAGAGGATGCTCGATGACATCAACCTGGTATCGCGGGAAAACTTAAACGGTATCAGCGTGGTACACGCCTACAACGCCGAGGATTATCAGGCGGAGAAGTTTGAAAAGGCGAATGACGCGCTTACCAGAACACAGCTTTTCAACCAGAGAGCGCTGGCGTTTCTGCTGCCGGTGGTATCCTTTGCAATGAGTGCACTTTCTCTGATCATCTACTGGGTAGGCGCGGCGATTATCAACGACGTCCCGCTGACGGATATGACAGGAAGAATCGCGCAGTTCGGCGATATCGTAGTATTCGGGACATACGCGACTTATGTGATTATGTCCATCATGATGATGGTCATGATCATTATGCTGCTGCCGTCCGCACAGGTTTCCGCAGGGCGTATTAATGAGGTGCTTGACACGGAAATAGAGCTTTGCGAGGGCGACCGGACCGAAGCAAAAGAAACGGGAACGGTGGAGTTCCGGAATGTATCGTTCCAGTATCCGTCTGCCGGAAAAAATGCACTGGAAAATATTAGCTTTAAGGTAAATAAGGGCGAGACCATTGCCTTTATCGGAGCGACCGGAAGCGGCAAGACCACACTGGTCAGTCTGGCGGCGAGATTCTATGACGCCACGGAAGGGCAGGTGCTGATAGACGGCGAGGATGTGCGGTCCTATTCCTTTGACGCGCTGTATGACCGCATCGGTTATGTGACGCAGAAGGCGGTACTTTTTGCCGGAGATATCAAAAACAATGTGTTGTTTGGCGAGAGCGGCGCGCCGCAGACGGATGAAAATGTGCGGGAGTCGCTGGATATCGCGCAGGCGACGGAGTTTGTCGATAAGCTTCCAAAAGGCACGGAAAGCCCCATTGTCCAGGGCGGAACAAATGTATCCGGCGGACAGAAGCAGAGGCTTTCTATTGCCAGAGCGCTGGCGCGAAAGCCGGAGATCCTGATATTTGATGATTCCTTCTCTGCGCTGGATTACCGGACTGATGCAAAGCTCAGGAAGGCTCTGAACAGTAAGCTGAAGGGAACCACCTGCATGATTGTTGCGCAGCGTATCGGAACCATCCGTAATGCGGATAAGATTGTCGTACTGGAGGACGGGAAGGCGGCAGGCATCGGAACCCATGAGGAACTGATGAAGAACTGCAAGGTGTACCAGGAAATTGCAATGTCCCAGCTCTCGAAGGAAGAGCTCGGAGCGTAAGGAGGTGTCTGAATGAGCAGAAATCCAATGGCCAGACAGACTGTGCCGGAAAAAAGTAAAAGAGGAATTGCGGGCGTTTTAAAGGAGCTGCTTGCCTATTCTGAAAAAATAAAATGGCCGATCATAATCGCGCTGCTGCTTGCGATTGTCGGAGCGATTCTGACGATTATCGGACCAAATCAGTTGAGCAGAATTACAGACCTGATCTCAGATGGTCTGATGGGAGAAATAGACCTGGGCGCAATCGGAGAGATTGCCGTGATGCTTCTGGGAATCTATGGTGTAAGTGCGGTGTGTACCTACCTGGAGCATTATATCATGGCAACGGTCACGCTTAACCTGGCAAAGAAAATGCGCGGGGACCTTTCTTATAAGATCAACAACGTGCCCATGAAGTGCTTCGGAAATTATTCTCACGGCGATATTTTAAGCCGTGTCACAAATGATGTGAGCAGTCTGCAGCAGGCACTCTCAAACAGCCTGCCCACGATGGTGAGCGCTGCGGCGCAGTTTGTGGGCTGTCTGGTGATGATGTTTGCAACAGAATGGCGGATGGCGCTGGCTGCGGTTTGTGTGACATTGCTCGGTTTCGTGCTGATGGCGCTGATCATGAGCAGGTCACAGAAATACTTTATTGCAAGACAGGAAAGCCTCGGTGCCTTAAACGGATATGTGGAGGAGATTTATTCCGGACATGACGTTGTCCGCATTTCACGGGCGAACCGCAAGGTAAAGGAGCGCTTTGATGAAATGAACAAGGCAGTGTATAATGCAAACTGCATGAGCCAGTTCCTTTCCGGCATCATGCAGCCGCTGATGAATGTCATCGGCAACCTCAGTTACGTGGTGGTCTGCGTGCTTGGCGCGATTCTGGTAATGGACGACCAGATTACCTTTGGCGTAATTACTGCATTTATCATGTATGTGCGCCTGTTTACCTCGCCGCTTGGACAGCTTGCCCAGGGCATGACGCAGATGCAGACGGCAGCGGCGGCGGGAGACCGTGTCTTTGACTTCCTGCAGGAGGAAGAGCTTCCGGAGGACCGCGGCATAGAAATCGCGCCGGAGCAGGTGCACGGCAGTGTGGAGTTTGAGCATGTACGCTTCAGCTACCCGAACAATCCGGATAAGATTATCATCAAGGATTTCTCCGCAAAGGTGAAGCCGGGGCAGAAGGTGGCGATCGTCGGACCGACCGGAGCCGGAAAGACCACGATGGTCAACCTGCTGATGCGGTTTTATGAGATTAACGGCGGCGATATTTCCATCGACGGTATTTCCACATTTGACATGAAGCGGGAATCGCTGCATAATCTGTTTGGAATGGTTCTGCAGGACACCTGGATCTTTAAGGGAACCGTGCGGGAAAATCTTGTTTACAATAAAGAAGGCGTGAGCGACGAGAAGCTTGCGGAGGCGTGCAGAGCCTGCGGCATCTATCATTTTATCGAAACGCTGCCGAAGGGCTTTGATACCGTTCTGGATGAGAATGTCATGATTTCTGCCGGACAGAAGCAGCTTCTGACCATCGCCAGGGCGATGATCCAGGATAGCCCGATGCTGATCCTGGATGAGGCGACCTCGTCAGTCGATACCCGAACAGAGCTGATCACGCAGCGGGCGATGGATAAGCTGACGGAGAACCGCACAAGCTTTGTGATCGCGCACAGACTCTCTACGATTAAGAACGCTGACCTGATCCTGGTCATGAAGGACGGCGACATTATCGAGCAGGGTGACCATGAAACGCTTCTGAGAAAGGGCGGATTCTATGCGGAGCTGTATAACAGTCAGTTTGATAAGGCGTCATAGCCTTTTTATACAGGAGAGGATGGTAATTTTATGAAGATACTGGCGATTGAAAGAGAATTTGGAAGCGGCGGCAGAGAGATCGGCATGAAGGTAGCGGAAGCCGCCGGGATACCATACTATGACACGAATCTGCTGATCGAGGCGGCGGAGCGCTTCGACATTTCCATCGGAAAGCTGCAGGAATATGACGAAAAAAACTGTGGCAGCATGATGTACAATCTCGTGCTGGCGGCAAACTGTCTGCAGGGCGAGGACATGTCGGAAATCTATAAAATCCAGAGCGGCGTGAAGGAAACCATCCGCCGCCTGGGAGCAGAGGGACCGGCGGTGTTTATCGGGCGCTGCGCAACAGAGATTTTTAAGTATCATGAGAACGTGATCCGGGTGTTCATTTACTCCTCCAATACGCAGAAAAAAATCAGGCGGACGATGCAGGTTGAGCAGATCTCAGAGGAGGAAGCGAGAAAGCTGATGGACAAAAAGGATCGGAGCCGCAAAAATTACTTTAAATTCTTCACGGGGAGCGACTGGAAGGATCGGAAAAATTACGATCTGGAATTAAACACCGGGATGCTTCCGACAGAGGAGTGCGTGCGGATTTTATGTGATATGATTCAGAGATAAAGCAGAGAGACGGGGATCAGAAATGATTGCCCGTCTTATTTTTTACCTGCATTTTACGTTCTTTTGATAGTGCATTTTACAAACCGCCTGCTAGAATAACGTCACAGCAAACAAAATGATGCGGAGGTTCAGCTGATTATGAGAGATCACTATGAGGAACAGCTAAAGAAACTAAGAGAATATATTGCGGAAATGGGCAGACTGATCGAGACGGCGATCGGCGACGCGCTGGATGCGCTGATGCATAAGGATATCGAAGAGGCAAAGAATACCATTAACTACGACAATCAGATTGATCACATGGAGCGGGAGATCGAGGGGCTTTGTCTGAATCTGTTGCTTTCGCAGCAGCCGGTGGCGACTGATCTGCGCATGGTTTCAGCAGCGCTGAAGATGATTACCGATATGGAGCGCATCGGCGACCATGCCGCGGATATTTCCGAGATCACGCTGATGCTGGCAAAGACCGGCTATCCGAGTGATCTGAGCCGGATCCAGAAAATGGCGGACGAGACGATGAGTATGGTAAAAAACAGCGTGGAGGCGTATCTTGAAAAGGATATGCAGAAGGCTTCTGCGGTCATCCGGCAGGACGACGTTGTGGATGAATATTTCCGGCAGGTGAAGAAAGACGTCATCCGGCAGATCAACGAAAATATCCAGAACGGTGAACAGGCGACGGACGTGCTGATGATCGTGAAATATCTGGAGCGCATCGGCGATCATGCAACCAACATTGCGGAGTGGGTGCTGTTTTATCTGACAGGCGGACACCCGGATGTGACAGAATAGAAGAGACGGCACAAGCAGTCTTGGCTTTGCAGGGAACGGTACCGGACAGTTTTTACATGTATTTTACCTTCTGCGGATAGTGGATTTTACATAAGACCTGCTAGAATAATGTTACATAAAAGAAACAGATTAAAGCATTCTGACAGAGGGCGCAGGGCTGCTGTGAACGGAGTGAACAAGTAACACGGGATGAACAGTAACGGCGCAGGAAAAAACTCCGGGAGGAGGAATACGTATGACGAGAAAATTATATGAGATATTTCACAAAAGATACAATATGTCCCCGACGGAAGCGGGACGGCTGACAGCTTTCGCCAGTATGACGGCAGGCGGCGTGGCAGGCGCGCTGGTCGGATGCGTTCCGGTTCTTCCGGTAGAGCCAGTGTCACTGGCAGCAACCGGAGTGCTGATCGGATTCCTGGCGGCGGGAATGGGACTGTTGAACGTGCAGAAATAAAGCGCGTTCGGCAGTTCTCTTTTTTTACATTTTTAGTAAAATTTTAGTAAAATATATTGCGTTTTTCGACAATCTTGCTATAATCAGATTAAGGAAGAAACTGTTGAAAAGGAGGGAAATTCTATGGCAACGATTAAGGAAGTGGCGGAGCTTGCCGGAGTGTCGCTGACGACGGTATCGCGTGTACTGAACCGCGACGAAAGTCTTTCGGTGACGCAGGAGGTACGGATGAAGATTTTCCGCGCCGCCAATAAACTGAACTATGTGCCGCCGCGTCAGCGCAGGGAGGCAAACGTCAAAAAACAGCTTGTGATCGGCGTGGCGGACTGGCAGATCGTCCGTCCGGACCGCCCGAATGTGCGTCTGTCATCGCTGGCGTGTATGCTCCAGCTTATGACAAACGAATATGAGGTAACGTTTGTGCGGCTCACCTTCGGGCAGCCGCAGGAGGTCGATGGAATTATTGCCTTCGGACTGCTTAAAGAAGAAGAAATTTCGTTTCTGCTCTCGCTCACGCAGGCGGTCGTGCTGGTGAATTCCAACCAGCGCACCTATGAGAACGATCAGGTGCAGATTGATTTTGCGCGCGGGCAGGAAATGATGGTGGAGTACCTTGTGGATTACAAACGGTACGCAAGCATCGGTTATATCGGCGGTCTTTACGAGAGCAGAGATGTAAAAATCGGCGTCCACCGTCTGGAGGGGCTGAAAAAAATCCTGAAAAGCAGAGGAATGTATGACGAAAGGCTGTTCCATGTCGGAGAAATCAGCCGGGAGAGCGGCTACGAGCTGGCAATGCAGGCGGCGAAGGACGGCGCGCTGGCGGAAGCGATCCTGCTTGGAAGCGATGAGATGGCGGAGGGCGCGCTGGAGGCGTTCACAGAGCTGGGGCTGCGCATTCCAAAGGACGTTGCTGTTATCATATATCAGGATATTCAGACATTGGAGAGTAAGTGGCAGACCGGAACCTGCATTGAAATGTTTCCGGATTATGTGTGGGAAAACGCGTTGGAAATGCTGCTCGGCAGGATAGAGCAGAAGCGCACGCAGGCAGTGACAGTGATGGTGCCGACGCATCTTCGCATCGGCGATACGGCATAGCGGTTGTAAGGGGATATACCCCTTCAATATACATGATGCCGGAGCCGACTGAGAGCATCCGTGCATCATGGGGGCAGAAAAATTGCCCGGACACCTATAAAATCACTACAGATTACAGGAGGAAAGAACATGAAAAAAGCAGTTTCTATGGTATTGACGGGAGCAGTATGCACGAGCCTTCTTTTGGGCGTAAGTGCAATGGTGTGCGGCGCTGAGGGAGAAACAAAGCAGGTGGACAAGCTCACGATCGCGTTTGTGCCGTCCAGAGAGCCGGAGGAGATCATCACGGCGGTGGAGCCGCTGAAAGGGCTGCTGACCGAAGAGATGGCAAAGCTTGGCTACGAGATCGGTGAGGTAGATATTACTGTCGGCACGAGCTATGAGGCGGTCGGCGAGGCGCTCTCCGCGGGAACGGCGGATGTCGGTCTGATTCCGGGCGGAACCTATGTACTTTACGATGACGGCTGTGATGTGCTTCTGACAGCAACGCGCGACGGACTTTCCATCGATTCCGACAGTGCGAAGGACTGGAATGACCAGGCGCCGACCGAGGCGAGCGACAAGCAGGTGACGAGCTACCGCGCGCTGATGATCGCCGGGCCGTCTGAAAAAGGAAAAGAGCTGGCGGCAAAAGTGAATGCGGGCGAGGAGCTGACATGGGATGACATCAGCAGCGCAAACTGGAGCGTTATGGGTTCCTCTTCCTCCGCAGGATATATTTATCCGTCCCTGTGGCTGCTGCAGAACTACGACAAGAACATCACTGAGCTTCCGCACGCGGTACAGGCGGATTCTTACGGCAGCGCTTTCGCACGCCTTGCATCCGGGCAGGTGGACGTTCTCTGTACCTACGCAGATGCGCGCCGCGACTATGTGGACAAATGGAACAGCGAGTATGCAATGGAAAACAGCATCTGGGAGGATACGGCAGTTATCGGCGTAACTCCGGCAATCTACAACGATACCATCAGCGTGAGCAAGACGATGGACGAGGATCTGAAGGCTGCGCTGTCCGAGGCATTCATCAACATCGGCAACACAGACGAAGGAAAAGAGGTCATTGCGATTTACAGCCACCAGGGTTATCAGCCGGCGCAGGATTCTGATTACGATTCCGAGCGTGAGGCACAGCAGATGATCCGTGAGCTGAACAGCGCGTCATAATATGGAGCCGCGGCGATGATAGAGTTTAAAAACGTAAGTAAAAGATACCCAAACGGATTTGAAGCGTTAAAAAATGTAAATCTTACCATCGACCAGGGCGAATTTGTTGCGATCATTGGACTTTCCGGTGCCGGAAAGTCCACGCTGATCCGCACGATCAACCGGATGCATGACATTACGGGCGGCGAGCTGACAGTGGACGGCACAGACGTGATGTCCCTGCAGGGAAAGGAGCTGCGCCGGTTTCGAAGAAAGATCGGGATGATTTTCCAGTCCTTCAATCTGATCACGCGCACGACCGTCATCAAAAATGTGCTGACGGCGTTTGTACCGGATCTGCCCTGGTGGCGTGCAACATTTGGGATTTTTACGAAGGAAGAAAAAATAGCGGCGCTTGAGGCGCTGGACAAGGTGGGCATTCTCGATAAAGCGTTTGTCCGCGCCGACCAGCTCTCCGGCGGTCAGCAGCAGCGGGTTGCCCTGGCGCGTACACTGGCGCAGAATCCGCAGATTATCCTCGCCGATGAGCCGGTGGCGTCGCTTGACCCGGTGACGGCGAAGCAGGTAATGGATGATTTTCTGCGCATCAACCGCGATATGAAAATTACGGTGCTGCTTAACATCCATCATGTCGACCTGGCGCTGCAGTATGCGACCAGGGTGGTGGGCATCCGTGCAGGCGAGATCGTATACGACGGCCCTGCCCGGAACGTAAACCAGGAAATTCTGGATTCTATTTACCAGGGCGGGAAGGAGGAGCGCGCATGAGCCTCTACGACAAAGTGTTTCCGCCGAAAACCGTCTGTCTCCCGAATGGGAAAACGGTGCAGCAGAAGCGTTCGCGGATGCCGCTTGTTGTGCTGGTTCTGCTGGCAATGACGGCGCTTTCCGTGGAGATCACCGGCTTTGATATGACGGTGCTGGCTGCAAGAGGAAATCAGTTTTTCGTTATTTTAAAGCAGATGTTCTGTCCGCCTGATACCAGTTATCTCCCCCAGGTCATCAAACCGCTGCTCGACACCATCAAAATGTCCCTGCTCGGTTCGGTGCTCGGCTCCATACTGGTAATCCCGTTTTCCATGCTGGCGTCCACCAATATTATCCATGCAAAGCCGGTGGTCACACTGGTGCGCCTGTTTTTAAGCATTGTGCGCACGCTGCCGACGCTGGTGACGGCGCTGATCGCCACCTATATTTTCGGTCTCGGCACGCTTGCCGGAACGACGGCGATCGCAGTATTTACCTTTGCGTATATCGGTAAGATTTTATATGAAGAAATTGAGACGGTGGACATGGGCGCTTTTGAGGCGATGGAAGCGATGGGCGCGACGAAGGTGCGGGCTTTTGTCAGCGCGATCGTGCCGCAGGTGCTGCCGTCGTATCTGTCAAACTGCCTGTTTTGCTTTGAGGGGAATGTGCGCTATGCTTCCATTCTCGGCTATGTGGGCGCGGGCGGTCTGGGACTTATTTTAAATGAAAAGATTGGCTGGCGCGAGTATGCGAGCGTCGGTACGATTTTGATCGCGCTGTTTGTGACGGTATTTCTGATCGAATCACTCAGCCGCGCAGCGCGCAAACGTCTGGTGTAAGGAGGGCAGCATGAACGAACGCATTGAAAAAGCTTATGAGAGCCGTCCGAAAAGCTGGATGTTTGAGCTGGCGGTTGCCGTGGTGGTCGCAGCGCTGGTAATCTGGAGCGCAACCGGGGTCGAGACGAGCGGAACCACGCAGAACGGCGGGAAGATTGCGCTGAATATTCTTTCGGGAATCTTCCATCCGGACACAAAGCTTTTGTTTAATCTGACAACGCAGGGAGTGCCGTATCTTCTGCTGGAGACGATCTGTATTGCTTTTCTCGGCACGGTGGTCGGCGCGATTATTTCGATTCCACTGGCATTTTTGTCAGCCTCCAACCTGACGCCGAAACCGGTAGCGTTTATCGGAAGAATCATCATCATGGCGGTGCGCACGATTCCGGCGTTTGTGTACGGCCTGATGTTTATCCGTGTGACGGGACCGGGCGCGTTTGCCGGGCTTCTCACAATGTCCCTCTGTTCGGTCGGCATGGTGAGCAAAATGTATATCGAGGCGATCGAGGATCTGGACACGCGCATTCTGGAATCGCTGGACGCGGCGGGCTGCACGACCTGGCAGAAGATACGTTATGGAATTTTACCGCAGCTTATGCCGAATTTTGCGTCGACGGCGATCTACCGCTTCGACATTAACCTGCGCGATGCTACGGTGCTTGGTCTGGTCGGCGCAGGAGGAATCGGCGCGCCTCTGATCTTTGCGATGAACAGCTACCGCTGGAATGAGGCGGGAGCGATTCTTGCAGGTCTGATCGTGCTGGTTTTGATCGTAGAGTGGATTTCCACGAAAATCCGCGTAAAACTTGCGAGGGGTTAGTAACATGGAAAAGGTTCTGGAAATAATATTCACCTCGGATATCCACGGGCATGTCTTTCCGGTGGATTATCCGTCGAACCGCCCGGAAGCATCCGGGCTTCTGAACATGGCGTGCCAGGTAAAAAAGGGGAAAAATATGCTGGTGCTCGACGGCGGCGACTCTCTGCAGGGGACGCCGCTTTCACAGTATTACATCGCCCACCGGGAGGATTATCCGTTTCATCCGGTGGCGGAGGCATTTAAGGCGATCGGCTGCGATTACTTCACCCTGGGAAATCACGACTTTAATTTCGGATATGAAACCCTGAAGGATTATGTGAGCGCGATGCGGGGACAGGATGCGGCAGGCGGCAAAAATGCGGACGAGGATCGAAAGGTGCATGTTCCGGGCAAAGGTGCGGACGGGGACGCGGCAGGTACGCATCCGGCGCGGTGCCTCTGTGCGAATGTGGAGGATCTGCGCGGTGAGCCTGGCATCGAAAAAACAGCGGTGCATGTGCTTGAAAACGGGCTGCGCGTCGGCATCACCGGAGTTGTCACAGATTATGTAAATGTGTGGGAGCAGCCGCAGAATCTCTCAGAGCTGCGCGTCACCGATGCCTTTGAAGCGGCAAAGGAAGCGTGCGCTGTGCTGAGGGAGCAGTGTGATTTTGTTATCTGTATTTACCATGGCGGCTATGAGGAGGATCTGGAAACGGGACGGCTCCTCACCGCCGGCGGGGAAAACGTTGCCTGCAAAATTGCCCGCGAGCTGGACTTTGACCTGCTCCTTACAGGACATCAGCACATGAAAACCGACGGGCGTCGGCTGCATGGAACGTATACATTGCAGCCGCCGGCAAATGCAGGGTGCTTTGCACGCGTGGAGGTTTTTGGCGAGGGCAGAGATGCTGCACGGCGTCTGAAAAAGCAGGGGAGCGGCACGGCGCGCTGGCACATCACGTCCTCCTGGGAGGATATTTCATCAGAGCACGACGCGCAGCCTTACCGGCGTCTGCTTCCTCTGGAGCAGGACACACAGCGGTGGCTGGACGAACCGGTCGGTTTTCTGCGCGAGGCAATTTTGCCGGAGGATAAGCTGGACGCTGCGCTGCACGGAAGTGAGCTGGCAAATCTTTTCAACCAGGTGCAGCTTGCGGAGACGGGCGCAGACTTTTCCTGTACAAGCCTCGGCAATATTCCGATTGGATTGGAGCGGGAAGTCACCATGCGCACGATCTGCGGCGCATACCTTTTCGCAAATACACTGGTTGTTCTGGAGACAGATCGCGAGGTGCTGCGGGCGGCTCTGGAGCGCTGCGCCTCCTACTTTACAGTAAAAGACGGCAGGGTGCAGATTTCCGAGGAATTTATAAAGCCCAAGATCGAGCACTACAACTATGATTTCTATGCAGGTCTGCAGTACAAATTCGACCTGAGCAAACCGGTCGGGCAGCGTGTCGCAGTGCTTAAAAAGGCAGACGGCACAGAGCTTGGCGATAAAAAATACAAACTTGTCACAAGCAACTACCGCGCCACCGGAACCGGCGGCTATGAGGTGTTATCCGCCTGCCCGGTGCTCTGGCGCGGCGACGCCGAGATGCCGGAGCTGACTGCAAAATACATCAGTAAAAACAGCCCGGTTGCAGTAACAAAAGGGAATGCGGTAATATAACCAGGTAAACAAAAAATGCTATGCAAAAGGTTCGCCGATTGCATAGCATTTTTTGTTCTGCATTTATAATCTTTTAATGCCAGGCTCCATACACTTTTCCCTTTTTTATTTTTCCTGTTGTATGCTTATGTCACATAATGAAAATAAGGGGAAAAGGCATGAGCATTCTGCAAACTATTCGGAAATACGAACAGAAATTTGATTTAAGGGCTAAGCGATTTCTTTGGAAGCATCCGATTCTTGGATTTCTCTCCATTTTTGTCGGGATACCCATATTTGTTTTATTCTGTGTATGTGTCAGCACAACAGTCATTACGCTGCCTATAGCGTGGCTTTTTGGCCTTTTGTAATCTTTATCTTATTTTAAGGCCGATAGTAAATGCCTAAGGCTATTTTTAGAGGAAAAAGGGTATTATGCGATCAGCGTTCAGAAAAGGAGGAAAAATATATGCAGATTATGATCGCAATCATCGGCATATGTGCGGCAGCAATGCTGCTGTGGTATGTCTACATTTTAATGAAGGGAGATGATCAGGCATGATGACGGTTATCCAATATGTTTTGTATCTCGTCATTCTTACAGCGCTGGCGATACCGCTTGGCGCTTACATAAAAAAAGTAATGTTTGGAGAAAAGACATTTTTGTCCAGGCTCCTTGTGCCCTGCGAAAACCTGGTTTACAAGGTAATGCGGGTCGATAAGGAAGAACAAATGAACTGGAAGAAGTACGCAGTCAGCGTACTGATCTTTTCCGGCATTGGGCTGGTATTTTTGTTCCTGCTTCAAATCCTGCAGGGAGTCCTTCCCGGCAATCCGCAGAGGCTTTCCGGTGTGAAATGGGATCTGGCCTTTAATACCGCTTCCAGTTTTGTGACCAATACCAACTGGCAGGCATATTCCGGCGAGTCTACATTGAGTTACCTGACCCAGTCTTTGGGGCTTACGGTTCAAAACTTTGTCTCCGCCGCAACCGGAATCGCAGTTCTGTTTGCTCTGATCCGAGGTTTTATCAAAGTAAAAACTTCTGATCTTGGCAGCTTTTGGGTGGATATGACCCGTATCATCATCCATATTCTGATTCCGCTGAACCTTGTCATTTCTCTGCTGCTGGTGAGCGGCGGCGTGATCCAGAATCTGAAGGGTGCCCAAACAGTATCGCTGGTGGAGCCTATCGCAGTCAGCGCGGACGGAGAGATATTGGACGGCGCAGTGATCGACGAGGAAGCGGGAACAGTTATGGTAGATGGCATTCTTGTTCCTGACGCAGAGATTGTAACCGAACAGTTTGTACCCATGGGGCCTGCGGCAAGTCAGGTTGCCATTAAACAATCAGGTACCAACGGCGGCGGATTTATGGGTGTGAATTCCGCGCACCCGCTGGAGAACCCAAACGCCTTTACCAATATCGTTGAGATGCTGTCTATTTTGCTGATCCCGGCAGCTCTTTGCTTCACCTTCGGCTCAGCAGTAAAAAATAAAAAGCAAGGTGTGGCAATCTTTGCCGCCATGTTTATTTGCCTGTGCATCGCCCTTTCTTGCATCGCAGTCAGCGAACAGGCAGGTACGCCGCAGCTTGCACAGGACGGCGCAGTCAATATGACTATGAATGATCAGGCCGGAGGAAATATGGAAGGAAAAGAAACCCGTTTTGG
This sequence comes from uncultured Marvinbryantia sp., assembly GCF_905201705.1. Classification (GTDB taxonomy): domain Bacteria; phylum Bacillota; class Clostridia; order Lachnospirales; family Lachnospiraceae; genus Marvinbryantia. The sequence goes on from NZ_CAJKOX010000023.1 coordinate 38,379, forward strand.
CATTGCGACGTCCTCTACCTGGGCGGCATTTACCACCGCAGCTTCCAACGGATCTGTAAATTCCATGCACGATAGTTATACGCCTCTTGGCGGAATGATTACCATGCTGCTGATGCAGCTTGGCGAGGTGATCTTCGGCGGTACCGGCTGCGGTCTGTATGGAATGCTGGCATTCGCCATCCTGACGGTATTTATTGCCGGACTGATGGTGGGCAGGACGCCGGAATTTCTTGGCAAAAAAATTGAGCCATTTGAGATGAAGTGGGCGGTGCTGGTTTGTCTGGCTACGCCGATCGGAATTCTGGTGGGAAGCGGTATTGCGGCTGTGGTGCCCTCAGTTATGGACAGCCTGAACAATGGAGGGGCGCATGGCTTCTCAGAAATGCTGTACGCCTACAGTTCTGCCGGAGGCAATAACGGTTCAGCTTTTGCAGGCTTTAACGCCAACACGGTATTCTTAAATGTCAGCATTGGCCTTGTCATGCTGTTTGTAAGATTTTTGCCGGTTGTCGGTACGCTGGCCATTGCCGGAAGTCTGGCCGGGAAGAAGAGGATTGCCACAACTGCCGGTACACTGTCTACTACAAACGCCATGTTTGTATTCCTGTTGATTTTTGTCGTGCTGCTGATCGGTGCGCTCAGCTTTTTCCCGGCGCTGGCTCTTGGTCCGCTTGCTGAGTTCTTCGGCAGTCTTGCGTAAAGGAGGGTAATATATGAGTTCAAAGCAAAAAAATGCTTTTGCCGATCAGAAAATGCTTGGCAGAGCAATCAAAGATTCTTTTATTAAGTTAAATCCGAAAACACAGGCTAAAAATCCGGTCATGTTTCTGGTGTTCGTTTCTGCGATCCTGACCAGCGTTCTGTGGGGCGTGTCGCTTATTGGCATAAAAGATGCTCCTGGCGGTTTTACTTTGGCGATCGCCGTCATCCTTTGGTTTACGGTTCTGTTTGCCAACTTTGCGGAAGCGATTGCCGAAGGCAGAGGAAAGGCGCAGGCAGATTCACTGCGGGCTTCACGGAAAGATGTGGATGCACATAAGATTCCCTCTGCCGGGCAAAAGGAAAATATCACGGTGGTTCCTTCTGCGATGCTGAAAAAAGGTGAGCTGGTCATTGTGAAGGCCGGTGAACAGATTCCGGCAGACGGAGAAGTCATTGAGGGTGCTGCCTCTGTGGACGAAAGCGCCATCACCGGCGAATCCGCTCCGGTTATCCGGGAGGCAGGCGGGGATCGAAGCGCTGTGACCGGCGGAACTACCGTCCTGTCCGACTGGATCGTGGTGAAAGTGACCAGCGAGGCCGGCGAAAGCTTTCTGGACAAGATGATTGCTATGGTTGAGGGCGCAGCGAGGAAAAAGACGCCAAATGAGATCGCCCTGCAGATTTTTCTGGTGGCACTGTCCATTATCTTTATTCTGGTAACGGTGTCCCTTTATACTTATTCGATTTTTTCTGCAAAGCAGGCGGGCATAGAGAACCCCACATCCGTAACCACGCTGGTAGCTCTCCTGGTCTGCCTTGCACCTACCACCATCGGCGCCCTGCTCTCTGCCATCGGGATCGCAGGGATGTCAAGGCTCAATCAGGCCAATGTCCTTGCCATGAGCGGCAGGGCCATTGAAGCAGCCGGTGACGTGGACATTCTGATGCTCGATAAAACCGGAACCATCACTTTGGGCAACCGGCAGGCTTCGGAATTTATTCCGGTGGATGGCGTCAGCGTCAAAGAGCTGGCGGATGCCGCACAGCTTTCTTCCCTGGCAGATGAGACGCCGGAAGGCAGAAGCGTTGTGGTACTGGCAAAGGAGCAATTCGGAATTCGCGGCAGAAGCCTTCAGGACAAGGGAATGAAGTTTATTCCGTTTACCGCTGTGACCCGTATGAGCGGCGTGGACTATGACGGCAATGAGATCCGCAAAGGTGCGGCAGATGCCATGCAGGCATATGTCATCCTTGCAGGCGGCACATATTCTGAGGAATGTGACAAGGTTGTCAAGTCTGTTGCTTCCAAAGGCGGCACCCCTCTGGTGGTGGCGAAGAACCACAAAATACTCGGCGTGATCTACCTGAAGGATATTATCAAGCAGGGCGTAAAGGAGAAATTTGCGGACCTGCGGAAAATGGGAATCAAGACCATTATGATTACCGGCGATAATCCGATCACCGCCGCAGCGATTGCCGCAGAAGCGGGTGTGGATGATTTCCTTGCAGAGGCGACGCCGGAGGGGAAGCTTTCCATGATCCGCGACTTTCAGGCCAAAGGTCACTTAGTTGCCATGACCGGTGACGGAACCAATGACGCCCCTGCGCTGGCCCAGGCCGACGTGGCGGTGGCCATGAACAGCGGTACCCAGGCGGCAAAAGAAGCCGGCAACATGGTGGATCTGGATTCTTCCCCCACCAAACTGATTGAAATTGTTCGTATAGGCAAGCAGCTTCTGATGACCCGTGGGAGCCTGACGACCTTTTCCATTGCCAATGATGTGGCGAAATATTTTGCCATTATCCCGGCGCTGTTTATGGGATTATATCCGCAGCTTTCCGCTTTGAACATTATGGGACTTCATTCCTCACAGAGCGCAGTGCTTTCTGCCATTATCTACAATGCGTTGATTATCATTGCCCTGATCCCGCTTGCGCTTAAGGGCGTGAAATACCGTGAGGTTTCCGCAGGAAAGCTTTTGTCCCGGAATCTGCTGATTTACGGGTTGGGCGGTCTGATCGCGCCGTTCATCTTTATAAAGCTGATCGATGTTCTGCTGGTTTTAGCCGGCTTAGTCTAAAAGGAGGCATAAAATTATGAAAATGGTAAAGTCGGTTTTACCGAAGGCTCTGATGATCTTTTTGATTTTTTCGGTTGTGTGCGGCATTCTTTACACGGGTGTTGTTACCGGACTGGCGCAATTACTTTTCCCGGATAAGGCAAACGGCAGCATCATTGAAGTGGATGGCAAAAAGTACGGCTGCGAGCTTCTGGGCCAGCAATATATGGACGATGCCCATATGTGGGGCAGAATTATGAACATTGATGTTTCCACTTATAAGGACGGGGACGGAAATATTCTGATGTATGCGGCTCCATCCAATCTTTCCCCCGCCAGCGGGGAATATGAGGAGCTGGTTGCGCAGCGGGTAGAAAAGCTGCGGGCAGCTAACCCTGATATGGACGAAACCGCGATCCCTGTGGATCTGGTCACCTGTTCCGGAAGCGGCCTCGACCCACATATCTCTCCGGCGGCTGCCGAATATCAGGCGGCACGCATTGCCGATGCCAGAGGGATCACGGAGGATGAGGTGCGTACAGTCATTGATCAGTGTACATCAGGCAGGTTCCTTGGAGTTTTCGGCGAGGAAACAGTGAATGTTCTCAGAGTCAACCTGATGCTGGATGGTATTATGAAATGAGGCGTCTTTATACCGTCTTAATACGGATATAAATATTCTTTTACCTTCTTTATCAGATGAAGCGTATGATAAAGACCAGATAATGATTTTGCTGCATTGTCCGGGTGGGGCTACCTGGATGTGCTGTAGGAATGCGCAGGAAAGAGGTAACATACGATGAAATCTATACTTTTAATTGGGTTAGGACGATTTGGCCGGCATATTGCCATACACTTGAATGAACTGAAACATCAGGTTATGGCGGTAGACCATGTGGAGGAACGGGTAGATGCAGTACTGCCCTATGTAACAAATGCGCAGATCGGTGACAGCACAAACGCAGCTTTTCTGGAATCTCTGGGAATCAGAAATTACGACGTCTGCATTGTGGCCATTGGAAATGATTTTCAAAGTTCTCTGGAAACCACCTCTCTGCTCAAAGAACTTGGCGCAAAAATGGTGGTATCCAGGGCGGCCAGAGATGTGCAGGCAAAGTTTCTCCTGCGCAACGGTGCAGACGAGGTGGTCTACCCTGAAAAGCAGCTTGCAAAATGGACAGCCATCCGTTACAGCGCCGATCACATTTTAGATTACATAGAGCTGGACGAGGAACATGCCATCTTTGAAATACCGGTTCCGGAAGCCTGGGCAGGCAAGACCATTGGGCAGATCGATATTCGTAAGAAATACAACATTAACATTATGGGAATCAGAAAAAACGGTCATCTGGATCTTTCCGTTTCTTCCAATGCGGCACTGGAATCAAAGAGCACGATGCTGGTGCTTGGGCGAAACAGAGAAATTCAGAAATACTTCCGTATTTGACCCCAGATAAGCATTCCTCCGCTTTACGTTCCTCATTTCATCTTGGGAGGTGAGACTATGCAGTATATGCTATTGCTTGCGGCGGTTATAGCAATTTTTGCTTTTTGCTGGTTTCTGATGGGAAAGCTGGATTGTTTTCTTGAATCGGATCATCATAAGCAGGAATTGCAGTTTTCATCCGGCGAGGATACTCTGCGGCTGGGCTTTTGTGATCCAATGGTTGCAGACAGTATTACCAGTATCCTTGAGCAATATTCCAAATTGTACCCGGAGGTATCTGTTCGCATTTTTGGCGGATCAGAGGAAAAATTGCTGAAAGGACTCTCTGCCGGGAAATTTGATGTGATTTTTTTGCCGGGAAATGCTGAAATTCCCGCTCATATATATTATAATTCAAAAATAATCTCTCTGAATTACACGCCTGTCATAATGAAATATGGCGGCCTGCCCATTGAACCGATCGCAGACGGACATATCAGTCAGAAGGTGCTATGGCCTGGTGAAGCCGCATACACTGCCGCCGGTTCTTTTATGAAATGTCTGGAAGCTTACTTCGCTGCGCCTGCACTGGGAAAATAGGAATTCAAAAAGTGAAGCGTTTGCGAAGGGGCCCGGATGGCAAGGAGGAGTGCAAATGGAAATGCCAAGACAAAACCCGGATCAGCTTTTAAGAGCGATCCGAAATGATACAGAAAGTGAAAAGAGGGGCAAGCTGAAGATTTTCTTTGGTTATGCCGCAGGCGTAGGAAAAACCTATGCCATGCTGCAGGCAGCGCATCTGGCGAAAGCAAATGGAGCCGACGTGGTTGCCGGGTATATTGAACCTCATTCCAGACCGCAGACCTCGGCTCTCCTGGAGGGACTTGAACAGATTCCCGCAAAGCAGGTGTTTTATGGTGAGATGACCCTCCGGGAGTTTGATATTGACAGTGCGCTGAAGCGGAAACCGAGGCTGATCCTGGTAGATGAACTGGCGCATACCAATGCCGAGGGCAGCCGTCATGCCAAGCGTTATCAGGATGTGCAGGAACTTTTGAACGCCGGGATCGATGTTTATACTACTGTCAATGTCCAGCATATTGAGAGCCTGAATGACACGGTTGCTTCCATTACTGGCATTTGGGTGCGGGAGCGTATTCCGGATTCTGTATTTGACCAGGCGGATCAGGTGGAACTGGTGGATATCGAACCGACCGAGCTTCTGGAGCGCATGGCAAGCGGAAATATCTATCAGGAAGAGCAGGCAGAGCGGGCGGCAGCGGGCTTTTTTACAGTGGAAAATCTGACCGCTTTGAGGGAAATTGCATTACGCCGCTGTGCGGATCGGGTCAACCTGCTGACGGAGAGTACCAGGATTCAGAATCGTGGCGATTATCACACTGATGAGCATATTTTGGTGTGCCTCTCGTCCTCTCCATCCAACGCGAAGATCATCCGTACCGCTGCCAGAATGGCACGGGCGTTCCGCGGAAACTTTACGGCTCTTTTCGTGGAAACGGCTGCCACTGCCGAAATGAGTGAAGATGACAAGAAACGCCTGCGGGATAATATCCGATTGGCAGGGCAGCTTGGCGCACATATTGAGACCGTTTACGGCGAGGATGTTCCTTATCAGATCGCGGAATTTGCAAGGCTTTCCGGCGTTTCTAAAATTGTAATCGGGCGGAGTACGGCCACGAGAAAAAGTATATTCAGCAAGCCGACGCTGACGGAACATTTGATTGCCAACGCACCCAATCTGGATATTCATGTAATCCCGGATACAGGGTCCGGGACTGTCTGCCAGAAGCATAGGAATAAAATGTTTCATGTAACCGCTATGCCGGTTCGAGATCTGGTAAAGAGTATTCTCGTCCTGCTGGCTTCCACCTTAGTCGGATATGTGTTTTACACGATGGGCTTTTCCGAGGCCAATATCGTGTCTGTATATATTTTTGGTGTTTTGGTTATCTCCGTTATCACAACGAGCCGCTTTTGCGGGGCGATAGCGTCTATTGTAAGCGTGCTGGTGTTTAATTTTTTCTTTACCGTTCCGCGCTTTACCTTTCGCTTCAGCAATCCGAATTACCTGGTGACTTTTCCTATTATGTTCATGGTAGCGTTGCTGACCGGATCACTTGCCACACGTCTGAAAGATAATGCAAAACAATCTGCCAATGCAGCCTATCGGACAAAGATTTTGTTTGAAACGAATCAACTTCTCCAACGGGAAACGGATGAGCAGGCAGTTATAGAAGCTACTGCGGGACAGCTCCTGAAATTGCTGCGAAAGGATATTGTGGTCTACCTGGCAAATGGGCAGGAGCTTGATTCTCCCAGTATTTTTCGGACGCCGGACAGTAATCAGTGCGAATTGATTTCCGAAAATGAAAAAGCGGTCGCCGCATGGGTGCTGCGGAACAACAAGCACGCCGGAGCGACCACCAACACTTTATCCAGCGCGAAATGCTTGTATCTGGCCATTCGGGTGGGCAGACAGGTGTATGGTGTTGTGGGAATTGCAATGAACGAGATTCCTCTGGATTCTTTTGAAAACAGCGTCCTGCTGTCTATTCTCGGTGAGTGTGCCCTGGCATTAGAAAACATCAAAAACGCCCGGGAAAAAGAAGAAGCCGCAATTCTGGCCAGAAATGAGCAGCTTCGTGCGAACCTGCTTCGGGCTATTTCTCATGATCTGCGTACACCGCTCACGTCCATTTCCGGGAACGCCGACAACCTGCTGGCTAACTATCAAAAAATGGATGATGCTACGAGAAAACGGACGTTTACAGACATTTATGACGATTCCATGTGGCTGATCAATCTGGTAGAGAATCTGCTGGCAATTACCAGAATCGAGGGCGGCCAGGTTCATCTGACGCAGACTGTGGAGCTGATGGATGAAGTGGTCTCAGAAGCTCTGCGGCATATCAACCGCAAAAGTAAGGAACATATCATCCATGTCAGCTCCTCTGAGGAGTTGATCCTCGCAAGCATTGATGCTAAACTGATTGTCCAGGTTATCATCAATTTGCTGGATAATGCCATCAAGTATACACCGCCCGGCTCAGTGATCGAAATCCATACGGAGAAGAACAAAGAGTCACATCAGGTCGTTGTTTCTGTTTCTGACGATGGTCCGGGCATTCCCGATGACCAAAAGCCGCATATTTTTGATATGTTTTACAGCGGAGCCAATAAAATTGCAGACAGCCGAAGAAGTCTCGGGCTGGGCCTTTCGCTGTGCAAATCCATTGTCACTGCTCACGGAGGAACTATATGGGTAACCGATCATGACCCGAAAGGAACCGTCTTTACATTTACATTACCAGCAGGGGAGGTTGAACTGCATGAATAAACCTTTAATATTGGTTGTGGAGGATGACCCTCCGGTACGCAACCTGATTACAACGACATTAAAAACCAATGATTATCGCTATCTGGTCGCAGCGAATGGAGAAGCTGCAATTCTCGAAGCATCTTCCCATAATCCGGATATTGTCTTATTGGATCTTGGCCTGCCGGATATGGACGGCGTACAGGTAATCCAAAATATCCGTTCGTGGTCAAATCTGCCGATTATCGTTATCAGCGCCCGCAGCGAGGATAACGATAAGATCGAGGCGCTGGATGCCGGCGCTGACGATTACCTGACCAAGCCTTTTTCTGTGGAAGAACTGCTGGCACGACTTCGGGTCACGCAAAGAAGGCTTTCCTATATGACGGCGGAGATACTGGCGGCGAGCTCTGTCTTTGTCAATGGAAAACTGAAGGTAGACTATGCCGGCGGATGCGCATATCTGGATGGCCAGGAGCTGCACCTGACACCGATTGAGTATAAGTTGCTGTGTCTGCTGTCCAAGAATGTGGGAAAGGTATTGACGCACACCTTTATCACACAAAATATCTGGGGACGGAGCTGGGATAATGATATTGCTTCCCTCCGCGTCTTTATGGCAACGCTGAGAAAAAAACTGGAGCCATCGCCGGATTCTGCGCAGTATATCCAGACCCACATTGGTGTGGGTTACCGGATGATGAAGGTGGAATAATCGGAAAAACAGGAATCTCCTTTTCTGATAGACTTAAATGACAACTTCTGATAAAATGTTAATAGCTGAGTTATTGCAAAGGCATGGCTCAAAATAATCGCTATGTAAAGAGTCTGCGAAAGAATGAGGAGAATGAAAAATGTCACTGGAGAGAGTAAAAGCATATCTGGAAACGGAAGGAATTCTGGATAGATTAAAGGTATTTCATGAATCAAGCGCCACGGTGGAGCTGGCGGCGCAGGCACTTGGCTGCGAACCGGCGCGGATCGCGAAAACAATGTCGTTTTTGCTGGGAGATGAGGCGATCCTGATCATCACAGCGGGCGATGTAAAGATAGATAACAAAAAGTTTAAGGAACAATTTCATCAGAAGGCGAAGATGATACCGGGCGACCTGGTGGAGCAGTATATCGGACATGCGCCGGGCGGCGTCTGCCCGTTTGCGATCAGGGAACACGTTCCGGTATACATGGACGTGTCTCTGAAACGTTTTGAAATCGTATATCCTGCAGGCGGCGACGCGCACAGTGCGGTCGAGCTGACGCCCGCGGAGCTGGAGAAATATTCCCGGAGCTGCGGATGGGTGGATGTGTGCAGGGAGCGGTGAGGAGGACGTTATGACACAGCAGGAGAGGCTGATCTATCTTATAGATTATCTGAAAAAGGAAAACGATGATTTGAAGAATATAGAGGTGCCGGATGAAGAGACGGAGCAGAAAAGACTATTGCGCTCCCTCATGAATATCCGCCCTGCGAAAGCGATCGGAAAAGATTTCCTGGATATACAGGATGCTTATCTGCAGGCGGAGCAAAAGAAAAAGCGTCTCATTTCTCTGGCGGATTTCGTCCCCGTGCAAAAGGGAATTTATTTGTGGCAGGGCGATATCACAGCGCTAAAGACGGATGGAATTGTAAATGCCGCCAACAGCGCTCTTCTTGGCTGCTTTGTGCCCTGCCACGGCTGTATTGATAATGCGATCCACTCCGCTGCAGGAATCCAGCTTCGCCTGGAGTGCGCACGTATTATGGAGGCACAGAAAACGCCGGAGCCTGTTGGAAAAGCAAAAATAACAAAAGCGTACAATCTCCCGTGCCGCTATGTTCTGCATACAGTAGGACCTGTTATTTATGGAAGAGTGACCGATGCGGACTGCGCATCACTGGCGGATTGCTACCGCTCCTGCATGGAGCTTGCAGATGCTAATGGATTGAAAAGCATTGCATTTTGCTGCATTTCAACGGGAGAATTCCATTTTCCGAATGAGCTGGCGGCGGAAATAGCAGTACAGACGGTAAAAGAATGCCGGAAGAAAGATCAGACCGGACCGGCGGTAGTATTCAATGTTTTCAAAGACATGGATTATGAGATCTATAGGCGGCTGCTTAAAGACTGAAAGATCTTTTATGATAATTGATGGGGCTTGACGGCAGATTCTGCTGTCGAGCCCTTGGTTAATTCATATCAAAAATAAGTTGGTATGTTAAGAGAACCCGGAAAATCCGGGGATGCCGGTTATTGTGAATTTTTAGCTTTGTAATTTTCGCCCCAATCCCACATGGAATCCAAAATGGGCTTGAGACTGTAACCAAGCTCTGTCAGTGTGTATTCTACATGGGGAGGAACTTCCGGGAAAACGGTACGGATAACCAGACCGCTTTCTTCCATCTGGCGAAGCTGCGCAGTCAGAACCTTCTGCGACACGTGTCCGATGGATTTTTTTAATTCTCCGAAGCGTTTGGTTCCGGGCAATAAATCCCGCAGGATCAATACTTTCCATTTATCACTGATTAAGGTTAAAGTTGTCTCCACCGGACAATCCGGTAATGTCTTTGCCGGTTTACTGGCAATTTCTTTTGGGGTCTCCATATAAAACACTCCTCGCTTTCATGGTATCTTATAGGTAACTATGGCACAATATTGTGCTTACTTTACGAAATGGTGGTACGGTTTTATTATAAGAGCATCAGGAAGGAAAAGCAAGCGATTCCGAACGAAAAGAGGAAAAAACAGTTCGGGAAAGCATGGTTTCCTGCTGGTAACTATACCACAATATTGTGCGTACTTCACAGAAAAGAGAAGGATTGCTACAATATGATCAACAAAGGCGAGAGCCAACAAACAAAATAAAACCAATTTGGAGGTAAGTACAATGAAGAAAGTAATTGAATTTTTAAATGAGAACCCGGTTCAGTATCTGGCAACCGTAGGACGTGATGGAAAAGCAAAATGCCGCCCGTTCATGTTTTCCGGAGAAATGGACGGGAAGCTGTGGTTCTGCACTAACAACACAAAGGATGTTTACAAGGATATGCTGGAGAATCCTGAGATTGAGATTTCTGTTTCCAGTCCGTCCTATGCATGGATTCGTCTGCATGGCAAGGCGGTATTTGAAAATAACATGGCTGCAAAGGAAATGTGCATCGCAAACCCGATCGTCAAGGGACAGTATCAGACCGCGGATAACCCGATTTTTGAGGTTTTCTATCTGGAAGATCCGCATGGTGTGATCGCAGATTTTTCCGGCAAGCCGCCTTATGAATTTTAAGAAAATAAACGGCTGATGTGGAGAAATTCCACTACCGACGGTAATAGTCCGGATGGAAGAAGATATGACAGGAGAAGCCCCGCAGAAAAAGAACCTGCGGGGATCTTCTCTTAAGCACAATCATATCTCATACAGGAGAATTATGAGTAAAACGATATCATTATCAGTAAAAAAACAGAATACAACACCAGCAGTAAGAAAAATCACTATGACGGCCATGCTTGCCGCAATATCGTATATTATGGCTTTTGCGGAATTTCCGGTGCCGCTTTCGCCGCCTTTCGCAAGAATGGATTTATCTGATTTTCCCGCTCTGATCGGGGCATTTGCATTTGGCCCGTCTATCGGAGTGATGATTGAACTTGTAAAAAACGGCCTTCAGTTGTTATCAACTTCTACAGGAGGCGTGGGAGAGCTTGCCAATTTTCTGATGGGTTCCTCTTATGTCCTGACTGCGGGCCTTATCTATAAATGGCATAAAACGAAAAAAACAGCAGTGGTTTCCTGCATTGTCGGGAGTGTAGTCATGGGGATTACGGCAGCGATTGCAAATTATTTTATCCTGCTTCCCATGTTTGAAGGGTTTATGCCAATGGATCAGCTCATTGAATCTTTCGGAATGTTTATTCCGTTTATTAATACGAAACTGGATGTTGTATTATATAATGCTTTTCCATTTAACCTGTTAAAGGGACTGGTGATCGGAGCGTTTACTATAATGGTTTATAAGCGCCTGGTACCTGTGCTGAAGGGGAACCGTTGAAAGGAGTGCTTCAAATGCAGACAAAAGATTATTTGAGATTACTGGTGGAGCAGATACATTCTGCTGTGATTGCAACGATCGGCGCTGACGGACATCCGCAGACCCGTGTGATTGATATGATGCTGTGGGATGACAAGGGAGTCTACTTCCTGACAGCAAAAGGAAAGGCATTTTATGAACAGTTGATGAAGCAGAAATATATTTCCCTGTCTGCCACAAAGGATAAATATTCTATTTCATTGCGGGGAGAGGTTACCAATATAGGAAGTGAAAAGCTGGATGAGATTTTTGAAAAGAATCCTTATATGCAGCAGATCTATCCGGAAGATACCCGCAGTGCGCTGGAGGTTTTTGCGGTTTATGAAGCGGAAGGGGAGTTTTTTGACATCAGCGATCCTTCCTGTGTGACGCGGGACAGCTTTGTGGTTGGAAATATTCAGAAGAAGCAGGGAGGCTATTTTGTGGGTGAGGGATGTATCGGCTGTAAGTTATGTTACTCTGTCTGTCCACAGAAATGTATTGATATTTCCCAAAAACCAGTTGTGATCGCTCAGAATCACTGCCTGCACTGTGGGCGTTGCGCGGAAATCTGTCCGAAACAGGTAATTGAAAAGAGGTGATATTTTGTGTTTTCAAAGATTTTGACAAAGAAATCTACAGAAAGCTACTCACAGCAGATTGAACAATTACAAATAGAGTTTCGGCAGGCGGATGCAGTGCTGATCGGGGCAGGTTCCGGTCTTTCCGCTTCGGCCGGATTTACTTACGGCGGGGAGCGTTTCCAAAAATATTTTGGAGATTTTGCAGAAAAGTATGGGATCCGTGATATGTATTCCGGCGGGTTTTACCCGTATTCTTCTCCTGAGGAATATTGGGCATGGTGGAGCCGTCATATTTATTATAACCGTTATGTAGACATTCCAAAACCGGTTTATCAGAAATTGCTGGAAACTGTGAAAGACAAGGACTATTTCGTGCTTACAACGAACGTGGATCATTGTTTTCAGAAAGCGGGATTTGACAAAAAGAGATTGTTTTATACCCAGGGAGATTACGGGCTGTGGCAATGTTCCGACCCATGTCATGAAAAAACATACGACAATAAAGAAACTGTTCTGCAAATGCTGAAAGAACAAAACAATATGCGGATTCCATCTGAACTGGTTCCTCATTGTCCTGTATGCGGAAAACCAATGACTATGAATTTGCGCTGCGATAATACTTTTGTGCAGGATGAAGGCTGGTATGCCGCACAGGGCAGATATTCAGATTTTGTGCGCCGGCATGAAGGATTAAGAGTACTTTATCTTGAATTGGGGGTTGGAGCCAATACTCCCGGCATAGTGAAATTTTCTTTCTGGCGTATGACGGCAGAGAGCCCAAAGGCGGTCTATGCCTGCATCAATTATGGAGAAGCCTGCGCACCAGCGGAAATCAGAGAACGCTCTATCTGTATTAATGGAGACATTGGGAAGGTACTCGGACAACTACGAGACAGACAACAGGAGCAATCAGAAAGACCTTGTTGCGAGCAAAAAGTCAAAATTACTTGAAATGTTGATACAACGTTTGAAATGTATCTAAAAACAGAACTCTATCAAGAGAAAAGACGATAAAAGTCAAGAAAATATTGACTTCTGGAATCCTCCTGAATATAATGAAGGTGTATAAGGGAGAATAATACTCTAAATTATGCTGGAGGTAGCTGTGATGGTAAATATGAATGAGATTATCAGTAACAATATTATAAATATTATGAAGCAGAGTGAAAAAAAGCAGGTTGACCTCGCAGGTTATCTGGGGGTGTCTAAGCAGATTGTAAGCAAGATGCTTAGTGGTGCAAGAATAATTAATGCTATTGAACTGCAGAAAATATCAGAATTTCTTAATGTTTCCATGGAAAGTCTGGTTAAGGTTCCAGAGGTTATTCCGGAAACAAATGCAGTAAAAGCATTTATGGGTAAAGTGGAATCTCGGGAAGCAAAAGAAGGACTGAAAATTGCAGATGAGATTGCAGATCTTATTTGTTTTTATGCACGTACTCGTGAAAATGCTGAGGAAATGATGAAGCCATGGGAGGCGTAAAGTTATGTGCCGGGTTTTGGATAACAGTCTGTTTGTTAGAGACAGAAAAAAATACATAAAAATAAGTGAATGTGCAACAAGCTTCAATTCACTTTATAATAAAAACAATATTATCCAGGATGATATTTTTAATGTGTTGGAGAATTATGCGGCGCGTCACGATATGCCATTTGATATGTTGAGATATCCAATTGGAGATGCGGAATTATGCGCATGTACATTTATTCGCCAGGGGCGTATGTTTGTAATGATTAATTCATCTCTGCCATTATCGAAGCAAATCTTTGCAGCAGCACATGAGTTGTATCATATTTATTGTTATTTTGAAGAAAACGATCCAGTTTTGTTACAATCAGGTTCAATCCTGGAATCTGATACCATAGATGAGGAAGCAAAAGAAATTGAGGATATGGCAGCAAATGCTTTTGCTGCGATTTTATTGGCACCAAAGGACCGCCTTGATGAACAGACAGGTGTGTATAATTTATCCTATAAGAACATTTCTGTACAAACAGTGCTTAAAATAATGGATATTTTTGCAATTCCATACAAGGCTGCAGTGCTTCGGCTTTTTGAAGAGGATAAAATTGATATAAAGGCGGCAAGGATGTTATTGCAGATTGATGTGACAGAAATTGAAAAACAAATGGAGCTTACAGGAAAAGCTGCAAGATGGCAGGAAATTCCTAATAATTTCATTAGATTTGGGAGTTTATCAGAGCTTATGTACGATGTTGAACAATTTGAAGCAGTTCGTGATGAACGATTAGAGAGTGATAAGATCAGATTAGATGAAATTGTAAAACGTTTAAGAAAACAGTGAGGTAATGTCTATGGGAGTTGACAAGAAATATGCCTTGCTGGATACGGACTTTTTGTACAAATCGCATGTAGCAAGAAATGCAGCGAACCACACCTTAACAGATTTTGTAATAGAGTTTACGGATTATGAGTTTTTCTGTCACGAAATGATTAAAGAGGAACTGACCAGACACGAAGTGGTTCCTGATCCGAACCCATGGCTCGAAGATAAAATTCAGAGCGGAACAGTAAAATATATTCAGACCGTGACATAGTAACAGAACTTGGAAAAATATATGGCACATCTGCAACAAGTATGTATCTAACATTGTTACAGATAAGTTGTGATACATTTAATACTGGATTTTTCGAAAAATACTATGGCTCGATGAGTGATATAGATAATTTGGAAGATGTGGAAATATTTCTTGCAGTATTAAAAACATGCGATGATGGTGTTCCTTCTCAGAATGGTTTGGGAGAGAAAAAGACCTACGTACTAATCCAAATGATGGAGATTATTCATAGTAATCGGGTATATGTATTTTGTTCTGACGATTTCAGAGCAAGGCGAAGTATAGCCGGTTTAACAAAGCCTGTTCATTGTATTAGTATTTTAGGAGTTTTTTATAAGTTGATGAAGATGGGGCATGACAAATCCGAAATGCAGGAATATTACAATAGGTTGTCTGCCTTTTTGAAGAATCAGACGGAGTATAGGGTTTGGTCTGCATCAGGACATCAACGTATAAGAGTGCCTATACAGCAGGTGCTTGATGATCTATATGATGGAAAATTTCAAATGTTAAGAAATGGAGATCTGCAATACATAAAGTAATGCGTCATATAGTATGAATAGTAGTAAGCCCTGAGAGAGTAATCTTTTAGGGATTTTCTTATGCAGAAATTTCTATATGTTGAGAAAAGCAGATACAGGGGGCGAGATCTATTTCCTGCAGATCGCGGCCCCTGTTGTATATGGTGACCTTTCAGGGATTATACAGGATCATGTGCAGAATCGTGGTTTCGGCTCCGGCATTTCGATAAGAGTGAATCGTATCACCCCTGAATCGTATACTCTCTCCTTTTGTGACGGAAAATTGTTCATCGTCAATTCCTATTTCCATCTGAATCTTTTTATTCGAATTTCCTGTCATAAAGCAGCGCAGCGATCAGCACAACGAAACAGGAACCGGCGTTGTGTACCAGCGCTCCGGTGGTGGGTGTTAATACTTCCATGAGCGACAGCACGATCGCCACAAAGTTAATACACATAGACAGGGTAATGCTGGCTTTGATGGTCTTAACCGTTGCATTAGACAGCCGCTTCAAATACGGAATTTTTGAAATGTCATCACTCATCAGGGCAACTTCCGCGGCGTCAACGGCAATGTCGCTTCCCATGCTTCCCATAGCCACGCTTACATCGGCGGTTTTCAAAGCCGGCGCATCGTTGACACCGTCGCCGATCATGCAGACCCTGTGATTTTCTGCCTGCAATTTCTCAATGCTCTGCACTTTTTCTTCCGGCAAAAGTTCTGCCCGGACTTCAGAGATACCAACCTGCTGTGCAAAATAATCAGCCGTTTTTTGATGATCGCCGGTAAGCAAAACAGTACGGATGTGCATATCCGAAAGACGGGAAACCATGTCTTTCGCTTCCGGACGCAGCACATCAGAAAGTGCGATAACACCGATACTTTTTTGGCCTTCCGCTACAAGAATAGAAGCCTTTCCCTGTGTACGCAGCCGTTCCAATGCGAAATGAACCCTGGTATCAATCGAAACACCACTTTCGGTGAGATATTTTTCATTGCCGCAAAGCAGCCTGTGGTTGTCTATCTCTGCAAAAATCCCTTTGCCGGCAGTCATGCTGAAAGCAGTTGATTCTGCCAATGGAATTTCTTTCGCCTTTGCATATGCAACAATCGCTTTTCCCAGCGGGTGCTCGCTTTTGGCTTCAGCGGAAGCGGCCAGAGAAAGCAAGTCTGTTTCACTGATCGCCTCATCAAAAGAAATTATATCGCTGACATCTAAGCGGCCATAGGTTAAAGTACCGGTTTTATCAAAAGCAATCGTATCCACCTTTCCCATTTTTTCAAGGGCCTCTCCGGACTTGATGATCACACCATGTTTTGTTGCCTGACCGATTGCTGCCATGATTGCGGTAGGCGTTGCCAATACAAGGGCGCAGGGGCAGAACACAACTAACACGGTGACTGCGGTAATAATATTCCCGGTGAATACATAGGCCCAAATTGCGATAAGCAGGGCAACAGGAACCAGCCAGCTTGCAGCCCTGTCGGCGATTCTCTGCATGGGAGCCTGTTTATTCTCTGCGTCCTGCACCATGCGGATCATTGTTTGCAAAGAACTGTTTTCTCCCACTTTTGTTGCCGAAATATCAATCGAACCAAAGCGGTTGATGGTACCGCAAAACACTTCTTCCCCCACACCTTTGTCCACCGGAAGGGATTCTCCTGTCATAATAGACTGGTCAACCGAGGTTTCGCCATTTATGATCGTTCCGTCAACCGGGATCGTTTCGCCGGGCAGAATACGCAGCAGATCTCCCTGCCGGATTTCCTCTGCCGGTATCATTTCTTCTTTCCCGTCATTTAGCTTGCGTCCCTTTGTCGGCGCAAGACGAATCAGCTTTTTGAGGCCTTTTTTGCCCGGTTGGTTGTGGCTTCCTCCAAAAGCGCGCCGACTGCCATAATGAACACAACTTCTCCTGCCGCAAACAAATCTCCGATTGCAATAGCGGCGAACATGGCGATGCAAATCAAAAGAGCAGATGATATTTTGCTGATACCGGGATTGTGGATCATTCGCCATATTGCCAGATACAAAAGCGGTATGCCGCTTATGATAATGGTCGCCCATGCGGGGGCAACAGGCAGGTTTACGCCTGCTTTTGGCAGGACAAAGCTGAAAATTAAAAAGACGCCGCCGATCATTGTCATAGGCCATCCCGCCAGAAAATTATTGAGCTTCTTTAACATCATAATTCCTCCGATCCATAGCGAACCTGCTTGACACTTGCCTGCAGCTGCCGTACAATAAATTCAATAACGAACACTTTGTTCTCTTTTATTGTAAGCAGGGAACAAATGAAATACAACGGATAATATTGTCCCCGTGTTTCGTATGGAACATTTTTGAAAAATTGTACGGAAAGAGGTAGCTATTTAAGAAATGGACAGACGACAGCAGAAAACAAGGGCAGCTATTTTTTCTGCATTCAGTACGCTCCTGGCGGAAAAAAGCTATAACAAAATTACGGTACAGGAAATTATTGATACTGCAAATGTTGGCCGGACAACATTTTATGCACACTTTGAAACAAAAGACGATCTGCTGAAAGCCTTATGTGAAGAACTTTTCGGCCATATTATCAGCAGCGCAATGGATCGCACCCACACGCACGGATTATATTCCGACAGAAATGCGCCGGAGTCTGTATTCTGTCATTTATTACATCACCTGCAGGAAGATGAAAATAATATCCTCGAATTGCTTTCCTGCGAAAGCAGCGAACTTTTCCTGCGGTATTTTAAAGACAGCTTAAACGAATTGATACAAGATCAGTTTGTCAATCAAAACAGGAAAAACAATACGAATATTCCGCAGGACTTTCTAGTCAACCATATTTCCGGCAGCTTTGTAGAAATGGTGCTGTGGTGGATTAAAGGCCGAATGAAGCAAACGCCAGAGGAATTAGACCGATATTTCCGGGCAGTCATTGAGCCGATCCTGTAGTTTTTGAGCATAGTGAAATTTTCTTCCCAAAAGGCAGTCTGTGAACGTCGCCGGAGATATAGAATCAGCCGGATCGTGTTCAGAGAGGGATTCTGGCGGAAAAGGTTGTCCATCCGCCGCGGCTTTCCACAAGAATTTCACCGCCATGCTTTTCAGCGATGGATTTTGCGATCGCAAGTCCAAGCCCGAAGCCGCCGCTCGCGCGGTTTCGTGATTTATCGGTGCGGTAAAAACGGTCAAAAATTTTCTCCAGCTCTTCTCTGGGGATTTCTGCGCCGGTGTTGGAAACCTCCAGAAGCGCAATGCGCCGGGGGCGGCGTCTGAGGGTGAGGCTGCGTCCCTCCGAGACCGTGCAGCTCTGCAGGGTGATTCGCACGCTGCCGTTCGGGGAGGTGTACTTCATGGCGTTGTCCAGCAAAATAGCGGCAAGCTGGCGGATTTCTGTCTCGCAGCCTGTGCAGCAAAGATTTTCCGCGATGGCGACGTCATAGGAGATGCCGTGCTCAAACGCAAGGCTCTCAAATGACAGCGCCGTGCCAAGCAGCGCGCTGCTCAGGTCAAATTCACAAAAGTGTGCGCTATCTCCGACTGTCGATTCCTCGGAGCTTATACGGGAAAGCGTCAGAAGATTTGTGATAAGTGCGGTCATGCGCTGCCCCTCCGCTTCAATATAATCCATCCATTTATTTTCCCCGATTTCTGTGCGAAGAAGATCAATATTTGCATTAATTACCGTGATCGGTGTTTTCAGCTCATGACTTGCGTCTGATATAAATTGTTTTTGCTTATTAAATGCGTCCCTGACAGGCAGCACAATTCTGCGCGAGAGTATTCGCGCCGCCAGAAAGAACAGCACCATCAGAAAAAGGCACAGCGTCAGAGAGCGCACAAAAGAAGCAAGAAAACGGCTCTGCGCAAGACTTTTCAGAAAAACAATTTCTTTTTTGTCCGGGAGCGTTTTTACAAGAAACCGAAGATCTTTATACATTCCTTCCTGCTCGCCGGACGCAAGCAACTCCTGTGCGATAGCAGTAATTTCCTCTTCTGTATAGGCAGCGTTTTCGTAGGCTGTGACTGTCACTGTGCCGTCGGCGGAAATCTGCACAATATAGCTGTTGTAAAATTCGTGGAGCGTTTCATCCCCTTTCTTCTGATCCTGCGCGTCGGATGTTTTAGACAGATCCTGTGCGTCGGATGTTTCTGCTTCCGGTTCCGCTGTGAGGGCAGAATCGTGCTTTGGTTCCGCCATGTCGATTTGCGGAAGGCCGGGATCTGGCTCCATCATGTCAATTTGCGGGAGCGTGGAATTTGATTCCGCCATGTTGATTTGCGGAAGGCTGGGATCTGGCTCCGCCATGTCGATTTGCGGAAGGCTGGGATCTGGCTCCGCCATGTCGATTTGCGGAAGGCTGGGATCTGACTCCATCACGTCAATTTGCGGAAGGCTGGGATCCGGCTCTGGCGCGGCGTTCTCTGCGGAAAGTGATTTGGGCTGCAGATTATCCGGCGCTTTTTTCGTATAGGTTCCTATTCTCTGAAGAAATGTGCGTTCCTGTGCAACGAGTGACTGGTAATTTGTGACATTGATCGTCAGAAAAATGCCAAGCGTCGTCACTGTCAGAATGAGAAAGATTGTCCATTGAATTTTCCGTTCCAGTTTTTTAATCATAAATCTGCACCTGCTTCCTGGAGACTGTAGCCGATGCCGCGGATGGCGCGTATCTCTACATGCGCACCGGTGTGTTTCAGCTTTTTGCGCAGGAAAGAGATATACACATCCACGTTATTGTACTCCACTTCCGAATCATAGCCCCATATTTTTTCTGTGATCTGGCTTCTGGAAATCACCTGCTTCGGATTTCGCATCAGATATTCCATAAGTTGAAATTCCTTGCTCCCAAGCGTCAGCGTATGTGATGTGGCAGATGAGGAAAGCGTGAACGTGCGTATATTTAAGTAAAGGTCACAAAAAACAAGCTCATCCCGGACAACCTCGCCGTGGCGTCTGGTGACGGCGCGGATTCTTGCAAATAATTCCTTCATCTGGAACGGTTTCGTCAGATAATCATCCGCACCAAAATCGAGCCCGGTAATTTTGTCCTCCAGCTCGGACTTTGCCGACAAAATAATAACCGCAGATCCTATTTTTTCCCGGCGAATCTGCTGCAGAACCTGATAGCCGTCCATTCCGGGCAGCATCAGATCCAGAATGATCACGTCATAGCGGCTGCTGAGTGCAAGCTCAAGACCGCTGATGCCATCGGAAGCGCTGTCTGTCGGATAGCCTTCTTTTCTCAGGGCTGCGGTGAGCGCTTCTTTTAAATGCAGTTCGTCTTCGATTACCAATATGTTCATGTATGTGCTCCTGGTATTAATTGTAATATTATATAACATATCACAACCAAATTGAAAAAGGGTTGAAAAAAACGTATTTTTGTGAAAAATCTGTGAAACCTTAGAGAAAATGATGTTTTCAATTTTTCTTCAAGAATTATTTTATATAAAGTGGTCAGATAAAATACGAATAGATATAGAAGAGATATGAGGAGAGCAGGGCATGGGCAGAGAGAGTAAAGAAAACAGAGAGAATAGAGAACGCAGAAAAGACAGAGAGAATAGAGGGAACAGAGAAAACAGAGAGAGGACAGCGCATGTAAACAGGATACTGCGGCGCATCCTGGTGTTACTTATAATTATTTTTGCAGGTCTTTTGATTGCACGGTTTCAAAGCATGGGAAAGGATCCCACAGGAGAGATGGAAGCGACACAGGCGGAACGTACAGAAAACGCAGGGGAGACAGGAAACACAGCGGGAACAGAGAATGCAGAGACAACAGCGGTAGAATTATTTGGGAAAAGCCTGGATTCCAATAAGTTTCAGGAGCTTGCGCAGGATGAGGATGTGATTTTTGCAGTGATGTCCTCATATTATAATGAGAAGAGTGATGCGGAAAAAGAATACAGCAATCTCCACACCTGGTCGCAGGCAGGGGTAACAGACGGCAGCTATTTCGTTTATGCCGCATACGAGGTGTCACTGGAAGAAATTGACACATCGGTTCCGAGCCTTTCCTGGGCATATCTGCAGACAGACGAGGATGGGAGCCTGCAGTTCTCTGATGCTTCAGAGGATGAGCTGGTGCTGCAGCTCATTGAAAGCGTACGAAGCAGCGAAGAGGGACAGACATTGATTAATCTGGCGCAGCAGGCATATGAGGAAGCTGTGGAAAGTGACGCGGCGCTTGCGCAGTATATGAAAATGTACCAGGAAACTGAAGTGCAGCAGGAAGCAGAGGCTGCATAAATCATAAGAATAAATTTACACATATTTTTTACGTGACATTTACAGTCGGAGGATATTGCAATTTACATATCATCACTAAAATAATATCGTACACAGCGCAGAGCACGATGTTCTGAAAGACAGAAGAAATCAGGTAATGCAATAGGCTTCAGAACGTGCCATATGCGCAAAAAACATTATTTTAGGAGGATATGATGAAGAAAAAGCAGATTATGGCAATGTTATTATCCATGTGCATGGCAGTTCCGGCGATCGCAGGGATTCCGGCAGTCAGCGCAGGGGCGGCAGAGGAAGCGGCAGCGCCGAAGTATATTTTCCTGTTTATCGGAGACGGTATGAGCTTTCCGCAGATCCAGACGACGGCAGATTATCTTGGGACAACCGCAAGCGACGGCGGGATCGAGACGACAGCACTTTCCTTTATGAATTTTCCGGTGGTAGGCACAGCGCAGACCTTTGACAGTACCTCATTCGCACCGGATTCCGCGTCGACAGCGACCTCTATCGCGACGGGAAACAAGACCTACAGCGGTACGATCAATATGGATACGACGATGACGATTCCGTTTGAGACGATCGCGGAAAAGCTGAAGGCTCAGAAGGACTACAAAATAGGAATTGTTACGAGCGTAAACTTAAACCATGCAACTCCGGCGGCATTTTATGCACACCAGGCATCCAGAAACAGTTATTATGATATTTCCATGGAGCTTGTTGAGAGTGGATTTGATTATTTCGCAGGCGGCGCGCTGCTCGATCCGACAGGAAAAGAGGACGATCCGAAAGACGATGCATATCAGGTAGCGGAAAGCGCGGGCTACAAGGTTATCAAAACACAGGCTGAGGCAGAAGCACTCACTGCTGAAGATGGCAAGGCAATTGTGGTTGCCGAGACGCTGGCGGATTCCGATGCGATGTCTTATGACCTGGATGCGGCAGAGGGCGAATGGCAGCTGAAAGATTATGTGGACAAGGGAATAGAAGTACTTGACAACGAAAACGGCTTTTTCATGATGGTAGAAGGCGGAAAGATCGACTGGGCATGTCACGCAAATGACGCTGGTTCGACGATCAATGACACATATGCATTAAGTGAAGCAGTGGCGAGCGCAGTGGAATTTTACAACGAGCATCCGGAAGAGACGCTGATTCTGGTAACAGGCGACCATGAAACCGGCGGTCTGACGATTGGTTTTGCAGGTACAGATTATGATACATATCTCACAAATCTGACGAACCAGAAGATTTCTTATGCAAAGTTTGACTCGGATTATGTGGCGGGATACAAGGAGAACCAGACACCGTTTGAAGAGGTGCTGAAAGACATTAAAGAAAATTTCGGACTTATGACGGCGGACGATCCGGATGCGACTGAGGATTCCAAACTGGTACTTACAGAATATGAGTATGGAAAACTGGAAGATGCGTATAACAGGACACTGGAATCAGGAAAAGGCAAGAAAGATGAAATGACCCAGGAAGAATATCTCCTGTACGGAACCTATGAGCCGCTTTCTGTAACCATCACACATATTTTAAACAACAAATCCGGCATCAGCTTCTCGTCTTATGCGCATACCGGTCTTCCGGTTCCGGTATTTGCACTCGGCGCAGGGCAGGACTTGTTTGAGGGCTATTACGATAATACGGATATTTACAACAATATGGCAGCCCTCACAGGTGTAGAGTAACTTAATGAAGTTTTTTCAAAAGAGCAAAAAAGGGATCAGCTATCAGCTTCCGGTTGTTTTCAGCCTCCTGCTGATAGCGGTTCTTTTATTTCTGCCGACCGGATATGAGGATGCAGTCATTTATAAAGGAACAGAGCGCTGCAGCGCAGAGGTTGTTTCGGTGGATGACAGCAAGATCATCAGTACCGGACTGATTAAATCCGGGGAGCAGAGCTGCAGGGTGCGGTTTGAGGGTGGAATGTTTCAAGGACAGGAGGCGGAAGGCGTAAATATGCTGACCGGTTCGCTGCAGACTGACAAAATTTTTGTGCCGGGCGACCGGGTATTGGTGGTGATCAGCCACAAGGGGGAAGAAATCCTCTCTGTCAATCTGATCGACCATTACCGCATCGATAAAGAAGCAATCCTTGCCGGATGCTTTGTAGTGTTACTTTTTGTTTTCGCCGGGGTAAGCGGGATCCGCGCAATTTTGTCGTTTGTGCTGACGGTGCTGACCATATGGAAGGTACTGGTTCCGGCATATTTAAACGGTATGCAGCCGGTGCTGCTTGGCTTAGGTATCGTATTGTTTTTGACTATTATGATCATCACGCTGGTGTATGGGTTTGACCGGCGCTCGTTTGCAGCGGTGTCGGGTTCGTTTCTGGGGATTCTGACAACCTGCGTGCTCGGAATGATCTTCACGGACGCATTCCGCATTCACGGCGCGATCATGACGAATTCGGAAAGCCTCATCTATAGCGGCTATGAGCATTTGAATCTGACGCAGATTTTTATGGCAAGTATTTTTATCGGGGCTTCTGGCGCGGTGATGGATCTGTCGGTCGATATCACCAGCGCTGTGCAGGAGGTTGTTCTCAAAAAGCCGGATATCACCAAAAAAGAAGCAATTCTCTCCGGTATGACCGTAGGCAGAGCTGCCATGGGGACGATGACGACGACATTGCTTCTTGCATATTCCGGCGGGAGCATTGCGCTTTTGATGGTATTTATGGCGCAGGGAACGCCGCTGGACAACATTTTGAATTATAAATACATTTCCTCAGAAATTCTGGATACTCTGGTCGGCAGCTTCGGGCTTGTGACAGTGGCGCCGTTTACGGCGCTGACAAGCGGTCTGGTGCTGGCGGGGAGAAAAGGAGAGCAGTAAAAAATTCCTGTGCAGCAAAAACCCCGCTGTACAGGAATTTGTGCTGCACAGGAATTTATGCAGAATAGAAATTTGTGCTGCACAGGAATTTATGTAAAATAGAACTTTATGCAAAACAGGAATCCGTGCAGAACAGATCTTAATGTCTCTGCAAATCGTCGTCATATGTTTCACAAAAGCGTGCGGAAAACGAGGGTTCCATGCCTGCCGTGTACAGATGGGAAATGTCTCCAAGCTGTGCCGCACGGAAAGAGGCAATGCCTTTCTGACGTTCTTCGGTGTAAATGGTGCTCACGCTGGTCGGAGCGAACGCTGTTCCATGCCAGAGCACAAACGGAGAGATTCCCAGCAGGTGGGACAGAAGAACACACTCCAGCCCAAAGTGGCAGAAAAAAGCAAGCGTGTCTGTATTGGCTTTTGTGACATGATACAGATTGCCGCAGCGTTCATATCCGTGCTCTGCGAGCAGCGCGTCAAAATTCTTTGTGACATAATCGTAGCATTGTATCATATTACTTTGTGTACAGATCTCGCTTTGTCTCCAGTTGGTTTTGT
Source organism: uncultured Marvinbryantia sp. (assembly GCF_905201705.1). GTDB lineage: Bacteria > Bacillota > Clostridia > Lachnospirales > Lachnospiraceae > Marvinbryantia. Next base: position 63,276 of record NZ_CAJKOX010000023.1, read on the forward strand.
GATAATATTCTTCATGCTTCGTCCAGTAATCAGGCAGGATATCCCAGATTACAGGAGCGTAAAGGGTGCCGTCCTCGCGCTGACGGGCGCCCGGATATGCAGAAAGAAGGGGATCCCCCTCTTTAAATTCCAGAATTGCCGGAAACTCCCGCATCCAGTCGCACTCCGCGGTGGCGGTGCGGTTCATTGCCTTTAAGCTGCAGGAGGCGGTATCGCGCGCTCTGCCAAGAACAGAAACATAAATATCTTTGATATCCATCGGCGCAATACGGGCGGCAAGGGCCTTTGCTTCCTTCCAGCCGCGCTCGGTCAATGTATCATGCTCATAATCAGGATCTCCGTGTCTGATAATCAATAATCTCATAAATAAAAGTCTCCTTATTATAATATGTGCTACTAAAAAAATCCGGTTCCGCTGGTATGCCGGGGAAAATTTGCGGGAAAACTCTGCGCCCACGTACAGCTCAGCGTACCTGCGCCCTGCGCCACACACAGTTTAGCGTATCTGCGTCCACGCACAGTTTAGCATAATTGCAGTTTACCGGCAAGAGTGATATACCAATTTATTTGGAATATTGATTTTAGTTGTGTAAATGGTTATACTATATAGCAAGATGAATGGTGAAACTACAAAATTGAAAAAGGTTTTTAGCAGTCTGGATACATGGAGGATGCCATGGAGAGATTTTATTTAAAAAATATAGAACTGTTAAATTTTAGAAGGTTTAGCAATTCTACATATGAACTTAATCCCAGGATGAATATTTTTATCGGAAAGAACGCATCAGGGAAAACTACGGTTTTAGAAGCTGCTACGGTTATTTTGGGCGCATATCTGACTGCTTTTAAAGAATATGTGCCAAGCAGATTCGGGCATAATATTTCAGATAATGATGTTTTAATGAAGGCATTAAAACCGGTGAAAAATGTTGCTGTTACAGCATCGGTAAAACAGTTCCCCTGTACTGTCAGCAGTCAGATTATGTGGGACAGCAAAACAGTGGAATGCGTAAGGACGCTGGAAAAAGAAGGCGGACGGACAAAATTTATTGGACAAAATCCTATGCGGGAAATGGTTGCGGAATGGGAAAAAGCGATAAAAGCAGCAGACGGTTCAGATGAAGGTCAAATATATCCGCTGGTACTATATCTGAGTTCTGCAAGACTGTGGAATGAGAACCGTACAGGGGAGATCGATAAAATTCCAGGAAGAACAGATGCTTATCAAAGATGCCTTGATCCGAAAAGAGGAAATCAAACATCATTTGAGTATATCAAGTTATTAGGAAGCCTGGCGTCGGAAGAAAATGATGGTATTCCACTTCCCTCATACGAGGTGATTATGGATGCGGTAAAATATAGTCTGGAAGAAGAAATGTCTCCGGGACAGCAGGCGTTATATTCATCAAGATATGGAGAAATCGCTGTGAAGAATCCGGATGGCACGGTAATCAATTTTTCGGCATTAAGTGATGGATACAGAAATGTCATTAAAATAGTAACGGATATAGCGACCAAAATGTGTATATTAAATCCATACCTGGGTAAAGACACTTTGAAAAAAACTCCGGGTGTGGTTGTTATTGATGAATTGGATTTAAGCCTGCATCCGACATGGCAGAGACGGATTGTACGCATTTTGAAAGAATTATTTCCCAAAGTACAGTTTATATGTGCTACTCATTCTCCGTTTATTATCCAGTCTTTAGAACCGGGCGAATTGATTGCGTTAGATACGATTTTAGACGAAGAGTATTCGGGGCAGAGCATAGAGGATATTGCAGAAGATATTATGATGGTTCCAGTAGCGCAATATAGTGAGAAGAAACTAAAAATGTATCAGGCTGCAGAAGAATATTTTCATGCGCTGAAAGGCAATGTGTCGAAAGAAAGGTTACAGGAACTGAAAGAGCGGCTGGATGTTCTTTCCGCAGAATATAGCGATAATCCCGCATACAGCGCATGGATGAAGCAGAAGTACCTGGAGAAAACAGTGGAGATGGATGAATGAGACCAGTGAATAAAGGAGAAACTCCGGACAAGGTGTTTAAAAAGTACCAGGAAGCAGAGCCGTATCTGGAAGAACGAGTAGGGCCATATTGCTCTTTTTGTGAATTCCCAATCAATCATGTGCCAGAGGTAGAGCACAAAGAAGCAAGGGCCAGAGGCGGGGAAGAGCTGGCATGGGAAAATTTACTGCTTTCCTGTAAATATTGTAACACTCGTAAAAGCACGATCGTGGCAAAAGGAGATAAGGGAAAATACCTATGGCCGGACGAAGACGATACATTTCATGCGTTTTCTTACGACATGGATATTCCTGGATTGAATGAGGAATATTTGCAAAGTCAGGAAAAGGGTGTAAAAGAGAAAGCAGAGAACCTGTTCAGGCTCCTGAAATTAGATAATATCCCGATCACTCCGACGGTGAAGGACCGGCGCTATGCCACGAGAAACGAAGCCCGTAACTATGCACTGTCCAGTAAACGTGGCTGGGATAAAGTCAGAGAATCAGCCCAGAGACAGGAGTATTTAGAACAAATAGAAATGCTGGCGAAATCCAGCGGATTCTTTTCAGTCTGGATGTACGTCTTTAAAGATGATATGGAAGTGAAGAAAATACTGTTGAGTGCCTTTAAAGGGACACGAGAAAAATATTGCACTTGTTAGAAAAAGGATTTACATAAATGGGAAGAATTTTGCTGAATCGAAGAATTGGAAAAAGGCGGAAAAACAGGGATATTGCGGAGGATTCTACTCCGAAGATGAACCTGTAAAGCCAAAGTCAGCTTTATATTGTGCGGACAGGAGGCGCAGGGAGAGAATAAAGGCAGCGTGGAAGCTTCCGGTGCGGGATTGCTGTAAGCAGTTGACTGTCTGTCTGCGGGATGAAAGTTACAATTCGTGCCGGATTTTTAACGATTCGTGCCGCCCCTATGGAAATAAAGACAGAAAAATATTATAATAGCGTCACATCAAAACTGTCACGAGACAGGAATTTTTCCAGGAAAGGGTTGCGCATGATGCTGCCAAATGAGATAATCTGTAGACAGACAGACAGACAGACAGACAGACAGACAGACAGACAGACAGACAGACAGA
>NZ_CAJKOX010000024.1 GCF_905201705.1 uncultured Marvinbryantia sp.
AGCGAATTTTAAATGGATTTGCGAAGGTTACTGCGAACGGAGTGAACAGTAACCAATACGGAAAAGCAAGGCGGTTCTGCAGGAAAAAGAAAGAAATGAGGAGGAAGGAAGATGGTAAAATACATCTGTAAACGTCTGGGTATGGCGGTTGTCACGATCTGGATCGTTGCAACGCTGACGTTTTTTCTGATGAACATGGTACCTGGCGGACCGTTTTTATCCGAAAAAGCAGTCAGCCCCAAGGCGATGGAGGCGCTGGAGGCAAAGTACGGGCTGGATAAGCCGCTGTTTGAACAGTATCTTACATACATGGGGGATGCGCTCCATGGAGACTTCGGCGACAGCTTAAAGCAGCGCGGACGTACCGTTATGTCTATTATCACAACAAAATTCCCGGTATCTGCGCGGCTTGGAGGTTTTGCCGTTTTGGCGGCGTTCTGCGTTGGTGTGCCGCTTGGCTGTCTGTCGGCGATGTTCCGCGGGAAGATCGGAGATAACATTATTATTGTCATTGCCACCTGCGGTATTGCCGTCCCGAACTTTGTGGTATGTACGCTTTTGATGTACACGTTCGGCGTGCGGCTGGGGTGGCTGCCGACACTGGGACTCAGCAGCTGGAAGCATTATATCATGCCGGTGACGGCGCTTGCGTTCTACCCGACGGCGTACATCACCCGTCTGATGCGTTCCTCTATGCTGGACGTGCTCGGACAGGACTATATGCGCACGGCGCGCGCAAAGGGCCTGAATCAGTTTGTCAGCCTGTTCAAGCATGCGCTTCGAAACGCGATCCTTCCAGTTATCACATACCTGGGGCCGCTGCTTGCCTACACGGTGACCGGCAGCTTTATCGTGGAAAAAATCTTCACGATTCCGGGACTTGGCGGCGAGTTTATCGGCTCGATCACGAACCGCGATTACACGGTCATCATGGGAACCACGATTTTCCTGGCAACGCTGATGATCCTGATGAACGTGGTCGTGGATATCGTCTACAAGATTGTAGACCCGCGTATTAAATTGAAGTAAGGAGGGAATGCGAAATGAAAGAAAATCCAAATCCGTTAAGTTTCCAGGCAAGAATCCGTCCGGAGGACTTCCTTCCCGCTTCGAATGAGGAAAAGCAGAACCTTGTCGTGATGCGCGAGAGCGTCAGTTTCTGGAAGGATGGTATGCGTCGCCTTCTGAAGAATAAGGTGGCGATGGTGAGCCTTATAGCAGTTGTATTAATCATGTTCTTTTCCTTTGTGGTGCCGGCATTTTATCCGTACAGCTACGAGGAACAGATTCGTGGGAGCGAGCATCTTGCACCGATGACATATTCCGAGGAGGAGCAGGCGCGCATCGACGCCGGGGAAAAGGTGTTCCCGCACGTGCTTGGCACGGACAAGCACGGACGTGACTATGCTATCCGTGTGATGATGGGAAGCCGTGTTTCTCTGATCGTTGGTCTGGTGGCAGCCGTGATCATCCTGGTAGTCGGCTCTCTGTTCGGCTCCATCGCAGCATTTTTCGGCGGCTGGGTGGATATTATCATGATGCGTATTGTCGATATTATCTATACCATCCCGGACGTGCTGCTGATCGTGCTTTTATCGTTTGCGCTGAAGGCGCCTCTTGAGACGCTCGCCACGATGCCGGGCTTCGGTTGGGTGCAGGTGCTCGGTAAAAACCTCATCAGTATCTTTATCGTGTTCGCACTTCTGTACTGGGGCGGCATGGCGCGCATGGTGCGAAGCCAGATCCTCACCTTAAAGGAGAGCGAGTACGTGACGGCGGCGCGTGCGCTTGGCGCATCGAACGCCAGAATTATCAAAAAGCATCTGCTGACAAACTGTATCGGTACGCTGATCGTTACCACGACCCTGCAGATTCCGTCCTCCATTTTCACAGAGAGCTTTTTAAGCTTCCTCGGACTTGGCGTGGCGGTGCCGATGCCGTCGCTTGGAAGCCTTGCGAGCGATGCGATCAATGGTCTGAATACTTATCCGTATCTGCTGTTTATCCCGGCGATACTGATCAGTTTGATTATTCTGAGCTTTAACCTGCTCGGCGACGGTCTGCGCGACGCGTTTGACCCGAAGATGAAGAATTAGGGAGGAGAACAACATGAGTGAATATCTGGTAAACATAGAACACGAACGCCTCTCTTTCTTCACACCGGCGGGGGAGGTAAAGGCGCTGAACGACGTATCTTTCCACATTAAGCAGGGAGAGGTGCTTGGCATCGTCGGCGAGAGCGGCTCCGGCAAATCGGTAACGGCGTACAGTCTGATGGGACTGACGGCGTATCCGGGTAAGCTGCTCGGCGGTACGCTGGATTTCAACGGCCACCGCATCAACGATATGACAGAAAAGGAATTCCAGAAGATGCGTGGAAATGAAGTCTCCATCATCTTCCAGGACCCGATGACGAGCCTGAATCCGGTCTACACGATCGGCAACCAGATCCGCGAGGTGATCAGGCTCCACACCAATAAGAGCAAGAAAGAGGTACAGGAGCGCGCGGAGGAGCTTCTGCAGCTTGTCGGGATCAATGAGCCGAAGAAGCGTCTGAAGCAGTATCCGCACGAGCTGTCCGGCGGTATGCGCCAGCGTGTGATGATCGCGATCGCTCTGGCGTGCGAGCCGAAGCTTCTGATCGCGGACGAGCCGACGACGGCGCTCGATGTGACCATTCAGGCGCAGATCCTGGAGCTGATGATGGATCTGAAGGATAAGCTTGGCATGGCGATCATGATGATCACGCACGACCTCGGCGTGGTGGCGAGCATGTGCGACCACATCGCGGTTATGTATGCCGGAAATATTGTGGAGTACGGCACAACGGACGATATTTTCTATAACCCGAAGCACGAGTACACCAAGGGGCTGATCCGCAGCATTCCGCGCATGGACAGTAAGGAGCATGAGCGTCTTGTCCCGATCGAGGGAACGCCGGTTGATATGCTGAATCCGCCGAAGGGCTGCCCGTTTGCGTCCCGCTGCGATGAGTGTATGCAGATCTGTCTGCGCGAGAAAGCGCCGGTTACATACTTTGGCGACGTACATTACACATCCTGCTGGATGAATCAGAAGGCAGAGCTGGAAGGAGGAAGCGCGAAATGAGCGATAAATTATTGAAGGTAGAGCACCTTTACCAATACTTTCCGGCTGGCGGCTTTGGAAAAAACAAGAAGTATGTGCAGGCGGTAGATGACGTATCGTTTTTCATTAACAAAGGAGAGACATTAGGACTTGTCGGCGAATCCGGCTGCGGAAAGACGACGACCGGGCGCTCGCTTCTCCGGCTTTATGAGCCGACGAAGGGGCGTATCATCTACGACGACAAGGTGCTTTTCGACAGCGGAGATGTGCCGCTGATGGATGATAACCAGAAGGATATCATCGTGGACGGCAAAACGCAGTTCGGCAGAAAGACGGCAGTGGATATGAAGCCGTACCGCCGCGAGATGCAGATCGTATTTCAGGATCCGTATGCGAGCCTCGACCCGCGTATGACGGTGGGGGATATCGTCGGGGAAGCGATCGACATCCACAAGCTGGCGTCCTCAAAAGAGGAGCGCTACAATAAGATACAAAGCCTGCTGGAGCGGGTGGGATTAAACTCGGAGCACGCAAACCGCTATCCGCATGAGTTTTCCGGCGGTCAGCGCCAGCGTGTCGGTATCGCCCGCGCGCTTGCGGTCGATCCGAAATTCATCGTCTGCGACGAGCCGATCTCCGCGCTGGACGTTTCCATTCAGGCGCAGGTGGTCAATATGTTTGAGGACCTGCAGGAGCAGATGGGACTGACATACCTGTTCATCGCGCACGATCTGTCGGTGGTAAAGCATATTTCCAACCGCATCGGCGTAATGTATCTCGGAAAGCTGGTGGAGCTGGCAGACAGCTACGAGCTGATCTTCCACAGTATGCATCCGTATACCAGGAGCCTGATCTCGGCGATCCCGATCGCCGATCCGAAGACGGCGCGCGCGAATAAGCGTATCGTACTGGAGGGCGACGTACCCAGCCCCTTAAATCCGCCTTCGGGCTGCCGGTTCCGCACACGCTGTCCGTATGCGACAGAAAAATGCGCGGCGGAGGTGCCGAAGTTTAAAGAGGTAAGTAAGGGACACTATGCGGCGTGTCATCATCTGGATAAACTGAATTGAGAGAGAAACTGGAGAGGATGAGAAACGCCTCTCCTTTTTTTGTGCGAAAGCATTAAGCCGTGCAGACACTGGCTTCGGAGGCTGGGCATGCGTGCATGTCGAATAAATTTTAACAAATTTTAATAATTAAAAGATTCATTATGGACAAAAATACATCACTGTGCTATAGTAAAGCATATGCAGGCGCGAAAAGCGCGCATAGAGAAAAGATTTAAAGGAGGATAACATGAAAAAGAGAGTAATTAGTATGCTTCTCGCAGCAGTGATGACCGTTTCTCTGGTTGGCGGTACCATGATGACTGCAGCGGCAGAAGAAGCAGCAGAAGGCAAGCAGCTTTCCGTACAGGTTGGTCCGGATCCGGAAACCATTGATCCGGCGCTGAACAGCGCGGTAGACGGCGGAAATATGATCCTGCACGCATTCGAGTGTCTCTTAACGATCGACGAAAACGGTCAGATCGCTCCGGGACAGGCGGAAGAGTGGGGCGTATCAGACGACGGCCTTACCTGGACCTTCAAGCTTCGTGAGGGACTGAAATGGTCCGATGGAAGCGATCTTACTGCAAACGACTTCGTTTACAGCTGGAAGCGCGTATGCGACCCGAACGTAGCAGCACCGTATGCTGAGACAGTACTTGGCATGGTAGAGGGCTTCGACGAGGCAATCGAGGGCAACCTTGACGCGCTGGCAGTTACCGCAGTTGACGATCTGACACTGGAGGTTAAGCTTTCCTCTCCGTGCCCGTTCTTTGAGAGTCTTGCAGCATTCGCAACCCTCAGCCCGGTTCAGCAGGCAACGGTTGAGGCAAACGGCGATGCATGGGCGATCGACGCTGCAACCTATATCTCCAATGGTCCGTTCATGGTAACAGAGTGGGTACCGGGCGCTTACATCATCATGAGCAAGAACCCGAACTACTGGAACGCAGACGCGATCAAGCTTGGCAGCATCAAGTGGAACCTGATCGAAGATTCCAACGCATCCTACAGCGCATATCAGAGCGGCGAAGTTCTGATGATCAAGGATGTTCCGACCGAGGAGATCCCGAGCCTTGAGGGCAACGAGGAATTTTATGTAGAGCCGATCATCGGTACCTACTACATTTCCTACAATACACAGGTAGAACCGCTTGACAACCCGCTGGTACGTAAAGCTCTGAACCTGGCGATCGACAGAGAATATGTTGCAAACACCCTGATGCAGGGAACCTATTCTCCGGCAACCAACTTCATGGGACCGGGCTGGATGGATACCGACGGAACAGAATTCATGGATAACGCAAACGGCGGCGAACCGTACATGAGCGCAACCGCTGATATCGAGGGCGCTCTGGCAGCTCTTGAGGAAGCTGGTTATCCGAACGGCGAAGGACTTCCGGTTCTTCACTACACCACAAACGATGCCGGTTACCATAAAGCAGTTGCAGAGTACCTGCAGCAGGCATGGAAAGAGATCGGCGTTACTCTTGAGGTAGATATCGTAGAGTGGTCCAGCTTCACACCGATGCGCCGCAGCGGAGACTTCGAGATCGCACGTAACGGCTGGGTAGGAGACTATGCAGATCCGTCCAACATGCTTGACCTCCTGTACTCCACCAACGGAAACAACGATGGTAAGTTCACCAACGCTGACTACGATGCAGCAATGGATCTTTCCAGAAGCACTACAGACGCAGCAGAGCGTTCCGCAGCGCTTCATGAAGCAGAGGATATCCTCATGGCTGAATCCGCATGCTGCCCGCTGGCATACTACAACGACTTCTGGCTGCAGAGCAGCAAGATCGAGGGCGCTTGGCATTCCGCATATGGATACTGGCACTTCATGTATGCTGATATCGCAGAATAATTGAAAAATAAGCAGTAAGAAATAATAAATAAAGGCTGCCGTGAAGCAAGTTGTTATAGCTTCGCGGCAGCTTTTATGTTAAAATAAAAGTAGCACATAAAAGTACAGAGAGATGGGAGGTATGGTTATGGAGAATGTGAAAAGGGGATTTGCGAAAAAAACGGCGGGTATGATTCTGCTGCTCCTGCTGATGCTGCTGGCGGCGTTTCCTGTGAGCGCGGCAGGCACGACTGTGAAGGTGTCTGTCAAAGGAAAGCTGGATTATGAGAAAGCATACCAGGCGCTGACTTATACGAATCAGATCCGTGCAAAGGCGGGCGCCAGTGCGCTTAAAATGGATAAGGACTTAATGAACGTAGCTATGCAGCGGGCGGCGGAGATTTCTTTGCTGTTTTCACACAACAGACCGGATGGTACGGATTGCTTTTCGGCTTCTTCAAAAATGTATGCGGAAAATATCGCAGCCGGGCAGGCGAGCGCATCAGCGGTGACAACAGCATGGAAAAATTCTTCCGGACATTACGCGAACATGGTGAATAAAAGCTACAGGAGCATAGGCATCGGCTGCTTTAACTGTGACGGTACGCTGTACTGGGTGCAGTGCTTTGGAACGGGAAGCGCGTCGACGGTCACGAAGCCGGCGAATAAGAGCGCAGTGGTGAGGATCAATCTCCACAAGTATTATATGGAGGATGCCAGAAATCTGTTTATCACCGGAGTTTCCGGCAGCTCGGTGAATGCGCTGACACTTGCGAAAGGGAAGAAAAGCACGCTCACCCTGCTGTTTTATAGCGGCGACGGCATCAAGCCGACCGCGCTTCAGTGGAAGGATTTCCGGCTGAAAAGCAGCAACCAGGCTGTTCTGGCGGTAAATAGCGCCGGGCAGCTTCAGGCGCTGAAGACGGGAACGGCAACCGTTACGATCACACACCCGGATTATGCGGGGTGGAGCTGTCCAATGACCTTCAGGATCAGTGATTCCAACGCGCGCAGTCTGATCTTAAATGCCAACGGGGGATCGCTTTCAAAGACGGCAAGCGTGAAGACACAGAAACGCACCGTTACTTACAATAAGAAATACGGAACGCTGCCGACGCCGGTGCGCAAGGGCTATACCTTCAAGGGCTGGTATACCGCGAAATCCGGCGGCAGCAAGGTGACGTCCGCTTCGACGGTAAAGATCACGAAGGGCAAGACGCAGACGCTTTATGCGCGCTGGTCAAAGATCACCGTGAAAAAAGCGGCAATTACAAAGCTTTCCACAAAATCCGGCAGCCTGACGGTGAAGTGGACAAAGGTTTCCGGTGCGAAGGGCTATGAGGTATCCGCGTCGACGAACAAAAAATTTACTTCCGGTACGACGAAAAAAGGAAACGCTGTGGGCGGCAGCAAGATATCCGGCACGTTTAAAAATATGAAAAAGAAGACAACCTATTACGTGAGGGTGAGAGCGTACAAAACAGATGCGCTTGGAAACAAAATTTACGGAAGCTACAGCACGGTGAAAACCATCAAGGTAAAATAGGCGCCTTGCAATTTCCGACAGTTTGTCATACAATCAAATAGAAATTTTGAATGAAAGAAAAGAGGTTTTTAAAAATGTCAGAAAAATCATGCAGCAGCGCATCAAGCTGCACAAAAGAGAGCTGTGAGGGATGCCCGAGCAAGCAGAATCCGCAGAGCTTTCAGGTAGACGCGAATGCATACTCCGAGATCGGGCATGTGATCGGCGTGGTGAGCGGCAAGGGCGGCGTCGGCAAGTCTATGGTGACGGCTTCCATGGCGAATGCACTGGCGGCAAAGGGATATCGCGTAGGTATTCTGGACGCCGACATCACAGGTCCGTCCATCCCGAAGATGTACGGGCTTCGCGGACCGGCAACCGCGGATGACGAGGGGATTTATCCGATGATCACCGGGAATGATATCAAGGTGATTTCCATCAATCTGATGATGCCGGATGAGGAGTCTCCGGTTATCTGGAGAGGTCCGGTGATCGCGGGCGTCGTGAAACAGTTCTGGAGCGATGTGATCTGGGGCGAGCTGGATTATCTTCTGGTTGATATGCCGCCGGGAACCGGCGATGTGCCGCTGACGGTTTTCCAGTCTCTGCCGGTCGAGGGGATCGTGATCGTTTCCTCACCGCAGGAGCTTGTGCAGATGATCGTAAAGAAGGCTTACAACATGGCGAAGACCATGAATATTCCGGTGCTCGGCATCGTGGAAAATTATAGCTGGCTTGCATGTCCGGACTGCGGAAAGAAAATTTCCGTGTTCGGGGAAAGCCATATCGACGAAATTGCGGAGGGCATGGGTCTGAAGGTGCTCGGCAAGATGCCGATCGATCCGCAGTTTGCCGCGCTGGCGGACGGAAAGTTTGCAGAGGCGCAGAACCCATACCTGGAGGAAGCGTACAAAGCGCTTGCGGCAATTTATAAAAAGTAAATACTGTATTTTGCAGTCAGTATAGAACGTTTGCATTTATCACAGCAGAAGATATTGCAGGGCAGTACCTTCTGCTGTTTTGCTATCATACCGGTTCTTTGGGGTATGGAAAATAAGAAGATACATGTGATGAAAAGGAAGATGCCGGAAATCGGGAGAGGGAGGGAACAGGTATGAATATTACACGGAAGCGATTGTGGAAATCGGTATTGCAGGCAGTGAAGGTGGCGGTCGGGAGCAGCTTTGCGATCTGGCTTGCGCGGGCGCTCGGACTTTCATTTGCGGCGTCTGCGGGCACGATCGCAATGCTCACTATTCTCACGACCAAATGGGAAACCGTTCGGCTGTCCGGGTTCCGTATCCTCACGTTTGTGATCGCGGTATTTGTCGCCTGGATCACGATTTCGCGGCTGCATAGCGAATGGCTGGCATATGGGATCTTTATGCTTGTCATGACGCTTCTGTGCGATCTTTTCGGGTGGATGGCGGCGCTCTCGGTAAACGCGGTGATCGGCACGCATTTTCTGGAGACGCAGAACTTCACGGCGGAGGCGATCCGAAACGAATTTTGCCTGCTTTTGATCGGTATTTCCATTGCGCTTGTGTTAAATCTCTTTCATAATAACAGGGTGCGGAAAAAGGATCTTATCCGGAACATGCGCTATGTCGAGAACCGGCTGCAGATGATCATGGGGGAGATCGCTTCTTATCTTTCCTGCCGGGAGATGGAGCGGAATGTCTGGGAGGACATCATCTGGCTGGAGGATCAGCTGCGTGAATTTATCCGCGACGCCCATGAGTACCAGGACAACACCTTCCATTCTCATCCGGGCTATTATATCGACTACTTTGAGATGCGCCTGCAGCAGTGCGGGGTGCTGCACAACCTGCATTACGAGATGAAAAAAATCCGCAATATGCCCGTGCAGGCGCGGGTGATCGCGGAATTCGTGCTGGATACAGCGGACTATGTGATTGAAAAAAATGTTCCCACCGTGCAGATACAGAAGCTGGACGACATCTTTCTGGCAATGAAGGATGAGCCGCTTCCGGTCACGCGGGAGGAGTTTGAGAGCCGTGCGCTGCTCTATCACATCCTTATGGATCTGGAGGAGTTTCTTGTATTCAAAAAGCGCTTCGTGGAAGGGATGGACGAGACGCAGAGAAAGCTTTACTGGGAGAGTAATCAGGTATAGCAATTTATAGTTCTATATATTGCAGCACATGCGACACATACTGTGGATCTCCATATGTCTCCCATCCAAGCTCCGCTTTCATTTTTTCAGAAAATTCAAAGGCGTTTTCCTCGGAGTAGCCGCCGTAGTTGGCGATCGCCCATCCTGCGTAGTCGTTGCCGAAGTTGTATTCCTGCAGGGCGAGCTTCAGCGCGTTTGTGTCGGATATGCTCTTGCATTCTGCCTGTTCGAGGCAGTAGGCGAAGGTCTCGACGCCCACCCGGATGGAGTAGGCGGTGTCGGCGATGCTGCCCGGCGTGTTATCATATTCCGTGTTGAACGGGCTTTCTGAGCACTGAAAAATATCGGTGCCCTGCCCGGAGCTTTCCTGCTGCATCAGCGCGAGCAGCAGCGTGGAGTATTCGGAAATGCCGAATTCTTTGCACTGACTGGCAACGGCATCAGCATATTGCAGGACATCGGAGTTGACGCCTACAAGCTTGCCGCGGTTTACTGTGCGGTGTGAAAAACGCGGTAAAATGAACGCCGCGAAAACGATCACGATGACAGACAACGCCGCACATCCGAGAATGATGCGCTGCCTTGCCACCTGCTGCCTGCGCAGCTCGGTGGCGGTGAGGGAGGCTGTCTCCCGTTTGCTGCGCGCTGTGCGGCGCGAAGTTCCGCTGCCTGCCACGCGTGAGGATTTCCTTCCCTGGCGCTTTTTTGCGGTATTTTTTTCAGCTTTTGCTGCTTTTTTGACAGCCGTTTTCTTTTGTGTACTCATTAATCTTCCTTTTCAAAAAGAAACGACCCGGCTCCTGGGGGTTCATTTTCAGCAGGGTGGTTTCTGCAAAATCTATGTAAATTTAAGTTGTATTTTCTTTTTATAGTTATTATAATCGAAGAGGAAGCTGCTGTAAACGAAAGGTTTTCTTAACTTCGCTCCGGCAGGATTCCGTCCGATGTTCAAAAATAATCAAGGGGGATGTACCTATGAAGCAGAATCAGATGGCAGAAGTGCTGGAGAAAAGCAGCGTAAAAGAATTATTTGCCGACCTGTACGGACAGGACAACATAGAGGAGAACATGCAGCGCTACCGTGAGCTTGCGGCGGGATTTGCAAAGAATTTCGGCGATGTGGAATTTGAATTGTTTTCCTCTCCGGGGCGCACAGAGATCGGCGGCAACCATACCGATCACAATCATGGAAAGGTGCTTGCAGGCAGTGTGAACCAGGACTGTATCTGCGCGGCGCGCAAAAATGATTCCAATCAGATACATATTATCAGCGAAACGTTCCATCAGGATTTTGTCATTGATCTGGACAAGCTGGAGCCGGATGCAAAGACCACCGGCACGGTGCCGCTGATCAAGGGAATCCTTGCCGGTTTTAAGGAGAGAGGATTTGCGGTAGGCGGCTTTGACGCGTTCACCACAAGCAATGTGATCAGCGCGGCGGGCGTCAGCTCTTCGGCGTCCTTTGAAATGCTGATCTGTTCGATTTTGAATTACTTCTTTAACGATAATAAAATGACCGTCACAAACTATGCACATGCAGGACGCTATGCGGAAAATGTCTATTGGAAAAAGGCGTCCGGACTGCTTGACCAGATGGCGTGTGCGTGCGGCGGCGTTGTTACGATCGATTTTGCTGATAACGAGAATCCGAAGGTGGAAAAGATCGATTTCAGTCTGGATGCGATCGGCTGTGACCTTCTGATCGTCAATACCGGAAAGGGTCACGCCAACATGAGCGACGAGTATTCCGCAGTTCCGGTGGAGATGAAAAAGGCGGCTGCCTATTTTGGAAAAGAAGTCCTGGCAGAAGTACCGTATGAGAAATTCATGGAAGAGATTCCGCGTCTGCGCACTGCGCTTGGGGACCGCTGCGTGATGCGCGCGCTGCATTTCTACAGTGAAAATGCCCGCGTGGACGAGGAAGTGGCAGCGTTAAAGGAAAAACGTTACGACGACTTCCTGCATCTGATCTGCGAGTCCGGCGATTCCTCCTGGAAGTGGCTGCAGAACTGCTACTGCATCGAGACGCCGCAGGAGCAGGCAATCTGTGTGGCGCTTGCCATGACGGAGCTGTACCGCCGAAGCAAGGGCATCAAAAAGAGCGCCTGCCGTATCCACGGCGGCGGCTTTGCCGGGGTGATCATGGTGATACTTCCGAAGGAGTATACAGATGACTTCACAAAATATATTGAAGAAAAATTAAACGACAAGTGCGTGTACAAAATGACGATCCGCAAATACGGCGCGATCCATATGGAACTGTAAAAAACAGCCCTGCTTCTTCACGGAGCAGGGCATTTATATTATGTCTCCCATCTCATCGGGCATTTTTAAAGAGAGCTCTTGCCGGAAGCGCTACCGCCAGGGATGCGGCTGCAGAAAAAAGGATCACAGCCTCCTCGAATCCGCGGCAGCGCTCAAAGAGGATTCCGTAAAGAGCACATCCGAGCGGCTGCGCGCACATGGAAACGGTCATGATGACGGAAATCACTTTGCCAAGCAGCGCCTCCGGGGTTTCCGCCTGGACGAAGGAGAGCACCTGTATCGTAAATACGGAACACAGCGCCATTAGAAGGAAACAGCAGATAACCAGAACCGCATAGGTGAAATGTGCGGACGGCGAGAGCATTACGGCAATTCCCATCGGGAAAATAAGCGCGGCGGCAAAGATGAGCAGATTTCCGGCATATTGAATACCGCTCTGTCCGCCTTGCGCCTGCATAGTGTTCGAATCGCAGGAGATTCGGGCGGATGCGGCAAGGCGGGAGGCAAAAATCCCGGCGCAGATGCCGCCCGCCAGACCACCGGCTGCCAGCGCGCCCTCCGCGAAGCCGCAGAGCCGGTTTGCGAGAGTCGCGGAGAAGGGCAGAACCTCTGTGATCAGATAAGGAAGCCCGACTGTGAGCATTGCGGACAAAAAGAAATTAATGGCGCAGACGATCAGAAGACTCTTGCCGATCACGGTTTTTCTGCGAAAGATAAACGAGAGACTTTCGCCAAAATCCGTTCGAAGCATGGAAAGAAGTCTTTGCGTACGCTGCGGGCGTGTATATGGAATGTAGATAAAAAGCTCCATGACGGCGGAGAGCGCAAAGCAGACGGTGCAGAGCAAAAGTAGCGTCTTCAGTCCACAGACGCTGAAAAGGACGCCGCCAAGTGCCGGACCGAGCAGAGAAGCGAGGGAGTTGACGCTGTTGATAACAGCGTTTGCATGTATCAGATGCTCTGAGCCGGCAAGCGCCGGGATCGCAGCCTGCACGGCCGGGCGGTATGCGCCTGCGATGCCGTACAGCGCCATGAGCACGGCGGTAAGCAGGAGAACGGGATTCCCGGCGTCCATCAGAAGAAAAAGGACAAAAACCAGAGCGGAGGCGGAAAAATCAAGCGCTGCCATGATATTGCGCTTATTTACCCTGTCCGCGATGATGCCGCCGACAGGCGAGAGCAGGATGGAGGGGATAAGGGCGCAGGCAGTCACCGTGCCGTACAGCTGTGCGGAGCCGGTCAGGTTCAAAAGATACAGCGGCAGCGCGAAGCAGAGGGCGGCATTGCCGAACAGTGAGATAATTTGTCCGATGACCACAAGTGTAAAATCTTTGGAAAACAGGTTCTTTTTCATAAAAATCCTCCTTTTAATACCGACCTGCGGTATGTATAATAGTAAAAAACTGCCACCTGTCTGGTTGCTGATCGAAACAGCCGTACAGGTGGAAAATTATCGGTGTTCCTGGTAAATTGCAGACAGCTCCTCCATGCGGTGCAGCATATCCCCATCCACAACATGCAGCCCGATACCGTCCAGAAGCTGCTGGAAAACTTTGAATTTATTGTGCGTTTTTTCCACGGAATCGCCGAAGATCATGGGATTCAGCCAGAAGTTTGCAAGCAGCATCAGCATCTCGGAAAATTCCTCCGGATGCGCTGTCTGGATAGTACCGTCCGCAATGCCCTGCTCAATGATCGGCTGGATATAGTTGGGCGCGGAATCGTTCAGACTCCCGTCCAGAATCATAAAAAGCAGCTGCGGATTATCGCCGAAATTCGGCGCGGCAGTAAACAGCTCGTTCTGCATGGGATTTGTGACAGATTCCCTGAAAAGCATTTTCAGCTTTTCTGCTCCGGTAAGTCCCTTGCGGTCGCGGATAGCGGCGAGCTGCGCGTTCGATTGTGCGGACAAACGATCGGTGACTGCGATCAGAATTTCTTCCTTTGATTTAAAATGGTGATAGATCGCGCCCTTACTCAAACCTCCAAGCTGGTCGATGATATCCTGGATGGACGTATGCTCATAGCCTTTCTGCATAAACAGGCGGTAAGCCGTGTCCAATATTAAATTTACTGTTTCTTCCGGGTGTTTATTTCTTGCCATGATGATTTCCTCAGAAAATTTTCGTGAAAACATACCGTTGGTATGTAAAGGATAGCACATGGGAATTCCCCTGTCAAGTAAAGGTTGCATAAAAAATAAAAAAATTGTGCGTAATTGTTGTCTAAGTTTCCGATAAATGTTTTGACATTGAAAGAGAACGTTGATAAAATTAATGTAATTACTGAATTTTTCGTTACTGTTCACGCCAGCTTCAGACACCTGCTGTGAACGGAGTGAACAGCAACAATTTTTTGAAAACATCAGGCGAGGAGGAGATGGGCTATGAAGCGAAAGAGAAGAGGATTTTATGCAATTCTGTTTGCGGTCGGGCTTGTGCTGACGGGCAGCGCCGCAGTGCTGGCAGAGGAAACGGCAGCGGAAGGGGCTGCGGAGATTGACGCGGCAGTGCAGGAAGCAGGAACGGACAGCAGTGCGGCGCAGGAAACGGATGCAGCGGATACGGTACAGAACCAGGTGCCGCATGTGCTGACGCCGTATCAGACGAATAATTTCACTCTGTGGGATAATGAGCCGACGGAAGCGTTTTATATGATGGCGGCAGAATATAAGCAGGGGCTGACACCTGCAAATTACGACAGCTACCGCCAGGCGCTCTATAACCTGGACGGGCAGTTTTCGAAGGTAACGATGGAGGTCGGACATATCGACGGCGAGCGGAACGGCAGCGCAACGCTGTATATTTACAAAGACGGTGAGCTGGCGCAGACCGTACAGCTTGCAAGCGATATGATGACGCAGAAGCTGGAGCTGGATACGACGGGTGTGAAGCAGCTGCGCCTGGATCAGGAGGGCGGCGATGCGGCATACGGCTACGCGAATGTGACAGGCTTCGGCGGGCATAATTTTGTGGCGGAAATGACGCAGGTTGTTTCGGTGTTCAGCGACGGCGTTTACACCTACACCTGCAAAGACTGCGGATATTCCTACGGCGAGACGATCCCGGAGCAGAGCGCGTGCGTGCCGTATCTGACGCCGTATCAGGTAACGAATCTGTATTCGCTTGAGGAAACGGAGGATACGCAGGACTGCTTCTATGTGATGGGCAAGGCGTATTATAAAGGAGCGATCCCGGAGAACTACGATTCGACGCGGGAGGCGTTTTACAATCTGGGCCAGAAATACAACAGCGTTACCTTTACAGTCGGGCACCAGGACAATGAGCGGAACGGAGACGCTCTGCTGCGCGTATTCGGAGACGGCAATCTGATGAAGGAGCTGGAGCTGACGAAGGATATGCTGAACCAGACCATCACGATCAATACGGTCGGCGTCACGCAGCTGAAGATTTCCTATGAGGGCGGCGACAGCAATTATGCGATTTTCGATATGAGCTACGAATCTGCAGAGACGTGGGAGCATAATTTCCAGAAGGAGGTGCTGCTTGAGGCGACGGTCGGGCAGACGGGGATCTGCACATATACCTGTGTGAACTGCGGTTCCTCCTACACGGAGATTATTCCGGCGGTGGATGACTAAAGCGGCAGCAGAAGAGAGGGAGGAAAGCGATGTATTGTCATAATTGTGGAAAAGAAATTGAAAATGATGCGAAGCATTGTCCGCATTGCGGGGCACAGCAGCGGACGGCGCCTGCGGGCGGCGAGACGAAAGCACAGCAGACAGCTCCGTCGCAGAGCAGCGGAAATGGAAAAGACGGCGGAAAAAAGAAGCCAATGATATTTCTTGGCGCTGCCGTTGCCGTGGTGGTTGTTCTGGCGGTGGTTATTATGCTGGTTACCGGAAAACGCACGCTGGAGGTCATGGATTATGTTGGGCTGAAGGTGGAGGGCTTAAGTACGGAGGGAACGGGAAGGGTTTCCTTTGATACGGATAAGCTGCTGGCGGATATCGGCGAAAAGAAAGCTCTGACGGAGCGGGAAAAGGAAGATGTGGAGGCGCTGATCGCCGACGCGATGAAGGATTTTTCGATGTCAAAAAGCAGCCAGCTTGCAAACGGCGATGAAGTGACTGTGGAAAGCAATCTGGATAAAAAGCTTCTGAATGACTATGGGATCGCGCTGAAAAATGGTTCTGCGGTTCTGACAGTGGCGGATCTGATCGAGATACAGGAAATCCGTCTGAATGATTATATGAAGATGGAGTTTTCCGGATTCGAGGGCGACGGATACGCTTATATCAGCACGGATTATGAGAAGCTGAAAAGCGATGTGGAAACGCAGGTGCGCGCGCTTGCCGGGGAGCAGGAGGCGGAGAGCTTTATTTCCGAAGAGCTTGGCAATTATCTGTATTCCTTCTATCTGGATGTACAGCCGTCGGGCGGACTCAAAAACGGCGATGAGGTGAAGGCGGCCATCAACATGGATAAACCGGAAATCAGTGAGTATGGTATCCGTTTTAGCTGGGAGGATATGACGGAGACGGCAGAGGGACTTTTGCCGACACATACGGTTGTCCTGACTGATTATTTAAATTGTGAGTTTTTCGGATATGACGGCGCCGGGTATGCCGACATTGCGCTGGATACGGAAAAGCTGGGTGCGGATCTGCAGGCGGCGTTCGAAGAGGCGGGGCGCGGCGTTTACGGCGCTTTGCAGGAGGACGCAGATATGGCGGCGGATCTGGAAAATGCCGTGAAGATTATCCGTGACAGCTGGCGCGGCAATTTTAACACGACGCTTGATAAGGAAACGGCGCTGACGAATGGGGAAACGGTGACGCTGGAATGCGCATATGAGCAGGAGCCGCTGTATATTTACCAGATCGGCGTTTATCTGGAGGGCGGCACGAAGGAATTTACCGTGGAAAACCTCGAAGAGCCGCAGGAAGTTGACCTGACGGATGCGCTGACGGTAAGCTTTTCGGGAATATGCCCGAACGTGCGCGTGGAGCTGACGATTGATTACGATCAGCCCTATGTGTCGCTGACCTCGCTCTGGAGCATGAGCAGCAACGAACGGATCGTTGCAAAGAACGGTGACGTCTACGAGGGAGAGATCACATACGATGAGCAGGAAATGCTGGAGAACGGCTATCGTGTGACGAACAATCAGTACAGCTATGAGATCTCCGGGCTGAATACCTATGAGATCAACGTAAGCGAAGAAGAGCTTATTGCGTTGTCGCAGACATTTGAAGATTATGTGAGACAGAAATTTGTGAGCGCATCCGACAGCATTCTGGAGTATGCGGGCAGCGAAGGCTGGCTTGTCTGGAATGAGAGCGAGATGGCGCTGGATTCCTTTAAGCTTGCCTACAAGACGAATGAGGATTATACGGAAAACCGGCTGTATCTGGTATTCCACATGGCGGTGCCGCTGAAAACGCTGGACCGTCGGGCGGAGCAGCGGGATGCGTTTATGGTAATGTACGTTTCGGACATTGAACAGATGCCGGACGGTCAGCTTATGCTTGAAACAGACAGGAACGAGTCGCTGTTTATGACGGCGGAGGAAACACAGGATTATATTGCGCAGAATATTGCAGAGAACATGGAGGGCGCTGAGATTCTGAATGAATATGCGGCGGAGGAAGCGCCTGCGCCTGATACCACGGACACTGCGGAAATTTCGGGCATGGAAGTGGAAGAGGTACAGATACCGACCGGAGAATTTGCGGACAACGTAAAGAGCCAGGCGGCAGCTTATGTGACTTATGAAGGGCATATCTATGCGCGGTATGACATGAACCTGAGCTGGAAGCTGGCAAATACCTTCTGTGAGACGGCCGGCGGGCATCTTGCGACCATTACCTCGGAGCGCGAAAAAGCGGTGATCGAAAAGCTCCTGGAGGGTGCGCCTTTTGGCGAATACTGGCTCGGAGCGACAGACGCCGACTGGGAAGGCGGCTGGCAGTGGATAACAGGCGAACCGTTTGAATGGACGGACTGGGACAGCGGACAGCCGGATAATTCCGATTACGAAGAAGAAGGCGAAAACTATCTGGAGATGGGAAGCGGCTTTGGAAACCACTGGAATGATAACTATGGAGAAAATACCGACGGCGGTTTTATTCTGGAAATCGAACCGGCGGCAGCGGAAATTGCGGATAATACGATAGAAGCGGAGCCGGATGACGGGGAAGCAGGCGCGGATACAGATGCAGCAGAAGAAACCACAGAGGCAGCAGATGCGGCAGAAGAAACCACAGAGGCAGCAGATGCGGCAGAAGAAACCACAGAGGCGGCAGATGCGGCAGAAGAAACTGCAGAGGCTGCAGCGCAGGAAGAAGAGCGTACAGAAGCAGCACAGGCATACCTTGCAGATCTCACACCTGAGGCATCCAATAGCTGCGGCATAGAAAAATATCTGACGGATCCATACGGAAACGACCATTTTTACAGTCTGTATCTGGACGCGGCGCAGAGAGGTTCGATGACATATGACCTTGACGGAGCGTGGTCGAGGCTGACCGGCACCATCAGCACCTGGACGGAAGCGGACAGCGGATGCAGCTTTGAAATTGCTATCTGGGGCGACGGCACGCTGCTGTTCTCGAAATATGATTACCGGAAGGGCGATGCGGCGATTCCGTTTGCGATCGACGTGAAGGGTGTGGAGAAGCTCTGTATCCAGACAAATGCTTACGGAAACACATACAATGGATATCTGTTCTTAAACGAAGGAAAATTGTTCGCGGACGGTACGGAGACAGCTCTGGAGGAGACGCGGGAGATGCTTGATAAGCCTGCCCTTGTAAGCTCTGCCGGATATGAGAGGATGGAAGCGGGCATGATTACGGATATCTACGGAAATATTCACCGTGACGCCTGCGCGTTTTCTGCATCGGAGGGCGGGTATGCGCTCTGGAATCTGGACGGGAAGTATACTTCCTTTGATGCGACGCTCTTTGCATCGGACCGCTATGATTACTATGACTATTATCAGGAGACAGAGGGAACCCTGGAAATCCTTCTGGATGGAGAGAATGTATTTAAGGCGGAAAACTACTCCATTCTGGAGCAGCCGATGCCGGTTTCCCTGGATGTGACCGGCAAAAAGACGCTGGAGGTGCGCACATCGACCAGAGAGGATAACAGCTACCTGTACTTCTATCTGGCAGACACGATGCTGAAAAAGCCGCTTGCAAAGGAAGCTGTTCAGGCAGCAGCGGCGGAATTTCCGGAGATTCCGGCTGTTGTGGAGCAGCGTGCGGCGCAGATCGTGACGCTCGGAGATCACCGCTACTATTTATTTGAAGAGCCGCTTACCTGGGATCAGGCGAGTGCATTCTGTGCGGCGGCAGGCGGCGTGCTGGCGTGCCCGGTGGATGCGGACCAGAATCTTGCGCTGCAGTATCTGGCATACGACGGTCTCTGGGACAGCTACTGGATCGGCGGAAGGCTGACCAGGGGCGTCTGGGGCTGGAGCAATGGCGAAGCCTTTGGCAATTATCTGAACTGGGGCGACGGAAAGCCGGACAATGTGGACAGCCTGGAATATCTTCTGAGCATCAATTATGACGGCACCTGGAACGACCTTCCGGCGGACGCGGAGTGCGGGTTCATCATGGAGACGACAGCTGCTCTGGGGCAGCAGGCAGAGGAAACCGTGCGGCTGGCGGAGCTGGAATGGCTGAACAGTGATTACTGCGAGGCTTCCGACGTCTATGATATCGACGAAATAAATACGAAGGCAAAGACGCTGGAGCTTGGCAGCGTGCGTCTGGATGCGTCAAACGATGCGCGCCTCAGCGTGCGGCTCGCTGACGGGTATGACGTATTTTCCGGTACGGTGTCTCCTTACTCCGGTGCGTCTGAGAATGTAAATATGCAGTTTGCAGTTTTTGGCGATGGAAAGCTTTTGTATGAATTGCGTGATATCCGGAAAAATACGGATGAAACGGCATTTTCCGTAGACGTCAGCGGAGTGAACGTGCTGACGGTGGCAGCGTCCAATAATGGAAGCTATGATTACGGACATCTGTATCTCACCAGCTCGCTCGGCGTGAAAGACGGTACGGGCGATGCGGCAGATATTCAGCGCCTGGCGGATCTGATCCTGGTGGAAGAGGTAGGTACCTATACAGAGCAAAAGCTTTACACAGATGCTTACGGTATCCTGCACGACCGTTTTCTGGAGCTGAATGCGCAGGAAAATGCAAGAGCGCTTTACAATCTGTCGGGAAATTACACGACCTTTACCGGAACGCTCACAGCGCTGACAGAGGGGACGTTGGAGACAGATGCTTCTGTTCAGATTAAGGCGGACGGAGAGACGCTGTATGAAATTTCCGGGTTTGAGATGCAGGAGGGGCCGGTTGCCTTTGAGCTGGATGTCACAGGAAAAAGTACGCTGGAAATCGTGACGTCATCAGAAGATCGGACGTGGATTTATCTGACGGACGACCGGATCGCGGTGAAGTAGAGAGAGGCGATGTTATGAGAAAAAGGAAAAGCCTGAAAAAAATGGCGGCAGCCGGGCTTTGCGCCTGCGTGGTATTATCCGCGCAGGGCGCAGGCAGTCTGGCGGCGGAAATGAAATCCGAAGCGGCAAAAACGGAGGCGCCGGACGTTTATCTTCCGGAAAGCAGCAGCCGCTATCTGGAAGAAGAGGAAGTGGAAGGCTGGACGCGCGGGGAGCTGGAATACGCGAGATATGAGATCTTTGCGCGGCGCGGGATGCTGTTTGATGATCCGGAGATAGCGGAATACTTTTCCGGAAAGAGCTGGTATTTTGGCTTTATAAAAGAGAGCGACTTCCCGGAAAGTATGCTGAACGAATATGAGCTTGCGAATGCAGAGCTGCTGGAGCGTCTGGCAGCGGAAGCGGAGGATGACACCGAAGAATCCGGGACGGAAGAAGATCAAAGCGCGGCGGCAGACAGAAAGGCGCAGACGGCAGCGGATGGCACTTCGGATACGGCCAAGACGGATGATGCAGACGACACAAAATCCGGGACAGGCGAAGCGGGAGAGGATGAGGCCGGGGAAGCTGTGACGGAGGAAGAAACCGGGGATGCAGCGAAACCGGCCGGGACGGATGCGGTCGAGCCGGATACTGAGGAAGAAACCGAAACGGAGCAGGCGGTTTCTTACGTTCCGGGTGAATATACGGCGTATGCCGACGGCTATGCAAGTAAAATTATGGTGACCTGTACCTTCGACGAGAAGGGAATCGTCAGCATGGGCATGAATCTTTCCGGGGAAACTGCCGGACAGGGAGCTGAGATAGGAAACGATCTGATAAAGAGCATTTTAAAAGATCAGACAAGCGAGGTGGATGCGATCGCCGGTGCGACCGTCACTTCCGATGCAGTCAAAGAGGCGGTAGCCGCCTGCATGGAGCAGGCGAAGGCTGCCGGGGAGAGCGAGAAGGAATCGGAATCCGAGCCGCAGACAGAAGGAGAGACGGAAACGGAGACAGAAACTGCGACAGAAGCGGCGACTGAGACTGAGTCGGAAACAGAGGTGGAGACACAGACAGAAGCTGCGCCGGCGACTGAGACTGAGTTGGAAACAGAAGCAGAGACGCAGACAGAAGCTGCGCCAGCGATTGAGACTGAATCGGAAACAGAGACAGAAACTGAAACGGAAATTGTATCGACAGAGACGGAAACGGAAGCGGCAATAGAGACAGAACCGGGGACGGAAACGGAAGCCGGATTCAGCAGAAACGAGGACCTGCATGATGTAGACATCATGGAGGAAATTGAGAAAATGGAGGCAGGGGAAGGCGTCAGCCAGCCGGGAGAGGAAACAGCGGAGCAGCAGGAAACGACGGAGCTGCAGTTAGCCGGAACCTCCGACGCGGCGCCTGTCATCGAATACATTTTCCCGGACGTAGCCGAGCGGTATCTGGATCGTTCGGAAGTGTCACGGCTTTCCCCGCAGGCGATCAGCTATGCGAAAAATGAAATCTATGCGCGTCACGGACGGAAATTTGCTTCGCAGGAGCTGAAGGATTATTTTGGCTCCAAGAGCTGGTATGTGGGGACGGTAGATCCCGATGACTTCACAGATAAAGTATTTAATGATTACGAGCAGAAGAATCTTCTGCTGATCGTAGAGTATGATACTTACAAGCTGGATCAGCCGGGCTACGACATCTATAGGGTGAATGAGGAACTGTCCCTTTTTGCTGCGGAAACGTCCGAAGCGACCATCGCGCCGGAATCCGGTTATCTGTCCGGACAGTATATATTTGCGGACAGCGACATCCGCTATCTGACAGAAGAAGAGGTGAATGTGCTTTCTGCGCGGGTGGCATGTTATGCACGCTACGAGATTTATGCGCGTCGGGGCGCCATCTTTACACCCCAGGAGCTGCAGGAATATTTCGGCGGCAAAAACTGGTATGCGGGAAGGATTAACCTGTCCGATTTTTCGTCCGAGATGTTCAATCAATACGAGCTGTACAATATGAAACTTTTAAATGAGCGTGAAAAAGCTCTGGAGCCGGACGGCTACCTGAACCGGTAACGCGCAGATAACATCAAAAGAGAACCTGCTGATGCAATGCGGCGGAGCACTGGCCAAACGTCCGCTGATGCAATGCGGTGGAGCACCGGTAGAACGTCCGCTGATGCAATATGTTGCGAAGTGTCGGCAGGAACGTCCGCTGACGCAATGCGGATGGCGTCAGTCAATATAATTTTGCGAGCACTTCACACAGGCGGAGTTGCGGCTGCACACGAAGGAGAGCATGATATCCTCCGGGTAGCGGCTGCAGCTCCCTTTCTTATATGTAACAGTATGTGTGACTTCGGAAGCGTCCGTCGGGCACTTGCATTTGTAGTCTTTCGTGTATTCCATGAGAACTCCTTTCCTTCGCAAAGCGATTGGTTTTAAAGTGATTTGAAAATGCTGTGATGCCGGGGCATTTTGTCTGCTCCGGCACAGTATTTCCGGAATCCGGGCGTTCGCCGTACAGAGTGTTTGCAGAATACGGACGTTCCGCCGTATAGAATGTTGTTAAAATCCGGACATTCCACCGGACAGAGTATTTTCAGAAGCCGAGGGATTCTCCGACCAGGATGACCCGGATGCGTCCCGGGAAACGGTTGTAATGCTGAACATGCAGCATATTGCATATTTTTTCCGGGGAGAAGCAGTTGTGACATACGCCGTCCTTTGCGCAGGGGGTGGAGAGACCGAGCCGGATAGCATTTGGCGGCGCGGCAATATTATGCACGCGCGCAATGGCAGCGTCCAGATCCGGCACAATTTTGTTCATGCCAACAAGCAGAATCACACAATCCGGTCCGTAGGAAAGCGCGGCAACGCGGTTGCCTGTTCCGTCTATATTGACGAGCTGCCCGTCAAGCGTGACGGCATTTGCGCTCATCAGATAAAAATCTGCGGAAAATGCCTTGCGATAAAATGCTTTACGCTCCTCCTGCGGAATTTCAGCGCGGTCCCAGAGCTCTACCGGCGCATTTTTCAGAGCATCCAGCAGACCGCATTCTGTGATGGATTCCGAACCGCCCCAGGTAACGGTAGCCCCTTCCGGAATCAGAGACAATACTTTTTCGACAGCGCTTTTGCCATCCGGGCAGTAATAACCGTCCATTCCGCGCTTCTGCAGAGCCTTGATGACGGTTTGCGCCTGTTTCTCATAAAAAACTGACATGGTACTCATAAAAATCCTCCTTTTCTATTGCACAACTATCACATAAATTTTTGCGGCATCCAGACAGGATGTCCGGTTGCCTGCAAAAATCCGTTGTTTTTCTTATCTTACCACCAGACGAACTAAAAATCAATGACGGCAAAAGACGAACCGCGCGAAGGATAAGGTCGGACCGAACAAAAAGCAAAAACCGGACCGGGCAAGGGTAAAAAGACTGACCGGGCAAGGGGCAAAAGTGTGACCAGGCGCAGGGAGCAGGACCCTCTTCATCCTTCTGCCTGCTCCTGGCTGAGGATGACTTTGATTTCCGGGATGTTTTTCTTCCGTCTGCTCAAAGGGCAGCATACCCTCCTCGGTGTAAAATTTTAACGTGCTGTATCGTACATTTGTTAAGCGTACCAGCTCTCCGATTGTTACATATTTTTAGGGACATACCGACGGAATCAAATAATGCGGTGATATTTTTGTCTGTAACAGAATATGTATAGGCTTCCAGAACCTTTTCTATTTTTACAGGCTTTCGCTGTGATGACTGATTCAAAAAGTCATACAGAGGCTTCAGATATTGCTTCTGCTCCGGAAGGGCACCGGTTACAGTGACCGTTTTTTGGTCGAGCAGGATACAGCCCTCCAGCTGCAGCTCCGATAATCCCGATGCCAGCAGGCAGGCTTCATCAAAGTATTTGCAGGCATATGAGACAATTATAAAATGATAGGTACGAAATAATTTTAAAACCCTAATGTTAATATTTGTTGATAGGTAAACACGTGAAAGTAGGGGCAGAAATCCCAATCAGAAGGTTCTGCTCCTGCTAAAGCATTTCCAGAGTTTAGTAAATGTTAAGAGTGATTGACTTGTTTCTTATCCACCAAAGAAATATAATAATGCTTATCTGGAAAAATGTCATATACTGAGGTGGTTTGAAATTAGGAGGAATCAAGAATGAATAGGATTTTAATAATAGATGATGATAGAGAACTTTGCACATTGATTAAGCGCAGCGTTCTTTCTGAAAATATAGAAGCCGATTGCTGTAATACCGGCAAAGAAGGCTTAAAAAAAATAAGGGAAAAAGACTATCAGCTTGTGATACTTGACATTATGATGCCCGGCATGGATGGATTTGAAACACTGGAAAAAATCAGGGCAGAAAACAACCTGCCGATTCTGATGTTTACATCTAAAAATGACAGTGCTTCCAAAGTGCGGGGATTACGGGCAGGAGCCGACGATTATCTGACAAAGCCTTTTGATATGGACGAGCTAATAGCCCGTATTGTTTCGCTGATACGACGCTATATCCGTTTCAATCAACCAGACGGAACACCGCGGCAGCTTCACTTTGACGGTCTGGAAATCGACCTTGAAAGCCGCTCCATTACTACAATCAATGGAACATTTGAACTTCCCCCAAAGGAATTTGACTTACTTCTTTTCTGCGCGAAAAATCAAGGGAAAATCCTTACAAAGCAGCGGATTTATGAAGAAGTCTGGGGCGAGGAATATGTCTATGACGACAGCAACATTATGGCAATCATCAGCCGCTTGCGGAAGAAATTAGAAGAAAATCCCGGAAACCCGAAATACATTCAGACAATCAAAGGTATCGGCTACCGTTTCAACAAGGAGGTATGATTTTCATGGAATTAGTTGCTGCTGTATCGGTTATCATTGCCATAATTTCTGTCCTTACTTCCTGCCTGATTGTCAGACGGGTAAAGAAACAGATTTCCGAAATGTCTGACGCACTGGCTGATGTGAAGAACGGAAACGGAAACAGACGTATTTTATCCGCTGCAAATGAGCTTATCGCGCCGCTTGCCTATGAAATCAATGATATTATCGTATCTTATGAAAACAGGTTCTTTGCGTTTCGCCAGACAGACGAAACAAACCGGCAGCTTATGACGAGCCTTTCGCATGATGTGAGAACGCCCCTTACTACTTTGATTGGGTATCTTGACGCCGCACACAAAGGAATTGTTACCGGGAAAGACCGCGACGATTATATAGAAACCGCCCGGCGGAAAGCACACGACCTAAAAGAATATATTGACGTACTTTTTGACTGGTTCAAGCTGGGTTCAGATGAATTTGCTATGGAAATAAACACTATCGAAGCGGGAAAACTGACAAGGGATATACTGATTGACTGGATACCGATATTTGAGGATAAGCAGATAGAGTACCATATTGACATTCCCGAACAGCCATTCCGGGTAAGACTGGATACGGATGGCTATATGCGGGTATTGAACAATCTCATACAAAACGTGATTGCTCACAGCCATGCGGATAGGATAGAAATGATTTTGTCAAAGCAAAGCGGAAATATGAAAATCTTATTAGCCGACAATGGTATTGGAATTGAAAAAGAAGATTTGAAACATATTTTTGAACGGCTTTATAAGTGCGACAAAGGACGCTCTGAAAAGGGCAGCGGTCTGGGGCTGTCTATCGTACATCAGCTTGTAGAAAAAATGAATGGAACCATAACGGCGGAAAGCGTACCGGGGAAAGGAACCGCTTTTACGCTGATTTTCTCCCTTGCAGATTAAGGCTGCCCTCTATGGCGACAGCCTTAATTGCTTTTTAGGGGAAAAACGGCGGTGTAAAGCGGACATTCGCATTTTGCTTTGCTACATGCTCATGAACGCAGACCGCTTCGCTTATCTGCGTTCAAATTGCAAGGTTAATGCAAGGTTAGTGCAAGGTTAATGCAAGGTTGGCGTGGTATAATCCCTTTCAGAACAAGGAGGTTTGAATATGAGTGATTACATCATTGAAACAAAAAATCTGACAAAACAGTATGGCGCACAAAAGAGTGTTGCCGACCTCAATATCCATGTGGAGAAAGGGAAAATCTATGGTCTGCTTGGAAGAAACGGAGCGGGGAAAACAACGACCATGAAAATGCTGCTTGGGTTGACACAGCCAACGTCAGGCGAAGTTAGGATATGGGGAGAGCCTTTAAGGGGCAACGAAAAGAAAATACTTCCGCGTATCGGCAGCCTGATCGAATCCCCCGGTTTTTATCCCAATCTGACCGGCACGGAGAACCTGCGTATCTTTGCTACGCTGCGGGGA
The DNA here is from genome assembly GCF_905201705.1 of uncultured Marvinbryantia sp. Lineage (GTDB taxonomy): Bacteria > Bacillota > Clostridia > Lachnospirales > Lachnospiraceae > Marvinbryantia. Next base: position 26,647 of record NZ_CAJKOX010000024.1, read on the forward strand.
GTACCGAGCAGCCATGCAATTAAGGATGCTTTGGATTTAGTCGGTTTGCCCTATAAGGACAAGAAGCTGTTTTCGCAGTATTCTCTTGGTATGAAGCAGCGGTTAGCGATTGCCCTTGCCATCATGCACGACCCGGAGCTTTTAATACTGGACGAACCAATCAACGGGCTTGACCCTATCGGCATTGCAGAGGTTCGTTCTTTTATCCGTGAACTTTGCGATGCACGGGGAAAAACAATTTTGATTTCCAGTCACATTCTTTCGGAAATTTCTTTACTGGCTGATGATATAGGGATTATCGACCACGGTGCATTACTGGAAGAGGAAAGCCTTGCAAAGCTGGAACAGAAAAGCAGTAAACATATCCGCTTTATTGTTTCTGATACGGCACAGGCGGCAAGAATTTTAGAACATAATTTCCATGAGAGCCATTTTTCGGTACAGGATGACCACAACCTGCGTCTGCACAATTTGGATTTGGCTGTCGGGGAGATTGTTACCGCTTTTGTGGAAAACGGACTGGTGGTATCGGAAGCGCATACCTGCGAGGAAAGTCTGGAAGAGTATTTCAAGCGTGTGACAGGAGGCGAGGGAATTGCTTAAATTGGTCTATTGTGAATTTCTGAAATTAAAACGGAAAAAATTTGTATTATTAACAATTCTTGCGGCTGCACTGTTTCCTATTTCTATGATCGCATTTGCTGTGAAAGGCAATTTAGAATTTGACTGGCTTTATATGAATATTGCTATATTTGGATATTTTTTACTATTACCAACAGTTTTGGGGGTTTTGGGAGCGATATTGTTCTTTTCGGAAGAAACGAATGGAACACAAAAGAACCTTAACGCAATCCCGGTTTCCACAGCAGCCCTGTTCATTGCAAAAGTAATTATTATATTGATATTTTCCGTTATATATTCTCTTGCGACGACTGGCGCGACCTTAATAGGCGGATTGATCATAGGGAGTACCGACCATATTCTTTACAGGCTGTTGATGGGACTTCTCATTGGTGTTATGGTGGCGTTTTCTATACTTCCTGTTATCGCCATTGAATGTCTGAGCAGGAAAGGCTATATTTTTTCTATAATTCTATCGTTTGTTTATGCAAGTGCTAGCTTTGAGATCGTATTTGCTATATCAAACGTTCTGACTCCCCTGTCTGCTGTTTTCAGATGGGCATTACCTCGCATGACTACAGGATCTGCTTCCGGTTACGGATTGGACGACTGGTTTTTAAATTCTCCCGCGTGTATTGGTGTTTTGATGCTGACCGCGATTGCTTCATTAACGATTGCGATTGTCTATAAAAGCAGGCAGGAAATTTAGGGGGTGTTAAAAATGATACGACTAATAAAAACAGAGTTTTTAAAATATAAAAGATACAATATTCTTTGGCTTGGAATTGTATCTGTATTTTTTTCTATTATTTTAGCAGCGTTCCAATTAGCCGGAACCAATAACAGTATAATCAGCTACACAGGACTTTCGGAGGGAGCGATCTGGAACCATTTTAGCTTATTTCTTCCCTTTACATTCACGTTAGTGGTTGGATATTCCATTAACCGGGAATATACCGATCTTACATTGAAAAATATACTGGTCGTTCCGGTTTCAAAATTCAGGTTGATTTTATCAAAAATAGTAGTAGGTTATGGCCTGGTAATTCTTGAATGGATTTTCAGCTTTATTGTTACTTTGATTATTGCTAAAGCAATGGGCTGCACAGATATCAATTTGCAATCTTGCGTTATAAGCCTTAAACAGCTATTTGTTGTAAGCACTTGCTGTTATATTGCGATCCTTCCGGTCATTGTTATAGCAACGAGAAAGCAGGACAAATTTCTGTCCGGGGTAATCTTCTCATTCTTCTATGGATTTTGTGGAATATTCCTTGCTGATGGGAACCTTATCAATGTATATCCTATGACAACAGGATTAGTGCTTTCAAATTATGCGCATGATGAAAAAATTGTATATTCTCCGTTGTTGAGTATAAGTGTTATCATTATTATTTTCATTGGCACTCTTATACTTCTGAAAGTGCTTAATCGAAAGCGCAATGACATATAATCTTCCACGCGACGGCAAGAAGAAAGAACAGTCGAAATACCTGATGGGAAAATGAAGCATGCGCTGTCTGCCTGTTTACCGAATGGAGATAATTAGTTGACTGCCTGGAGAGCGGAGATAGTCTTGGACAGTATGGTAAGGAATGAAATGATCACGCAGGAAGATGCGGATAGGATACGAGGGGAGAAATAAAGCGGAAAAGAATGATGATGTGGGAAAAGTATTGATTGTTTCTTTTGCCATGGAAGAAGGACAGATATACAGCCAGGTGTGGAAAGAGCCATATTACAGGGCAGAGGACAATGTAATGAGCCTGATCCGGAGAATACGAAAGAAAATAGAACCTGATCCGTCAAAACCAATTTATGTTTTGACAGTGTGGGAGTCGGCTATAATTCAATAATGCAATAAAAAGAAAATGAGCGGCTGCTGTCAATTCTAAAAGACAGAGCTGCTTATTTTGCATCGGCAGCACCGAAAGACTCGTCGCAGGCATATGGGATGGAAACCATAATTTTCTATCAAGAAATCTTCATAAAAATAGTCGGTAAAAAAGATTGATATTATCGAATCCATTGCGTATAATAGAAATGTAAAGAAAGTAAAGAAAGTAAAGAAAACCAAGCGGATATTTTGAAAGGATGATGAAATATGGAAGTAGCAAAAATTTCCAGCAAAGGGCAGATTACCATTCCCGTATCTGTACGGAATGCGCTGAAACTGAAAGCCGGGGATAAGATTGTGATCTTAGAGGAAAACGGCAGGTTCTATTTTGAAAATTCCGCAATGCTGGCATTTAAGCGGGCAGAAGAAGCGTTTGCCGGGGAGGCCAAGAAGGCAGGCTTCACATCCGAGGAAGAAATGCAGGACTACATGAAGGAAATTCGGAAGGAAGTAAGGGGGTATTAGTTTGCGGGTAATGCTCGATACCAACATTTTTATCTCAATGATCTTCTTTCCGTCGGAACAGACAAGGGAGCTTGCAAGGCGGTTGACGGACAGCCATCAGATTGTGGTATGCGACTACGTGGTAGAGGAGCTGCGGCTTGTGACAGACCGGAAGTTCCCGGCAAAGAGGAAGTTTCTTGACCGTTTCTTTCTGGAACTGCCTTTTGAAATGGTTTATACACCGAAAGCGTTGGATTTGAACGGATTCCCGGAGATGCGGGACACAAAGGATTCCCCGATACTGGCAACGGCAATCATGGAAGGCATTGACGTATTTGTGACGGGAGATAAGGATTTTCTGGTTCTGGATGTGGAAATCCCGGAGATTGTCACGATGGCGGAATTTCTGGAACGATATTAAGAGTATGGAGGAGCTATTGATTTCTGCGTTGGTAAGATTGTGCAAAGAAAACTGAATAATGGAATTAAAGGTAAGCAGCGAATCTAAGAAACAGGTGCGCTGCTTCTTTTTTTGCAAAAAAATAAAAAAGTTTTGGGAAGAACACCGCAAGCCCGCAGATGATGCGGAAACCGAGGAAGGAAAATGAAGCGTACAGGGAATGGGCGAGGAATCTGTCGCCTGTTGCTGCATGGAGAGAATAAAAAAGGATTGAAAAACATTGATTTTATCAGTATAATCGTCTGTAGACATTTGATTAACAGACAGGAGTTTGGCGAAGATGAAGAAAATACTTACATTAATTGAAGAGGAACTGGTGCCGGCATTTGAGAAGGCAGGGGTGGAGGCGTCCTATGCAAAGGTGACGGTTTCCAATCGACCGGATCTCTGCGAGTTCCAGTGCAACGGCGCGATGGCGGCGGCAAAGAAGTACAAAAAGGCTCCCATCATGATCGCAAAGGATGTAGTTGCTGCTTTGCAGGACAGCGTGATGTTTGAAAAAGCGGAGGCGGTAAATCCCGGCTTTATCAATCTGAAGCTGGCGGGAGATTATCTGGCAGGCTTTTTAAGCGACATGCAGGCGGACGAAAATCTGTCTGTGGAGAAGGCAAAGGAGCCGAAAAAGATCATCGTCGACTACGGCGGAGCGAATGTGGCAAAGCCGCTCCATGTAGGGCATCTGCGCTCTGCGATCATTGGAGAGAGCATCAAGCGCATGGGGCGCTTTATGGGACATGAGGTGATCGGCGACGTGCACCTGGGTGACTGGGGACTGCAGATGGGGCTGATCATCACCGAGCTGCGGTATCGTCAGCCGGAGCTTGCGTATTTTAAGGAAGGCTATACCGGGGAATATCCGCAGGAGGCGCCGTTTACGATCGGTGATCTTGAGGAAATTTATCCGGCGGCGAGCAAAAGATCGAAGGAGGATGAAGCGTACCGCGAGGAGGCGCTGGAGGCGACAAAGCAGCTCCAGCAGGGAAATCGGGGCTACCGCGCGCTCTGGCAGCACATTATGCGCGTGTCCATTGCCGATCTGAAGAAAAATTACAGCCGTCTGAATGTGGAATTTGACCTCTGGAAGGGGGAATCGGACGCGCAGCCGTACATCCCGGACATGGTACAGCGCATGAAGGACGAGGGCTTTGCGCACGAAGACCAGGGGGCGCTGGTGGTGGATATAAAGGAAGAAACGGATGTCAAGGAAATTCCGCCGTGTATTATTCTGAAATCGGACGGAGCGTCGCTGTATGCGACCACCGACCTGGCGACCATCGTAGAGCGCATGAAGCTTTACCAGCCGGATGAAATCTGTTATCTGGCGGACAAGCGGCAGGAGATGCACTTTATCCAGGTATTCCGTACCGCGCGGAAAACCGGGCTTGTGAAGGAGGATACAAAGCTTTCCTTCCTTGGCTTCGGCACAATGAACGGAAAGGACGGCAAGCCGTTTAAGACAAGGGACGGCGGCGTGATGCGTCTGGAGCATCTGATCGCGGATATCGAGGAGGAGATGTACCACAAGATCATGGATAACCATGAGATCGACCCGCAGGAGGCGCGCGAGACGGCGAAAATCGTCGGACTTTCAGCGATCAAGTACGGCGATCTGTCAAACCAGGCGTCCAAGGACTATGTGTTTGATATAAACCGGTTTACTTCCTTTGAGGGAAATACCGGACCGTATATTCTCTATACGATCGTGCGTATTAAGTCGATCCTGAATAAATACCAGGCAGCGGGCGGCAGCGCGGCAGAAGGGAGCATACTTGCTGCGGCAAATGACAGTGAAAAAGCGCTGATGCTGGAGCTGAGCCGCTTCAACGGCGTAATGGAGAATGCTTTCGAAGAGACGGCGCCGCACAAGATCTGTTCCTATATTTATGACCTTGCGAATGCGTTCAATCGTTTCTACCATGAAACGAAGATTTTAAGCGAGGAGAATGCGGCGCAGAAGGCGTCCTGGATCTCGCTTCTCTGTCTGACAAGAAGGGTTCTGGAGGCGTGCATCGGGGTGCTTGGCTTTGAAGCGCCGGAGAGGATGTAGGTGAAATAACAGACACCGCTGTGAAGGAAAGCGCGCGGATGGCTTCGGGCCTTTGCGTGGGGAAAGGATTTTCGGTAGATTTTCTTGTGAATCTTAAGGAAACATGAACCGCCGCAAAAAGGTTGGACATTTACAGGTGGGTGTGTTATTATCAACATAAGAGGTGAGGAAAATGTCTGATAAGAGGAAAATATCAACAATTTTAGGAATCTGCGGGGCAACAGTGCTGGCAGCGGGCGGCAGTATTTTTCTGACAAATACCGGGCTGTCCCTGGTGGATCAGAGCCAGCAGGTTGAAGGAGAGACAGAGCCGGGGCTTGGCGCGCAGACGAAGGAAACCGAGCAGCCGATCACTGTCGAGCAGTTTTCAAAAACAAAGGATTCATTTACGGTGTCGTCGAAAACGGCGTCGGATACAAAGACGAATGCAGATAATCAGAACACTTCCGGGACGGGGAATGCGGCGGACACGTCCGCTGCGGGAACCTCCGGGGAGAATTCAAGCATGATGTATGCCACCGGCGGCGTGAATGTCAGAAGCAGCGCAGGCGTGGAGGGGGATATCCTCGGCACGCTCCAGGTGGGAGAGGGCGTTACCGTAACCGGAAACAGCGAGGGCAACTGGATAGAGGTGACCTATAACGGGCAGACCGGCTATGTCAGCGGAAATTATCTGCAAAATGGAAGTACCGGCAGCAACGGAAGTACCGGCAGCAATGGAAGCACCGGCAGCTCTTCGGGCAGTACTGTCAGCCAGACGGAGGGCACGGACAGCAGCTCTTCAAACGGCAGCAGCGGCACAGACAGCAATTCGACGGGAAGTAACGGCGGTTCTTCGAACACCGGCAATACGCCGGCAGTCATTACCTGGAACGTTACTTCCATGAGCGGCACCATGTATGCGACCGGCGACGTGAATGTCCGCACCGGCGCAGGCACGAGCAACGACCGCATCGGCGGTTTGAGCGCAGGATCTTCTGTCACGGTTACCGGCTCAACGGACAACGGCTGGATACAGGTAAGCTACGACGGGCAGACCGGTTATGTGGCAGGCAATTATCTGTCCTGGGACAAGCCGTCAAGCGGCGGTTCATCAGGCGGCAGCAGCGGCGGTTCATCGGGAGCATGGGACGACAGCTATACATACGATCTGAGCAGCCGTTATGTCTCTGAAGATGAACTGGCAGGGTACAGCGCAAGCGAGCTTGCGATCATACGAAACGAGATTTTTGCGCGGCACGGACGCATCTTCACAAAGCAAACATATAAGGATTATTTTTCACAGAAGACATGGTATGAGCCGACTTACGACCCGTCCTACTTTGATGCGAATTTGGACAGCTTTTTGAACGATTACGAGTGGGCGAACCTTGCTGTCGTTCAGAAACTGGAAGATGCAAAGAGCTAGGGAGGAATATGTGATGACGGATAACAATCAACAGTATAAATGGCGGCAGAGAAAACAGCGCAACACACGCCTGGGAATCTGGATCGTTGTGGTAATTCTTGTTTCGGTGGGCGGCACCTTTGCCTATGAGGGGCTTCGGGACAGCGATCCGCAGAGAGTTGCCGAGGAATATGTGAAAAAAGCAACCGGAGTCGAGAGCTTTACCGTGGAGGCAGGCGACCGCTCCTTAAACGCAGATAATCAGTTTGTGCAGGATTACACCTTCACCTACACGGTGGACGGCAAGGAAACCAGCCAGCGGCTCAGTCTGACACAGCAGCAGGAAAAGAAATACGGTCTGTTTGATCAGTGGGCGGTGCAGGCGGCCGGCGCAAATGCGGTCGATATGGAGCTGATCGTTCCGGCAGGCGTGCAGGTGCTGATCGACGGCGCAAGTCCGGATGTATCCAGCGTGAAGGAGGATGACACGCTCTCACCGGGTGCGGTCCGCTATCAGCTTACCGGCGTGGAACCGACGGCGAAGCTTCAGATCAACGGGCTTCCGTTTGAATCCTTTGAGGGTACTCTGGAGACGAGCAATGGTCTGCTTGATATCCGTGACCGTCTGGAGGTCAGCGAAAACGCGAAGATACAGATGGAAGAGCTTGGAAAGAGCATGATCAATGAGCTGTACACTGCAGTGATGCAGGGAAAAGCGTCCTCAGACCTTGGGGAAGATTTCGCCGATGTTCCGAATAAGGATAATCTGTTTAAGGCAATATCCAGTAATCTTTTCCGCGGTGACGAGCTGCAGGCGGATAATATCACGTTTGAGGGCTTTGAGCCGACGTTTGGAGACATCTACTATCCGGGAAGAGATGAGGAGAGCTATATTGGAATCGAAATGACGCTTTCCTATACCTGCAGCTACGAGCAGGCGGAGGCGGAAACCGAAGAGGAAACTGAGGAGGAGACCGAAGCACAGTCTGAGAGCGAATCTGAGACTGAGACAGAGAGCGCAGGCAATGCGGGAACAAAGAAAGAAGCAAAATTCTATTTCCGCTATCAGAATGGCGACTGCGTGGTGACATCTGCGGAGATTCCGGGTGTACTCTAAGACAACGGCGGGAGAGGCAGGAATGAAAAAATATTTAAGGGGGCTGGCGCTGGTTCTGATGCTGGCGCTTGCAGGCAGCTATAGCTCCTCTGCGCAGGCGATGCTGACGGAGGAGGAGCAGCTTGCCAACCGGCAGAAGGACAGTGAAGCAGAAAAAATCATAGATGCCGACAAGGAAGCGGGAGCTTCCGGGACGGAAAAGGAAAGCGGTGAAGAGACGCAGGACAGCGAACCGGCTTCCGGGGAGCAGGAGAGCGAGTCAGCTGCAGAGGCGCAGGACGGTATTCAGGGAACCGGGGACGGACCGCTGGTTGCGATCGATCCGGGACACCAGGGACCGGGGCAGGATATGTCCGGCGTGGAGCCGAACGGTCCCGGGTCTGATATCATGAAGGCGCGGCTTGCCACCGGCACCAGCGGCTGTGTATCCGGGCTGGATGAGTATGAGCTGGATCTTGATGTTTCTTTAAAGCTGCGAGACGAGCTGATCAAAAGAGGTTATCGCGTGATCATGACGCGCGAGACACACGACATCGACATCAGCAACATTGAACGCTGTCAGGTGGCGAACGAGGCGGGCGCGGATATTCTTCTGCGCATCCATGCCAACGGTTCGGAGGACGGCAGCGTATCGGGCGCGCTCACAGCGGCGCCGTCCGCGTCCAATCCGTATGTGTCGGATATCTACGAGAGCTGCATGAAGCTGGCGGACGATCTGATCAACGCCTACTGCGAGACGACCGGGCTTTATAACCGCGGCATCTGGATTACCGACGATATGACGGGGATCAACTGGAGCGATATGCCGGTGACGATCCTGGAGATGGGCTTTATGACGAATCCCGGTGACGACGCGTACATGGCGGATGCGGCAAACCAGGATGTTATGGTTCAGGGAATCGCAAACGGAGTTGACAGATACTTTGGGAGATAGACAGTATGTTCTTGGAGCTGGCGGACAAAGTCGGACGGGTGATCGGACCGGTTCTGATCCATTACCTGGTGATCAATATCATAAGTATGATGAGGCTGCATGCAGATGCAGCCTTTCTGACTAGCATAGCGGCAGTGCTTGTACTGCCGTTGTTTTGGCAGATGTACAAAAAAGACAAAGAGCTGACTGGGAATGGCCGCAGGACGCCGGAAATGGCGGCTTTGGATTATGTGAAAATTGCGGTGCTCGGTATCGTCTGCAATTTGCTGCTGACGCTGGTGATGAACTGGATCCTTTCTTTTTTCTCCTTTTCCAACCAGACGCAGGAGGCGCTGTTTGGAAGCAATCTGGCAGTTCAGCTCGTCGGCGTCGGGATGATCGTCCCGATTATGGAAGAAGTTTTATTTCGGGGTATTGTATATAATCGTTTGAAGGGTTATACTAAAACTGCGCAGTCCGCCGTAATTCTGGCGGCAGCGATTTTTGCCGTGTATCACGGAAATGTGGTTCAGATGCTGTTTGCGTTTCCTATGGCGCTCATTCTGATCGCAGTGTATGAAAAATGGGGGACGCTGCGGGCGTGCATCACCTTCCACATGGCGGTGAATTTAAGCTCTGTGATCCTCACGGCAGTATTAAGCAGCAGATAAAGGAGAGGCTAATGAAGAAAGAGATTTTAAGCTGGATTGGGTGTTTTGCGGTCGCGATCGCGGCGGCGCTGTTTATCGTGACGTTTATCGGACAGAGAGTGGAGGTCGACGGGCGTTCCATGGAGCCGACGCTGGAGGATAAGGATAATCTGATCTGTGATAAGATCAGCTATCGCTTCAGCGAACCGGAGAGATTCGACATTGTGGTGATCTACCCGTACGAGGGCAGCAAAAAGGAACGCTGGATCAAGCGCATCATCGGTCTTCCGGGCGAGGAAGTGCGCATTGATGAGGAAGGAAACATTTACATTAACGGGGAGATCCTGGAGGAATCCTACGGCAAGGAAGTGATCCAGGATCCCGGCATGGCGATCGAGCCGATCCAGCTTGGCGAGGATGAATACTGGGTGATGGGCGACAACCGCAACCACAGCAGCGACAGCCGTGTGATCGGTCCGGTGACGAAGGACCGTATTATCGGAAAAGCGTTCGTGCGCATTTATCCGTTCAGCAAGCTTGGATTTATTAAACATCAGTAATAGAGAAGGAGTCTGAAAATGGACAAGAAAAACGTTTGGAGCAGCTACAGCAAAAAACAGCTCACAGAGCTGGAAAAATTAAACAAGGAGTACCGTCATTTCCTCGACCATGGCAAGACGGAGCGGGAGTGCATCAGGGAAGCGGTGAAGCTGGCAAAGGAGGCAGGCTACCGCGATCTTGGCGAGGTCATCAAGAAAAAAGAGACGCTCTCCGAGGGCGACAAGGTGTATGCTGTCTGCATGGGAAAGACGATCGCGCTGTTCCACATCGGAAGCAAGGACATCGAAAAGGGTATGAATATTCTGGGAGCGCATGTGGATTCTCCGCGCCTGGATCTAAAGCAGAATCCGTTGTACGAGGACACGGAGCTTGCATACCTTGATACGCATTACTACGGCGGCATCAAGAAATACCAGTGGGTGACGATCCCGCTTGCCCTGCATGGTATTGTGGCAAAGAAGGACGGCAGCGTGGTGGACGTCTGCATCGGCGAAAAGGAGGATGATCCGGTATTCTGCATTACCGATCTTCTGATCCACCTCTCCGGCGAACAGATGGAAAAGAAAGCGGCAAAGGTCATCGAAGGCGAGGCGTTAAACCTGCTGATCGGAAATATTCCGCTGGCGGATCAGGAGGAAACGGCGGTAAAAGCGAATGTATTAAAGCTCTTAAAACAGCAGTACGATATCGACGAGGATGATTTTCTCTCGGCGGAGCTGGAGGTGGTTCCGGCAGGAAAAACGAGAGAATGCGGGCTTGACCGCAGCATGGTGCTCGCATACGGACACGACGACCGTGTGTGCGCATACACCTCTCTGGCGGCGATGCTGGATATGAAAAAGGTGAAACGCACTGCGTGCTGCATCCTGGTAGATAAGGAAGAGATCGGCAGCGTCGGCGCAACCGGTATGCAGTCCCGGTTCTTTGAAAATACGGTGGCGGAGCTTTTAAACTGCATGGGAGACTACTCGGACATCAAACTGCGCCGGGTGCTGGCAAATTCCCGGATGCTTTCCTCCGATGTGAGCGCGGCATTTGATCCGGAGTTTGCATCGGCGTTTGAGAAGAAAAATACGGCATATTTCGCGCACGGGATCGTGTTCAACAAGTATACCGGCGCGAGAGGAAAATCCGGCTCCAACGACGCCAACGCGGAATATATGGCGCAGCTTCGCGCAACTCTGGAGAAGCATGAGGTGGCGTTCCAGACGGCGGAGCTTGGAAAGGTAGATTTCGGCGGCGGCGGAACCATCGCCTACATTTTGGCGCTTTACGGAATGCAGGTGATCGACTGCGGCGTTGCAGTTCTGAATATGCATGCACCGTGGGAAATCGTCAGCAAGGCGGACGTCTATGAGGCGAAGCGCTGCTATGCGGCATTCCTGGCGGAGTAGGTGTGCGGTATGAAGTCGAAGATACCGATAGAGATCTCGGCAAAGCATATCCATCTTTGCCGGGCGGATTTTGAAAAGTTGTTCGGTGAGGGGCGCGAGCTGACCTTTGTCAAGGAGCTGAGCCAGCCGGGGCAGTTTCTGGCTGAGGAGCGGCTGACGATCGAGGGACCGCGCGGGCAGATGGAGCATGTGGCGATCCTGGGACCCTTCCGAAAAGAGACGCAGGTGGAGCTGGCGATTACAGACACCCGCAAGCTTGGCATCGAGAAGGTGATCCGTCAGTCGGGCGATATTGAAGGGACGCCTGGCTGCCGCCTGATCGGTCCGAAGGACAGTCTCGATCTGGAAAAAGGAGTAATTGTGGCAAAACGTCACATACATATGACGCCGAGCGACGCATACCGTATGCATGTGAAGGACAACGAAGAAGTGTTTGTGATCACGCAGAGCTACGAGCGGGCGCTGATCTATGCGAATGTGGTGGTGCGCGTGCACCCGGATTTCGTGCTCGCGATGCATGTGGATACGGATGAGGGCAACGCCTTCGACCACGGCGAGGAGCAGTACGGCGTGATTTTAAAGCTGTTTGACGGAAACGCTTACAGCTTAAGTGACTGGGCGGACGAGCTTCTGTCCGGCATACAGAGGTAAAAAGCGGGCACTTCCGGCGGATGAAGATCCGGCGGTGTGGAAATAGAAAATATATTTGACGGAGGAAACGTATGGGTAACGTAAAGAGAGTTTATGTGGAAAAGAAACCGGCTTTTGCTGTGCAGGCCAAGGAACTGAGACACGAAATACGCAGCTACCTCGGCATTACCGGGATGACCGGCGTGCGCGTACTGATTCGCTACGATGTGGAAAATATATCAGAGGAAGTATTCGAAAAGGCGTGCAGGACGGTATTTTCAGAGCCGCCGGTGGACACCCTTTATCATGAGACCTTTCCGATGGGAGAGAGCGACCGCGTTTTCTCTGTAGAGTACCTGCCGGGACAGTTTGACCAGCGTGCGGATTCTGCCGAGCAGTGTGTGCGCTTCTTAAACGAGGAAGAAAACCCGGTAATCCGTTCGGCGACGACCTATGTCATTGAGGGAACGCTGACGGAGGAGGAATTTGCGGCGGTGAAGAACCACTGCATCAACCCGGTGGATTCCCGCGAGACGGGGATGGAAAAGCCGGAAACACTGGTGACGGTGTTTGATGAACCGGCGGATATTCAGATTTTTGAAGGCTTCCGTGAGCTTGCAGAGGCGCCGCTTAAGGAGCTGTACGCTTCCTTAAATCTGGCGATGACGTTTAAGGATTTCCAGCACATCCAGCATTATTTTAAGGATGAAGAAAAGCGCGATCCGTCCATGACGGAGATCCGTGTGCTGGATACGTACTGGTCAGATCACTGCCGCCACACGACCTTCTCCACGGAGCTGAAGGACATTGCGTTCGGCGAGGGCGATTACAGGGAGCCGATCGTCGGTACCTATGAGAAATATCTGGCGGACCGCGCGGAGATTTTCAAAGGGCGCGACGATAAATTTGTCTGCCTGATGGATCTGGCGCTGATGGCGATGCGCAAGCTGAAAAAAGAGGGGCTGCTGGACGACCAGGAGGAATCCGACGAGATCAACGCCTGCAGCATCGTGGTGCCGGTGGAGATCGACGGAAAGACGGAAGAGTGGCTGGTGAACTTTAAGAATGAGACGCACAACCACCCGACGGAGATCGAGCCGTTCGGTGGTGCGGCAACTTGCCTTGGCGGAGCGATCCGCGATCCGCTCTCCGGCAGAACCTATGTATATCAGGCGATGCGTGTGACCGGCGCTGCCGATCCGACTGTATCTGTGAAGGAGACCTTAAAGGGCAAGCTGCCGCAGAAGAAGCTTGTGCGCGGCGCAGCGAAGGGCTATTCCTCCTACGGCAACCAGATCGGGCTTGCAACCGGTTATGTAAAAGAGATCTATCATCCGAATTATGTGGCGAAGCGTATGGAGATCGGTGCGGTCATGGGCGCTGCTCCGAGAAAGGATGTAAAGAGACTGACGTCCGATCCGGGCGATATCATCATCCTGCTTGGCGGACGCACCGGACGCGACGGCATCGGCGGTGCTACCGGTTCCTCGAAGGTGCACACCGAGGCTTCTATCGAGGTCTGCGGCGCGGAGGTGCAGAAGGGTAATGCGCCGACGGAGCGTAAGATCCAGCGTATGTTCCGCCGCCCGGAGGTGAGCCGTCTTATCAAGAAGTGCAACGACTTTGGCGCAGGCGGCGTTTCCGTTGCAATCGGTGAGCTTGCCGCCGGCCTGCAGATCTACCTTGACAAGGTCCCGAAGAAATACGCCGGACTGGACGGCACGGAGATCGCGATCTCCGAGTCTCAGGAGCGTATGGCGGTCGTTGTGGACCCGAAGGATGTGGAAGAATTTTTGAAATATGCCAATGAGGAAAACCTGGAGGCGGTGGAGGTGGCTGTTGTCACCGAAAGCCCGCGTCTGGTGCTCATCTGGAGAGATAAAGAAATCGTAAATATCAGCCGCGCGTTCCTCGACACCAACGGGGCGCACCAGGAGACCGGCGTGTTTGTGGAGATCCCGTCGAAGGAGGATAAATATTTCCGCAGAGACGAGGTGGCGGATGTTAAGGCGAAATGGCTGGATACCTTAAGTGACTTAAACGGATGCTCCCAGAAGGGGCTTGTGGAGATGTTTGACAGTTCCATTGGCGCAGGCAGCGTGCTGATGCCGTACGGCGGAAAATATCAGCTTACAGAGACGCAGGCGATGGTGGCGAAGCTCCCGGTCCTGGAGGGGAAGACCGATACCGTCACGATGATGGCATATGGTTTTGATCCGTATCTGTCAAGCTGGAGCCCGTATCACGGTGCGATCTATGCAGTGCTGGAGTCGGTGGCGAAGATCGTGGCGGGCGGCGGCGATTACCGAAAGATCCGCCTTACCTTCCAGGAATATTTCCGCCGCATGACCGAGGATCCGAAGCGCTGGAGCCAGCCGTTTGCAGCGCTCCTCGGCGCATACGACGCGCAGCTTGGTTTTGGTCTGCCGTCCATCGGCGGCAAGGATTCCATGTCCGGTACCTTCAATGACATTGACGTTCCGCCGACACTGGTTTCCTTTGCGGTCGACGTGGCGAGCGATAAGACCATGGTGACGCCGGAGCTGAAAAAGGCCGGCAATAAGCTGGTGCTGCTGACGATTGAAAAAGATAAATATGATTTGCCGGTCTATGAGCAGATTAAAGACCAGTATGGAAAATTCTTTGAGGATGTGAAGGCAGGCAGAATCGTGTCCGCGTACACCGTGGACGGCAAGGGGCTTGCGCTTGCGCTCGCAAAGATGGCGTTCGGTAACGGGCTTGGCGTGAAGGTAGAGCACAATGTCGACGAGCGCGATCTGTTTACCGCCGGACTCGGCAACATTGTGGCTGAGGTTCCGGGCGATAAGGTGGGAGAGCTTTCCATCACCTACACGCTGATCGGCGAGGTGCTTGCGGATGCGCATCTTGAGCATAAGAATGTATCGATCTCTCTCGACGAGGCGCTGGAGGCATGGAAGCGTCCGCTGGAGAGCGTGTTTAAGACGGTTTCCGGGGAGAACGGCGGTACGGCCTTCCTGGAGGAGATGGAAGCGTCTGAAGAGGCTGTTTTGGTGGAAAATGCGGAAGCAGGCGAGGTTGTTTCGCGCGTGACAGGAGACGGTCCGATAGCCGTATTCCTTGCCGGCAAATTAAATCCGGAGGACGAGGCGACCTTTGAGAACGGCGTTTATAAGACGGACAAGATTTATGTCTGCAAACATAAGGTAGCAAAGCCGCGCGTGTTTATCCCGGTATTCCCGGGCACGAACTGCGAGTACGACAGCAAAAAGGCTTTCGAGCGCGCAGGTGCTGACGTAGACGTTAAGGTATTCAAGAATCTGACGGCGGAGGATATCCGTGATTCGGTAAATATTTTTGAGAATGCGATTAACCAGGCGCAGATCATCATGTTCCCGGGCGGATTTTCTGCGGGCGACGAGCCGGACGGCTCTGCAAAATTCTTTGCGACGGCGTTCCAGAACGAAAAGATGAAGGAAGCGGTTATGCGCCTCTTAAATGAGCGCGACGGTCTGGCACTCGGCATCTGCAACGGCTTCCAGGCACTCATTAAGCTTGGTCTGGTGCCGCACGGCGAGATCGTCGGACAGACGGCTGATTCACCGACGCTGACCTTCAACACCATCGGACGCCACATTTCCAGGATGGTTTACACGAAGGTGGTATCCAATAAATCCCCGTGGCTGCGTCTTGCAACGCCGGGCGCGACCTACTGCAACCCGGCATCCCACGGCGAAGGACGCTTCGTGGCAAACGCCGAATGGCTGAAGAAGCTGTTCGCAAACGGACAGGTGGCGACGCAGTACGTATCCCCGGACGGCGAGCTTGGCGTAAACAACGAGGAGTGGAATGTCAACGGCTCCCACATGGCGATCGAGGGCATCACCAGCCCGGACGGCCGCGTGCTCGGCAAGATGGCGCACTCCGAGCGCCGCGGCGATTCCGTAGCGATCAACATCTACGGCGAACAGGATATTAAGATATTTGAATCCGGCGTGGAATACTTCAAATAAAAAGGTTTAGTGTGGATTTGACTCTCGCGGCAGCTGCCAAATGGATGTGCGGGCACATCCGCTTGGCTCGCTGCTCGCGGGAATAAAAGATTTTTCATCATATTGTGTTTCCTTTAGACGAACAGGAGCATCATGCCTGCGAGTATTGCTGCGATAATCGCCATACCTGCTGTACCCATCAGCCACTTTCTGCGCTTGTCTTTGGTGGTGATATAGGGCATCAGATCTTCCGTGCCGGGAATTATCCATGCTTTGGTGTGCCCTACCCAGAAGCCGTCTATCAGAAAGCGGTCTATGAGGTTCATAACAGACAGGATTATGAATATCTGCCAGAATCCCTCCTCAAACTCTCTGGCATTATTGATAACATAGACGCATACCAACACATAGACGATATAACCGGGAACGCACAACATTTTAAGAAGGATGCTGTTCCGTCTGATCTTTTCATGAGTTGTCAGACCCATTAAAACGCAACGCTCCTGTACCTCCGTGCTATATAGATGTACCATATTAACAGCACCTTTGTAAATGCTGATAGCACAGACTAAAATCAATAACCCGCCTAATCCAAGTCCTTCTAAAACAGATTGTATAATCATCAGTTATTCTTCCTGACCCCCTGCTCATCCGCACATCTGGGATGCTTCTTCAGCTAATCCATAGCGGCGTAATCCGACTTTACACACTCTGCATAGGTCAGTGGGAAACTGGCTTTCAGCACGACACTTTTCCGCACTTCCCATCCATGTTCCCGCAGGAAACTTAAATATCCATTGGTTGACCATTTGCTGTACTGGTGAAAGCCTGACAGCTTCATCAGAAACGCTTTGACCTTTCCGCGAAAACGGTTGTCAGCGTGGGTGAAGGTCGGTGCGATCAACACGCCATCATCCTTCAGTACTCTATGTATTTCTGCCAGTGCTCTTTCAGGCTCCGGTACAATATGCAGAGCATTGGATACGATGACGACATCGAATGACTGAGCAGCATAGGGGAGACAGAACATATCCTGCACAGAGAAATGGAGCTTTGCAGACTGCACGCCCTGTTTTGCCTGTTTGATCATTTCCTTTGACGCATCTGTAGCTTCGATATGATCAGCAGCGCGGACGATATGTTTGGCGATCAGCCCGGTTCCGGCAGCAAGCTCCAGCACCTGCTTATGCCGCACTACAGGATAAATGAGAGAGTACATTTGCCTGTACGCCCTATGGTCTTTCCGCATGAAGCGGTCATAGATTTTTGCTGTTCGATCCCAGAAAGTTTTCTTCATAATGCTCCCCCTTTACAACGAGGTTAGCAATAACTAACCAAAAACCCTTTAAAAAGCCGCCCATTGACCGCTTTTCTGTTTAATCAAATAATCCTTTACAAACCCCAATGAAGCAGCGTTTCAAGTACCTGTGGATACAGTTCACCGCGAATCGTTTCATTTTTTGTAGTCTCAATTATACTCTTTGCATTTAACGCTGTCAATAAGATTCAAAAAATGTAAAAACCGGCCGTGTATGGGCGGCGCAGGACAAACGTCCACCGGACGATTGTGACGAATCGTCACATAAATGGGCGCAGGAAACTTAACATACAGCTTTTTCTATGCTGAATGTTTCAATTTGTTGCAACACATATAAAGTACTTGAAAAAGAAATCCCTATGCGTTTATGATAGGACTGTACAAATTAAGGGCATCGGAGTGTGAGCTGATCGATGCACATAAAAACGAAGGGAGTACTATCAATGGAACACACAAATGAGGGGACACAAATCTGTTATGCAATTCTGAGAGGCAAGGCAAACCAGCAGCTTTTTGAAGAGGAAATTCAAAAGATGAAGGTTCTGGACGTGGCTGCCAGCATCCGGAAGGAGATGGAGCCGGAAATCCAGGTGCTTGCCTACTGCGTATTGGACAACGAGCTGCATCTTGTGCTGCACGCTGCCGGGGAGCAGGCCGTTGAAAAATATCTGGATAAGGTGACAAAACGCTATGAGGAAACCTGCATTCCGGAAAACGACGCAATGCTGCGGATAGATTATTTGCCGAGCACTAATCATTTTCCGCAGGTAAATTCTTCCGTGCATGAGCAGGGAATCATGTACGGGATCAACCGGAAGGCTACTCACTTCAGGAAAAGTACTATGCATGTCCTGAAGGATATGAAATCCGCGCTTCGTTATTGCATGAAACTGCACATGATGCCGGTGAAGGAACAGATCGTCAGCGTGCCGGAGGATTACTGGTGGTGCAGCTATCCCGACTATCTCGGAAGAAGCTGGCTGCCGCTGGTAAGTACAGAGGAGCTTCTCGGCGAGCTGGATGTGAGCGAAAAACAGGCGCAGAGAATCATCCGGAAAAAGCATTTAGACGCACTTGCGAAAATATCTTCTAACAAGTAATACGTAACCGGATGAGGCATTGTGATGGAAAAATGAGAAATGTATGGAGAATATTTCGTTGATGGAATATAATGAAAAGAGACAGAATGTTCTGTGTTATTATTTTATTGCTTTAGATTTTTTTATGATTATTTCAGAAGCTGTTAAGATATTTTTGCGATAATATAAACAGGCGCCCGGCTTAAACGATCTGACCGGGCGTTATCTGTAAGTGAGACGCAAAGGTTAGCGGATGTGATTTTGCGACAGGAAAGGAGACAAGCTATGAATCGGGAGCAGGTATTGATTATCGAAGATGACGCGGATATCCGCGAGGGTGTGCGCATTCTTCTTGAAAGTGAGAATTACCATGTGAAAGAGGCGGAAAACGGGAAGAAAGGGCTGGAGCTTTTGGAGGATTCCACAGATCTGGTAATTCTGGATGTGATGATGCCGGGAATGTCGGGACTGCGCACCTGCGAGGAAATCCGTAAAATTTCCAACGTGCCGGTGCTCTTTCTGACAGCGAAGGCGCAGGAGTCGGACAAGCTGATCGGGCTGATGGCGGGCGGGGACGATTATCTGCCCAAGCCTTTTTCCTATGCGGAGCTTTTGGGCAGAGTGAGGGCGCTGCTGCGCAGATACCGGGTATATATGGGAAAAACCGCCGCAAAGGAAGAAAAAGAGGAGGAATACCTGGAAGCGGGCGGTATCCGTATCCACGAGGTTTTCAACGAAGTGTATGTGGACGGCGTGCTCAGGGAGATGTCTGACATAGAATATCATATGTTGTTATTGATGATGCAGCATCCGGGCAAGATTTTTTCCGCGCAGAATCTTTATGAGAGCGTTTGGGAAGAGCCTTACTTTTACTCCTGCAACAGCACGATCATGGTACATATCCGCAAGCTGCGGGTAAAAATAGAGGAGGATCCCAAATATCCGAAATATATCAAAACGGTCTGGGGAAAGGGGTATAAATTTGACACGGTCGGCGAATAAAATACACTCTATTTATTTCCAGCTTGTGCTGCTGCTGACGGTCTCGGCGGTGACGGCGGGAATTGTTTTTCTGGCTCTTGAGAAGGCGGGGGTGTGGCTGATTGACAACTACTACGACACGCCTGAATATAACGAAAAGAAAAACCGTTTCTACATAGAAAAGATGCAGCAGTATATCGACGAGGAGCAGATCAGCTATGAGGACAGGACAAAGCTGAATGCCTGGGTGAAGGAGCAGCAGGTCATCAGCGTTCGCGTATATAAAAACAACACATTGATGTTTAATTCGGACTATCAGGAGCAGGAGCCGGAGACCGACGGCATTTATGCGAATGAAAACGATCTGCTGACCTATTATCCGGTGGAATTTGCGGATGGCACGGCGATGGTAGGGATTATAGGCTGGTATGTGTATCAGCTCTACAATTATGAGCAGATTACCACTCTTGTAGCTTCCTTTCTGCTGTTTCTGGTGCTCACGCTGCTCGGTATACGCCGGAAAATGGCTTACATCGCCAGGCTCAGCATGGAGATCGGGATACTGGAGGGCGGAAGTCTGGATTATAAGATCACGGTAACGGGGCAGGATGAGCTTTCGCGTCTCGCGCAGGGGCTGGATAATATGAGACGTTCCTTTAAAAATATGATTGCCAGGGAAGCCGAGATGGTGCGGGAGAATCAGAAGGTGGTCACAGAAATGTCACATGATCTGCGCACGCCGGTCACGTCCATTCTGCTCTACACAGAGATCCTGAAAAAAGGAAATTATGAGAGTACGGAGCAGTCTGCGGAATATCTGGACAAGATTGACCGGCAGGCGCGGCGCATGAAGCAGCTCACGGATCATCTGTTTGAGTATTCTCTGGTGTCGGGACAGCAGGAGATTACACTCGAAAAGGCGGAGAGCTACGAGGATCTGTTTTACGACCTGCTCTCGGAGACCTGCAGCTTTCTTGAACACAGAGGGTTTCACACGGTGACGCAGATGGAATGGCGCGACCAGAAGCTGCGGGTATGCACGGAGTATGTGGTGCGTATCATGGACAACATCACATCGAACATCTTAAAGTATGCGGATGCGGAGAAGCCGGTAAAAATTTCCAGCATGTATATCGGCCAAATGGCAGGCTTCGCATTCGAAAACAGCGTGCAGGAGCTGACAGAAAAGCCGGACAGCACCCGCGTCGGTCTGCAGAGCATAAAAAATATGATGCAGAAGATGGGCGGCATCAGCAAGACATGCGAGCAGGACGGCATATTCCGGATCGAGGTGCTGTTCCCGTGCATGAAGTAGCCTCCCGGTTTCAGTAGTTTCCTGGTTTCTATACATAATTCAGATTTGTTAAGAAGTTGTTTAGGATATGGTAAGAAATTCGTTTTATGATGGTACTATCAAGAGTTGAGAAGGGAGGGAAAAAGTATCGGAGAAAACAACTGAAAACGTAACGGAAAAAACCCCAATTTACCCAACTAAAAAGCAATAGATGTATGTTTATCCTCTTTTAAGTAAGCGGAGGGGCACGATTCAGACGCGCCCCTCTTTGTTATTTAGAATTTTTCAGAATTGATTCAGAAATGATTAAGAAAGACAGTGCATACTGACAGAAAACGGAAGGACAGGGGGATATATGAAAAAGAAGATTTTTATTCTGCTGGCGCTGTGTATCGCAGCGGCAGGTGCATACTATGCTGTAAACCGCTTTCAGGGAAGCAGAAGCGGCGCAGCGGATAATAAGGATGTTGTTTATGTGAACCGTGTGTCGGATATCACCGGTTCCGCCAGCTCAGACTACAGAGAACGGTTTGGGGGCGTCATTGAGCCGCAGGCGACTGTCAAAATAAAGCTGGATGCTGAAAAGAAGGTGAAGGAATGTAAGGTTAAGGAGGGCGATCAGGTCAAAGAGGGTCAGACGCTGTTCGTTTACGATACGCGGGAGGATGAAAATAAGCTGGCACAGCTTGAAATTGATATTGAAAAGGAAAAGAGCGAGATTGAGAGCGACACGGCGGCAATCGCCAGGCTGGAGAAGGAGAAACGCTCGGCAAGTGCGGACGACCAGCTCTCGTACACGACTGATATTCTGACGCAGCAGAACAACATTAAGATGAGCGAGTACGAGATTAAGACGAAGACGCTGGAGATAGAGCAGCTAAAGGAAACGCTGCAGCACGCGGAGGTAAAATCGGAGGTATCCGGAATTGTTCAGACGATCAATCCGCCGGACAGCGACAGCATGAACAGCTCAGACGGCACATATATGAAAATTTTGAAGTCCGGTGATTTCCGCATTAAATGCAAGCTGAATGAACAGAACCTGCCGATGGTGACGGAGGGAATGCCGGTTGTGATTTTTTCACGGCTTGACAGGAACCAGACCTGGAAGGGGACAGTAACAGAGGTCATTACAGACAACACGCAGGAGGATGATGGAAACGCAATGGTCATCGGCGACAGCGGTTCTACCGGCTCGTCCAATTATCGTTTTTACGTACAGGCGGATTCGATTGAAGGGATGCTGCTTGGACAGCACGTTTATCTGGAGGAGGACAAGGGGCAGGAGACGGAAAAAGAAGGTCTCTGGCTGAATGAAGCTTATCTGATGCAGGAGGATGGAAAATTCTTCGTCTGGAGGGCAGATGAGAGCGAACGGATCCGCAGGCAGGAGGTTACGGTCGGCGAGTACGATGGTGAGCAGGAAAAATATCAGATTCTCTCCGGGCTTGCCGCAGAGGATAGCATCGCATTCCCGATGGACGGTATTCAGGAAGGCAGCCAGGCGGTGCTGAATGTGTATGACAGCAGCGCGGACAGCGCGGTGGCTGATGAAGCCAGCGGCGACGATACGGGTGATGATGACAGCGCCGAAGTGATCGAAGACAATGCAGATGATGATTTGATGGAGGATGATGCGAATGTCGAAGTGATCGAAGACAATGCAGATGATGATTTGGCCGAGGATGATGCGAATGTCGAAGTGATTGAAGACAATGCAGATGATGATTTGATGGAGGATGATGCGAATGCCGAAGTGATTGAAGATAATGCAGATGATGATGTGGATATTACAGTCGTGGATGAATTGGACGGCGCGGAGGATGTACAGGAGTGAGCGATGTAATTTTAAATCTGAAGCATATTTATAAGGATTATCAGCAGGGAAAAATGGTGGTTCCGGTGCTGAAGGATGTCTGCCTGGAGGTGGAGAGAGGTGAGTATGTGGCGGTGATGGGACCGTCCGGTTCGGGAAAATCCACGCTGATGAACATTATCGGCTGTCTGGACCGCCCGACCTCCGGCGAATATCATCTTGCGGGGGAAGAGGTGCTGAAGCTGAGCGAACGCGGACTGTCGGATGTACGGCTGAAAAATCTTGGTTTCGTGTTTCAGAATTTTCAGCTTTTGTCCCGAATGAGCGCGCTGGAGAACGTAGCGCTTCCGCTGGTGTATGCGGGCGTGCGAAGATCCGTCCGGTGTGAGCGGGCGTATGAAGCGCTTGCAAAGGTCGGGCTTGAGGATCGCGTAAAATTTCTGCCCACCCAGCTTTCCGGCGGGCAGAAGCAGAGAGTGGCGATCGCCAGGGCAATGGTGAACCGGCCGGAGCTGCTTCTTGCGGATGAGCCGACCGGCGCGCTGGATTCCAGATCCAGCAGCCAGGTGATGGAGCTGTTCGGCAGGCTGAACGCAGAGGGCGTCACGATTCTGATGATCACGCACGACCGCAATATAGCGGAGTGTGCGCGGCGTATGGTAACGATTTTTGACGGAGAACTAAGCGAGGAAAAGCAATGAAAAAAGGAGCAGTTTTAGGAGCAGCTATTTTAATTGTGTGCGTTGGGGCAGCGGCGGGCGCTGTCCGTTTTCTGGTACAGCATAGGCAGGTGACGGCAAAGGTGGTGCCGGTGGCGAATGTGAACGTGGGATCGTTTTCGAATCTGGATGACGGAATGTATGGAAATATTACGTCGCGGGTGGAACAGAATGTCAGTCTGGACGAATCCTATCAAGTGGACAAGGTTTTTGTAAAGGAAGGCGATCATGTGAGCGAGGGAACGCCGCTGTTCAGCTACGATATGACGCTGACGGAGCTGAAGCTGGAGATCGCGCGGCTGAAACAGCAGACGGAGGAACTGCATCTGCAGAGAATGGAAAAGGAGCTGAAAAAGCTTGGCGGTACACTGACGGCGCAGCTGATTCCAAATGAGATAAAACAGCTTGCAGCAGGAGAGGAAGCTTCCCGGGAGGAGCAGGTAATACAGCCGCCGGAAGAGGCGCCGACGGAACCGCTTGCCGAAGCGTCAGCGGAAACGCCCGCCGAAACGCCAACGGAGCCTGGAACGAAAACGCCCGTCGAAACGCCAGCGGAGCCGGGAACGGAAGCACCTGCTGAGACGCCGGCGGAGCCGGAAACGGAAGAACCCGCCGAAACACCGACGGAGCCGGAAACGGAAGCACCCGCCGAAACACCGACGGAGCCGGAAACGGAAGCGCCCGCCGAAACACCGACGGAGCCGGAAACGGAAGCGCCAGTCGAAACGCCGACGGAGCCGGAAACGGAAGAATCAACCGAGACATCGACGGAAACCGAGACAGAATCTGAAACGGAAAGCGAGACGGAAAATGGGACAGAGACGCTTCCGGACGAGGAAACCCTTAAAAATCTGCAGATCTATTGCAGTCTGGCGGAGGCAGTCTTAAATGCGGCGGACGCGTCCGCAGAGCAGACACTGACGGACAGTGAGAGAGCGATAGAGCTTTATCAGACATGGCTTGCAGATGTGCGGATACCGGAAAAACCGGAGGAAGAGCAGGTTGTGTCGGAGGATAATGCAGCTTCTGAAAATTATATGGAGGATTATAGTCTGAAGCCGGAAATTGTCCTATATTTCCAGAAACAGAATCAGGAGGACGCAGCCAAAAAGCTGGCGGAGAGCTACCGGGAAATCTGCCTGCGCTATGTGCTGTATCAGGCTCTTTCGGCAGATCCGGAGACGGTCACGCGGGAAGCGCTGAAAAAGGCGATGGACGCCTGTGGACGTCTTGGCGAAAACTGGCTGCGGGAAGCAGAGCTTCGCTGGTTTGAGCTTCGGAAGGATCCAAAGAATCCGGGCACGCTGGTGCCGACACTGCAGGATACGCTGAAAGCGTACGATGTCATGCTCAGCATCCGGGAACTGGATCCGGCGTCTTTTGAGGAAAATCTGATAAACTATCTCACCACACTGCGCGATTATTACCTGGCGCTTCCGGAGGAGGCGCGGGCGCTTGTGAGCAATTCGGAGGAATTTATCGAATTTCTGAAGCAGTATGGTCTGTGGAAGGAAGAGGAACCGGACAATCCGGACGGAGGTTTTTCAGACTGGAATATGCCGGATTATACGCCGGAGGAGCGCAGCGAACTGATAAAGGATAAAGAGCGGGAGATCGCCGCACAGAAACTGAGTATAAAAGAGGCCGCATTAGCGGTAAAGGAGCTGCAGGAAACGGTGGATGGAAAGATTGTAAAGAGCAGCGTCAGCGGAACGGTGCTCAGCATCGGATCAGAGCAGGGCGGCTCCGGCAGCGAGTATTTTGCACGGATCTCCAGTGCGGAAGGACTTTATGCCCAGGGCGTTCTGGATGAATTTGGCAAGGAAGAGGTAAAGCCGGGCGATGTCATACAGGGCACTTCCCTGGACAGTGGAGAAGAATTTACTGCTGTGATCAAGGAAATTTCACAGTATCCGAATTCCGGAAATGAGGGCGATTTTATTCTGTTTGGAGAACAAAACCAGAATACGTCGTATTATACCTTTTACGCGCTGATCGAGGATGCGGGAGACCTTCCGGAGGGAATGGCGCAGCTTCGTCTGTCGGGCAGCAGCACGGAGGATGCGATCAGCGTAGAGCAGTATTTTGTGCGCACAGAGAAAAACGGCACAAAATATGTGCTGAAGCGCGGGGAGGACGGCAGGCTCTGCAAACAGACGGTAAGGACCGGGATCACAAACGGTTCCTATGTGGAAATTCTTGACGGACTGACATTGGAGGACTGGATCGCGTTCCCCTATGGGAAGGATGCGGTGGAAGGCGCGCAGACCGTCGAAACGGACACAATTTAGGGAGGATGCGCTATGACAGAAAATATACGGTTATCATTCCAGGGAATCTGGTCGCATAAGATGAGGTCCTTTCTGACGATGCTGGGAATAATTATCGGGATCGCCGCCATCATTTCCATCGTATCCACGATCAAGGGCACAAATGAGGAGATCAAAAATAATCTGATCGGGGCGGGCGATAATACGGTGCTTGTGCAGCTTGAGCAGAACGGTTTTAAATTTTCAATTTTTTCGGAAGAGGATATTCCGGCAGGCGTGCCCGGGGTGAGCGAAGCCTCCATTGAGAAAATCAAGGCATGCGATGGGGTGGAAAATGTTTCCTGCTATACGGAGCGGGAGAGTCCCGGCAGCGTGTTTTATAAAAACAAATCGCTGTCTGGCGTCGGGCTGCGCGGGATCGATACGGAATACTTCAATACAAGTAATTATTTTCTGCGCAGCGGCAGAAATTTTGGCAGGCAGGATTATGAGAAATTCCGCAAGGTGATTATCATCGAGCAGTCCGTGGCGGAGACACTGTTTCAGAACCGCAGCCCGATTGGGGAGGTAGTGGAGATCAGCGGAGCGCCGTTTACGATCGTCGGGGTTGTCGAGAAGGCGCGGCGGTTTGAGCCAAAGATTAACTCGGTGGATGATTATCTGAACTATGTCACAGACTCTCCGGGATATATTTATATGCCAAAGACTTCCTGGCCGATCGCATTCTTTTATGACGAGCCGGAAAATGTGATTGTAAAGGCAGAGCGCGTGGAGGATATGGAGCGCGCGGGCAAGGAGGCGGAAAAAATATTGAATGCCGCGCTTTCTCCGGATCAGACGGAAATTTCGTATAAGGCGGATGATATTCTGAAAAAGGTTGAGGATCTGCAGAATCTTGGCGCGGCGGCGCAGAAGCAGCTTATCTGGATCGCCAGCATTTCTCTTTTGGTGGGCGGGATCGGCGTTATGAATATCATGCTGGTTTCCGTTACGGAGCGGACAAATGAAATCGGGCTGAAAAAGGCGATCGGCGCCAGGAAGCAGAGCATTCTGATGCAGTTTCTGACCGAGGCGGCGGTGTTGACAAGCATCGGCGGTGTGATTGGCGTGCTGTGCGGAATCGCGATGGCGCAGACGATCAGCCGTGTTTCCGGCGTTGCAGTGGCAGTCAGTGTCCCGGCAGCGGGCATTGCGGTCGTCTTTTCCATGGTCATCGGAATCATTTTCGGACTGCTTCCGTCCGTAAAGGCGGCAAACTTAAATCCTATTGACGCGCTGCGGCGGGAGTAGAGAATAGAAAAAGTTGGAAAAGTTGCAAAAAGCATGTGAAGAATGGTTGGAAAAGTTGTAAAAATAAATAAAAAATGGTTGGAAAAGTTGCAAAAACGGGCTATAATAAGGTTGGAAAAGTTTTTGCAAGGAGATGACGACGATGCTGCGGCGGGAAATGGAACAAAAGCTTCAGAGGTGGCTGAAGGAAGGAAAAGCAGCTTTTATGCTGACAGGGGCACGTCAGATCGGTAAGACATATCTCATAAGAGAATGTCTGAAACAATCGGGATACCCATTTGTGGAATTAAATTTTATTGAACAACCGGAATTAGTGCAGCTTTTTCAGGATGCGGCGGATGCGAAACAACTGCTTCTCAGAATCAGCCTGGCAGCGGGCAAACCGCTGGAAAAAGGGAAAACTATATTTTTCTTCGACGAAGTGCAGGAATGCAGAGATATTGTTACACGTATAAAATTTCTGGTGGAGGAGGGGAGTTATCGTTATATTTTAAGCGGTTCTCTCCTTGGGGTAGAATTGAATGATCTGCGTTCGGCTCCGGTTGGATACATGCAGATTTTTGATATGTATCCGATGTGTTTTGCAGAGTTTGCGAATGCATGCGGGATACATCAAACGACAGTGGATATACTGCAGGAATGCTTTGAGCAGAGAAAGGCGGTAGATTCTTTTATTCATGAAAAAATGCTGGATTTGTTTTATCTGTATCTGATTATTGGCGGAATGCCGGAGGCAGTGAGTGAATATTTAAAAACAAACGACTTAAACCGGGTGGGAATGATTCATCAGAAAATCCTTCGACTATATAAAATGGATTTTTCAAAATATGAGAAACAGTATAAGCTAAAGCTCCGGGAGATATATGATGCGATGGCGACCGAGCTGGACAGTAAAAATAAAAGGTTCCGGCTGAACACCTTAGGAAAAGGCATCAATTATGACAGGGTGGTAAATGACTTCCTCTGGCTGAAGGATGCAGGAGTTGCGCTTCCTGTATATAATGTCAGCGAGCCGAAACTTCCGCTGAAGATCAGTGAAAACCGAAGTCTGTTCAAATTGTTTTTTTCGGATGTTGGATTGCTGACCAGTCAATATTCCAACAATGTGAAGATGCAGATATTAAATAAGGCATCGTCCATTAATAATGGAGCGTTATTTGAAAATGTAATTGCACAGGAACTGGTACAGAGAGGGATTCCGGCATATTATTTTAACAGCAAAAAAAAGGGAGAGCTGGATTTTGTGATAGAGCTGGATGGAAAAGTGCTGCCGATAGAAGTAAAATCCGGCAAGGACTACAAAAAACATTGTGCACTGGAAAACGTGCTTGCTGATGTAAACTATCAGGTGGAGCAGGCATATATATTTTCGGATTACAATGTGGAGGTAAAAGAGCAGAAAATATATTTGCCGGTTTATATGATCATGTTTTTAAAAAAAATGGAACTGCAAAATCCAATTTATAAACTGGATCTGAGCGGTCTGTAAAAAATCCTGGATCTGAGCGGTCTGTAAAAAATCCTTGACATCATCAGCTAATTGTGTTATATTTTTAACAAGCAAGCGAAAGGGAGTAGCTGAACGGTTATAAAACCGGGTTTGAGATCGACATTCGATGCCGAAGGGCATCCGTATCAAATGAGATAGCAAGACTTTTATTGTGGCAGGTGTCATGGTAAAAGTCTTTTTGTTACCATACAGTCCTTTCACAGTACCATTCGCAGATCCAAAATTCACTTCGTGAATGGGAGTTGAGAGCAGGAGGGACGCCTGCACAAGCCAGACAGCTTGCCGGGAAATGGAGGGAAAATAAATGATGGGAAAAACAAGAGAGACAGAAATCAGAGAAGCAGTAGCGGCGGGAGAGCGGGCGCTCACAAGTTTGCGCAGGGCGCAGGAAAAGCTCGACAGCGCGAGAAACTGGGGGTTATTTGACTTGTTCGGCGGCGGTTTTATCACGGACATGATCAAGCACTCCCGCATGAATGATGCGTCGGCGCTGATGGAGAATGCCAGGGCGGATCTGCTGGTATTTCAGAGAGAGCTGCGCGATGTCTGTGTGCCGACGGAATTTCGCATGGAGGTGAGCGATTTTCTTACCTTTGCGGACTTTTTCTTCGACGGAGTGATTGCCGATTATCTGGTGCAGTCGAAGATTGCGGAGGCAAGGGCGCAGGTGAGCGACGCCATTTATCAGGTGGAGCGGTTGCTGCGGGATCTGAGAGGATTGCAGAACTGTAACGGGTAGTGTGAAGTGAAAAATAGGGTGTTTTGACAAAAGGGAGGATGTAAGTATGGGTTGTCTTGGAAATGCATTATGGTTTATCTTTGGCGGCTGTATCACCGGTCTTAGCTGGTGCCTTGCGGGATGCCTGTGGTGCCTGACGATCATCGGCATTCCGGTGGGGCTGCAGTGTTTTAAATTCGCATCTTTAAGCTTCTTTCCCTTTGGAAAAGAGGTCGTTTACGGAGGCGGTGCAGGCTCGTTTCTTTTAAATGTGATCTGGCTGGTCGTATCCGGTCTGGTGCTTGCGATAGAGCATCTGGGGTTTGGCGTGCTGCTGTGTATTACGGTCGTGGGAATCCCGTTCGGGCTGCAGCAGTTTAAGCTCGCGAAGCTGGCACTGATGCCGTTTGGGGCGGAAATCGTCTGAGCGGAAGGAGCAGTGCGTTTAAGATGGGAAAAAAGCCTGTCCTGCAAAAAAGCAGGGCAGGCTTTTGCAATGAAAAAACCCGTGATCTGTTTACTCGATCACAGAGGTGCAGTGCGGGCAGCGCGTTGCGTTGATGTCGATCTCGCTCTGACAGTATGGACATTTCTTTGTGGTCGGGGCTGCTTCGGCTTTCTCCTCGTGATGTCCGACTGCGGCAAGCCGGTTCATAGCCTTCACCATGGAGAAGATGACGATCGCCATGATGAGAAAATTGATGACGGCGGTGAGGAAATTTCCATAGGCAAAGACGGCGACGCCTGCTTCCTGCGCGGCGGCAAGCGTGGAAAATTTCTGGTCGCCGCCGAGCTGGATGAACCAGTTGGAAAAATCAATGCCGCCCGTGATAAGGCTGATGATCGGCATGATAAGATCGTTTACCAGGGAATTGATGATTGCCTGGAATGCGCCGCCGATGATAACGCCGACTGCCAGATCCATGACATTTCCGCGCATGATAAATGTTTTAAATTCGTCAATAAGTTTCTTCATAACTCACGTACCCTCCTATGTAAGATATATTGATATCATTCTAACAAAAATCCCTGGAGATTACAATGTATTCGTAAAGTTATTGTTCGGAGGGTATTCGTAAAGTTATTGTTCGGAGGGCGATAATAAAATAGTTGCCGTTTGTGCCGTTTTGCGCTACAGTATAGAAGAAGAGAGGATTTGAGACGGGAAAACAGTAAATGTGCAATGGGAGATGGAGCAGCAGCATGAGATTTATACATATCGCAGACATACATCTGGGCGCGGCGCCCGACAAGGGGCAGCCGTGGTCGCAGAAACGCGCGCAGGAAATCTGGAAAAGCTTCCGGAGAGTCATTCAGGAGGCAAAGCGGCAGCAGGTGGACCTGCTTCTGATCGCGGGAGATCTGTTCCACCGGCAGCCACTTCTGCGCGAATTAAAAGAAGTAAACTATTTATTTGGCAGCCTTGGCAGAACACAGGTGGTATGGATTGCCGGCAACCACGATTATCTGCACCGCGATTCGCCCTGCCGCAGCTTTGCCTGGGAGGAAAATGTAATCTTTCTGGACTCACCGGAGTGTGAGAGCGTTTATTTTAAGCGGCTTCAGACGACCGTTTACGGGTTCAGCTATTACAGTAAGGAGATTACAGAGCCGCTCTACAACGATCTGGAGCCCGATGACACACCGGGATGTCACATTCTGCTTGCGCACGGAGGGGATGACCGCCATATCCCGATAGACAAAAAACGTCTGGCATCAAGCGGCTTTGACTATATCGCGCTTGGGCATATCCACAAGCCGCAGATACTTGCGGAGGACAAGATGGCGTACGCGGGGGCGCTGGAGCCGATCGACAGTAACGACACCGGCATACACGGCTATATTCTGGGAGAATATACGGATGGCCAGATTTCCATAGAGTTTGTGCCGTTTGCCTGCCGTGAATATGTACACCTTTCGCTGGAAAGCAGCATGGAGAGCACTGATTATGAGATGCAGGAACGGCTTGAGCGGGAAATCGCCGCTCACGGCGTGCAGAATATTTACAAGGTGGATATCGTTGGCGTGCGGGAGCCGGAGATTGTGTATGATACGGAGAGCTTTGGCGAGCTTGGCAATATTTTAGAGATCAACGATCTGACGGAGCCGGGATTTTCGATCGAGGAGCTTAGGCAGCAGCACGGGACAGATATTATCGGGCGTTATATTGAAAAGCTTATGCCTGCGGACGGGGAGACAGAAATCAGCCAGGTAAGGCGGCAGGCGCTCGCCTGCGGCATTGCCGCACTGAAGAAAACGCAGAAGAGGTAGCAGATGGAAATACTGGAAATCAGAATGGATCATTTTGGAAAATTTAACGGACAGAGCATGACGTTTCATCCGGGAGTCAATATCATTTACGGGGACAATGAGACGGGAAAGAGTACCATGCGCGCTTTTATACGGGATATGTTTTACGGGATCGACAGAATGCGCGGCCGCGCGGCGCAGCAGGATGAATATAGTCTGCGCCAGCCGTGGGAGAATGGCAGTTATTTTTCCGGGATGCTTAGGTTTCGCAGCAAAGATAAAATTTACCGGATAGAACGAAACTTTGAGAAGCGGGATAAAGCGGTGCGGCTGATCTGTGAGACGGAAGGCCGTGAGCTGGATGCAGAGGAGCTTTCCGGTTTCCTGCAGGACATGGACGAGACAGCATTCTCCAACACTGTGTTTTACGGCGGACAGAGCGGTGAGACGGACGAGGGGCTGGCAAACGCTGTGCGAAACGGCATGATTAACGCCGGGAGCGGTTCTTTGTCCGGTATAGATGGGGCGAAGGCAATGGAGGAGCTGAAGGAGGAGCGGAAACGTCTGGAGCGCGAGAAAAAGCAGAAGGTTGCTGCGAAAATTGAAAAAATGCAGGAGCTTTCCGTAAAGATAGATTATGCGCAGCAGGAGCTGGAGCAGCTTACATCGCAGGAGATGAAGCAGCGCGAGCGCCTCAAAGCTCTGGAGGAGGAGATCGGGGAAGCCGGTGAGGCATATAGCCGTGCGGCAGAAGAAGATATTCCCGGAAATGCCGGGACGCCTGTCTGGAAAATCGGTAAGATCACCATGGCGGTGATCGCGGTAGCGGCGCTGGCAGTCGCATTGGTGATGTCGGCATGGCAGGTGCGCGCAGGAGCGGTGGCTGTTATTCTGCTTGCCTGTCTGGGCGTACAGTTTTTCGGCGTGCGCGACCAGAAGCAGAAGGACAGGATGAAGGAGCAGGAGGCGTATCTTCGCGAACAGCGGATGCGCCGCGAATATGAACGGCAGAAGGCGCAGTATGAGCGTCAGCAAAGGAACGCGCCGAAGAAGGAGCGGCTGCTTGCCAACCTGGAGTGGGCGGTAAACGCGCGCAAAGAAAAACAGGTGATGCTTGAAGAGCTGCAGGAGCAGCAAAAGATACTGAAAAAGGAAAAGGGCGAGGTGGAGGAGCTGGAGCAGAAGCTGTCCGCCGTGTATCTTGCGATAGATACGCTCTCGGAGGTGATGAATGACATCTACCAGGAATATGCACAAAAGCTTAACGAGCGGATTTCCGAAATTTTATTGGTGATCACCTGCGGAAAATACACGGGCGCATATCTGGATGAAAATTTTCAGGTGCGGGTGAGCACGCCGCAGAAGCTGCTGTCCATCTGGCAGGTGAGCCGCGGAACGATGGAACAGATCTATTTTGCGCTGCGCATGGCGTGCGCGGAGTTTTTAAACCAGGAGGATGCGCTGCCGCTGATATTGGATGACGCTTTCCTCACATACGACGACACCCGCCTTGAGCAGACACTGCGGTGGCTGGCTCTTAGCGGGCGTCAGGTACTGCTGTTCACCTGCCATCGGAGAGAGCAGGAGATACTAAAGCGGATATATGAGTAAAAAGCAGATAGCCTACGCGTTTGCTTTTTCCAGGAAACGCTGGATGCGGTCGAGCGGGCTTAACAGCTCGCTGATGGAAGCGTCGTGGTTCAGCGTGTCGATAATGTAGGCAAGATATTTGCTGAGATCACAGCTTGTATAATATTTTTTCGAGAGCAGCTCCGGCGTCTGATAAACAAGGTTCGTCGTGAGCAGATAGTCGAATATGCCGTCCTCGTATGCTTTGTCGAATTTCTCCAACCCGTTCGTGAAAAGACCGAAGGTAGCACAGAGAAAGATTCTTCTCGCTTTGCGTTTTTTCAGTGCGGAAGCCACCTCCAGCATACTGTCGCCGGAGGAAATCATATCGTCGATGATCACCATGTCCTTGCCTTCCACGTTGGAGCCAAGAAACTCATGCGCTACGATCGGATTGCGTCCGTCTACGATCTTTGAGTAATCTCTTCTCTTATAGAACATACCCATATCAAGACCGAGCACGTTTGCCATATAGACGGCGCGGCTCATGCCGCCTTCATCCGGACTGATGATCATCATGGAATCTTTGTCAATGTGAAGATCTGGCTGCGCTTTAAACAGGCCCTTGATAAACTGGTATACCGGCTGTACCGTCTCGAAACCGTGCAGCGGGATCGCGTTCTGTACGCGCGGATCATGTGCATCGAAGGTGATGATGTTGTCGACGCCCATGTTTGTCAGTTCCTGAAGAGCCAGCGCGCAGTCGAGGGATTCGCGGCCGCTTCTCTTGTGCTGGCGCCCCTCATATAAAAACGGCATGATCACTGTGATGCGCTTTGCTTTTCCCTCTGCGGCTGCAATGATGCGCTTGAGGTCCTGAAAGTGATCGTCCGGCGACATATGATTCGTGCGTCCGGCAAGAGAGTAGGTGAGACTGTAATTGCAGACGTCGACCAGGATATAGAGGTCATTGCCGCGCACCGAGTCGTTGATCGTGCCCTTTGCCTCACCGGAACCGAAACGGGGGACCTTTGCATTTACAAGGTAGCTGTCTTTTTCATATTCGCGAAAAGCAATGGTTTCTTTGTGTTCGTGGTCGCGCTCTTTGCGCCAGTTCACCAGGTACTGGTCGATTTTCTCGCCAAGCTCCCTGCAGCTTGCAAGCGGGATCAGTGCGAGCGGTCCGACCGGGATGGTGTTCAAATTGCGTTCTTCTGTCTGCATGATTGTTCCTCCGTAGGTTTTTTCACTAACATCATAACATAAAAGTTTATTTATTCAAGGCTTTTTTTCTTTTGTGAGATCTGTTCCATCTTCTTTAAAAGGCGGATGTCCTTCCCAAACAGCTTCAGCATGGTATAGCTTGTTGAGATGCGCGAAAAGATGCGCTCCGAGTAGGTATCCTTAAATGCTTTCAGCGAGAGATTGGTGGAGATAATGGTGGATTTTTGCGCTGTGAGCCGTTCGTTAATACAGAGAAACAGCTCGGAATTCACAAAGGTATTTGTGATCTCGGTGCCGAGGTCGTCGATGATCAGCAGGTCGCAGCTATAGATGGCATCCAGAGCCACCTGCGCGTCCTCCGTTTTTCCAAAGCGCTTCTGTGCGATCATCTCGAAAAGCTCCTGCGCCGAAAAATAGACCACCGAATGCGTCGTGTCCAGAAGCTCTTTGGCAATACAGTGGGAGAGGAAGGTTTTTCCGGTCCCGGTGTCTCCGTAGAAGAACAGGTTTGCGTTCGCAGTGTCGAAATCCCGGACAAACTGACGGCAGACGGCGTGAACCTTCTGCATTCGCTCCAGTGAGGAAACACCGCTGAGCTCTTCCTTCAGCTCGGCAGAGTAATAATCGAAGGAAAAGTTATCAAAATTTTCCACATCCAGAACGCCGCGAAGATTTGACTGCGTGTACAGAAGATCGATCTCTGCCTTCTGGAAGCAGCGGCATTTCTGACCGTCGACATAGCCGAGGTCGCGGCAGTCCGGACAATCGTATGTCATTTCAAGATAATTGGCGGGGAAGCCGCCGGCAAGAAGCACCTGCTCCCGCTCTGCGCCGAGAACGGCGATCCGTTCCTTCAAAACGGAAAGGGCAGCGTCGTTCCCGGATAAAAGCTCCCGGGCGCACTGCACGCTTGCCGAGGCGATCTCATCGTCAATTTCTTTGATGCGCGGCAGTTTTTCACGCACCTCACGAACGCGTTCCTCCATCTGGCGGCGGTGCATTGCCTGACGGCGGTAGTAATCACGCATAATTGCATCGTATTGTGAATTATTCAGTGCCACGTTTCTCCTCCTCAGCAGTCAAGAAGCTGCTGCTCAAGCTGTTCAAAATCGTAATCGCGCTGCGGGAAATTGTTAAATCTGTTTGCGGAAGCGTTTTTTCGCCCGGGCTGAGACTTCTGTGCGGGCGCCGCGGCAGGCGCCGGACGGTCCAGGGCGGCGATATCGCTCAGACGGGCGATGCCCGCCTCCTTCCAGCTTGCCAGGATCTTGTCCGCATACTGGAAATTTGGCGCATGCGTGCGGTTAATGGTGCGGCGGCACGCCTCCAGCACAACCTCCAGTGAGAAGTGGTACTGTGTGAACCAGCGTGCCATCATCTCGGCTTCCGCCTGTGCCGGACCGCGGTCCTTGATGCCAAAAGCATTCATGACAGCGTAGTAGTCCTTGCTGTAAAGGTTTGTATCCTTTTTTGCATCCGCGACGGTGGAGATCTGTTTGGAAGCCCATTCCAGCGCGACGGCACGGATGTAGCTGATGCTGCGTTTCCCTTTGGAAACACAGTATTCGATCAGATACTCGATCAGATCCACGGAAAAATGCAGCTCGTCGTAAAAGTATAAGATATTGGTGACCTCTGTGCTGCTAAGCTTTTTACCGAGGTATTGCTGTGCGATATACATGAGCTGCTGGATATCCTCCTGCGCGGCAAGCTCTTTTTTCCGGTCCGCCGATATAGAGATCCGTTTTGGCTCGGAATCGCTGCGCAGCGGGAAATCTGCTGCGTGCGAAGCATAGCTGTCCAGACGGTTCCCGGCATCGGAAACGACCGCGGTCTCCTCTGCGTAAGAAGGGACGCTCTCCTGCGTGCGCTGCGCAGAGCGGGCATAGTCCGCAGTCTTTTGAGGATCCGGAAAGGAAACGCCGTCTGTCAGTGTGATGCTTTCCAATTCCCCGTCCGGGGTATAGCTGATCTGCAGAAGCTTTTTCTTTTCCCAGTATGTGAGGGCACGTTTTACATCGCTTTCCGTGTGGTTGAAGATATCCGCGATCACAGAAAGGGAAAGCTCGCGATCCGTATCGCTGCTGCGGAGCAGATAAAGATAAATCTTTACGAACTCCCCATTTGCCGAGGGCATATATTCATCAAAAAAACGATTGTGAACCAGCGTATAGTCGCCGGAATGGTATTTATGTAAGATCAATTTGTTCACCTGCCGCATTTTGCCGCTAACGTACTTTCTTCGCAGATTCGCGAAGCCGTTGCGGTATGTTTTTTATAAGAAGTGGGACGCGCACACTGCGTCCATTAGCAGTATATCATAGCTTTTTTAAAAAGAAAACAACGACTTATACCGGACATTTTTGTGGAAATCCGTGTGGATAATGTGGATAATGTGGACAAAAGAAAAGCTCCTGTTTTTAACGCAACCAAAAATATTGTGGAAAAATCAAGGTTTGTCGAATTATAAGACATTATGCGTCCGGAGTTATGTCGACAATGATTTGCACAAAAAATTCCACACGCCGATTTGCGCAATTTTGTGCATAAGCGTGTGGATAATGTGGATAAGTTATTCGCCAAGAAGCTTTTCCCCGATTTTAACGACATCTCCGGCACCCATGGTTATCAACAAATCGCCGTGTACACATTTTTCCAGCAAAAATGTTTCGATCTCGTCGAAGGATGGAAAATAATGCGCTTCGGTACCGAGCGCCTCGATTTTTTCGCGCAGCGTATCGGAGCTGATGCCAAGATTGTCAGTCTCGCGGGCGGCATAGATGTCTGCGAGCACGACCTTGTCCGCCAGGGAGAGCGCTTTCGCGAAATCGTCCATCAGCGCCTTCGTGCGCGTG
Organism: uncultured Marvinbryantia sp.; assembly: GCF_905201705.1. Lineage (GTDB taxonomy): Bacteria > Bacillota > Clostridia > Lachnospirales > Lachnospiraceae > Marvinbryantia. The sequence continues at coordinate 63,632 of NZ_CAJKOX010000024.1, forward strand.
TATGTATGCGGCTGGAACACGCACCAGAGCGTCCCGTGCGGACAGTTTTTGGCAGCCGTTAGGGTAGCGGTGATTTCCGTGGGATGGTGTGCGTAGTCGTCCACAATGGTCACGCCGCCCACTTTTCCCTTGTACTGGAAGCGGCGGTCTGTACCCGCGAAATCCCAAAGCCCCTTCTGCGCCGTCTCGCGCGGAATATGAAGAAGATCGGCGAGCGCGAGCGCGGCGACGGCGTTATCCACATTGTGGATGCCCGGCACGCGCAGCTCGTAGTGACCGAGCGTTTCACCATCCCTTGTGAGGTCGAAGGACGCGCAGGCAAGCTCGTTATAGGTAATATTTGTCGCGGAGTAGCCGCAGCCTGCCTCAAGACCGTAATAGATCACGCGGCAGGGCAGATCTTTGGTGATCTCTTCCACCCGCGGGATCGCGCGGTTGATGATCAGCGTGCCGTCCGCCGGAAGCAGTCCGGCAAAACGCCGGAAGGAATGACGGATATCGTCGAGATCCTTAAAGAAATCGAGATGATCGGCGTCGATGTTCAGAATAATGCTGATCTTCGGGAAGAAATCAAGAAAGCTGTTGGTATACTCGCATGCCTCTGTCAGAAAGATATCCCCTGCGCCGACACGGATGTTTCCATTTATTGCCGGCAGGATGCCCCCGACGGAGATTGTCGGATCATCCTCATCCGCGAGCAGCAGATGGGAGATCATGGAAGTTGTGGTCGTTTTGCCGTGCGTACCGGAAACGGCGATCGGCAGCCGGTAATTTGTCATAAGCTGTCCAAGCAGCTCCGCGCGCGTGAGCATTGGGATACCGGCGTCTGCAGCTGCCTTATATTCGGGGTTGTCCGGGTGGATGGCAGCCGTATAGACCACCAGATCGGTTCCCTCTTTTATATTAGAAGCGCGCTGTCCATAATAAATCGATGCGCCCTGTTCTTCCAGTCGTCTGGTCAGCTGAGATTCGCTGCGGTCGGAACCGGAAACGTGAAATCCGCGGTCGAGCAGCACTTCCGCCAGGCCGCTCATGCTGATGCCGCCGATCCCGATAAAATGAACGTGTACCGGTTTCTGAAAATCTATTTTGTACATAGCTTTTTCTCCTTATACTACTACAATGTATTTATGGTTAATACCCCTTACAGCCAGTAAGGAATTACCC
>NZ_CAJKOX010000025.1 GCF_905201705.1 uncultured Marvinbryantia sp.
TTAAGTTAGACCTTCAGATTGATCTTTTTCAATTGCCTTAACTAAATGACATTGGGAGTGAACAGTAATAATAAAATCGCAGTGAACGAAGCTTCAAATAGGAAAGAAATGCGATGAGTGATATTTATATGAGGGGAGCCGGACATGGAGAAAAATAATATAAAAAAGAAAGCAGCGCCGTTTCTGATCTTGTTGGCGGGATGTTTGTGGGGGAGCATGGGGATTTTTGTGCGCACTCTGAATACCTGGGGGCTTGCCAGCTTTGAGATCGTGGCGCTGCGCTCTTTTGTAACAATGTGCTGCATGTTTTTGATCCTGCTCATTTTTAAAAGAGAACTTTTGAGAATCCGTCTGCGTGATATCTGGTGTTTTCTGGGAACCGGGCTGTGCAGTATCGTATTTTTTAACTATTGTTATTTTCGAACAATTATGGAAACCTCGATGCCGGTGGCAGCCGTACTTTTGTACACTGCACCGGTGATGGTGGTGCTGATGTCAGCAGTGCTGTTTCATGAGAGAATCACACCGGCGAAGCTTGTTGCGCTGGTTTTTGTGGTTGCAGGCTGCGCGCTTGTGGCAGGACTTGTTGGCAATGGTCACACATTGACGCCGACGGGCCTGCTGGTCGGCCTCGGAGCGGGCTTTGGATATGCCCTGTACTCCATTTTCAGCCGCTATGCGCTGGAACGCGGATATCAGCCGCTGACAATCCTTTTTTACACATTTACGTTTGCGTCTGTCGGCGTATTGCCGTTTGCGGACATGGGAGCTGTCTGGCAGGCAGTATCGGCGGATGCCGTGCATGCGGGTATCTCGCTGGTATTCGGGCTTTTGAGTACAGTAATTCCCTACTTTGTCTACACAATGGGATTGTCTTATGTGGAAAATGGAACGGCGTCCATTCTCGCCTCTGTGGAGCCGGTGATGGCGTCCATTCTCGGCATTGTACTGTTTAAAGATCGTGTGGATGCGTGGCAGGCGGCGGGGATGCTTCTGGTGTTCGCTTCTATTATTATATGTAACCTTGCGCCGAAGGAGCGCGTGTGCCGGGAGCGGCGGGCGTAGATTCCGGAAACGCATGTGTGCAGAGTGTGGTGCTGTGGTGCCGGGCGCCTTATTGCGGGAAAAATGAGCGCAGTATACAGACAGTGCCGCGAAAGATACAGGAAATGCCGTGCAGCATGCAAACCGTGCCGCGCAGGATACAGGTAATGCGTGCGGTATACCAACAGTGCCGCTCAGGATACAGGTAATGCCGCGCAGCATACAAACAGTGCTGTGTAGAATACAAGCAGTACCGCGCAGAATGGAAAAATACAGGAGGAGATAATGCCGGAATTAGCGGAAGTAGAAATGATCAGAAGGGTGTTGGAGCCGCAGCTTCGAGGAAGGACAGTGACAAAATTATCTGTCCTGCGCCCGGAGGTAGTGGCGCCCCCGCAGGCGGAGCAGTTCGCGCAGGAGGTCTGCGGAGCGGTGATCGGGCGGCTGTGCAGACGCGGCAAGTATCTGCAGATCCTGTTTGCAGACGGAGCGCGGGCGGTCGTGCATCTGCGCATGACCGGGCGGCTTCTGGTACTGCCGGAGAATACGCCGGAGAAGAAATACACACATCTTATCCTTTCACTGGATAACGGGCAGGAGCTTCGATTTATGGATATGCGGCGTTTTGGGCGCTGGTGGTATCTTAAAAAGGATGAAAAAGATGACTTTACCGGAATAGAAACGCTCGGGCCGGAACCATTTGACGAGAGACTGACTGCCGGATATCTCTGCGAAAAGGCGGGAAGCAGCAGAAAGACGATCAAGGATTGGCTGCTCTGCCAGCAGCTTGTCGCCGGAATCGGAAATATTTATTCCGATGAAATTTTGTTTGCGGCCGGTATTTATCCGGGGCGGGAGGCGCGGTCGCTGACGGCGGAGGAATGGGATCGCCTGGCGGAGCAAATCCCGCGCACAATGCAGTTTTTCGTTGAGAAAAATGAAATTTCAGCAGAGGATTATTTAATAGGAGAGGGGAGCGATTACCGGAACACACCGTATTTACAGGTGTACGGTTACAAAGGCGCGCACTGCCCGAAATGCGGGGGCATTCTGGCCGGCAGCCGGATCGCCGGGCGCAGCAGCGTGTACTGCACACATTGTCAGAAGTGATGCGGTTGGCGTGTACAGCACACGTTGCCAGAAGTGAGGACAGTTAACGTGTACAGCATACATTGCCAGAAGTGAGGACAGTTGACGTGTATAGCACACGTTGCCAGAAGTGAGGACAGTTGACGTGTACAGCACACATTGTCAGAAGTGAGGATACCCGAGTCGTAAGGGCGGAAGAAAATCCGGGATTGAAAAAGTGAGGAAACAAAATTCAGCGGAAAAGGCAGTTAAGCGGAGAACAGCATGAGGCGTATAGTTACATATCACATAAAATCAGAGTGGTCAGGGGAGAGCGTTGCTGCGTTCTTGCGCGCGCAGGGCTTTTCACGTCACATTTTGACGAATGTAAAGCAGACGGAAAACGGGCTATGCAGAAATGGACAGCCAGTGCGCCCGTCGGAGCGGCTGCAGATGGGCGATGAACTGACAGTAACGCTTCTGGAGGAGCATTCCTCGGAAAATATCGTTCCGATGCCGATCAAGCTGCATATTGTTTATGAGGATGAAGATGTTTTAGTGATAGATAAGCCTGCGGATATGCCGGTGCACCCGTCCATAAATAATTTTGACAATACACTTGCAAACGGTCTGGCGTATTATTACCAGAGCCGGGGCGAGGCGTTTGTTTATCGCTGTATCACGCGTCTTGACAGGGATACCACCGGGCTGATGCTTGTGGCGAAAAATATGCTCAGCGGCGCGCTTTTATCTGAGATGGGAAAGCGCCGGGAAATCCACAGAGAGTATCTGGCAATTGTGACGGGAAAAACGCAGGCGGAAGGGACGATCAGTGCTCCGATCGCGCGAAGGGAAGGCTCCGTGCTGGAGCGCTGCGTGGATTTTCAGCGCGGAGAGCGCGCTGTCACACATTATCGTACGGTAGAATATAAAGACGGGTATTCACTGGTGCGTCTGAAGCTGGAGACAGGACGTACGCACCAGATCCGTGTTCATATGCAACATATTGGACATCCTCTGATCGGGGATTTCCTGTATAATCCCGATTACCGGCTGTTGGATCGCCAGGCTCTGCATTCCTGTTATCTGGCATTCCTTCATCCGGTTACAGGGCAGAGGATGGAGTTTACGTCGCAGCCGCCATGGGGTGCGCTGTGGGAAGGGAGAGAGGAAAATGGAGGAAAAGAAATCGAGAGTCGTCGTTGTACCGTGTGATTCTTACGATGAAGAAAAGGTGTATCGCGCGATGTGCAGCGGGATTGAGCTGCTGGGCGGCATCGGGGAATTCGCGGCGCCGCAGGAGAAAATACTGGTGAAGCCAAACTTTCTTTCTGCCGCCGCGCCGGAAAAGGCGGTGACGACGCATCCGGCGGTGATCAGGGCTATGCTGCGCATTTTGTCTGAGGCGGGGTGTGAGAATGTGAAATACGGCGATTCTCCGGGGCACGGTTCCTGTGGGGGAGCGGCGGCTAAAATCGGGCTGACGCCGGAAAATACCTTTGGCGCAAAGCTTGCCGACATGGCGGAGGAGGTCTGTACGCCTTTTGCGGAGGGAATGACGGCGCAGGAATTTTATTTTGCGAAAGAGGTGACGGAGGCGGACGCTGTCATCAGCCTCTGCAAGATGAAGACGCACGCCCTGGAGCGGGTGACGGGCGCTGTGAAGAACGTATACGGGCTGATCTGCGGCTACCGCAAGGCGGCAGGTCACGTAAAATATCCGAATGCCAGCGTGTTCGCGCGGATGCTCGCCGACATCCATCGCTGTGTGAAACCGCGCCTGCACATTATGGACGGGATTGTTGCAATGGAAGGAAACGGACCCGGCTCAGGCGATCCGGTGCCGATGAACGTGCTGCTTTTTTCAAAAGATCCGGTGGCGCTCGACAGTGTGTTCTGCACGATGGTGTATCTGAATCCGGAGCTGGTACCGACCAACACACAGGGCGAAGCGATGGGGATTGGGACGTATCACAGAAGCCGGATCGAGGTGGTAGTGCCCACAGCGGAAGCTGGCGGAGGGAAAGCGGAAACGAAACCGACGGGCAAAGCCAATAACAGCTTCGAGCGCCTCAATGTGACATCTCTTCGGGAACGCTTTGGCAACCGTGAATTTCAGGTGGATCGCCAGGGCACGAAGCAGACCTTCCTCTCGCGGTACTCCGATTTTATGACGTCTCTTGCAAGGCGTCCGACGATCGACAAAAATCTTTGTGTGAAGTGCGGCGTCTGCGTGGAGCATTGCCCGGTGCCGGGAAAAGCGGTAAACTTCAAAAACGGCAGAAACGAGCCGCCGGTGTATGACTATAAAAAGTGTATCCGCTGCTACTGCTGTCAGGAAATGTGTCCCAGACATGCGATCACAGCGGGCAGAAAGCGGAAATGATGCATTTCATCGCGAAACGATTTTAATTTGCCATGCATCCGAAGGGAACTGCCGGTGGCAGGTCCTGTAGGTGGATTTTTGCCGGTGACAGGGCAGCTTAGCTGAACTGTTACTGTTTTATAGAATCTTTAGAATATTTTAGAAACAGTTGATTGCGCTTTGAACAGGAAAAGCTTATACTGGATGAAGTGATTAAGGAAAAGGCAGGTTTTGCCGCAGTCTGGAGGGAGTTTTTTTGAAAGGATTAAAGGATAAGCTTTATCAGTTTATGCAGGGCAGAAATGGGATCGATGAGATGGGAATGGTTCTCATCTGGACGTCTCTTATTATTTTGATCATTGGCACGCTGCTGGACGGTTTTCTTCTGACATTGATCGCGTTTGCGCTGCTGATATACTCATATTTTCGCGTATTTTCCAAAAATCTGGGTGCGCGGCAGGCGGAAAACCAGGGCTATCTCGCACAGCGGGAGAGGCTGCGCTTCAAATTCCAGAGCTTAAAGGTGCGAATCGGACTGCGCAAGACCCACAAATATCTCAAATGCAAAAAGTGTAATAATAAAATGCGCGTGCCGCGCGGCAAGGGGAAAATCGAGGTCACCTGCCCGCACTGCGGAGAAAAGTTTATTACCAGATCATAAAATGGGCAGAGGTTTTTCTGCGCCGGGCCGCAGCTGTGACAGGGTCACCGCAATTATGCCGTGTTGGAATGCAGGCGCGAATGCGTACTTTGAAATATTAAATATAGAAAAACATAAAGAAGGATGCCGCCGGAAAACCGGGACATCCTCTTTTTACAGTATATGACATTTTCTTCAGGTAACCCTCAAAATTGTGAGATCACGCATTCAGAGGATATTTATCTGTCAGCTCTTTAACGATCGCCATCGCTTTTTCTTTGTTGTCTGCGCTTTGCACCATCAGTGCGATCGCCTCAGCGATCCTGTCCATATCAGCCTCGTTCATGCCGCGGGAAGTAACTGCCGCAGTACCGAGACGGACGCCGCTGGTAACGAACGGAGATTCCGGATCGTTCGGCACGGCATTTTTGTTGCAGGTGATGTTTGCGTCATCGAGCAGCTTCTCCATTGCCTTTCCGGTGATACCGGTGCCGCGCAGGTCGACAAGCATCAGGTGATTGTCGGTGCCGCCGGAAACGATATTGATGCCGCGGCTCATAAGACCGGCGCAGAGAGCCCTGGAATTTTTCACGATATTTTCCTGGTATACCTTATATTCCGGCTGCAGGGCTTCCTTGAAGCAGACTGCCTTTGCCGCGATCACATGCATCAGCGGACCGCCCTGGATGCCCGGGAATACTGCTTTATTGAAATTAAACTGTTTTGCGATTTCGTTGCTGCTCATGATCATGCCGCCCCGCGGACCGCGCAGCGTTTTATGTGTAGTGGTCGTGGTGACATGCGCGTACGGGATCGGGCTTGGATGCACCCCTGCAGCGACAAGACCGGCAATGTGAGCGATATCTACCATCAGATATGCGCCGACCTCGTCCGCAATCTCGCGGAAACGCTTGAAATCGATGATGCGCGCATAAGCGCTTGCGCCGGCAACGATCAGCCTCGGCTTCGCTTCAAGAGCGATTCTGCGCACTTCTTCGTAGTCGATGACGCCGTCGTCATTTACACCGTAAGGCACGATGTTGAAATATGCGCCGGAAAAATTGGCGGGGCTTCCGTGGGAAAGGTGTCCGCCGTGCGCCAGGTTCATGCCAATAACGGTATCGCCCGGCTTCAGCATAGCGAAAAATACCGCCATGTTTGCCTGTGCGCCGGAATGCGGCTGTACGTTCACATACTCGCAGCCGAATAATTCGCAGGCGCGCTGCTTTGCAAGCTCTTCTACAATATCGACGCACTCACATCCGCCGTAATAGCGCTTTCTGGGATAGCCCTCCGCATATTTATTGGTAAGCGGGCTTCCCATTGCCGCCATGACAGCCTTGCTCACCCAGTTTTCCGAGGCGATCAGCTCAATGTGGGAATTCTGGCGATCGATTTCCTGCCGGATGGCAGAAGCAACTTCACTGTCCACTGCCTGGATCTCATCAAAAGAATACATATTCATTTCCTCCTAAAATCGTGCTCTTGCGGTCGCAGCAGCGAATGCGTCGACCTGCCCTAAAATCACAGTATATTATACGATCTGACATTGTGAAATGTCTTTCGCTATTATAATCATAAATCCCAGCCGTGTCAACCAGAAAAAGACAAATATCCGCGTGAGAAAAACAAAAGGAAATTTCCAAAGAAAAAGCAACCTGTGAAAAACAAAAGGAAATTTCCAGAGAAAAAGCAACCCGTGAAAAACAAAAGGAGATTTCCAAAGTAAAAGCAACCTGTGAAAAACAAACGGGTTTGTGTTGAAGTATAAAAGAGATTTCGATATAATATATCCATCCCAAATAAAGGAGGATTTTATGAGCTGGGAATTTTCTATATTGGATGCGATCCAAAACCTGCACACGCCGCTGCTGGACAGCTTTTTTACCACAGTCACCTGGTTCGGCAGGGATTTCTGGATCATGCTTGGCATTTTTCTGCTGTTCTTCCGCAGGACGCGGGTGTGCGGCATCTGCATGCTGTCCGGTCTGCTTGTGGGCGCGCTGATCACGAACGTGACGATCAAGCCGCTGGTGGCGCGGGACCGGCCTTGCTGGATCAATGATACCGTGCAGCTTCTTGTCTCGAATCCGCGCGACTATTCGTTCCCGTCCGGACACTCGCAGGCGTCCTTCGTGTCCGCGATGGCGATCTATCAAAATCACAGAAAATGGGGGATCGCGGCGTTTGTTTTTGCGGCATTCATTGCATTTTCCAGGCTGTATCTGTACGTGCATTTCCCGACCGACGTGGCGGTGGGAATCCTGATCGGGCTGATTGTCGGTTACTTCACCAGCCGGTTTGTGAAAACATGGATACAGAAGCGCCCGGCAGTACAAAGATATCTCCTGTGAGAAACAGGCGCGGCGCATTTCATACTTTAAAACAGGCTTTGTAAAAGGGACTGAATTCTGCTTGGGGCAGGGTTCGGTCCTTCCTTTTGGGATTTTTGTTGAATAAAGTCGAATCTTGTGTTAAATTAGTATCAATGTTACTTGAAAAATTGGTAATTTCTGGAAGTTTTTGAAGGTGACAATATGATACGGGAATACGAGAAACAGAATGTTTATGATGCATTTCAGGAAAGGATGCGTCTGATCTTCGAGGAATTTGATAATATTTATGTGTCATTTTCCGGAGGGAAGGACAGCGGGCTGCTCCTTAATATGACGCTCGATTTTCAGCGGAAATACTTCCCGGAGAAGAAGATCGGCGTTTTCCACCAGGATTTTGAGGCGCAGTACACGGTGACGTCAGAGTATGTGGAGAAGACCTTTGAGCGCGTGAAAGACGAGGTGGAGCCCTACTGGGTATGCCTGCCGATGGCGACGCGCACGGCGCTCAGCAGCTACGAGATGTACTGGTATCCGTGGGACGATACGAAGAAGGATATCTGGGTGCGTCCGATGCCGCAGAAGGAATATGTGATCAATCTGGATAATAATCCGATGACGACCTATCGCTACCGGATGCATCAGGAGGATCTTGCCAAGCAGTTCGGGCGCTGGTACCGCCTTTCGCATGGCAACAAAAAGACGGTGTGTCTTCTGGGAATGCGGGCGGATGAGTCACTGCAGCGTTACAGCGGCTTCTTAAATAAAAAATATGGCTACAAGGGCGAGTGCTGGATCAGCCGGACCTTCAAGGACGTCTGGTGCGCATCGCCGCTGTATGACTGGTCCACGGAGGATGTCTGGCACGCAAATTATCTTTTTAACTATGAGTACAACCGGTTGTATGATCTTTATTATATGGCGGGGCTGAAGGTATCGCAGATGCGTGTGGCGTCGCCGTTCAATGATTATTCCAAGGATTCTCTGAATCTTTACCGGGTGATCGATCCGGAAATCTGGACGAAGCTGGTCGGCAGGGTGCGCGGGGCAAATTTTGCCAGCATTTACGGCAGGACGAAGGCGATGGGCTACCGGAATATCACGCTGCCAAAAGGTCACACATGGCGTTCCTACACGCTGTTTTTGCTGGATACGCTTCCGGCAAGGTTACGCAATAATTATGTGAAAAAATTCAACACTTCGATTGAATTCTGGCATAAGACGGGCGGCGGTGTGGATGAAGAAACGATCCAGGAGCTGATCGATCATGGATATAAAATTCGCAGAAACGGCGTTTCAAATTATACCTTAAAGAAAAAGACGCGCATCGTGTTTGTCGGAACGATTCCGGACGATACGGACGACATTAAATCGACGAAGGACATTCCGAGCTGGAAACGGATGTGCTACTGTATTCTGAAAAATGACCATACCTGTCGCTTCATGGGCTTCGGTATGACACGGGAGCAGCAGAAAAGGGTGGATTTGATCCGCGAAAAATACAAGAGTCTGGAGGATATGGAGAATGGAGCGTAAAAGTCCGGTATACAATGTCATCGCCGTTCCGGTGGAAAAAATCAAACCAAATACCTACAATCCGAACAAAGTGGCGCCGCCGGAGATGAAGCTGCTTTACGAGAGCGTGAAAGCGGATGGGTATACCATGCCGATCGTCTGCTATTATAATAAGACGACGGATACCTACATTATTGTGGACGGATTTCACCGTTACCGTATTATGCTGGAATACCCGGATATTTACGAGCGGGAAAAGGGGCTGCTGCCTGTCTCGGTGATTAATAAGCCGCTTGACCAGCGGATGGCGAGCACGATCCGCCACAATCGTGCGCGCGGAAGCCACGACGTCGATTTAATGAGTAACATCGTAAAGGAGCTGCATGAACTGGGGCGGTCGGACGCCTGGATTTCCAAGCATCTCGGGATGGATCGTGACGAGATCCTGCGTCTGAAGCAGATTACGGGGCTTGCGGCGCTCTTTAAGGATGTGAAGTTCGGGCAGGCGTGGCGTCCGGCGGAGGGAGCGCTGGAGGAGGAAGAGGATGAGGAAATGCTTGACCTGGAGTGAACTCCAGATGTTATACTGATGATACTGCGATGCCGGGTTCAGAGGGCGGAAGGCTGTCTGTATCCGGCATCACCGACATAAGAAAAGGAGAAAGGATATATGAATTATCGTGAATTGGGAAAGACCGGTCTGCGGGTGAGCGAGATCGGCATGGGCTGCGAGGGCTTTGGCGAGGATAATTGCCAAAATACACGGCGCTTTTTCGATATCGCCGAGGAGTGCGGCATCAATTATTTCGATCTTTACACATCGAACCCGGAGGTGCGTGCGAGCGTCGGGGAGGCGCTGTAGGGCAGAAGGGAGAAGTTCATCATCCAGTCCCACGTTTGTTCCGTCTGGAAAAACGGGCAGTATAAGCGGACAAGAAATCTGGCGGAGGTGAAGGAGGGTTTTGCGGAAATGCTCTTGCTTCTGCAGACGGATCACATAGATATCGGCATGATCCATTATGTAGATGCGATGGACGACTGGGAGCAGATCATGAACGGCGGCGTTCTGCAATATGTGATGGAGCTGAAAAAGGCAGGCAGTATCCGGCATATTGGCATGAGCAGCCACAACCCGGAGGTTGCGCTGGCGGCAGTGAAGAGCGGATATATTGAGGTGCTGATGTTCAGCGTGAATCCCTGCTACGATCTGCAGCCTGCGAGTGAGGATGTGGAGGAGCTGTGGGCGGAGAAAAATTATGAAGCGCCGCTGGTAAATATGGACGCACAGCGCCAGGAATTATATGAGACATGTCAGCGGCTCGGCGTTGGCATCACCGTGATGAAGGCGTTTGGCGGCGGAGATCTGCTGGACGAAAAATTATCTCCGGCGGGGAAAGCGCTGACGGTAAACCAGTGCCTGCATTATGCGCTCACGCGCCCGGCGGTGGCGACGGTGCTTGCAGGCGCGCACACAGAAGAGCAGCTTCGTCAGAGTATTGCTTACGAAGAGGCTTCTGAGGAGGAAAAGGATTACGCGTTGGCATTTGCCTCTTTCCCGAATATAAGCTGGAAGGGACACTGCATGTACTGCAGTCATTGCGCGCCCTGTCCGAAGCACATTGACGTGGCGTCGGTTACAAAATTCCTGAATCTGGCGAGAGCGCAGGGCGAGGTGCCGGAGACGGTGCGAGAGCACTACGCAGTTCTGCCGCACCATGCAGGCGAGTGCATTCAGTGCGGAGCCTGTGAGAGCCGCTGCCCGTTTGAGGTTTCTATTATGGAAAATATGAAGGCGGCGAAGGAAATTTTCGGAGCATGATCTTTTGTCGGATGAGAGACTTTTCGTGATGTTTAAGCGTCTGCAGAGACGCGCACGGCGGGCGTTTTGACGCCTGCCTCCTGCAGTGCCTCCGTGATGTTCTGGTTCAGGTCATAGAGGACATCCAGGTAGTCGGCATTGGTACACCAGGCGCGTGCGGTAAATTCCAGCGCGTCGCCGGTGCTGCCGGTGAGCCGGGCGAACGGCGCCTCCGGCGACGGCAGGATTCTTTCTGTTTTTTCCATAGCTTTCAGCATAAGCTCCTGTACTTTTGCAGGGCTTTCACTTCTTGCACAGGTAAAGATCACCTCTGCCCGCCGCAGACTTTCGGCGGAATAGTCAATGATGGTTGCATTCATCAGGTTTCCGTTCGGCACGGTAATTCTCTTATTGTCCGGTGTGACGATCACCGTGTAGAACAAATTGATTTCTTTTGCGGTTCCGGTGATGCCGCAGGTTTCGATATAATCTTCGAGCTTGAACGGTTTGAAAATAATCAGCATGATGCCGCCTGCCAGGTTGGAGAGCCCGCCCTGCATGGCAAGTCCGACCGCTACTCCGGCGGAGGCGATCAGTGCGGAGATGGAAGTCATCGGCACGCCGAGAATGTTGACGATGATGATAGCGAGCACACAGTAAAGCCCGAAATGCGCGAAGCTCTGGATGAAGGTTCTGACGGCGCCGTCCATCCGGGAGAGGAACGCGCCGTTTTCAAACATTTTCAGAAGCTGCCGCACAAGAAGGCGTCCGGCAAAAAAGACGATCACGGCAAATAAGATACGACCGAAAATACTGACGGCCTGCGACGACAATGTGTCAAATATGGTACTCATAAATATCATGTCCTCCGATCGTTGCAAAATCTTGTTCATTCCTGCATCATTTTACAGGATATGCAAAACAAAGACAAGTGAAAAAAGCATTAATAAAAAATCTTTCCATTTTGCGCGTGATATTTTGCGTGAGATGTGTTATAATAATAGATAATATATTATCTGAATTGCTTTAAAAATAGGGATTTTAGATAAAATATTATCTATTATTTTTGGGAGAAAAAGGCATGAGTGAATATATCTGGGAAACAGCGGAAGAGATGGATGCGCTTCTTGCAAAGCGTGTAAAACGGATACGGAAGCGCAAAGGGCTTTCACAGGAAGCGCTTGCAAATGCGAGCGGGGTCAGCTACGGTTCTGTCAAACGGTTTGAGACGACAGGGCAGATTTCGCTGTTATCACTTACGAAAATAGCGGTCGCGCTCGACTGCGCGGAAGAAATCCGCGGGATGTTTGCAGAGGTTCCCTATCGGGATATACAGGAGGTGCTGAATGAAACGAGATAAGCAGTTATTCGTGTTTTATAAGGAACGGAAGGTGGGCATGCTTGCGCAGACGTCGGACCGGAAGATTGCATTTGCTTATGACGATGCATGGCTTAAGGACGGCTTTTCCATCAGCCCATTTTCGCTGCCTTTAAAAAAGCAGGTTTTTATCACTGCGAAGCATTATTTTCACGGACTGTACGGCGTGTTTGCGGACAGCCTGCCGGATGCCTGGGGAAATATTCTGCTGAACCGTATGCTGCGGGCGCAGAATATCGGAGAGGATACGCTGAACGTGCTGGATCATCTGGCAATTGTGGGAAATTCCGGGATGGGTGCGCTCGTCTACCGTCCGGATATCGTTCTGCCGTCGGAGCTGAACGTGCTGGATCTGGACTATCTTGCGCAGCAGTGTGAGAAAATATTAAATACGGAATACACGGAGGAGCTGGATACACTTTACCGTCTCGGCGGCACCAGCGGCGGCGCGCGGCCGAAAATCCTCACGCAGATTGACGGGGAGGAATGGATGATTAAATTTCCGGCGCATGTGGATGGCAGGGAGGCGGGAAGGATGGAGTATGATTACTCTGTGTGCGCGCGAAGGTGCGGCATTGTGATGGAGGAAACCAGGCTTTTTCCGTCGAAGGTCTGCGGTGGTTATTTTGGCACGCGGCGGTTTGACCGCAGACGAGGGAATGACGGAAAAATAGAGCGCGTGCATATGCTCACGGCAGCGGCGCTTCTGGAGCTTGATTTTGAACAGCCGAGCCTTGATTACCATTCGCTGATGAAGCTGACGAAGATTCTCACCAGAGACAATGCGCAGGATATGGAAAATATGTTTCGCAGGATGTGCTTTAATGTTTTTGCGCACAACCGCGACGACCATGCAAAAAACTTTACTTATCTATATGAAGAAAAAACAGATTCCTGGCGGCTTTCGCCCGCTTATGATCTGACGTACAGCAGCACGTATTACGGGGAACACACAACCTCCGTGGACGGAAACGGCGCGAACCCCGGCAGAAAAGAACTATTGGCGGTCGGAACGGCTGCCGGATTAAACAGATCAAAATGCGAACGCATCGCGAATGAGATCGCAGATCGTGTCAGCGAAGAACTGCGGACGTATTTGTGACGCCGACGGAACACTTTAAATGCAATATGCATAAAAAACCCCTCTAAAACAAAAATCTCCCCCTCTTTTTGCACAATAAAATAATGAGTATAATAGATTTAAGAAAAAGAAAACGTACACACAGCGACCGGAAAGGCTCCGGAAGCTGTGCGACTTGTCTAACGGTAAAGGAGGGCGACGGAATGAATGAGGTCATTGTCTCCATGAAAAATATTACCAAGACATTTCCGGGAGTGAAGGCGCTCGATTCGGTTAATTTTGAGCTGCGCTCCGGTGAGGTCATGGCGCTTCTTGGAGAAAATGGCGCGGGAAAATCCACTCTGATGAAGATCCTGAGCGGCGTCTACACAAGGGACGGCGGTACAATGGAAATCTTCGGAAAGGAGTACGGAGATCTGACGCCAAAGCAGGCGCAGCAGGCGGGCGTGGCGATTATCCACCAGGAGCTGAATATGTGCCGTCATCTGTCGGTTGCGGAAAATATGTTTCTTGGACGGGAGATCCGGGGAAGATTTGCACTCGATAACGCAAAGATGGAGGAGGAAGCAAAACGGATCCTCGATGATCTGAAGATCAATATTGATCCACGGCAGACGGTCGGCGACCTGCCGGTGTCGAAGCAGCAGATGGTCGAGATTGCAAAAGCGCTTTCGATTAATGCAAAAATACTGATCATGGATGAGCCGACGTCCGCGCTGACGGCGAGGGAGATCGACGATCTGTTCCGCATCATCCGCAAGCTGAAAGCGGAGGGGCACGGGATCGTCTACATATCGCACCGCCTGGAGGAGCTGTCGCACATCGTCGACCGCGTGACCATCATGCGCGACGGGCAGTATATCACGAGCGGAAATTTTGCCGACATGACGATGGATCAGATCATCGCAAACATGGTCGGACGCGAGATCAAAGAAAAATTCCCGCATGTGGAGTGTGAGAAGGGCAAAAAGGTATTTGAGGTGAAAAATCTCAATGCCGGAAAAATGGTAAGGGATATCAGTTTTTCCGTCTACGAGGGCGAGATCGTCGGTTTTGCCGGGCTGATGGGAGCGGGCAGAACCGAGACAACGCGGGCGATCTTCGGGGTGGATCCAAAGGAGAGCGGCGAAATCTATGTGGATGGCAAACAGGTAAAGATCAACTGTCCGATGGACGCGATCAAAAACGGCGTAGTGCTTGCGCCGGAGGACCGCAAAAAGGACGGGCTCTGTACAAAGCTCAGTATCCGCCAGAATCTTGCGCTCCCGAATCTCGACTGGGTGTGCGGGAAGCTTGGCGTGATAAACAGCAGCAAGGAGGAAGCGCTCTGCGAAAAGGCTGTGCATGACCTGCGGATCAAGACGCCGAACGTGGAAATCGACTCCGGCAACCTTTCCGGAGGCAACCAGCAGAAGGTCGTTGTCGGCAAATGGCTGGCGCGCGATTCCAGGGTAGTCATCTTCGACGAGCCGACCAGAGGCATCGACGTCGGCGCGAAGGTAGAGATCTACAATCTGATGAATCAGCTCAAGAAGCAGGGAATTGCCGTGATGTTTGTGTCCTCGGAAATGCCGGAGGTCATGGGGATCGCTGACCGCATCATCGTGATGTGCGACGGCAGGATCACCGGCGAGGTGATGGCGAAGGAGACGACGCAGAATGAGATCCTGACACTGGCGACCACCTTTGAGGACAAGAAAATCGGCAGCAAGTAATCTGGGAGGAGAAATAGCATGAACAACAAAAATCAAAGCCCGCTGAAAAAGCTTCTGGGCATCCGGGGCATGGGCGCTGCACTGACGGCGTTCGTCGGTCTGATTATTATTTATATTGCATTTGGCGTGATTAACCCGGCGGTGTTCTCGGGGCAGAATATATTAAACCTGCTCCGTTCCATGTCGAAGTACCTGCTGATCGGTATCGCGCAGAGCTACATTCTGATCACCGGAAACATCGACCTTTCCATCGGTACCATGGTCGGCATGAGCGCGATGATCTCCGCAACACTGATGACGCACGGCATAAATCCGGTATTTGCAATGCTGGTGGCTCTGCTGGCATGTCTGGCGACCGGCGTGGTAAACGGTTATCTGGTAGGTAAATTTAAGCTGCCGCCGTTCATCGCCACACTCGGAACCATGTTTGTCACCAGAGGCGTTGCCTACATGGTAAACGGCAACCGCAACACCGACGCGATCGCGACCGGCGTCGGTAAGGAAACGGCTGATAAATTCCAGAATTTCTTCTATTACGGAAAAACATTGGGAGTTTACAATACCTTCTGGATCGCTATTATCGTATTTATCATATTCTTCTTCATCCTGTCGAAGACGCGCACGGGACGCCACATTTACGCGATCGGTTCCAACATCGACGCTGCAAAGCTCTCCGGCGTGAACGTGGTGGGAACGACGATCAAGGCGTATCTGGTAAGCTCTATCTGCTCCTGGATCGTAGGTCTGATCCTCTGTGCGCAGGCCGGCATGGGAAATATGGAAGCGGGCAATATGTATGAAATGTACGGCGTTGCGGCAGGCGTTATCGGCGGCGTATCACCGCTCGGCGGCACCGGCATCCTGCTTGGCACCCTGGCAGGTGCGGCAGTCTGGCAGACGCTGGAAAACGGTCTGAACATGATCGGCGCGCAGGTTGGTATCCAGCGGATCGTCATCGGTGTGATCGTGGTCGGCGCAGTGCTTCTCGACGTGGTCGTAAGAAGCGGGCAGTTTGGCAAAAAGAAAAAGAACTAGACCGCAGCATACTGCGGATAGGAAATAAAAACTATTTAATTTAAGGAGGATTTTAAAATGAAGAGAAGAATGTTGGCAGCACTTACCGTATCTATGCTGGCTGTAACGGCGGCGTTTGGAATGGGCGCATCCGCAGAGGGAGAAAAGATTGCCCTTATCACGATGGATTCCATCGACCAGCACTGGATCACCCTGAACGAGGGCGCACAGAAGGCAGCGGAGGAGCTTGGCGTAACGGTTGATTTCATGTCCCCGAACACCAAGGATGACTCTCAGCAGATCGAGTGTGTAAACAACGCGGTTGCAGGCGGCTATCAGGCGATCCTCGTGGCTGCAAACGGTCCGGATGCGATTTCTTCCGCACTTCAGGAAGCAGTAGCGGCAGGCGTGAAGATCGTTTACGTAGACTCCCCGGCAAATGTGGACGCAGAGGCTACCTTCTCCACAGACAACAAGGCAGCAGGTACCACGGCAGGCGAAGAAATGCTCAAAGCGCTTGAAGAAAAGGGCATCACCTCCGGCAAGATCGGTATCATCAATGTAAACGCGGCAACAGATTCCTGCGTAAACCGTGAGGAAGGCTTCCGCGCAGCATTTGAAGGAACAGAGTTCGAGCTGATGGAAACACAGTACGGCGAAGGCGACGCAGCGAAGTCCCAGACCATCGCTGAGAACTATATCACCCAAGGCGTTGTTGGTATCTTCGGCTGCAACGAAGGTTCCACGACCGGCGCAGGAAATGCGATCAAGGCTTCCGGCAACACGGATATCATCGGCGTTGGCTTTGATAAATCCGATGCGATCCTCAACCTCATCGACGACGGCTATCTGCTGGCAACCATGGCACAGAACCCGGATGTTATGGGCTACGAGGGCGTAAAGGCAGCAGTTGCGGCAATCGGCGGCGAATCCCTTGGCGGTGAAGTGACCGACACAGGCGTATCTGTTCTGACAAAAGAAGCAGAATAAGAAAACAGCGGCTTTACAAAGACCGTCGGGCTTCCGGCGGTCTTTTCGCAGTTCTTGTAAAGCGGGCTGTTTCATGATATCATGGAATACAACGATAAGCGGCGTGAGGATGGGGATATGTTAAAAGTAGTAATTGCGGATGATGAGGAGCGGATCTGCCGGCTGATCGAGGCGCTGGTCGACTGGAAGGCGCTGTCGATGGAGGTCGTCGGGACGGCGCACAACGGGCTTGAAGCGTGTGAGATCGTAAAGAAGGTCTGCCCGGATATTCTGATCACGGATATCCGTATGCCGGGGTGCAGCGGGCTGGAGCTGATCGAGCAGGTAAAACAGAGCGCAAAGCAGCTTGAGATCATTATTATCAGCGGCTATGCGCATTTTGAATACGCGCAGCAGGCGATCAAATTCGGCGTGGGCGACTATCTGCTGAAGCCGATCAGCAAGGCGGAGCTGACGGCGACCTTAGAGAAGCTGCGCGAGCGTATCTGTCAGAGACAGGCGTCCGAGCAGGACCGGCAGGAGATGAAGCGCAGGGCGGAGCTGGATGTGCGCCGTATGCGGGAGGAGCTGCTGGAGAATCTGTTTCTGCAAAAGGATACGGAGCTGTCTGCACAGATCCTCCGGGAAACATATGGAATGCAGGTGCAGAAGGGCTGTTTCCAGGCGTTTTGCCTGAAGCTGGATTTCGGACTGCAGGAGCCGGGAGAAGGCTCGGCTGCCGTTTTGATGGAAAAGGCGCGCGAGGTGCTGGAGCGCTCCTTAAAGGAAAAGTGCGAAAGCTTTCTGCTGGGCGTCCGGGATTTCTGGTGTCTGGGAATTTTAAATTATGAAAAATCGCGCCAGGAGGCGGTCCGCCGGATGCTCAAGGACTGTCTCGGTCAGATCGAGATGCAGAAAAATCTGTTCAGCTCCGTCACCTTTTCGATGTCGCTCGGAGGCGCCGTCACGCAGCCGGAGGAGCTGGCGGTGTCCATGAAGGAAGCGGCAGAGCTGATGCAGGAGCGGATCGTAAAGGGGACCGGCAGAGTGCTGGAGCATAAAAAAGAACCGTCGGCACTGAAAAACAGCAGTGTGATGGAACGCTATCTGCGGGAAATCACACAGGCTGTGGAGCTTACAAGCGTGGAAAAGGCGGACGCGGCGGTGGCACTGCTGGAGGAAGAGGTGCGCCGGACAAGGGAGGTGCGCGGCTGCGAGATCATAGAGCTGGTATTCTCCGCTGCTGATATTTTTTCGGCGCATGTGCAGATGCAGGAGCGCTCGCAGCGGCTGGAAGCGTTTCGCCGACGCTGCGGACAGTGCCGGAATATGGAGGAACTGTTTTCATGCCTTGCGGATTTTCTGCGGGAGCAGATCAGTGAGCTGCGGCAGAAGCGGGAGAATGATGCCGTCCGCCCGATCCGCAATGCGAAGGAGTATATTCAGAATCATTACAGCGAGCCGATCACACTGGAAGAGGTGAGCAGCGCGGTGGGCTTAAGCACCGCTTATTTCAGCACACTCTTTAAAAAGACGGAGGGCGGAGGCTTTGCAAAGTATCTGATCCAGGTGCGGATGGAGCAGGCAAAGAGCCTTCTGCGGGAGACAAACGCGCCTGTGGCGGAAATCTGCCGGAGGGTGGGGTACAATGACCTGAAGCATTTTACGCATACCTTCGAAAAAACGGTCGGCGTGAAGCCGGCAACCTACCGGAAGCTTTACGGATAGAGGAGAGACAAAAAACATGAAACAGCCGGAAAAACTGAAATATCTCTCGGTCCGCGTGGCATGTACTGCGCTCGTAACTGCCGCGGCGCTGGCGGCGCTGGCGGCTGCACAGCTGTATCTTGCATGGCGGAAAGAGGCGTCCGTTGCGCTGGCGGCGCTGATGCTGTGCGTGCTTGCCGCGGCGCTTGCGGTGAGCTGGTTCTGGATCGTCCTGCCGTACCGCCGCTGCGAAAAAATGCTGCAGCGTCTGGCGGAGGGCTATCCGCTGGCGGATACAAAGGATTTTGACATTGCCGCGCTCACGCCGGTGATGCATTCCCAGATCATGCTGATCGAGCAGAGCGCCCGCTCTCCGCAGTTTATGGACCTGAATAAACGGCAGGCGCAGTATCTGGCGCTGCAGAATCAGATCAATCCGCATTTTCTTTACAACACGCTGGAGAGTATCCGCGGGGAGGCACTGATCGCCGGTCTGGACGGCGTTGCCGACATGACCGAGGCGCTGGCGAAATTCTTCCGCTATACCATCACGAAGGTGGAAAATCTTGTCTCGGTGGAGGAAGAGCTGGATAATTGCGAGACGTATTTTGGTATACAGAAATACCGCTTTGGCGAGCGCCTGCAGTTACATATTGAGTATGAACCGGAGGAGTGGCCGGAGATCATGAACTGCCGCATTCCGAAGCTTACCTTGCAGCCGATCCTGGAAAACAGCATTATCCATGGAACGGAGCTGAAGATCGGCACGGGCAATCTGCGCATTTGTTTTGAACGCACGCAGGAGCGGCTGCTGATCCGCATTTCCGACGACGGGGTGGGCATGGATGAGGAAACCTTAACGAAGCTGAATCGCAAGCTTGGCAGGAGCGCCGGAACGCTTGGCTCGCAGGAGGAGGAGAAACAGGGCGGCATTGCGCTGGCGAATGTAAATAACCGCATTCATCTGATTTTTGGCGATGAATATGGGATCCATGTCTATTCGGTGCCGCAAAGCGGTACCGATGTGGAAATCACACTCCCGGTCGTGACGAGCGACCGGGAAATCAAAAACCGGGATGTGTTGGGATGAAGCAGGAAATATTTCGTATGGAGCGCGTGACATACATGGAGCAGGAGATCACGCTGCTGGAGGATTTCAATCTTCAGATTTACCGCGGGGAGATTATGGGCGTACTCCCGGTCAGCGCGCACGGCATGACGGCGTTTTTAAAGCTTCTGCAGAATAATCTTCCGCTCTATGACGGCTACATTTATTACGGCGGCGAGAAGATCAATTCCTGGAAGGAAGCAAAAAAGCAGCCGAACCGCATCAGCATCATCGAGGGAAAAAGCCGGCTCGTGGAAAATATGACAGTGATGGATAATATTTTTGTCCTGCGGCAGAGCTTCGGGCAGGAGATCGTGCGCACAAAGCTGCTCTCCAGGCAGCTTGCGCCGTTTTTCGAAGATATCGGCATCCATATTTTTGCGGATGCCCGCGTGGAGACGCTGTCGGAATTTGAGCGTGTGATCGTGGAGCTTCTGCGTGCGGTCGTCATGGGACACCGGCTGATCGTGCTGAATGATATCGGGACACTGATCAGCTATGAGGAGCTTAAAAAGCTGCACGAGATTCTGCACCACTACGCCGCGCAGGGCTTTTCGTTTTTGTATATCTGTCCTCATTTTGAGGAGATCGCTATGGTCTGCGACCGCTCTGCGATGTTTTCGAACGGACGCATCCAGAAGCTTGTGCGCCAGGAGGAGATGGCGGATGAGATCCTTCGCCTGTATTCAGCGGAGTATGACCGTATGGTGAGAAGCCATCTGGAGAGCCGGCAGAAGGATGGCGGCGGGCATGAGGAGGTCCTGCGCGCCGAACGGCTGTGCGGGGAATATGTCCGCGACTTTGGCTTTGCGGTGTCCGGCGGGGAGTGCCTGGTCGTGCAGATCCAGGCAAACCATATTTTCCAGGAGCTTGTGCAGATGATTGCCGGGGAAAAGGAGCCGGAGGCGGGAGAGCTGCGGATCCTTGGAAAACCGGCGAAATTCAAAGGCAGCGAAAAGCTTGCCGTCATACAGGAGCTGCCCACAAAGAGCATGGTGTTCCCGGAGCTTTCCTATATGGAAAACCTCTGCATCTCCCTCTCGCGCAGGATACCTTTCCTGTGGCTGCGCGGAAGCATCCGCGGCAGCATCCGGCAGGAATACGGCCCCATCCTTGGGGAGGAGGTTTTTGAGACGCCGGTGGAGGAGCTGAGCGAGAAGCAGAAATATCAGATGATCTACACGCGCGTGCTGCTGCAGAAGCCGAAGGTCGTTTTCTGCATCCAGCCCTTTAAGGGCGCCGATCTGTCTCACCGCATGTTTGTCTGGAAAATGCTGGAGATGCTGCTCGATAAGGGGATCGCGGTGGTGATCCTGACCATGATGCTCTCCGATTCCCTCTCGCTGGCGGACCGCCTGCTGGTGGTCAACGAGGACGGCAGCGAAAGAGAGGTGCTGCGCGGAGATTTTGCGACGATTTCAGCGGTAACGCCGTGGATCCATATTTATCAGCAGTAAAAAATCGCCCTGTATGGCACAAAAACCTTGACTTTTTATGCAGATAGAAACATAATTATGATATTAGGGCTGCGGAGTGATTCGCAGGCATCAAAAGATATATGATTAGAAGGAGAAAGTAATATGGCAGCAAATCCGATTGTAACAATTACCATGGAAAACGGGGACGTGATCAGGGCAGAGCTTTACCCGGAGATCGCGCCGAACAGTGTAAATAATTTTATCAGCCTGATCAAAAAGGGCTTTTACGATGGGCTTATCTTTCACCGCGTGATCAACGGCTTTATGATCCAGGGCGGCTGTCCGAACGGCACCGGTATGGGCGGCCCGGGCTACAGCATTAAAGGTGAATTTTCGGGCAATCATTTTAAAAATGATCTGAAGCATACAGAGGGTGTGCTCTCGATGGCGCGTGCGATGAATCCGAATTCCGCTGGTTCCCAGTTTTTCATTATGCATAAGGATGCTCCGCATCTGGACGGTTCCTATGCGGCGTTCGGAAAAGTGATCGAGGGCATGGATGTGGTAAACCGCATCGCAGAGGAGGACACCGACTACAGCGACCGCCCGCTTGACGAGCAGAAGATGAAAACGGTGACGGTGGAGACCTTTGGCGTGGATTATCCAGAACCGGAGAAATGCTGATCGCTCTTCAAAGGGTAGAGAATGAGCAGGCGCTTAAAGATGCGCTTGCATCGCCGATAAAGAGAGAAGACTGCGCATTTTATGTAACAGAGATGCCGGAAGCGGCGCGCGCACTTGCGCAGAGGAAGCTTCCATGCATATTCCTGGAAGGAAGCGCGCAGGAAACAAAAAAAGGCGCGGGCGTTTACGGCGTGGATCTGATCCTGCAGGGAGACAATATGCGGGGGAAGCCGGGCGGCACCCGGCGGGAGTGCAGCCGCAGCTGTCAGACGGACGCGGCAGGAGACGAATCGGTCCGGACGTATCTGGATGATGCCGCACTCACCCGGCTGTGGCAGCGGCACTACGGGCTTCCGTGGACGATCGCCCGGACGGAGCGGCTTATCATCCGCGAATCGGTGATGGAGGATCTCACAGCGTTTCTCGCTATGTACGGCGGGGAAGCAAAGAACCCGGACGTCACGCAGTTTGCAGAGAGCCCGGAGGAGACGCTGTACCTCTATATAAAGCGGCAGTATCCGCTGTACGGGTACGGGCTGTGGACGATCGCCGAAAAAAGCACCGGTGAAGTCATCGGGCGCATCGGTATAGAAAATGACGAGGCGGGGGAGCGGCAGCTTTCCTATCTGATCGCGCGAAAGTACCGTCGCCGCGGTTATGCAAAAGAAGCGGCGCAGGCTGTACTTGCCTACGCGCGGGAAGCTCTTGCGTTCCGGGATCTGAAGCTTTGCACATCCGACGGAAACACCGCTTCACAGAAACTGGCTTTCAGTCTTGGCTTCCGGAAAACAGACATTTCTGGAAATTCTTACACAATAGACTTGACAAGCCGCTGAAATCCGTGTATGATTAAAAATCATATAATTCCTAGCAAGAAAGTAGGAAAACAAAAAAGGAGGACAAGATTATGAAAAAACTGACAGCAGTCGCATTTGCGGCAACCCTGACACTTGCTCTGGCAGCGCCGGCAGCAGCAGAAGAGGGAACCATCACCGTGGCGGCATCCCCGACACCGCACGCACAGATCCTGGAAGCAGCGGCACCGCTTCTGGAGGAAAAGGGCTGGAAGCTGGATGTTGTGGAATTCACCGATTACGTGCAGCCGAACCTGGTAGTAGACAGCGGCGAGATGGATGCAAACTATTTCCAGCACATTCCGTATCTGGAGAGCTTCAATGAGGAGCAGGGCACCTCTCTGGTGAACGCAGGCGGTATCCACTATGAGCCGTTCGGCATTTATCCGGGCACAAAGTCCAGCATCGAAGAGCTGGAGGAGGGCGATGTGATCGCGGTTCCGAATGATACCACCAACGAGGCGAGAGCGCTTCTTCTTCTGCAGGACAACGGTCTGATCAAGCTGGCAGACGGCGCAGGTCTTACCGCAACCGTAAATGATATCGAAGAGAATTCGCTGAATCTGGAGATCCTGGAGCTGGAGGCGGCGCAGGTTTCCAAATACACCGCAGAGGCAGCGCTTGTCGTTCTGAACGGCAACTATGCGCTGGATGCAGGCTTCTCCGTAGGCAAGGATGCGATCGCTTATGAGTCTTCTGATTCTGAGGCTGCAAAGACCTACGTAAATGTTATCGCAGTAAAAGAGGGCAACGAGAACAACGAGGGCATCAAGGCTCTGGTAGAGGTTCTGAAATCTGACGAAATCAAAGATTACATCAACGAGACCTTTGACGGCGCCGTAATTCCGTTCGAGGACGAGGCGGCGGATGCGGCGGAGGATGCGCAGGCAGCGGCAGAAGAGGCGGCATCCGAGGCAGCGGAAGCAGAAACTGAGACAGAAGCTGAGTAGGAAGCGATGTTACTGTGAATGACGTGAACAGTAACGCGGCGACGCTATCATAACAGGCAGAAGATGATTTATGGGGCTGAGCAGGAATTCTATCTTGCATCAGCCCTGTTTTTGCGCTATACTCAAACATATTTGTGGAGTGCGCAGCAATCCGGTATCATGGGGAGAGGGATGGAGGAACATATGGAACCGATTATCAAAATCGAACATCTGGAAAAAGAATTTAAGCTGAAGGAGATGGACGTTCACGCTCTGCGGGACGTCAGCCTGGATATCTATAAAGGCGACATTTACGGCATCATCGGCATGTCCGGCGCGGGAAAGAGCACGCTTGTGCGGTGTTTAAATTTCCTGGAGCGTCCGACAGCCGGGACGGTGACGGTAAATGGAAAAGATCTTGCAAAGCTCTCAGAAAAAGAACTGCGTGAGGCGCGCAAGGATATCGGAATGATCTTCCAGCATTTCAATCTGCTCATGCAGCGCAGCGTCATTGATAATGTCTGCTTTCCGCTGGAGATCGCCGGGATGAGCAGGGCGCAGGCGCGCAAAAAGGCGATGGAGTATCTGGAAATCGTCGGGCTTGCGGAAAAGGCGAAGGCATACCCGGTGCAGCTTTCCGGCGGACAGAAGCAGCGTGTGGCGATCGCCCGCGTGCTCGCCTCTGATCCGAAGATTTTGCTCTGCGACGAGGCGACCAGCGCGCTCGACCCGCAGACCACAAAATCTATTCTGCAGCTTTTGAAGGAGATCAATCAGAAGTACGGAATTACGATCGTTGTCATCACGCATGAGATGGCGGTCGTACAGGAAATCTGTACGCACGTCGCTATCATCGACCAGGGAAATCTGGCGGAGCACGGCACAGTGGAGGAAATCTTCCTTGCGCCGAAATCGCGCGAGGCGAAGCGCCTGATCTACCAGGGCTATGAGAAGGTAGCGGAGATGAAGGGCAAACGCTGCGTGCGCATTGTATTCTCGGAAAATTCGTCCTTCGAGCCGGTGATCGGTAATATGGTGCTGGCGTTTAAGTCGCCGGTGAACATTCTCTATGCCAACACAAGGGATCTGGATGGCGTGGCAAAGGGCGAGATGGTTCTGCAGCTTCCGGAGGACGAGGAGCTTGGGCGCAAGATGATCGCATATTTAAAGAGCGCAAGATTAACGGTGGAGGAGCTGGAAGGTTATGTTGACTGAAAAAGAAATTATGATGATTGTTGAAGGAATCGGCGGAACACTCTGGATGGTGCTGGCTTCCGTATTTTTCGGCTATCTGATCGGACTGCCGATGGGGATCGCACTGACGGTCACGGGCAGGGACGGCATTCGCCCGAATGCGGCTGTCTATAAGGTCCTGGACGTGATCTCAAATATATTCCGCAGCATCCCGTTCCTGATCCTGCTGATCCTTGTGCAGCCGTTCACAAGATTTCTGCTCGGAAAGAGCTACGGAGCGACGGCAACCATCGTTCCGCTGACGATCGCAGCAGGACCGTACATCGCAAGAATGGTGGAATCATCCTTAAAAGAGGTGGATCACGGTGTGATCGAGGCGGCGCAGAGCATGGGCGCGAGCACCTGGACGATTATTTTCAAGGTGCTGCTGACAGAGGCGCGCACCTCGCTGATCGTCAACGCTACCATCGCCACAAATACGATCCTGGGATACTCCGCGATGGCGGGCGCCTGCGGAGGCGGCGGACTTGGAGACATTGCCGTCCGTTACGGCTACAACCGCTGGAGACCGAACATCCTTCTTATCACAGTTGTGCTCCTGGTCGTGCTGGCGCAGGTATTCCAGATGGTCGGAATGTCCATTTCGAGAGCAGTCGACCGCAGACGGGTGGAATGAGCAGCAAAGGGCAGCGTGTCTGCGAAGGAAGACATAGTATCGGTTTGGGCAGGAATATAAATTTACGAACGTTAAGAAAGTGAGAAAGAGAAAAGTGAAGAGAGCAAGTGGAATTTTACTGCCGGTGAGCAGTCTTCCGTCCCCCTACGGGATCGGAATGTTTTCAAAGAGCGCATATGATTTTGTTGATTTTCTGGTAGAGGCGGGGCAGACCTACTGGCAGATCCTGCCGCTGGGACCGACCAGCTACGGGGACTCGCCCTACCAGTCGTTTTCCACGTTCGCGGGGAATCCTTATTTTATCGACCTGGAGGCGCTGATCGAGGAGGGCGTGCTCACGAAAGCGGAGTGCAGAAAGGCGGATTGCGGGCAGGAGCCGCGCTATGTCGATTACGGTCAGCTCTACGACAAGCGCCTTGCGCTGCTGAGAAAGGCGTATGAGCGCAGTGAGATCGGCAAGGACGCGGATTTCCTGAAATTTGTGGATGAAAATCAATCATGGCTGAAAGACTATGCATTATTCATGGCAGTGAAAAAGTGCTTTGACGGCGCTTCCTGGCTGGAATGGGCGGAGGATATCCGTCTGCGCTGGGGAAATGCTCTGGACTATTATTACAGGGAATATGCGGAAGAAATCGAATTTTATGAGTATCTTCAGTATAAATTCATGCAGCACTGGAAAAAACTGAAAAAATACGCCAACGAGCAGGGCATCCGCATCATCGGGGATATTCCGATCTATGTGGCGCTGGACAGCGCCGATGTGTGGGCGCATCCGGGACTGTTTCAGATGGATGAGACCGGCAAGCCGAAGGCAGTGGCAGGCTGCCCACCCGATGCATTCTCCGAGACGGGACAGCTCTGGGGCAATCCGCTGTACCGCTGGGATGTTCACAAGAACCAGGACTATGACTGGTGGACGCGCCGCATGAAGCACTGCTACGAGCTTTATGACGTGGTGCGTATCGACCATTTCAGAGGCTTTGACGAATACTTCTCCATCCCCTATGGCGCGAAGGACGCCACCGACGGCAAGTGGGAGAAGGGACCGGGCATGGATCTGTTCCGCACGCTGGAGAGGAAGCTGGGCAAAAAGGATGTCATTGCGGAGGACCTTGGGCTCATGACGGATTCCGTGCGTAAGCTGGTGAAGGAGAGCGGCTATCCGAATATGAAGGTGCTTGGCTTCGCATTTGATGTTGACGGGCTCAGCGATCATCTGCCCCACAACTATGACAAAAACTGTGTGGTATACACCGGCACGCACGACAACGAAACACTGATGCAGTGGTACGACGGCCTGAAGGGCAAGGAGCTTGCCTTTGTGCAGGATTACATGAACAATAAACGCACGCCGCACGAGGAGGTGCGCTGGGATTTCATCCGCCTTGCGATGCTGAGCGTTGCGGATACCTGCATCATCCCGATCCAGGACTATCTTGGCTTTGGAAAAGAAGCGCGCATGAATTTCCCGTCCACACTGGGCGAAAACTGGAAGTGGCGTCTGAAAAAAGGCGATATCACAAAAGCGCTGACAAAGGAAATTTATCACATAACAAAACTGAGCTGCAGACTGTAGAAAACCCATTCGCGAAGCGAATTTTAAATGGATTTGCGAGAGCGCTGTGAACGCAGTGAACAGCGGGAAGGGAATAAAGACGGAAAATGGGAATTATCGAGGCAAAAAAGCTTTCGCATGATTATCAGAAGATCGGGGAGGACGGCAGCGTGGAATCCGTCTACCGGGCGGTGGACGGCGTTGACCTTGACGTGGCGCCGGGGCAGTTTATCGCGATCCTGGGGCACAACGGCTCCGGGAAATCCACGCTGGCGAAGCATTTAAACGCGATTCTATTGCCGAGCGAGGGTTCGGTCTTTGTGGACGGCATGGATACGAAGGATATGGACAAGCTGGAGGAGATACGCCAGACGGCGGGAATGGTGTTCCAGAACCCGGACAACCAGATCATCGGCACTGTGGTGGATGAGGATGTTGCCTTTGGACCGGAAAATATGGGCGTTCCGACAGAGGAGATCATCGAACGTGTGGAAAACAGCCTGAAGACCGTCGGCATGTGGGAGTACCGCGCTCACTCGCCGAATCGCCTGTCGGGCGGACAGAAGCAGCGCGTGGCGATCGCCGGCGTAGTGGCGATGGAGCCGAAATGCATCGTGCTTGACGAGCCGACTGCTATGCTCGATCCGGTCGGAAGAAAGGAAGTTATCAGGGCGGCGCAAAAGCTTAACCGTGAAAAGGGCATCACGATCATTCTTATCACACATTATATGGAAGAGGTGGTCGAGGCAGATCGCGTGATCGTGATGGATCAGGGAAAAATCCTGATGCAGGGGACGCCGCGCGAGGTGTTTTCCAGAGTAGAGGAGCTGAAGGAGCACCGGCTGGATGTGCCGCAGGTGACAATGCTCGCACATGAATTGCGAAAGAGCGGTCTTAACATCCCGGAGGGGATTCTGACGATTACGGAGCTTGCGGACGCGCTTGGAAAGGCGGGGCAGGAATGTCGATAAAGATAGAGCATTTGAATTATATATACAGCCAGGGAACCGCCTACGAAAAGCAGGCGCTCACTGATATCAATCTGGAGCTGCCGGCCGGACAGTTTATTGGCATCATCGGGCACACCGGCTCCGGAAAATCAACGCTCATCCAGCATCTGAACGGACTTGTGCGGGCGACGAGCGGTACGATCTATTATAATGGAGAGAACATTTATGCCGAAGGCTTTTCCATGAAGGAGCTGCGCAGCAAGGTCGGTCTGGTGTTCCAGTACCCGGAATATCAGCTTTTCGAGGTGGACGTGTTCACTGACGTGTGCTTTGGCCCGAAGAACCTTGGTCTGCCCAAAGACGAGGTGGAGGCGCGTGCGTACGAGGCGCTGCGGCAGGTTGGCTTAAAAGAGAAATACTATAAGAAGTCCCCGTTTGAGCTGTCGGGCGGGCAGAAGCGGCGCGCGGCGATCGCCGGTATCCTGGCGATGAAGCCGGAGGTGCTGATCCTCGACGAGCCGACGGCGGGGCTTGACCCGCGCGGGCGCGACAACATTCTCGACCAGATCGCACAGCTTCACGAGGAGCGGGGCATTACGGTTGTGCTTGTCTCGCACAGCATGGAGGATATCGCGAAATATGTGGAGCGCATTATTGTTATGCAAAAAGGGCATGTGCGCTTCGACGACGAGCCGCGAAAGGTGTTTGAACATTATCAGGAGCTGGAGCAGATCGGTCTGGCAGCGCCGCAGGTGACATATGTGATGCAGGAGCTGAAAAAACGCGGAATGCAGGTGGATACGGGCGCGATGACCGTTGAGGAGGCGCGCGCGTCCATTCTGGCGTGCATGGGGCAGGTGAAATTATGATCAGAGATATTACAATCGGGCAATATTATCCGGCGGATTCCGTGATCCACCGGCTCGACCCGCGCACGAAGCTGGTGGGTACGCTGGTCTTTATCTTCTCACTGTTCCTGTTCCGCTCCTTTGCGGCTTACGTGGTGGCGACGATCTGCCTGGCGGCTGTCATCAGGGCTTCGAAGGTACCCTTTGGGTTTATGGTAAAGGGCTTAAAGTCCATTATGATCCTGCTGATGATCACAGTGGTCTTTAATATGTTCCTGACGCCGGGCACACCGCTTGTTAAAATATGGAGGCTGACGATCACGCAGGAGGGTGTGAAGCAGGCGGCGTTTATGGCGATCCGTCTTACGTACCTTATCATCGGCTCCTCGGTGATGACGCTTACCACGACGCCGAACCAGCTTACGGACGGCATGGAAAAAGGACTGCGCCCCTTAAATAAGCTGCATGTGCCGGTGCATGAGGTGGCGATGATGATGTCGATCGCACTGCGCTTTATCCCGATCCTTCTGGAGGAGACGGACAAGATCATGAAGGCACAGATGGCGCGCGGTGCGGATTTTGAGAGCGGCGGGCTGATCCAGAAGGCAAAAAGCATGGTGCCGCTTCTGGTGCCGCTGTTTATTTCCGCCTTTCGCCGTGCAAACGATCTGGCGATGGCGATGGAGGCGCGCGGCTATCACGGCGGCGAGGGACGCACAAAAATGAAACCGCTGAAGTACCAGAAGCGCGACCATATGGCTTATCTTGCGATGGTGCTGTATCTTCTGGCGATGTACGCGGCGAAGAGGATTGCAGGGTTTTAGAAAATGAAGAGAGTAAAGCTGATCGTTGCATACGATGGAACCAATTACAGCGGCTGGCAGATCCAGCCAAACGCCGTCACTATAGAGAGTGTGCTGAATCGGCATCTGTCGGAGCTTTTAAAAGAGCCGATCAAAGTGATCGGAGCAAGCCGGACAGACGCAGGGGTCCATGCGCTCGGAAACGTGGCGGTGTTTGATACATCGGCGAGGATGCCGGCGGAGAAGATTTCCTACGCGATGAATACAAGACTGCCGCAGGACATCCGCATCCAGGATTCCTGCGAGGTGGCGGCTGATTTTCATCCGCGCTTCTGCAATACGGTGAAAACCTATGAGTATCGCATTTTAAACCGCAGATTCCCTGACCCGACCAGACGGCTTTACTCATTGTTTTATTATTATCCGCTGGATGTGGAAAAAATGCGCCGGGCGCTTGGCTTTTTGGTCGGAGAGCATGATTTTAAGAGTCTCTGTACGCACAAGGAAGAGGTGGAAAACACTGTCCGCACTATTTACTCGGCGGATATAGAAAAGGACGGCGATATGATCACCATCCGCATCTGCGGAAACGGATTTCTGTACAACATGGTGCGCATCATCGTGGGAACGGTTTTGCGTGTGGGAAGCGGCTACTACGAGCCGGAATATATGCAGGAGCTGCTCGCGGCAAAGGACAGGCAGGCAGCAGGCGAAACAGCGCCGCCGCAGGGGCTGACGCTGCTTGAAATCAAATATGTTTAGTAGATCCCTTTTGCCGCCAGATGAAATCCTGCAAATGCGATCATAGTTTCCTGGATCGCCTCATCCATCAGACCGAAATTCTGAAATAACCATTCCGGAGGGTGTTGGATCGGGTGTGTTATTTCTGCGTAATCCGGGCGGATCAGATATTCCACGGGCACCCGGTAGAAATCAGCGATCAGCAGAAGTGTTTCGAAAGACGGAATGCGCCTGTCCGTTTCATAATTTGAGTAAGCGGCACGTTCGATGTGGAGCAGAGCGCTGAACTGTTCCTGCGTCAGATGACGGTCATCACGTAAAAGGTGCAGCTTTGTTCCTAAACTTTCATTCATAACTCGTTCCCCCTTCCGCAGACAGTGGGTTTTGGTTACTGTTCAGGTCAGGACTTTGCATTCACTGCAAAGTCCGTAAGAAAGTGACACAGGTGTGAGCAAATCCCATTCGCGGAGCGAATTTTAAATGGATTTGCGAATGTTACTGTGAACGACGTGAACAGTAACGGATTTTGCGTTACTGCTGCGGGGTATGTTACAGTTGCATTGTACTTAGATAGCTATTATGATATCTTCCGTCGAAGGTGACGTCCTCGCCGAACCAGGCGGGCGGCAGAAAAGCGTTCGCGGTTTCCTCATCCGGAAACTCCACCTCGGCAAGAACGAGCGGCGCAAACGGCGCTTCAAAAATGTCAAGCTCAATTTTGAGACCGTTTTCGACAGGAATCACATAGCGTTTTTTGGAGATGAAATTTCCATCCACCTTTTCTTTTAAATGAAGGTATGCCGTCTCATTCAGCGGCAGATTGTACTCCTCGCGGCACATCATACCCGCGCCCTTGTAGGTGAATATATAGTCGTTATCCTGCCGGCGGATGCGCATCACCGGTTCGGTGCAGAGATACCCCTGCTCGATGATGTGAAAGGGGTATTGTGCAAGGTCGCCCGGCAGCTCCTTTATCAGAAATTTTCGTTCGATTTCCATTTCATCCTCCTTATGTTCTACTATATCTTGACGATAAACAGCAGATGATATACAATATCTTTGAAATAATTTTAGCAAAGGAAAAAAATGGTGTCAAGGTGAAAGGAGTGTCCGATTATGACTAAAGTATATGTGTTTCTTGCGGATGGATTTGAGGAAATCGAGGGACTGACAGTGGTGGATCTGCTGCGCCGTGCGGGTGCGGAGGTGACGACGGTTTCCATTAACGGGACAAAGAAGGTTTGCGGTTCGCATAATATCCGGCTGGAGGCGGACGCGCTGTTTGAGGAGACGGATTACTCAGATGCGGCGATTCTGGTGCTGCCGGGCGGTATGCCGGGGACGAAGCATCTCGGAGCGCATAAAGGGCTGACAGAGCTGCTGCTGAAAGTGAATGAGGCGGGCGGCGGTATTGCGGCGATCTGCGCGGCGCCGAGCGTGCTTGGGGACCTCAGGATCCTGAAGGGCAAAAAAGCAGTCTGCTATCCGGGCTTTGAGGAGCGTCTTGCGGGTGCTGATGTGCGGGCATGCAGCGTTGTCACAGACGGCAACGTGACGACCAGCCGCGGCATGGGGACGGCAATCGACTTCTCCCTGGAGCTGGTAAAACGGCTTTTCGGAGCGGAAAAAGCGGAAAATCTGGCAAAAGCGATTGTTTATCGTTAAAAAAATACTAGCCTTTTTCGAAAATGTGTGCTATTATCATACAATGACTGTGAATATGGGAACGTGCGCCCATTTCAATCGAATGAATGTATATTAAGGAGGAACTATCCAAGATGAGTTTGAAAGTAGAGAACTTAGAGCACAATATGGTGAAGCTTACCATCGAAGTGAGCGCGGATGAATTTGAGAAGGCAATGCAGAGCGCTTATGTAAAGAACAAAGGAAGAATCAACATTCCGGGCTTTCGCAGGGGCAAAGCGCCGCGTCAGATGATTGAAAAAATGTATGGCGCAGCTATTTTCTACGAAGATGCGGCCAATGAGATCATTCCGTCCGCATATGACAGAGAAGTGGCGGAGTGCGATCTGGAGCTGGTATCCCAGCCGAAGATCGAGGTGACACAGATCGAAAAGGGACAGCCGTTCATTTTTACTGCAGAGGTAGCGGTAAAGCCGGAGGTAACGCTTGGCGAGTACAAGGGACTTGAGGTGCCGAAGGCAGACCTCACAGTAACAGACGAAGAGATTGACGCAGAAGTAGATAAAGAGCGCGAGAAAAACTCCAGAATGATCGACGTGGACGATCGTGCGGTTGCAAACGGCGACAGCATCAAGCTTGATTTCGACGGCTCCGTGGATGGCGTTCCGTTTGAGGGAGGCAAGGCGGAAAACTATGATCTTGTTATCGGCAGCGGCAGCTTTATTCCGGGCTTTGAGGAGCAGCTTGTCGGCGCAGAGATCGGCAAGGAGCTGGATGTAAATGTAACTTTCCCGGAGGAGTACCATGCAAAAGAGCTGGCTGGCAAGGCGGCTGTGTTCAAATGCAAGGTGAATGAGATCAAGGTGAAGGAGCTTCCGGAGGCGGACGACGATTTCGCACAGGATGTTTCCGAGTTTGATACGCTTGCAGAATATAAGGAAGATATTAAGAAGAGACTGACAGAGAAGAAGGAGACAGAGGCTAAGAACGCAAAGGAAACGGCTGCATTGGAGAAGGCTGTGGAAAATGCGCAGATGGATATCCCGGCTGCTATGATCGACAACCAGGTAAGACAGATGGCGGACGACTTTGCAAGAAGAATCCAGTCACAGGGCATCTCTCTGGAGCAGTATCTGCAGTTTACCGGTATGACCGCCGACAAGCTGCTTGACCAGATGCGTCCGGAAGCGGAAAAGCGCATTAAGAACAGCCTGGTTCTGGAAGCGATCGCAAAAGCAGAGAGCTTCGAGATCAGCGATGAAAAAGTAGAAGAAGAAATCAACAAGATGGCAGAGACCTACAAGATGGAAGCAGACAAGGTAAAAGAGCTGCTTGGAGAAGCGGGCGTCGCTCAGATGAAGAACGACCTTGGCATCCAGGAGGCAGTAAACTTCCTTCGCGATTCTGCTGTGGAGGTCTAGGTGTTTTTCCGGATTTTGAGAGCATGAGCGCGGAAAAATCCGAAGGCATCAGTTTTTTGAAAAGTAAAGGAGGCAGGACTATGAGTTTTGTACCTTATGTAATCGAGCAGACCAGCAGGGGCGAGCGTTCTTACGATATTTACTCCAGACTGCTGAAGGACCGCATCATCTTCCTCGGCGAGGAAGTGACGGACGTCAGCGCGAATCTGATCGTTGCGCAGCTTCTGTTCCTGGAGTCGGAGGATCCCGGGAAGGATATCCAGCTCTATATCAACAGTCCGGGCGGTTCTGTGAGTGCGGGCTGGGCAATTTACGACACGATGCAGTATATCAAATGCGATGTCTCGACGATCTGCATGGGCATGGCGGCGAGCATGGGAGCATTCCTGCTTGCGGGCGGTGCCAAGGGCAAGCGCTTTGCGCTCCCGAACGCGCAGATCATGATCCATCAGCCGTCCGGCGGCGCCAAGGGGCAGGCCAGTGATATCAAGATCGTGGCGGAGGAGATTTTAAAGAGCAGAAAGCGTTTGAACGAGTATCTGGCAGCCAATACCGGGCAGCCGATCGACGTGATCGAGGCGGATACTGAGCGCGATAATTATATGACTGCCGAAGAAGCGAAGGCATACGGTCTGATCGACGCGGTGATCGCAAACAGACAGTAAATAACAAGACTCCTGCAGCGGGCTGCCAGGCGGCAGCCTGTGGGAGTCTTATTGTATATAACGATTTATATGAGGTGGAATATATGGCAGGAAGGTTAGGGGAGCAGAAAGTAAGATGTTCTTTCTGCAACAAGAGTGAAGATCAGGTAAGAAAATTAATTGCAGGGCCGGGCGGCGTCTTTATCTGCGACGACTGCGTGGAGATCTGCAGTGAAATTATAGAGGAAGAGCTTGCGGAGGAATATGCGCAGGAGGGAACGGAAGAAATCAATCTGCTGAAGCCGGAGGAAATCAAGGCGGTGCTGGACGATTACGTGATCGGACAGGACAATGCCAAAAAAGCGCTGGCGGTAGCGGTTTACAATCATTATAAAAGAATACTGGCAGGCAAGGATCTGGGCGTGGAGCTGCAGAAAAGCAACATTCTGATGCTTGGACCGACCGGCTCCGGAAAAACGTATCTGGCGCAGACGCTGGCACGCCTTTTGAACGTGCCGTTTGCGATCGCGGATGCGACGACGCTGACGGAAGCCGGGTACGTGGGTGAGGACGTGGAAAACATTCTGCTGAAGATCATCCAGGCTGCCGATTACGATATTGAGCGTGCGCAGCACGGCATCATCTACATTGATGAGATCGACAAGATCACCCGCAAATCGGAGAATGCCTCCATCACGAGGGATGTATCGGGCGAGGGTGTGCAGCAGGCGTTATTGAAAATACTGGAGGGGACGATCGCGAGCGTTCCGCCGCAGGGCGGAAGAAAGCATCCGCAGCAGGAGCTGATCCAGATCGACACCACGGATATTTTGTTTATCTGCGGCGGCGCGTTTGAAGGCATCGATAAGATCATCGAGACGAGAATGAACACAAAGACGATCGGCTTTGGACGCACCCTGTCTGACAAGGCACAGAAGAATGTGGGCGAGGTCCTGAAGGAGGTCGTTCCGCAGGATTTTGTGAAATATGGCATGATCCCGGAGTTTATCGGACGTGTGCCGGTGGTCGTTTCGCTGGACGCGCTGGATGAGGAAGCGCTGGTGCGCATCTTAAAGGAGCCGAAAAACTCTATCATCAAGCAGTATAAGAAGCTGTTTGAGCTGGACGGCGTGAAGCTTGAATTTGAGGACGATGCGGTTGACGCGATCGCGAAGCTCTCTATGGAGCGCAAGACGGGCGCGCGCGGTCTGCGTGCGGTGATGGAGCGTTCCATGCAGGAGCTGATGTACACTATCCCGTCCGACGAGACGATTACAGAGTGTACGATCACGAAAGACCTTGTGGAAGGAAAAGGAGAACCGAAGCTGATCCACAGTGAGGAGAGACTGATTCCGGTATATAATACGAAGAAGAAAGTGGTTATGACGCCGGAATCTGCCTGATGCAAGGAACATATACGTTTGCATAGGAGAAAAGCATGACAGAAATGATAAAGAACATCCCCGCAGTGGCGCTGCGGGGAATGACGATTCTTCCGGCAATGATCGTTCATTTCGACATCAGCCGGAAGAAATCTATTAAAGCGGTAGAACAGGCGATGCTGAAGGAGCAGCGGTTGTTTGTTGTTGCACAGCGGAGCGTGGAGACGGAGGATCCGGTGATGGAGGATCTGTACCGCGTGGGCACGATCGTGGAGATCAAGCAGGTGGTGAAGATGCCGAAAAATATCCTGCGGGTGCTCGCAGAGGGCGTGCAGCGCGGGGAGCTGACCGATCTGATGGAAGAGGAGGGCTTTCTGGAGGCTGATGTCGCGATTTATACAGACGAGGAGCCGCTGGACGAGACGACGCGGGAGGCGCTGCTGCGCTCTCTGAAAGAATCGTTTGAGGTTTACTGCCGCATCAATGGCAAGATGAGCAAGGAGCTGATCCATCAGATTTCCGAAATCCGTGATCTGGAGAAGGCGGCCGGACAGATTGCTATGAATTTGCCACTTTATTATGAGACGAAGCAGCGGGTGCTGGAGGCTGCCGATCTGCAGGAGCGCTGCGAGCTGCTGCTTACTATTATGGGCAAGGAAATTGACATTCTGCAGCTCCGCCAGGAACTGCAGGAGAAGGTGAAGCAGCGCATCGACAAAAACCAGCGCGAATATTTTATGCGCGAGCAGATGAAGCTCATCCGCGAGGAATTAAAAGAGGATAATATAAACGAGGCGGATACCTTTCTGGAAGAGCTGTCCAAGCTGAAGGCATCGGCGTCGGTGAAGGAAAAAATCAAAAAAGAAATCGAGCGATACCGCAACGTCGGCATGAATTCCGGGGAAAGTCCGGTGATCCGCGGCTATATCGAGACACTTCTGGAGATGCCGTGGGACAAGGTTTCGCGCGACAATCGCGATATCGTCCGGGCGCGTGAGATCCTGGAAGCCGATCATTACGGCCTTGAGAAGGTGAAGGAGCGTGTGCTGGAGTTTCTGGCAGTCCGCACGCTGACGAAAAAGGGCGACAGCCCGATCCTCTGCCTGGTGGGACCGCCCGGAACAGGAAAGACGTCGATCGCAAAGTCGATCGCGCGGGCGCTTGATAAAAAATATGTGCGCATCAGCCTTGGCGGCGTGCGCGACGAGGCGGAGATCCGCGGACACCGCCGCACCTACATCGGAGCGATGCCCGGACGCATCGCCAACGGTCTGAAAATGGCAGGAGTGAAGAATCCGCTGATGCTGCTGGATGAGATCGACAAGCTCAGCAGCGATTATAAGGGGGATACCTCCTCGGCGATGCTGGAAGTGCTGGATTCCGAGCAGAACAGTAAATTCCGCGATCATTATGTGGAAATTCCGCTGGATCTGTCGGAGGTATTGTTTATTGCCACCGCAAACGATGTGCAGACGATCCCGCGCCCGCTCCTGGACCGCATGGAGGTCATTGAGATCACCAGCTACACGGAAAATGAGAAATTTCACATTGCAAAAGAGCACCTCTGGAGCAAGCAGATGGAGCACAATGGACTGACAGCAGAGCAGATCTCTATTACAGATCAGGCGCTGCGCAAGGTGATTTCCGGCTATACGCGGGAAGCCGGCGTGCGAAATCTGGAGCGGAAGCTCGGCGATATCTGCCGGAAGGCGGCGCGCGAGATTCTGGAGACGAAGAAAAAATCCGTTAAGGTGACAGAGGAAAATCTGAAAAAATATCTCGGCAAGGTGCGCTACACTATCCAGGAGCTGAACGATACCAACGAGGTCGGAATCGTGCGCGGGCTTGCGTGGACGAGCGTGGGCGGCGACACCCTGCAGATCGAAGTAAATATCATGCCGGGGAAGGGTGATTTCTGCCTGACAGGACAGATCGGCGACGTTATGAAGGAGTCGGCGCAGGCGGGTATCAGCTACATACGCTCCGTCAGCGCGCAGTATAATATCCCGGAGGAATTTTTCCGCAAGCACGATATCCATATCCACATCCCGGAGGGCGCGGTTCCCAAGGACGGACCTTCCGCGGGCGTGACGATGGCGACGGCAATGATCTCGGCAATTACCGGCATTCCGGTGCGCGCGGACGTCGCGATGACCGGCGAGATCACCCTGCGCGGACGTGTGCTGCCGATCGGCGGGCTCAAAGAAAAGCTGCTCGCCGCCAAGAATGCGGGAATGAAAACCGTATTTGTTCCGGCAAAGAACAGGGCGGACGTGGAGGAAATCTCCAAAGAGATCAGGAAGGGGCTGGATATCCGCTTCGCGGATACGATGGAGGATATTCTGCCGGGGGCGCTGGTGACGGCGCTGCCGGAGAAGAAGGCCTCGAAGAAAAAGAAAGCATAGGAATACTATATGGTTATAAAAAATGTAGCTCTTGAAACGGTATGCGGCATTACCAGTAAGCTGCCGGCAAATGATAAGATCGAGGTGGCGTTTGCCGGGAAATCGAATGTGGGAAAATCATCGCTCATCAACGCGCTGATGAACCGCAAGTCGCTGGCGCGAACCAGCTCCCAGCCTGGCAAGACGCAGACCATCAATTTTTACAACATCAACGACGCGATGTATCTGGTGGACCTTCCGGGCTACGGCTACGCGAAGGTTGCGCAGTCGGAGAAGGAAAAGTGGGGAAAGCTGATCGAGCGCTATCTGCAGAAATCGCAGATGCTAAAGGCCGTATTCCTGCTCATTGATATCCGGCACGATCCTTCCGCCAATGATAAAATGATGTACGACTGGATCCTCTATAATGGCTACGAGCCGATCATCATCGCCACAAAGCTTGATAAGATCAAGCGCAGCCAGCTCCAGAAGCAGGTGAAAGCGATCCGCACGGGGCTTGGCATGAAAGGCGGTACCGTGATTCCGTTCTCTGCGGAAACAAAGCAGGGAAGAGACGAAATCTGGGAAATGATCGATGTGTGGGTTGCGGAGGCAGATTCGACAGAAGAATAAAAAGGTTACTGCGAACGGAGTGAACAGTAATATAAAAAGTTTTCGGTCTGTAACAGAGATGTTGCAGACCTTTTTTATTTCCGCGGGGGCAAATACCCCGCCTGGGGCGAAACTGATCACGGGGCTTCCCGGGCGGCCAGTGATGAAAAGCACTGGGATGTATACTGGATAAACGCATTCATGGCGGCAGTTACATATTTGTGCTTTGGATGGAGAAGATAATTATGCCTTTTTACATAAGCGGAATCAAGCTTGTAGTATTTAAGACGGTCATCTGTGCTTTTTACAAGCCTGTCAACAACAAAGGTTGCTCCAAGTCCTGCAGCCGCGAAACGGAAAGCGGTTACAGATTGTGATAAACGCATTTTAATATTGGGAGTAAGACCTGCTTCCTGGAACATACCGGCGGCGCGTTCGTAAAAATTACTGCCCTCAAAAAGCAGCAGAAAGGGAGTATCCTTAAACATGGCTAAGGAAATAGCCGGATGTTCAGGGGAAAGATGCGCAAAGCTGCAGATATCGGAGGCGGAAAAGGAGTAGTCGGCCAGCTCATTGTTGATGTCGTATGCTTCCGGAACTGCCAGCAGGAGCTGATCCGTAAAGATTTTGCGCCCCGGGAAAGCGGTAACCAATTTGGGGTCGCAGCTGAAATAAAAATCAAGCTGATGCTCTTCGAGCATGTTTGTCAGAACGGAGGAACCATGCTCCAGAATACGGATATCGATATTGGGGTATTTTGCATGAAAGCCGGGCAGGATATCCGGAAGAATATGAGCGTTTACATAATGAGTGCCGCCCAGAATTAAAGAACCGCAGTTAAGGTTCTGGATGTCGTCAATATGCTTATGCATGTTGTCTTCCAGCAGCATAATATCTTTGATGGTATTGATATAAATATGCCCCGCGTGCGTCAGAGTGAGCGGACGGGTCGAGCGATCGAAAATAGACATACCGAGCTCGCTTTCCACTTTTTGCACGGCTATGCTCAGAGCGGGCTGCGTAATGTAAAGAGATCTGGCGGCTTTTGAAAAGCTCCCGTCAAGATAAATCTGATAGATATATTTCATTTCTAACTGCATAACAGACTCCTGTATCCTATAGTATAAATTTAGTTTATATATCTATAATTTCTATGTATTTGATTTTATAATAAAATATTGTTATTGTAAATATATAATGAAAAACTTAAAAAAGGAGGAGGAACAAAATGAGAAAGAAAATCGCATCGATCGTAACGTTGGGGGTTCTTTTTGCGGTATGCGGGGGTGCAGTGCAGGCAGAAGCGGAAGGGGTGCAAAAAACATACAAGGTTCTTTCCGGCTCCGGAGAGGGCGTTGCAGCCTATGACGTGTTTAACGCTGTTGTGACAAGATATCAGGAAGAGGTTAATCCGGATTTTCAGGTGGAGTATGAGGTGATCAGCGCGACATCCGATCTATGGCAGAAATTGCAGATGTATTATACAGCAGACACTTTGCCGGACATTTTTGCGATCAGCAACGGGACGCTGGCGGAAGAAATGATCAGCAATGATAAGCTTGTTAATTTGACGGAAGTGCTGGAAGCGGATGGACATATGGAGGAGGTCGCGGCTTCTATGGTGGATTATCATACATCCGAGGACGGCAATATGTACATGATACCGTCGACCTTCAGCGGGGAATTTTTCGTATACCGCAAACCTGTCTTTGAAAAATACGGTCTGGAAGAACCGGAGACCTGGGAAGATTTTATAAATGTCTGCCAGACTCTGACAGATAATGGAGAGTATGCATACGTGATGCGCGGCGCAGACTACGTACAGTATCTCAGATTTGCTTCTTTCCCGACATGGACGACAGAAGGCAGGGAATTTATCAAAGGTTTAACAAATGGCGAGTACACATACAGTGAGAGCGAACTGGGCATGTATGCGGCGGAGCTTCTGCAAAAGCTCGGAACAGGAAACTATTTTGTGCCGGGCTTTGACAACATGACGCTGAGCGATGTGGTAGATACTTTTATGGCTGGAGTCGGAACGATCATGTATACGAATGCGAACTACACTTCTCAATTAAGCGACCTGTATGATGCGGGAGAAATTGGCTGGTTTGGTATACCGGTTGTTGAGAATACAGAAGGAACCGGCTCAACGATCCCTACGCACGGCGGCAAGGCCTGGGCGTTTAATAAGGATACCTATGATAACGATCCGGTACTTCAGGATTTTGTAGAGTTTTATTTTGATCATATTGATGAGATTTCGTATGACTGCGGGGCGCTGTCCTGGTACAATTCGGATATCCCTGAGGGCAAATTGAATGCGATGATGACAGATATCGGAACCGAGATGAAGAAACAGACGGTATCCTGGGTATCGTGGGATGACAAGCTGACGGCGGCCACAACAACGACAGTCGGAGATGCAGCAGCGCAGCTGGTGTATGGAACGATCACGCCGGAAGAGTATATGAAGATTTTTGATGAGGCGCTTGTGGAAAATGGGGGCTGAAGATGGCAGAGTCAATGCAGGAGGGTCCTGCTGATAAAGCAGGACCCGGCGGGAGGTATTTATGGATAAATTGCTTAGAAACAAACGAACCATTTTGAGTTTTCTGCTGCCTGGGCTGATCGTCTATACAATTTCGGTGATTATTCCTATCATATGGTCGGCATATTACAGTTTGCAGCAGTGGAACGGCTATGGCGAGATGACTTATGTAGGGTTTGAAAATTTTCGAAAGCTGCTGGCAGACACGGAATTTTGGGACAGTGTGATGCACACGCTGATTTACGCCGTGGGTCAGATTATCCTGCAGGTTGGAGGAGGTCTGCTGCTGGCGGTGCTCCTTTGCAACATAGTTGTATTCAGGAAACCGCTGCAGGTAATGTATTATCTCCCGGTAATCATATCTACGGTTGCACTCTGTCAGATGTTTAAAAAGATGTTTGGAGTGGTTCCGGCGGGCCTTGTCAATCAGATACTTGCAAATTTTAATCCGGAATGGGGACGCATTGAATGGCTGACAAATGTTAAAAGCTCGCTTGCTATGGTTACAGCGGTTGCCGGATATAAAAACATGCCGGTGTATATGCTGATTTTTTATTCGGCTTTTCTGACGGTTCCGAATTCGCTTGTCGAGGCGGCGAAGATAGACGGGGCAAATTCTTTTCAAATATTTACAAAAATAAAGCTTACTCATATTCGCCCGACCATTTTTGCAAACATACTGCTTGTTTTAAACGGGTCCCTCAGAGGGTTTGATATAGCAAAGCTTCTGACGGCGGGAGGACCGATCAATTCATCCCAGCTGCAGGCCATGTATATGTATAAACAGGCTTTCAGCAGTCAGAAATATGGATATGGAAGTGCTATTGCAATGTTTATTGTGGCCGAGTCGCTTATTCTTGCAATCCTTATAAGATGGATGCAGTCGTCAAAAAAACTGGGCGGAAGATAAAATAGCCGGAAAGGAATGAGGGTATGAAACATTTTCACAAGAATATAGCAGGAAAAACGGCAAAACAGCGTGTGAAGAATATAATTGTCACGATTTTATCGGCAGTGGTATTTCTGCTGCTTGTGTATCCGCTTATTTACACTGTGATAAATTCGCTGAAAACCTATGATGATTTTATATCGCATCCGCAATATGCTTTGCCTGTCAAAGTGTATCTGGGCAATTTTGTTAAGGTTTTTCAAAGTAACTTTGCACAGTATTTTTTAAACAGCGTGGTGATTGCCGTGCTTGTGGTGGTTTTTACGGTTATATTATCGGCAACGGCAGCATTTGCGATTTCGGAATTCCGTTTTCGCGGGAAGAAGGTTGCGGAGATGTATTTTCTGCTGGGACTGATGATACCTTACCAGGTCATCCTGATTCCGCTATATCTTACGTATGCAAAATTTAAACTGCTCGACACGTATTTTTCGCTGATCTTACCGCAGGTTGCGTTTGGAATGCCGATGGCGATCCAGCTGTTCCTGGCATTTTTTAAGGATTTTGACGGAGACCTGATCGAAGCGGCTGTTATTGACGGCAGCAGCATAGGAAGGACTTTTATAAGTATCGTGGCTCCTGTGTGCAGAAATATTATTATTACGGTAG
This sequence comes from uncultured Marvinbryantia sp., assembly GCF_905201705.1. Taxonomy (GTDB): domain Bacteria; phylum Bacillota; class Clostridia; order Lachnospirales; family Lachnospiraceae; genus Marvinbryantia. The sequence goes on from NZ_CAJKOX010000025.1 coordinate 42,587, forward strand.
CTACACTGCGGGCGATTTTCTCATGGAATGAATATATTTTCTCATATACCTTTATCAGCTCTAAAAAAATGATGACGGTGGTACTCGGACTGAATGCTTTTGTGGGAGAAGAAGGTCTGGTAGACTGGGGACCTACATTTGCAGCGATTGCCGTGACCGTGATCCCAACGCTGATCGTGTATATGTTTCTTGGAAAATATATGCAGTCGGGACTTAGTGAAGGGGCAGTTAAAGGGTGACGAAATTACAGAAGCTGCAGTTTAAACAGCGGAGAGGAAAAGAGAGATGAACGAGATATTTTTCAGACCGGAAAATGCATGGGTAGGAGACTGTATGCCCTGTTATCATAAGGGAAAGTTCTATATGTACTATCAGTCTGACAGAAGGGATCCCAGACCGTTTCCCGATGGAGAGCCTTTCGGGTGGTCGCTTGCCGTATCTCAGAATCTTGTTGATTTTAAGGATTACGGGGAAGTGCTTCATAAGGGCAAACATGGTTCAAGGGAGCATTGTCTTTATGCGGGTTCTGTTATATATGCTTTGGGAAAATTCCGAGCTTTTTATACCGGGGAGTGCAAGTATTTTCTGAACCACCCGGAGATGCCGCCGAAAGAGGTGCTGATGCTTGCCATCAGCGATGACGGAATCAGCTGGAGGAAACAGGATAAGCTGTGTTTTTCTGCGCCGGAGGGCTTTGAGAAGGATTACTTCAGAGATCCTTTTGTATGTTTTTCGGAGGAGTTTGGAAAATGGCTTATGCTTGTTTGCGCACAGAAAAAAGACGGCTTTCGGAAGCGAAGAGGGGTTCTTTTATATTATACCAGCGCAGATCTTGAAAACTGGAATTATGAAGGCGTTTTTTTCAGCCCGGATATGTATTTCCTGCTTCAGATGCCGGATATGTTCCGGATCGGAGAATGGTGGTATCTTTTGTTTTCTGAGCTTGACGATATGAGACGGACCCGCTATCGTATGAGCAAAAGTCTCTTCGGACCCTGGCAGACGCCAGCGGATGACTGTCTGGATGGGCGCTGCTTTTATGCTGCAAGAACAGTGCAGACAGAACAAAAACGGATTATTTTTGGATGGAATCCCACCAGGGAAAGGGATGACGATCTGGGAATGTGGATCTGGGGCGGAAATGCAGTTCAGCATGAAGTGTACCAGCGCAGGGATGGGACACTGGGCGTCAGAATGCCGGAGCAGCTTTCGGGGATCATCGGCAAAAAAGATGTACAGATGCAGGAGAGCCTTACTCTTTCGCGCCTTGACGGCGGCGCGGAGACAGTAATAAAAGAGTATTCGGCCGATGTTTTCCGACTGGAGGCAGATGTGAGCTATCAGGCGGAAACGTTCGGGTTTGGAATCAAAATCTGTGAAAACAGCAAGGAAGATCTGGGGTATGATTTTCACTTTGTGCCCGGTGAAAGACGTTTTTTGTTTGACAAAACACCCAATTATCCGTGGTTCCGGTGCATGAACCGCGGACTGTTCAGGCCCTTTACAGCGCAGCCGGAGGAAAAAGTGCATCTTTCCCTGATCGTAGACCATGATATCGCAGTTGTATACGTAAATGATGTTGCGCTTAATGTGCGGATGGCAGAGAAGCCGGGAGCTGAAATAAAATTATATGTACATAACGGAAAGGTCGAATGGAGAAATATAAAGCTGTATGAAAAGTGAACGGTTGGTTAATAGTGAGGGCTATGATTACATAACAGTAATTGCTTCGGCCGCAAAGAGCAGCCCGGGGTATATCCGTATATGCTCCGGGAAGGCTATGACGGATAAGCAATTCAGGTACAGCAAGTGCGAGCTGTTTACGGCAGAGCTTCCAAAGGAAAAATCGTGCCGTATCTGTATGCAGGATGTAAAGGTACACTATGCCTATTTATTTAGAAGAGACTGTGCGGATCCGGTAAAGCAGATCTGTCCGGAGAAATCCGGCGTATCAGCAGCGTATAAAAACCAGAATACATTCCACTATTCTCCGCCGGTAGGCTGGCTGAATGACCCGGTAGGTCTATGCTTTTACCGCGGGCTGTATCATATGTTCTATCAGTTTAATCCATCGTCGCAGAAGTGGGGAGACGCTCACTGGGGACATGTGACGAGCAGCGATCTGCTTCACTGGCGTGAGCATCCGGTCGTTCTAAGCCCTCAGCCGGAGCTTGTCTGCAATCCTGATGTGCGGGGAGGCGCTTTCAGCGGGACAGCTCTGGTGGAGCAAAATAAAATGCATCTGTTTTTTACAAGACATGTCGGGGATCTGCAAAAAGAGCATTGCATGGAATATACGGCGGCCGTGTATAGTGAAAATGGATTTTCTTTTTCTGCAGAAAGAATTGCAGTGAACGATTTGCCGGCAGAACTTGGAGAAAATTTCAGAGATCCCAAGGTCTGGCGGGAGGGCGATGAATGGCTTATGCTGACGGGGAGCGAAACGGCAGATACAGCAGCAATTGCGGTTCATTGTTCTAAAGATTTGATTCAATGGCAGTATAAAGGAATTTTTTTAAAGGAAAAAGATAAGCGATATCTCAGAGCAGAATGTCCATCGATCAGAAAGATGGCGGATAAGTATGTTTTGATCGCTGGCTATCACAACAGGGACGAGACACAAATCCGACGTGATACGGTATACTATATTGGAAGTATAAAAAATTACCGTTTTCGGGTAGAACATAAGGGGCTGGTCGATCATGGAAAGGATTTTTATGCAGCACAGATTTTTGCAAATTTAAAAAGAACGGTTGCCATTGCCTGGGTAAATGACCGGTATGAGTATCATATCGAAAAGCTGTGCAGGTCGAACGGTGTCATGAGCCTGCCAAGAAAGCTGTGGATCGAAAAGGGGGAATTATATTCTTATCCGGTGGAAGAGGTGGAGCGTCTGGAAACATCGGAAGAACACTTTGAAAATATCTTTCACATAAAGGATGGACGCGGACACTTACAGATTGGTTTGCGGGAAAATGCTTCCGGCCGCATTGTGCTGGCGGAATCTGAGGCCGGGCAAGTGACGGTAACAGTATGTCCTGGTCAGATTATAATTATGACAGATAAGGAAAAATGGAATGCAGATATAACTGTAGAGAGGCTGGATATTTATACAGATAACGCTCTTTTTGAAATTTTTATCAATGGTGGAATGCGCGCATTTACCAGAAGATATGAACGGTATGAGACGAATTATGAAGTAGATGCGGATTTTGGCGAGGGCTGCAGGGCTGTGTTCCGCAGAATAAAAAATATTTCTTCCATTTGAAGTAAATATCATGCCGGAAAAGGGCGATTTTTGCCCGACAGGACACTGGCAGAAGAATAAAGAGCAGTATAAATAAAATATTGTTTTAAAACCGTTACTTCTATATACGAAGCAGCGGTTTTTTATACAATGCGATGTTAAAAATTAGTAAAGTATAAATTACTAAAGTATAATTGACTAAAATGCGGCGGAATGGTATAGTTGAGCTATATGGAATGGAGGCTAAAATATGTTTATCGGAAGAGAACGGGAACTGACATCCCTTGATAAATTATATGCGTCTGGGAAATTTGAATTTGTAGTTATCTATGGTCGCCGCAGGGTGGGGAAAACTGCGCTTATCAACAAATTTATCAGCGATAAAAAGGCAATCTACATTATGGGAGTAGAAAGCAATGCCAAACAAAATCTGGAGAATTTCAGCAAAAATATTATGGAATTTGGAACGGGGATTCGGGCGGATACTGCGTTTGCGTCGTTTCAGGCTGCATTAGAGTATGTTTTTCAGATGGCAGAAAAAGAACGTCTGGTTTTTGTGATTGACGAGTACCCGTATGTCGCCCGCGCATCCAGAAGTCTTGCCTCTACATTACAGCTTCTGATCGACAGATATAAGGATTCTTCTAAAATGATGCTGATTTTATGCGGGTCTTCGATGTCCTATATGGAGGACCACGTACTGGCGTATAAAGCGCCGCTTTACGGCAGAAGGACAGCGCAGATGAAAATCCTTCCGTTTGATTTTGCAGATACATGCCGGTATTTCCAAAAGTTTTCTGATGAGGATAAAGCGATGATATATGGCATGGTGGGAGGAACACCGCAGTATTTACTTCAGATGGATGACAGGCTGAGCGTTGAGGAGAATATTAAGAATACCTTCCTGAATCCGACGTCTGTACTCTTTGAGGAACCGGAAAATCTGCTGAAGCAGGAGGTACGGGAACCTGCTCTTTACAATGCCATTATTACAGCTATGGCGACCGGCGCTTCCCGCATGGCGGAGATTTCGACAAAAGTCGGCGAGAATACCAGTGTCTGCAGTACCTATCTGAAAAATCTGATGATGCTGGGGCTGGTCAGGAAAGAAACGCCTTATGGTGAAAAGACATCCCGGAAGACCATTTACGCCATTGAGGACAATCTGTTTCGGTTCTGGTATCGTTTTGTCCCGGAGAACAGCTCCGTTATTGGGCGTGGAGCAGCTGATCTGGCATATAAACGGATTGAACCGTTTCTGCCGGATTATATGGGAAAAGTATTCGAGGATATATGCCAGCAGTATCTCTGGAAACTGCTGCTGGATGGGGATTCTCCTGTGGAATTCAGAAATCTGGGACGCTGGTGGGGGACAGACCCGGTCACCCGCAGCCAGACGGAAATTGATATTATGGGGGAACAGGATAAAGATACGGCGTTATTTGGCGAATGCAAGTGGACAAAGGAAAAGGTGGATGTGGGCGTTCTGGAAACATTGGTAATGCGCAGCAGGATATTCCATTATAGAAATGTGCATTTATATCTGTTTGCGAGAAGCGGTTTTACAAAGGGATGTATGGAGGATGCTGCCAAACTGGGAAATGTCACATTGGTGACATATGGGGAACTTTTAGGGAAGCTAACGGAATAGCACTTCACAGCTTTAAAGCACTGCCAAACTTTTGAAAATACAAAGATATTTCTTCCATTATAGTTTCATTTCGTGTAAAATAGGTTCATTGGTAACTGCTGCGGGCGGGTGACAGGGCAGTTTGGCCGGACTGTTGCGCGGGCGAAGCTGGCAGCGGCGGGGAATGCGCGGCATTCCCGAATGAAACATCTGGAGGATATGTGAAATGGAGAGAGAAAAATTCTCATCCAGACTGGGGTTCATTCTGATCTCTGCGGGATGTGCGATCGGTCTGGGAAATGTGTGGCGGTTTCCGTATATTACCGGAAAGTACGGCGGGGCGGCATTCGTGCTGATCTACCTGTTTTTCCTGGTAATACTCGGACTTCCGATCATGGTAATGGAGTTTGCGGTCGGGCGTGCAAGCCAGAAGAGCGCGGCGCTTTCGTTTGACGTACTGGAGCCGAAGGGCACAAAGTGGCACTGGTACAAGTGGGGAGCGATGGCGGGCAATTATCTGCTGATGATGTTCTACACAACGATCGGCGGCTGGATGATTCTTTACTTTGCCAAAATGGCATCCGGCAGCTTTGCGGGGCTTGACGCGGAGGGCGTGGCGGCGGAATTCGTCGGTCTGATGGGACAGCCGGGGCTGATGGCGTTCTGCATGATCCTAGTGGTTGTTGTCTGCTTCCTTATCTGCGCAGGCGGTCTGCAAAAAGGTGTGGAGCGTATCACGAAGGTGATGATGCTCTGCCTGCTGTTTCTGATGATTATCCTTGCCGTGCATTCCGTATTTCTGGAAGGCGGAGCGGAGGGACTGGAATTTTATCTGAAGCCGGATTTTGGCAAGCTGGTGGAGACCGGCGTCGGTGAGGTTGTATTTGCCGCGATGGGGCAGGCATTCTTTACATTGAGTCTTGGAATCGGTGCGATCGCTATTTTCGGAAGCTACATCGGCAAGGAACGCGCGCTCACAGGCGAGGCGGTGAGCGTTACCCTGCTCGACACCGGCGTGGCGCTGATGGCGGGACTGATTATTTTTCCGGCATGCTTTGCCTACAATGTGCAGCCGGACAGCGGTCCGAGTTTGATTTTTATCACGCTGCCGAATGTATTTCAGTCGATGGCGGGCGGACGCATCTGGGGAAGCCTGTTCTTCCTCTTTATGACCTTCGCGGCAATGTCTACCATTATTGCGGTGTTTGAAAATATTATCTCTTTTGCAATGGATCTGACCGGCTGCAGCCGCAGGAAAGCGGTTATTATCAATCTGATCGCAATTATCGTCCTGTCGATGCCGTGTGTGCTCGGTTTCAATCTCTGGAGCGGTTTCATGCCGTTCGGGGAAGGAACCAATGTGCTCGACCTGGAGGATTTTATCGTGAGCAATAACCTGCTTCCGCTTGGCAGCCTTGTGTATCTTTTGTTCTGCACAAGCCGTTATGGATGGGGCTTTAAAAACTTCATGAAGGAAGCAAACACGGGCAGCGGTATGAAATTCCCGGCGTGGGTGCGTGTGTATGTTTCTTATATTCTGCCGCTGATCGTCCTGTTTATTTTCGTGGAGGGTTATATTTCGAAGTTTTTATGATATTTATAAAATTTATGCTTGATTTTCCGGTACGCTGATGATATACTCATTAGCGTACCTTTTGTTAGAAGGGGTTATTATGCCCAAAACAGGGCGAGTAAATAGGAAAGGAGGATTTAACATGAAGGTTAGATCATCGGTAAAACCTATCTGCGAAAAATGCAAAATCATCAAGAGAAAGGGCAGTATCAGAGTAATCTGCGAAAACCCGAAGCATAAACAGCGCCAGGGTTAATTGATCCTTGCTCTTATGTGGCTTGATTACGGCTTCAGCATGATGTGAAATCCACACGCGTGCTGGTGACAATATACGAAAGGGACATCCCAATCCGCGGCGGAAAGCCAGGCCTGGGGCCTGGTGTGGACTGTGCAGCGCATAAATACGAGAGCGATGCAGGTCTTTGGGCAGGATGTCTCACATATATTGCTTCTAATACCGCATTTCCCGGGTACCGGCGGATCTGCGGAAAGGTCGTTGCATTGCCGTTTGCTTTTCAGACGGCAGTCATTTTTTGCGGCTGGGTGGTGGAAAAGATTTCCAAAACCCCAATTAAAGACAATATAGCAAAGCACCGGGCTGCGCACAACATTTCAGACGTCTTGCTATGGACGGGCTGCGCGATGACGGGAGCTTAGAGAAAATGGAGGAAAAATTACATGGCTCGTATTGCTGGTGTAGACTTACCAAGAGAGAAAAGAATCGAGATCGGTCTGACTTACATCTACGGAATCGGCAGAACAAGTGCAGACAAAATTCTTGAGGCGGCGGGTGTAAACCCGGATACCCGTGTCAGAGATCTGACAGACGAAGAGGTTTCCAGAATCCGTGACGTGATGGATGAGCATTACACGGTGGAAGGTGATCTGAGAAGAGAGATCGCTCTGAACATCAAGAGACTGCAGGAGATCGGATGCTACAGAGGTATCCGTCATCGTAAAGGACTTCCGGTTCGCGGTCAGAAGACAAAGACCAACGCGAGAACACGCAAGGGACCGAGAAAGACTGTAGCTAATAAGAAGAAATAATAGAATAGGAAGAAAGTAGGTTAGTTTATCATGGCTAAAAAAGTTACAAAAAAAGTGACAAAAAAGCGCGTTAAGAAAAACGTTGAACGCGGACAGGCACATATCCAGTCATCTTTCAACAATACCATTGTTACACTGACAGATGCTGCTGGAAACGCATTATCATGGGCAAGTGCCGGTGGTCTGGGATTTAAAGGTTCAAGGAAATCTACTCCCTATGCAGCACAGATGGCAGCAGAGACTGCAACAAAAGCAGCGTTAGTTCACGGTTTGAAGACCGTTGATGTTTTCGTAAAGGGACCAGGCTCAGGACGTGAAGCAGCAATCCGTGCACTCAGTGCATGCGGTCTGGATGTTACCAGCATCACAGATGTTACCCCGGTGCCGCATAACGGATGCCGCCCGCCGAAACGCAGAAGAGTCTAATTAGGAGGTAAGTGAAGATGGCAGTAGATAGAACTCCGGTCTTGAAAAGATGCCGTTCCCTCGGCCTTGATCCGGTATATTTAGGAATTGACAAAAAGTCTAACAGAGAATTAAAGAGAGCAAACCGTAAGATGAGCGAGTATGCACTGCAGCTGCGCGAGAAGCAGAAAGCAAAATTCATCTATGGCGTACTGGAGAAACCGTTCCGCAACTACTACAAGAAAGCGGAGAGAATGCCGGGCATGACAGGTGCAAACCTTATGACCATGCTGGAGTGCAGACTCGACAACGTTATTTTCAGACTCGGTTTTGCAAGAACACGTAAAGAGGCAAGACAGATCGTAGACCATAAGCAGGTGCTGGTAAACGGCAAGCAGGTAAATATTCCGTCCTACCTTGTAAAAGCAGGCGACACCGTTGAGATCAAAGAAAAATGCAAGAGCTCCCAGAGATACAAAGATATCCTGGAGACGACCGGCGGCAGACTGGTTCCGGACTGGCTGGATGCAGATGCAGAAAATCTGAAAGCAACCGTTAAGGAGCTTCCGGCAAGAGAAGCGATCGATGTTCCGGTAGACGAAATGCTTATCGTCGAGCTGTACTCGAAATAGTCGCGAAAGCATTAAGCCGTGCGCAGACGAAGAAAGATGTTTGCGCTATGCTTGCATAAGCGCAAACATCTTTATGAGGATGTATAGGGCGCAGGCCCTCGCACGAGCAGCGTAAGCTGCGAGATGTGCAGCACGGCTTAAAGATGTCGTGCGGTGCATAAGGCGCAGGCCCGCGCACGGCGTAATATAAACCCTCACAACAACAAACCCAGAAGGAGGGACCTTAGTAGTGTTCGATTTTAACAAACCGAGAATTGAGATTGCAGAAATCTCAGAAGACCGTAAATATGGAAGATTTGTCGTAGAGCCGCTGGAGAGAGGTTATGGCACGACGCTTGGGAATTCCCTTCGCAGAATTATGCTTTCCTCCCTGCCGGGTGCAGCGGTAAGCCAGGTGAAAATTGAGGGCGTATTGCACGAATTCAGTTCGATTCCGGGCGTAAAAGAGGATGTCAGCGAGATTATCATGAATCTGAAATCGCTGGCGATCAAGAATACCAGTAAGACGAACGAACCGAAGACGGCATATATCGAGTATGACGGAGAGGGTGTTGTGACTGCCGGGGATATCCAGGTAGATCAGGACATCGAGATCCTCAACAAGGATCAGGTAATTGCTACGTTAAGCGGCGGCGCTGACAGTAAGCTCTACATGGAGATTACGATTACCAAGGGCAGGGGTTACATCAGTGCAGATGAAGGAAAGACGCCGGATATGCCGATCGGTGTGATTGCGGTTGACTCTATTTATACCCCGGTAGAGCGTGTGAACATGACGGTTGAGAATACCCGTGTTGCACAGGCTACAGACTTTGACAAACTGACCCTGGATGTATATACAAACGGTACGCTTGGACCGGACGAGGCAGTCAGCCTTGCGGCAAAGGTACTCAGCGAGCATCTGAGTCTGTTTATTGATTTGTCCGAAAGCGCTAAAACGGCGGAAATTATGATTGAAAAAGAGGACAATGAAAAAGAAAAGGTGCTGGAGATGAACATCGACGAGCTGGAGCTCTCTGTTCGTTCCTATAATTGCCTGAAGAGGGCTGGCATCAACACAGTGGAAGAGCTGTGCAACAGAACTCCGGAGGACATGATGAAGGTTCGGAATCTGGGACGCAAGTCTCTGGAAGAGGTCCTTGCAAAACTCAAGGAGCTGGGACTGCAGCTTAATCCGAGTGAAGAATAGAGCGCACATATAGCGCGAATACACCGGTGCGGTGTATCACAGATTAGTTTGGCACGGGGAGTAAGCCCGAAGAGCGTTCCCGCGTGCTCCGAAAATGGAGGAAAATAAAATGGCAGGTTACAGAAAACTGAGCAGAACATCTGATCAGAGGAAAGCATTACTCAGAAACCAGGTTACAGCGCTGCTGCAGCATGGAAAAATCGTTACCACAGAGGCAAAGGCAAAAGAGGTTCGCAAGATTGCGGAGGGCCTGATTGCGCTTGCTGTAAAAGAGAAAGACAACTACGAGACAGTTACTGTTACCGCAAAGGTTGCCCGTAAGGACAAAGACGGTAAGAGAGTGAAAGAAGTTGTAGACGGAAAGAAAGTAACGGTTTATGACGAAGTGCAGAAGGAGATCAGAAAGGATGCTCCGAGCAGACTTCATGCAAGAAGACAGATGATGAAGGTTCTCTATCCGGTAACGGAGGTTCCGAAAGAGGCTGCTGGCAAAAAGAAAAATACGAAGCAGGTTGACCTGGTAGACAAACTGTTTACCGAGTACGCTCCGAAGTACGCAGACCGTAACGGCGGTTACACAAGAATCGTTAAGATCGGTCTTCGTAAGGGCGATGCAGCAATGGAAGTATTGCTGGAGCTTGTATAGAACGGATATAAAGATGCGGCACCGCGTATGCGGTGCCGTTTTTTACATCAGAAATTGTGTTTCTACAGGTGTCATTGAAGCAGTCTGAGAAGGCATATGCCGCGCAGAACTTAAGTCAGGATATCTGCATACCGTATGGACTGTGGATGAAACTGCGGTGTTCGGCTCATTCCGGAACGGATACGGCAGGTATGCTCTCTGTATATTTTTTGTGTATCCGTCAGTCAGGGTGGGAAAAGCAGCGTAACACTGCTTTTTTGTATTTTTAATATGTTGATAATGAGCCGAGAAGGTGCTTTTGAATTTTGTGTCCTGGATTGTAGAAGGGGTGCATTCGTACATATAAATGCGATAAAATAATTAGCGCGTTATAAATAGCGATTAAGCTTGCTAAAAAAATGTGCACGAGCACGTAAATACGCACAAAAACGCAGGAAGAAATTTGTTGATAATATCCAAAAATAAAAAAACAGAAAGAAAATTATTGACAGAAACGTATACATTGTGTAATATAAAGAAAAGATGTGCACGAGCACACGATACAAAATAAAAGGATGGGAAAAATGAATATCAACAAAAATGCTAAAAACCAGCTTTATAGCCGACATATTCATATATAAAAAAGAGAAATGTGTGCACGAGCACATGATGGGAGAGGTTGAGTATGGCAGCTACAATAAAGGATATTGCTGATATAGCAAAAGTTTCGAGGGGAACCGTAGACAGGGTATTAAATAACAGAGGGAGAGTAAAACCGGAAGTTGAGGTAAGAGTCAGGCAGGTTGCAGAATCATTGGGATATAAACCCAATGGAGCGGCAAAAACATTTTCTACATTAAAGAAAAAAATGCGCTTTGGGATTCTTCTTCCAAGCATTGGCGATGATTTTTTTGATGAAGTAATCCAGGGAATTGAAGCGGCAAATGAAGAGTTGAAAGACTACGGGTTTGAAACAATTTTACATCAGACGAGCGGTTATGATGTTGAAAAGCAATTAAAAGAGATTGATGAAATGTTGAAAGAGGGGATAACGGCTTTTGGCTTTTTACCATTAGTGGATAATAGGATCGCGCAGAAGATTGACGAGATCGTAGAAAGCGGGATCCCGGTAGTAACAATTAATTCGGATATTGAAAACTCAAAACGTAATTTTTATGTGGGAACTGATTTCAGAAAGAGCGGAAGAATAGCGGCGGGACTTCTGGGGTTGATCAATCCGGTATCACATGTGTTAATCATTACTGGTTCTTCAAAGATTTTGTCACACAGGTTGAGATATCAGGGATTTACCGAGACAATTAACAGAAAATTTCCAGGAGTGAAAGTAGTAGATTATGTTGAGTGTAATAATGCAGATTTTGTGGCGTATGACACCGTAAAAGAAGAATTAAAGGAGAATCCGGAAATTGATTCTGTTTTTATTATCGCAGGCGGAATTAAAGGTGTTTGTGAAGCTGTAGAACTTTTTAAGGAACGAAAGGTAAAAATTTTTTGTTTTGATTCTATGGATTACATTAAAAATAAGCTTAAGGAAGGAAGGATTACAGCAACGATCTGCCAACAGGCGTTTAATCAGGGATACGAAATTGTGAAAACAGTGTTTGCATGGTTCGCAGATGCCAGCTCTGTAAAACAGGAGTGTATTCTTATGGATAATATTGTTCAGATTGCGGAAAACTTTGATGATTAAAGGAGGAGTGAAGCATGTCGGAAAACAGCAGTTATCTATTTGAGATGCTGGGGGTAACAAAAGAATTTCCCGGCGTAAAAGCGCTTGATAATGTTACCCTGCAGGTAAAAAAGGGGACGGTCCATGCGCTTTGCGGGGAAAATGGTGCAGGAAAATCCACTTTGATGAAAGTGTTGGCTGGCATTTACAGGCAGGACTCCGGAAAGATTTTGATTGAGGGGCGCGAGGTTGAAATTGCCAATCCAAGGGATGCGATGGATAAGGGAATTTCAATGATTCATCAGGAATTGAATTTATTTCCGCAGATGACGGTTGAAGCGAATCTATACATTGGCAGGGAAAATCTGTATCCGGGTGGTGTTATCAATAAGCAGCAGAATTTAAAAGAGGTAAATGCGATATTAAAGGAATATGATATTGATATTAATCCGCGCCAGCGGATGAGAGAGCTGACAATTGCGAATCAGCAGATGATTGAAATTGTGCGTGCTATTGCTTTCAATGCAAAGATTATTATTATGGATGAGCCGACTTCTTCTCTGACAGAAGTAGAAATACAGACACTGTTTTCTATGATTCGTAAACTGGTAGCAGAAGGAAAATCTGTGATTTATATTAGTCATAGAATGGATGAGATTTTTGAAATTGCAGATATGGTGACGGTCATCAGAGATGGAAGGACAATTGATACAGTGCCGGTTGAAAAACTGGATAAGGTAAAAATCATCAAAATGATGGTAGGGCGAGAACTTGAGGATATTTACAATAAAAAGCGGATTCCTTTTGGGGAAGAAAGATTGCGCGTGGAAGGGCTTACAAGTGGAAAACATTTTCAGAATATTAATTTTTCGATACGCGCGGGTGAAATTGTCGGATTGATGGGATTGGTCGGCGCGGGGAGGAGTGAAGTGGCGGAAACGATTTTCGGGCTTCGCAACCTGGAATCCGGACAAATTTATGTGTCCGGGCGGAAGGTGGACATACGTAAACCGTGGCGCGCTATAAATGCCGGAATTGCGTTTATTACAGAGGACAGAAAACGATTCGGAATCAGTAGAATACATTCCGTAAGACAAAATATTGTACTTGCCAGTCTTGGAAAATATGCGGAAAACTTTTTGAAGGTGGTTTCGGTAAAAAAAGAGAAAAGAGCAACAGATGAAATGATAAGAATGCTGAATATAAAAACTCCGGATCAGAAGTTTAAAGTGGGAAATCTGAGCGGTGGGAATCAGCAAAAGGTTGTTGTTGGAAAATGGTTGCTGACGGAACCGGATATTCTGATTATGGATGAGCCGACCAGAGGAATTGATGTGGGAGCAAAATCAGAGATATATGCGATAATGACCGGAATGGCAGAATCGGGGAAAAGTATTTTGATGATTTCATCGGAGATGCAGGAATTGATGGGAATGTGTGACAGAATTGTTGTCATGTGCGCGGGAAAACAGACGGGAATTTTTGAACGCAGTGAATTTAACCAGTTTAAATTGATGGCGTGTGCGGCTGGAGAAACAAAGGAGGCGGCGGACAGGTATGAAAACTAAAGTTTTATCCAGAGATTTTTTGAAAAGTAACGTTATTTATATTGTATTTATTGTTATGTTGATTGGACTGAGTATTTTTTCGGATTCGTTTCTCAGCCTTAATAATTTCAGAAATATTCTGCGGCAGAGTTCTTTTGTTGGAATTGTAGCACTGGGGATGACGTATATTATGATTGCCGGCGGAATTGATTTATCTGTTGGGTCTACGATGGCACTTGCGGCGTGTGTGGCTGCAAGTCTGTCTACAGAAATGGGTATTGTGCTTCCATATCCTGTTGCGGTTCTGGCAGGGGTTGCCGTTGGCATTATAGTAGGACTTATTAATGGTTATGTGGTTGCCTACCTTGGCATTGTACCATTTATAGCAACATTGGGTATGCAGTCTGTTGTACGTGGTGTGGCACTGGTTTTTACATCGGGAAAACCGATTAACGCACTTACGGAAACCTATACAAATGTGGGAAAATCTTACGTTTTTGGAATTCCGATTCCGGCTATTATCTTTATCATTCTTGCAGCGGCAGCGTGGTTTTTCCTGTCGCGGACAAAGTATGGAAGATATCTGTATGCTATTGGAGGAAATGAAGAAGCGGCAATTGTAGCCGGGTTGAGAGTGAAATTTTTAAAGGCGAGCACGTATGTTGTGGGTGGTGCTATGGCAGCTCTTGCGGGAATCATTCTTTCAGCAAGAATTGCGGCTGGAACGCCAAATTCTGGTGAAATGTACGATTTTTATGCGATAGAAGCGGTCGTTATCGGAGGAACCAGCAATCAGGGAGGTACTGGAGGCATTATTCAGACAATAATCGGTGTATTGATAATTGGTGTGCTGAATAATGGTATGGATCTTCTTAATATTTCCGGGTATTATCAGAAAATTGTAACGGGTGTGGTTGTTGTACTTGCGGTTATTATTGATCGTAATAACGTAAATAGAAATCATTAATTTGAATTTTAAGCTGTGCGCAGGCTTGAAAGATAGAAACTAATATTATAAGAGAAAGGGAAGGTAAAAGACATGAAGAAATCTTTAGTTATCGGGATGACAGCAGCAGTGATGGCGGCAAGTATGGGAACAGTTTCATTTGCGGAAGACGGCGGATATAAAATTGCCATGATTTATCAGGATTTATCGGGGCAATTTAATATTTATTTCCAGGGGGAGCTTCAAAAGCAGGCAGAGGAACTGGGTGTTACACTGGTAGAATTTGATGGACAGGGTGCGGTAGACAAACAGCTCGATCAATGTGAAAACGCGATTCAGCAGGGTGTGGATGCGTTGATGTTTATTCCGGTAGATAAAAGCGGCTGTGCTCCTATTATTGAAAATTGTAATGAGGCTGGTATTCCTGTGATAGGCTGTAATAATCCGACAGATAATGTGGATGAGGCTACCGCATATGTCGGTGCAAATGATGTTGACGCGGGAATTATGGAAATGGAATACATTGCAGAGCTTCTTGGGGGCGAAGGAACTATTTGCGTAATAGAAGGACCTTATGGTCATTCTGCACAAATTGCAAGAATGGAGGGGATTGAAGAGACGCTCAAAAACTATCCGGATATTACAATGCTTTATAATGATACGGCAAATTGGGACAGAACAGAAGCAATGGAATTAACAGAAAACTGGCTGGAAAAATCGGGCGATGAAATTGATGCGATTGTGTGCCATTCTGATGATATGGGAATGGGCGCTCTGCAGGCAATCCAGGGAGCTGGTCTTGAAAATAATATAGAAGTAATCGGCATTGATGCAATTTATGATGCGTTGCAGGCTGTAAAAAAAGGCGAAATGTGCGCAACGGTATTCCAGGATGTATATGGACAGGCGGATGAGGCGATAGCTACTGCGCTAAAAGCGTTGAATGGCGAGGAGTTTGAAAAAACGACGTACGTTCCGTTTCAGATGGTAACGCAGGAGAATGTGGATGGGTATCTGGCCATGTTTGAGTAAGAAATAATAGTTTTGAAACTGACTGGAAATGAGGAATGTAATATGATAAATGATATTTATTATAATCCGACCAAAATACTTTTTGGGAGAGGAATGGAGGAAAAAGTCGGGGAAGAAACGGCAAAGCATGCCGATAAGGTGCTGATTGTCTATGGCTCGGAAAGAATTAAAAAGAATGGACTTTATGATAAGGTGATAGCTTCTCTGAAGTCAGCAGGCGTTGAGTATGAGGCGCTTGGCGGCGTGAAATCAAATCCGCGTTCCGGACTGGTATATCAGGGGATAGAAATCTGCCGGAAAGAGGGAATTTCATTTCTTCTCGCAATTGGTGGAGGAAGCGTAATTGATACAGCAAAAGCGATTGGATACGGTGTGCCATATGCTGGCGATTTTATGGACTTATATCTTGGAAAAGCAGAACCGGAAAGCTGTCTGGGGATTGGTACAATCCTTACAATTCCCGGAGCTGGCAGCGAGTCAAGTAATGGCTCTGTGATAACAGATGAAAAGCTGGGATTAAAAAGGTCTTGTGACACAGACCTTGCCAGACCGGTGTTTTCGATTATGAACCCGGAGCTTACTTATACAGCGCCGATGTATCATACGCTGGCAGGAGCTTTCGATGGGATTTCTCATGCTATGGAACGCTACTTTACAGATACGACATTTGTCGAGGTTTCTGACGGCATGGCTGAAGGAATTATGAAAGCGTTGATGAAGTATATGAAACGTGTGATAAAAGAACCGGATAATTATGATGTAAGAGCGGAGCTGATGTGGGGATGCAAGGTTGCGCAGGATGGTTGTATCGGTGTGGGACGGGAGCAGGCATGGTCAAGCCATCTTCTCCAACGCGATATCGGTTCAATTGCATTTGAGTCATCTCATGGCGCAGGACTGGCGGTGATTACACCGAAGTGGATGAGGTATGTGTATAAGCATAACATCCCGCGTTTTGTACGGTTTGCAAACAGGGTTATGGATGTACCGGTAAATCCTTGGGATGAGGAAGAGACTGTTTTGGAAGGTATTAAAAGACTGGAACTGTTTATTAAAGAGATAGGTCTTCCGACAACGCTTAGAGAAGTGGGAGTAAACAGCAGGAAAGATATTCTGGTGATGGCTGACAAAGCATATCCGGATGAAAATGGCACTCTGGGAGGATTTTATCCGTTAAAAAAACAGGATTTCATTAATATTTTGAATGAGGCATTTTAAGGAGGAAAACATGCTTAAGAAAATCAATCCGATAATTAGTCCGGAATTGCTGAAAATTTTGGCGGAAATGGGGCATACAGATGAAATTGTAATATGTGATGGAAACATGCCGGTTTATACTGTAGGGAAAAACGTAGTCCGTTTAGATGGACATGGGGTGCCGGAAATCCTGGAAGCGGTGCTGGAATATTTTCCACTTGATGCGAAAACAGAAAAGCCAGTAACGCTTTGTGACTGGACAGGTCCAAGACCGGATATATGGGATGCGTATAAGAAAATAATTTTGGAAAGCGAGGAGGCGGACAAATTCCGGAACGGCTTTAATATGCTTAAAGACCCAGAATTTATGGGAAGAGTGCGAAACGCGTATTGTCTGGTAGCTACAAGTGAAAAATCATTAGCCGCCAATATTATCTTGAAAAAAGGTTTACTGTAAAAAAGAAAACAGATGCCCGGTGCAGTTTGGGCATCTGTTTTTTAAAATCAATACAATGAAAGGAACAGGAAATACGGATATGGATAATAACAGGTATGTTATAGGTGTTGATTTTGGCAGTGATTCGGTAAGAGCAGCGGTCGTTTGTACAAATGGAAAGATAATTAGCCGGGGAGTGTCTTTTTACCGGAGATGGAAGATGGGATTATATCAGCATCCGGAAAAAAATATTTTCAGACAGCATCCACTGGATTACGTGGAATCGCTGGAAGAATGTATAAAAGAAGCGCTTGGGTCGCTGGATAAAGAAATAGTCAGCAAAATCTGCGGTATTGGGATTGATACAACCGGTTCTACGCCGGTTCCTGTTGATATACATGGAACGCCGCTGGCATTGCTGAAGGAATTTGCAGAATGCGAAGACGCGATGTTTCATTTGTGGAAAGACCATTCGGCTGCGCGGGAAGCAGAGGAACTGAATCATATTTTTATGTCTGGCACGAAAGAAAACTATACAAGATATCAGGGACAATACTGTTCGGAGTGGTATTGGGCAAAAATATTGCATACTATTCGCAGAAATCCGAAAATAAAGCAGAAAGCATATACCTGGATAGAACATTGCGATTGGATTGTTGGTTTGCTGACCGGGAAAAGTGCTCCGCAGACAATGTATCACAGTACCTGTGCAGCGGGGCATAAGGCATTATGGCACAGTGCGTGGAATGGGCTTCCATCTTCTGAATGTCTGGCAATGGCGGATACGTATCTTGCTGAGGTGGCAGAGAGATATGGAAGAACACCGCTGCCGGCAACAACCAATACCGGGAATCTTAATGATGAATGGGCAAAGCGTCTGGGACTATCGGGGCAGGTGATAGTTTCCGGGAGTTCTTTTGACGCACATGCCGGAGCAATAGGTGCAGGAATCAGACGGGGAACAATGGTTTGCATACTGGGAACATCGGCAGTGGATTTACTTATAGAAAAACCGGAAAATCTTTTTGGTAAAAATCTGGTATCATTATGCGGACAGGCGGAAAATTCTATTATTGAAGGGTATACGGGAATAGAAACAGGACAGGCTGCATTTGGAGATATTTTTGCGTGGTATAAAAAAATATTGCTTTGGCCGTTGAAACAGGCTTCTAAAAAGTTATCCGGAGAAAAGAAATGTTTATGTGATGAGCTTGCGGAGAACATGGAAAATCAATTGTTGGAATGGCTCCAGGAAGAGGCTGAAAAACTTCCGGAAGAACCCTTTCCGATAGCGCTTGACTGGTTTAACGGACGCAGATATCCCGACACGGATGACTATCAGATGGGGTCAATTTCACAATTGTCTCTGGGGGCAAATGCTCCTCATGTTTATCGGGGACTTGTCTTTGGAGCAGTATGTGGTCTCAGGAGACTGGTTGATGGTTTTGAAAAAGCCGGATTAGAAATCAGGGAAATCATAGCAGTGGGGGGAATTGCCAGAAAGTCTTCTTATATAATGCAGATGATGGCAAGTGTGCTCGAAAAGAATGTGAAGATTCCGGATACAGACCAGATTTGTGCATTGGGGGCCGCAATTAATGCTGCAGTTGCTGCCGGACAGTATCCGGATATAGAGACAGCGTTAAGATATATGGCGGCGAAGCCTTTCAGAGAGTTTACACCGGACGCTGAAAAATGTAATATATATAGACAACAGTATGAAAAGTATCGGACCCTGGCGGATATGGATGGGGATTATAGGTAAAAAGATGAAATAAATTATAAAAATATCTGTCCTGCAATTTGCAGGACAGAAAAAGCATTATGGCCGTTAAGGAGTCTTTTTTTGAGCAGAGACCTGGCTATATTGATATGACTGTGTGTATGGTCGGTAAGGAATGTTTTCCGGTGAATTCTGCTCCTGGGAGGAATCCGGGATCTGGCCGGTCCCGTGTTCGAAAGACGGATTCGGGCGCTGCGTATACGGAGCCTCTGACGGGGATATCTGTGCGGGCGGTTCCTGCTGCCTGTGTGCCTGCGGATGAGGTCTGCGCACTACATCAGACTGCAAATCCTGCGCTTGCTGCTGCGTATATTCATTCTGCAGAACAGGTTCCGCAGAGCACTGAGACGGCTGCCAGTCCGGAGCTGCCTGCGTCTGCATATCCTGCGGAGAGAAAGCGGTATATTCCTGCGTTTGCTGCCAGCTCTGTGCTCTCTGTGTATGCCCGCTTTGCGGAGCTGGTTCAGCATATCCCTGGACCTGCTGCCAGCCCTGCGCTGCCTGCGTACGTCCGTCTGGCGGCATGGGGGCTGTATAACTCTGCCGGGGCTGCCATGATGGCGGAACAGTTGTCTGCTGCCGCACCGGCGGGATGGGAGGTTCCTGCCATGCCTGATCGGAATACGCATGTCGCTGCGGTTCCTGCCACGTCTGCCCGGAATATGCATGTCGCTGCGGTTCCTGCCACGTCTGTTCGGAATGTGTTTGTTTCCGCGTCTCCTTCTGCTTTTTCTTTTTGCGTGGGCGGAAGATGGTCTTTCTGCCGGTCCACCCAACGATTCTCACCAGTATGATTCCCCAGAAAACGCCAAAGCTGTCGATCGCAACATCACGCACGGAAGGACCGCGCCCCTCCACGAACGACTGATGATATTCATCCCCGCAGGCAAAGCCCACACAGATGATCCCGGCCAGAAGCATCAGCCAGATGCCGTGTACTCCGTATACATATAAAGGAAACGATACCGCGACTGCCAGTGCGAAATATTCTGTCATATGCGCCAGTTTCCGCACCAGACCGTGTATCCGGTAAACCCAGGTATCAATCTCCCAGTCCGCCATGTCTGCGTTCAGCGTCTGATCCACGGTTTCTACTATTTTATAACTGACCTTATAGCTGAGCTGTGAGGATACCTCGCCAGGCTGAGCTGAAAAACTGTAAATCATATACATCAGAAGCAGGGCGGGTACAAACGAAAAGGGTTTCAGTAAAGTTCTTATCATTGAAGTACCTCCTGTAATTTGTTTCTTGAATGAATGTCATAATACCACGCCTGTTTTCGAATGTCCATCATTTTAATAAAAATATAAGAAGAAAAATATGAGAAAAATCTCCTTGACATCGGAAACAGAACTATGTATACTAATTTCGTGCGCGGAAGGACGTATGTCTTTTGGTGCGCAAAATTGAGCGTTATTCGAGACAGGATAACCGGCAACCACAACCCACAGGGAATAATACAGGAGGTAAAAGGAATGCCAACATTTAACCAGTTAGTAAGAAAAGGCAGAGAGACATCTACAAAGAAGTCTACTGCACCGGCTCTCCAGAAGGGTTTTAACTCTCTGAAGAAAAAGAGCACCGATGTATCTGCACCGCAGAAGAGAGGTGTTTGCACAGCGGTTAAGACAACGACTCCTAAGAAGCCGAACTCAGCTCTTAGAAAGATCGCCAGAGTACGTCTGTCCAACAACATCGAGGTTACCAGCTACATTCCGGGCGAAGGACACAACCTGCAGGAGCATAGCGTTGTTCTGATCCGCGGCGGACGTGTAAAGGACCTTCCGGGTACCAGATACCACATCGTGCGTGGTACGCTTGATACCGCAGGCGTTGCGAAGAGAAGACAGGCTCGTTCCAAATACGGAGCAAAGAGACCGAAAGACGCTAAGAAATAAAAAAAAGCGGAGAACAAAAACAAGCGCAAGCAAAGCGGGCATTTGTTTTTGAACGGGCTTTTTAAAGGAAATCACAAACAGAACTAGTATTTGTGCCGGGATTCTATTACCAGGTGGTTGCAGGTTAAAAATAGAAGCTATGGGCGCGAAACACATTAGAACGACACATGTGAGTACCGATGAATTAAGTATCCTCTGTAAAGGACAGCATGTTTTTCTCATTTATCCGCTGTCCCGATTCAGAAAACAATATTAAGGAGGGAAGTAACGTGCCGCGTAAAGGACATACTCAAAAAAGAGACGTATTGGCAGATCCGCTGTACAATAACAAAGTGGTTACGAAGCTTATCAATAACATTATGTTAGATGGTAAGAAGGGTATCGCACAGAAGATTGTATACGGTGCGTTCGATAGAGTGGCTGCAAAATCCGACAAGCCGGCTATCGAAGTATTTGAAGAAGCTATGAACAACATCATGCCTGTTCTGGAAGTAAAGGCGAGACGTATCGGTGGTGCTACCTACCAGGTACCGATCGAGGTAAGAGCAGACAGACGCCAGGCGCTGGCTCTTCGCTGGCTGACCATGTTCTCCCGCAAGAGAGGCGAGAAGACCATGGAAGAGAGACTGGCAAACGAGATTCTGGATGCAGCAAACAATACTGGCGCATCTGTGAAGAGAAAAGAAGATATGCATAAGATGGCAGAAGCTAACAAGGCTTTCGCTCATTACAGATTCTAATTAGGAGGAAAAACTACCTTGGCTGGAAGAGAATATCCGTTAGAGAGAACCAGAAACATTGGTATTATGG
>NZ_CAJKOX010000026.1 GCF_905201705.1 uncultured Marvinbryantia sp.
GAAACTTGAAAAATCCTTTATTTTAAAGGAAAAATCACTTGACATTATAGGGAGGTATTTATATGCGAGGATAGCACATTCGGAAAAGGAGGCTTCAAAAGGCAAACCGCTTAATTTGGATGAGATAAAAAAGTGTGAAGAATTCTGCCGTCGACTGGATAATGAGAATATAAAGTTTTCAGTCCTTATTGGGTCGCCGAATTTGTGTGCCATACGTGTTGGAGAATTTTTGGGAATACTGGAGTACGTCTGGAAATGGCCGTTTGAAAAGTATCCTGACAATTATCGTATTCAGGCTCCGAAGGAAATTATAGAAGATGAATACTATTCTCGATTCATGAAGGGCTTGTGGGTTGTTCCTGATAAGACAGAAGAGGAAGTAGCTATTGCAGCAGGCAAGGCAAGATTTGAATTTGGGGAAAAGTCTGATGTATAGGACTTCTAATGTTAAGACGATGGGATTTCGAACTTGTTCCGTCAGAGTGAAGTCTTGAGGTGGTCGGCAAATCTGTGGGGTCGCATATAATTAAGGAGCAAGGTCTATGACCTGTTTCAGAGAATGGACAAGGGTAAAAAATCGGTGTGTTTTTGCAAAAATACGGTTTGATAAATTCCCGCGAACAACCGCAAAAATCTGACATCAATCTGGAGTAATCGAGCTATGTGGAGTACGTAGCATAGATGTCACGTACTAAGGACTGACCGCCGAAAAAAGTGCCGTATTGACAGGCTTTGGAGGCATTTTTCAGTCAACGTCGGAGAGCAGATTTGACCGCAATAATATCTCCGTTAGAACACATCAACCATTCTGGTCGGAGGGTTGGGGATCTGGTTTAGATATTTTGCGGCAGGGATGAGTTAGTGATTTGGATAACAGCAGGCTGAGGCTGTGATTAGGATGTTAAATTATTCATCTATATTTGCAATTGAGACGTAAATAAGAAAGAGTGAGAAAAAACAAATTTATCACCCACTTTATCACCCATCTATGCTACAATAGGTGGGTGATAAACTCATATAAAAAAGGCAAATCAATATGGGGAATGGAGACGAAATAATAGAAGAAATTCGGAAGTATGATTCCGAAAGAGAGTGGGTTGAATTTAAGGAAAATTGGTTTAAAGCAGATGAGTTGGGAGAAGCCTTTTTATTTGAAGTACTCTGGCATGGTTTTTTAACAATTTGTGGAGTATGCGACAACAAACTGCCTGCGGCTCATTCTGCAACACAGCGGTTTTAAATGGGATTCGACCGGATATATACGGCGAAATGCCGATAAGTATGTACGGGGGGAATCCGGACAATCCTAAGTTGCTGAAAAAAGCATTGTTGGAGTGTCCGAACGAAATGGTGAAACGAGACACTGAAGAAATCCAGTACAATGTACCGGAGCTATTCATAGATGAAGGAGAAGAATAAGATGGCGAAATTTTATGAAATCTTACTGACGGTACTGAAATCAGATGAGAGATTTGTGGCCGAGGATGGCACTTTCCTGCGTAATGCGGTCTATGAGGCAGCAATGAAGATGGATCAGGGACTTATTAGGCTCCTTCTTTCAAACGAAGATACATCTGCCCGTTTCTTTGCTGATGTTGACGGCGTGAAGGTTTTTTGACAAAATGGGGTTTGCCTGGGTGATTAATAATCGTCAATTCTTGCCGGATAGTTATACCCGGTTCAAGAATAAGATTGGGCTTGTTGACGAATCGGAACAGATGCTGGCTACATCTGGAGAAGTGGAATTAGTTTTCCCGTATAAGGATTGCGTTCTTGAAGGCGGTCAAACAAGAGAGGATCAAAAGCGGCAGGAAATCTTCTACAATGAGACTCTTGCTCCCGATGAGGTGGATCGACTGTTATATCCTAAGGTGTTCTCTGGTGCAAAGAGATATACAAAGGATGGCACTGAGGAAATAACCCAGTTTTCGGAAAGTGATAACCTGATTATTAAGGGGAATAATCTGTTGGTTATTTCTTCCTTGCTGAAGCGTTACGAAGGTAGGGTAAAATGTGTCTACATCGATCCACCCTATAATCCTACAAGTAATGCTAACACTTTTGCTTACAACAATTCGTTTAATCGCTCAACGTGGCTTGTATTCATGAAAACACGACTTCAAATGGCGAAAAGGTTTTTAACGTCAGATGGCGTTTTGATCGTGGCTATCGACAAGAACGAGCAGCCTCGATTGCAGATTTTAATTGAGGAGATTTTCCCGGAATATGATGTTGATTGTATCACGGTTATTCATAATCCGCGTGGTACGATAGGCACCAATTTCTCTTATACACACGAATATGCTATTTTCGTAACACCGAAGGGCAAAAAAACAATTTGCAGTCGGACGCTTTCCGAGGATGAAATTGAATGGTCTCCTTTGAGAAACTGGGGAGGCGAATCTCTGAGAACGGATGCGAAGAATTGCTTCTATCCGATTATTGTGAAGGACGAAAAAATAATTGGATTTGGAGATGTAGCGGATGATGCATTTCATCCGACATCACAGACTGAGCAGCACGGGGATAAATATTATATTTATCCGATAGACACAAAAGGTATAGAAAGAAAATGGAGATATGCCCGACAGACAGTCGAAACTATATTTGATTTGCTGAGGGTGAAAAAGACAAGAACAGGATATGACATTGAAATTGGTAAAAACTTCGGGACATATAAAACGGTATGGACTGATTCGAAGTTTGACGCAAGCGTCAATGGCACCCAATTACTGAAGGATTTGGTGCCCAATACCGTGTTCTCCTATCCAAAATCGCTTTATACGGTTATTGAGTGTGTGAATTCGGTGGTTAAGGAAGATAAGGATGCCCTCATTCTTGATTTCTTTGGCGGCAGCGGAACCACAGGCCATGCTGTGATGGAAATTAATAAGCAGGATGGAGGCCATCGCCGTTTTATTCTGGCTGAACAGATGGACTATGTAGAAACAGACACGCTTGTTCGCAACTTGAATGTTCTCAAGGAAATAGCCCCTGAATCCACAATTGCCTTTTTCCAGTTAGCAAAACTGAATCAAACGATTGTGGAAGAAATCGAAGCCGCTACTGATGATGCCATCTTGTCCGACATCTACGGAAGAATGGTAAAGTCCGGCTTTATCAGCTACAAGGTGAATCCGGCGGACATTGATGCGGCTGCCGATGATTATTCCGCACTCGCGCTCGATGATAAGAAGCGGTTCTTGATGGAGATTTTAGACAAGAATCTCCTGTATGTGAACTATTGTGATATCGATGATGAGGAGTTTGGCATCTCCGATGAGGACAAAGCGTTTACGAGGAGCTTTTACAGGGAGGGATAATCGATGGCATTCTTATACGAAAAAATAGATGCCTTGCGTGAATACGGCAGCAGCGCTGTTCTTCCGTCCTACATCCCGGAGAACCTGAACCCGAATTTCGAGCTGCGCCCGTATCAGAAGCAGGCGTTTGAAAACTTTATAACGCATTTTGAGAGCAATAAGCGACCGAAGCCCGTGCAGGTGCTTTTTCACATGGCAACAGGCAGCGGGAAGACGCTGATTATGGCAGGACTGATGCTGTATCTCTATAAGCAGGGGTATCGGAATTTCCTGTTCTTTGTTAACCTCTCAAACATTGTCGAAAAGACACGGGAGAATTTTTGTAATCCGGCATCCTCAAAATATCTCTTTGCAGATGAGATTGTGCTGGACGGGGAACGCATCCGCATCAACCAGGTGGATAATTTCCAGTACGCAGACCAGAACGCCATCAACATTTGCTTTGCTACCACGCAGGGACTCCACATGGATATGTGGATGGCAAAGGAAAACGGGATGTCCTTTGATGACTTTGACGAGCAGAAGGTTGTGCTGATTTCTGACGAGGCGCATCATCTGAATGTCGACACAAGGAAGAAATTGTCTGCTGACGAGGAATCAAGCTATCATTCCTGGGAGCAGACTGTAAAGAATATCTTCAGCAGAAACGCCGATAACATCCTGCTGGAGTTTACGGCTACCTGCGACCTTACAAATCCGGCAATCCGTGCAGCATACGAGAACAAGATTATATTCGATTATGCCCTGGCAAAATTTTATAACGACAGATATTCCAAAGACATCATCACGCTGCGCTCTGACCTGACTGTCATGGAGAGAGCTTTGCAGGCGCTTGTTCTCAGTCAATATCGCTTGAAGGTATTTCAGGACCATCGCCTTGGAATTAAACCCGTAGTCCTGTTTAAGGCAGCGAAAATTGCTGACAGCAAGGATTTTATGGATGAGTTTATTGAAACGATGAAAAAGTTGACCGGCGCACAGCTGCGAAACCTCTCTACAGCCGTCAACAACGATGTCATGCACAAAGCCTTTGTTTACTTTGCTAATAACGGTATCTCTTTTGATACGCTTGCTGCAGAGCTTCGTGATGATTTTTCCGAGGAGCATTGTGTTTCTGTAAATGATGATAAGGATGCCACGCAGAAACAGATTCTCTTGAATTCGCTTGAAGATGCGGGCAATCCTTACCGTGCGGTCTTTGAGGTCAAGAAACTGGATGAAGGCTGGGATGTTCTGAATCTGTTTGACATTGTCCGGCTTTATGAGACGAGACAGTCCGGCGGTAAAAAAATAGCTCCTGCCACTATAGCGGAAGCACAGCTAATCGGGCGTGGAGCAAGATACTGCCCATTTCAGATTGACGATGAGCAGCCGAAGTTTCAGAGGAAATATGACGAAGATGTAGCATGCGAACTGCGTGTCTGCGAGACGCTCTATTACCATTGCCAGAACGACCATCGTTATGTAACGGAGCTGCGTAATGCCCTGCGTGAAATTGGTCTGGATACCGACAAAATTGTACAGCGTGAATATGTTCTTAAGGATGATTTTAAAGCCAGCGACATATACCAGCAGGGTTTGATCTTCTTGAATGATAGAGAGGTAAAAGACAGAAAAGATGTGCGTGGCCTTACGCCGACCGTTCGGGATGACATATACCGTTTCCGGGCTGCTACGGGAGCCTCCGGTGCTGATTCCGTTATGCTTGAAATGTCACAAGACGTTGACCTTGTTTTCGATTTAAAGACAGCGCACATGACGATTGGAGAGATTGCGGCGATAAATTACGCTGTTGTTAACAAGGCGCTCATGAAGTATCCGATTTTCAAATTTAACACGCTGCACTCATATTTTCCGAATATTACATCCACGAGGCAATTCATTATGGATAAAGAATATCTCGGTGCTGTTCGTATTGACATTCAGAGCAAAGATGAGCATCCGACTATGGAAACGCTCTATGCTGCTGTTTCCTATGTTCTCGGTAAAATCGCCGGTTCCATTTCCGGCATTGAGGAAACATACCGAGGAACGAAGACATTCAGAGCAAGGAAAATCAGAGATGTCTTTCGTAACAAGACTGTCAATTACACCGATCCACATGATGGCGGTATAGGTATCTCGCAGAATGATCCATCCGTAAAGAACGAATGGAAAATTGACCTCGCTGCAGAAGACTGGTTTGTCTATACTGATAACTACGGAACATCAGAAGAGAAAGCGTTTGTTGCTTATTTCCGCGGATATGTTACTGATCTGCGAAAGATATATAACCGTATCTACCTTGTCAGAAATGAGCGGGAATTCCATATCTATTCGTTTGAAGATGGTGAACGATTCGAGCCTGACTATGTTCTTTTCCTGCAACGGGACAAAACGGATGGATTTGAGCAGCTACAGATTTTTATCGAGCCGAAAGGTACGCAACTTCTTGAAAAGGATGCCTGGAAAGAAAAATTCCTGCTCCAGTTAAAGACAGAAGCTGTGCCGGCTACAATTTTTGTGGATGACAACGACTATAAGATTTGGGGACTCCACTTCTTTAATCAAGATAACCGCATGAAGGAATTTGATTCGGAGTTTGCAGCTTTGATTGGGAAGTGATGGGACAGGAAGGAGCGCGCAAAATGGTGATGCCGCAGAGAGTTTTCAGAATAAGATCGGCTTTATATCTTCACGGCACAGCTGTGGCAGCTCCTGGAATAGAGCCACGGAATCCGTTATCGAGAGCCAGCCGTCCGATGGCGGGAGCCACGACACAGGAGGCTCGGTGTTTGATAGCCCTGCCGGTTTGATACAAAAACGATTGAAACGGCCAGATGTTTTTTGTATGTATTTCGCTGTGCAGTATATTTTGCAGGACTTTAAAGTGCTGAACAGACGAAGCGACAGAAAGAGTTACACAAGAGAAGGATTCATTGAAATGGTGAAATATTATTATGAAGAGCCGTATGCGGGAAAACCCCACGTACGGTTCTGTGAGTGGCTTACATTGTGAGGTGTAGGTCTACTCGACTGACGAGGTGTTTTATGAATATAAGGAAAGAGAAACCAAAAGATTATAAAGCAATTTATGCGGTTGTAAGGGATGCTTTTGGCAGTGCAGAACATGCAGATGGAAATGAGCAGGACTTAGTAAATGCATTAAGGAAAGGTAAGGCATATATTCCGGAATTGTCCCTGGTAGCCGAAGAAAACGAAAAAATCATAGGACATATCATGTTTACAAAAGCGAGAGTGGGAGAGAATGTTGTTTTAGCTTTGGCACCATTATCTGTTCTGCCAGAATATCAGAGAAAAGGGATTGGAACTGCTTTGATAAAAGAAGGACATAGAATTGCACAGGAGTTAGGTTATGGATATTCCGTTGTGTTGGGAAGCGAAAAATATTATCCAGGAGCAGGCTATGTACCAGCGGATACTTTGGGAATACTGCCGCCTTTTGATGTGCAAAGGGAAAATTTTATGGCTTATAAAATAGATGAAAACTTTCAGAAAGTGAATGGTGTGATAGAATACGCCAAAGAATTTGGTATAGAATGATACAAACAACATAGGAACTGGGAGCATTCGGAAGGATGAGAGTTACTGCAGGAATAAGAAGACTATGAAAAACGTTTACTTAATAGGCGGAACTATGGGAGTTGGAAAAACGGCCGCCTGCCAGATCTTGAAAAATAAACTGCCGAACTGCGTTTTTCTTGACGGGGACTGGTGCTGGGATATGCATCCATTTCAGGTAACACCGGAAACGAAGAAAATGGTAATGGAGAATATCTGTTTCCTGCTGAATCAGTTTATCCGCTGCAGTGCATATGAGAATATCATATTTTGTTGGGTGATGCATGAGCAGGGGATTATAGATGAAATTATATCAAAGCTGGAAACAGGAGATTGTAAGATATATACGATCTCTCTGATTTGTGATGCAGATAGTCTAAGAAAGCGTCTGCAGAAGGATATAGATGCCGGTATCCGGTCAGAAGATGTGATTCAGAGAAGCATTGCCAGGATTGGTTTATATGAAGAACTGGATACGAAAAAAATAGATGTTTCCCATATAACGCCGGAGCAGGCGGCGGAAAAGATTATAGAAGGTAAGAAGTGTGGGGGAAAGAGATATGGATCATAAATTTATCCAGAGCATCAGTATTAACTGGGATCAGATTGATCATGATTCATATTTGCACAGTATTGATGCGCTTAAAAACACGGAAGGCCTGGATTTTCAAAAGAACATCACATTTTTTGTCGGCGAAAACGGAGCAGGGAAATCAACTTTGCTTGAAGCCATTGCAGTAGCCTATGGCTTTAATCCGGAGGGCGGAACACTGAATTATAGATTCAGCACATTTGACGATGTATCCCAATTAAGCAGTGCCATTCGCATGGCAAAAGGATATCGTCGGGCAAAGTCAAATTATTTTTTTCGTGCGGAAAGCTTTTTTAATGTGGCCAGCAAAGCGGAAGATTACAGGGACACAACTCCAAAAGAAATCTACTACGATCGGTACGGAGGAAAATCCCTGCATGAACAGTCACATGGAGAAAGCTTTCTGGCATATTTTCAATCTTTTGACAGGGAAGGATTATATATCATGGACGAGCCGGAGGCGGCACTATCACCGCAAAGACAGTTGACATTGCTTATTCAGATAGTAAAAATGGCGGAGAAAGGCTCCCAATTTATCATTGCATCCCACTCCCCGATCTTATTGGGGATTCCCGGGGCAGATATCATTTCCTTTGATGATGGTGAAATGAGACGGTGCAGCTACGAAGAAACGGAGAGCTACCAGGTTATGGAAATGTTCATCAATAACAGGGAAAGGCTGATAGAGCGTCTGCTGGATGAGGAGGTAAAAAATGATCATACAGACAGGAATGAGGACGGATATCCCGGCGTTTTATTCTAAATGGCTGATAAACAGAATAAAGGAAGGATTTGTGCTTGTCCGTAATCCCTATAATCCGATGCAGGTAACCAGATACAGCCTTTCACCTGATGTGGTGGATCTGATTGCGTTTTGCACAAAAAATCCGGCGCCTATGCTGCCGTATATGGAGATACTGAAGCCATACGGACAGTATTGGTTTGTAACCATCACTCCATATGGAAAAGACATAGAACCAAATGTGCCTGAAAAAGAAAAAGTTATGAATGATTTTAAACGATTGTCAGATATCGTTGGAGTGGACAGTGTGGGATGGCGGTATGACCCGATTTTTATTGATGATACCTATTCTGCAGAGCGCCATCTGGAGGTATTTGAAAAAATGGCTGCGGCACTTTCCGGATATACAAAATCCTGCATAATCAGTTTTATCGATATTTATAAGAAGGTAGAACGCAACTTTCCGGAGGCAAGAGCGGTATCAAAAAAAGACAGAAGCTTTCTTGGAAAAGAAATGATCCGAATTGCGAAGCAGTATGGAATGGCATTAAAACCCTGTGCAGAAGGAGATGAATTGGCTCTTTACGGTGCGGACTGTTCTGGCTGCATGACGGTAAGCACTTTTGAAACGGCACTTCACGCAAACCTTGCTGTGCCTAAAAGAAAGAGCAACCAGCGAAACGGGCAGTGCGCCTGTCTGCTGGGCGTGGATATAGGAGCTTACGATACATGCGGACATCTGTGCAGATACTGTTATGCGAATACGGATGCAGTACTTGTGAAAGAAAATATGAGAAAACACGATCCATCCTCTCCGTTTTTGCTGGGCGGTTCTATGCCGGGAGATGTCATACATGAGGCACAGCAAAAAAGCTGGATAGATGGTCAGATGCGGCTAGATATATAAGGAGTTGGAGCAGAAAAAGTAGTACATTTATAAAAAATAAGTTGACAAAATCAACTATTATCCATATAATAGTTGATATAGTCCACTAACGGGAGAAAATTATGAACAAGACAATTGCAAAAATCAGAGCCTTCAATCGTTTTTATATGCCTTCCATGAATTTGCTGGGAGATCATTACCTCGGCTCAGAATATTCTGTAACGGAAGCCAGGGTATTTTTTGAGATATACGAGAACGAAGGATGTAATGCGGCGCACATTGCTCAACTGATGAATATTGACAAGAGCTATCTGAGCCGCATAATAAAGAAACATGAAAAGAGCGGATATATCCATAGGGAACGCTCTGCAGAGGACAGTCGTTCCTATCATCTTTTTCTGACGGATGATGGAAAGGACTGTGCGGAAGATCTCATTCGTAAATCAAATGAGGAAATCGCGAAAGTGATCAGGGGCTTATCCTCAGAGGAAGAACAGCAATTGACCGGGGCGCTGGAGACCATTACAAGATTATTACGCAAAGGGAGTGAATGATTATGAGAATTGTACCCTATGATCTTAAGTATAAAAATGATTTTATAGAAATGAATAAAGCATGGATTTCAGAAATGTTTGAAATGGAGCCAGAGGACGAGCGGGAACTGGGAAGCATAGAGCCGTATATCGAAAAAGGAGGCCAGATTTTTTTCGCTCTGGATGAAAAAGAGAGGGCTATGGCCTGCTGCATGATTGCCCCGCGTGAAGATGGTGATTGGGAGATTATGAAGTTTGCTGCCCGTGGAATGTACACAGGTACCGGCGCCGGGAGCGCATGTCTCAAGGCGTGCATTGATTACGCTAAAAAACTGCGGCTTCCGAAAATCATTATTGTTTCCAATCACGAGTGTACCCATGCCGTCCATCTTTATCGGAAATTTGGATTTGAAGAAATCCCTGTGGATAAGGAACGGTTTCCATTTGACCGGGCAGATATTGCATTTGAGATGACGCTATAATATGATGATAAGCAAATAAAAAGGGAAATACTCATCCATCAAGCGCCGGAGTACAACCGATGAGCGCCATTTATGTTGCCCCTACTGTTTTTGTGTTTTCCCTCTGTACTCAGAAAGGAACAGGCCGATCAGTGTGAGAATCGTACCAACACCGGACATCACGGTTACTTGTTCGTTCAGGATAAGGGCAGATGTGACAACCGTGATAACCGGAACCAGGTAAATGTAAATGCTTGTTTTGACAGCACCCAGAATCTTCACAGCCATGTTCCAGGTGACGAAACAGAGTGCGGATGCGCCCAATCCTAAGAAGATCAGATTCCCCAGGTAGACTGGATTTGCGAACCGTTCTGCTCCAATGCGGCAGTCAAACAGGAAGAGTGCAGGTATCATAAATACGATCCCATAAGCAAATACCCGCCTTGTGGTCTGGACGGTGTGATATCCAAAACTGCTGATTTTCCGGGTGAGTACAGAGTAGCAGGCCCACACGACTGCCGCAGCTACGGCCAGCAAGTCTCCGATGGGATTTAACTGCATCTTTGCTCCGTTAAAGCTGATCAGGCAGATGCCGGCCATCGCAACTATAAATCCGATGAAGAAATTTGCGCGCAGCTTTTCTTCCTTTGTGACCAGGTGGGTGAGCATTGCCGTGAAAAAGGGTGCTATGGAGATGATCACACCCACGTTGGAAGCCATTGTATAAGTCAGGGCAATGTTCTCCAGCAGATAATACAGGCACACACCGCACAGTCCCGCCGCTGCAAAGACAGCCTCCTGCCGTTTGTTAGTACCTCTCATCCGATGGGGATAGACGATCAGCAATGCCAGAAATCCCAGAACAAACCGGAAGAACAGGATTTCTATCGGTTCAAAATCCACTAACAGCACCTTGGTGGAGATGAAGGTAGTTCCCCATATCAAGATCGTTACCAGTGCCGCCAGATGCCCGGCTGCTTTTTTACTCATTCGGTGTTTCCTCCTTCTCTAAAAATATATCACGGTAAAGACCCGGAGCCAGTCCGATAAACCGGTTGAAATAGTTCGTGAAATGGCTCTGGTCGGAAAAGCCTGTCTGCATAGCTGCCTCTATCGGAGGTACGCCCTGTTCCAGAAGTTTCTTTGCTTTGCCGATCCGTATGTTTTCCAGGTAGCTGTATGGCGTGACGCCTTTGGATCTGGTAAAGGCCCTAAGCAGTGTGGATTTGCTGAGACCGGCATAGCGGCAGATCTGGTCTAAATAAATCCGGTCAGCGAAGTGCTGCTCCATAAAAGCGCAGGCCTTTTCAATTTCCTTCGGGCATTCCGGGATGCAGCTTGGGGAGGGCTGCCCGTACCGTTGGATCAGCAGGGATATGAGGAGCAGCAGAGTTTCTTCCTTACCGAACTCACAGGAGCCTTTCATGACCAGTTCGTGGAGCGGATGCAGATAACAGGTCACTTCCTCATCGAAGATCACGGTTTTGGAAAAGACGGGGAGTTCCCTTCTCCCGGCCACTTCTTCTGCCAGATCCAGCATGACTTCTTTGGTAATGTTGAACCCCCGGTAATCCAACGTACCTTCATCACTCTGTACACAGGCATGATTGTCTCCGGGATTGAATAAAAGAATATTGCCCTTTTTTAAGGCGTATTCCTGATTTCTGCAAGACAGTACACGCTGTCCGTCCTCGATAAATCCAATTACATAATAGTCATGGAAGTGGTTTGGAAATGGCTGCACGATTCCCTCAAAACGATATGCCTCAATCCGAAGCTCATCATCGTAAACCACCGTCCGTATTTCTTTTTTCATGTGTGTTTCCTCCGTGTTGATTACCATTGTAGCATTTCAAAATGCAAAAGGCTTGTAAAATATCTTCATTTTTCACGGCGCACAAAAAAATCCGCAGAAACTTCCCGAAAGAAGTCCTGCGGATTTTTCTATGCCTCAATCGCGTACAGCGCGCATCCGTGCGGCGGAAGCTCCGCCTGGATGCAGTCGTTTGTGCAGCGGGAAATCTTTCCGTCCCAGAGGTCGCGCAGACGGCACGCATCCTGTGAAAGCTCCAGTTCCGTGAGCGGTACGGAGATGGTTTTGGTATCGTCGGAAAGATTAAAGAGCGCCGCGCAGGTTTTTCCGTCGGCGGGATCTCTGGAAACCCAGACGGCTTCCTCGTCGCTGCGCAGCACCTGCCGCCGCTGACGCTCCGGGGTGCACAGGGAAAGCACTTCCTCGTTTGTCAGCAGCGAGAGCGTCCAGTCGTCAAGCTTTGTCATCTCAGCGCCGAGCATCAGCGGGGAACCGAAGATGCACCAGAGCGTCATCATGGTGCGCTGCTCTTCGTGCGTGAAGTTTGTGGTCCGTTCTTCGCCGAAACCCTTGCCGACCTTGCTGAGCGGCAGCATATCGCAGTCCGGGTAGCAGCCCGCGGATACGTGGTTCTGCCAGAGCTCGCAGCGCCGGAACATATTTTTCAGAAGCGTCCAATTATCCCAGAAGTCATCGGTGATGCGCCACATGTTGGCGTATTTTTCATAGTGCCAGGCCTTGTCGATCAGCGCCGGACCGGGGGAGAGCGAGAGCACGATCGGTCTGCCGCACTTTTGGATGGCCTTTGCAAGCATTTCGATCTCATAGCAGGCGGCGTAGCTGCCCTCACCGTAGCGGTTCTGATTATTGGTGTTGCAGATGTCGTCGCACTTGACGAAATCCACGCCCCAGGAGGCGTAAAGCTCCATAAGAGAATCATAGTACGCCTGTCCGGCTTCGTTATTGCGCAGACCGTACATATCCGGGTTCCAGAGGCAGATGGAGGACGGATCGGCGGCAAGGTCGGCAGTCAGAGGGCAGTTTTTAATAGCCGTGTGATTGTGGGCGGCCGCCCGCGGAATGCCTCTCATAATATGGATACCAAATTTCAGACCGAGGCTGTGGATGTACTCTGCCAGCGGGGCAAACCCGGCGCCGCCGACGGAGGACGGGAAGCGTTCGGGATCCGGCAGCAGCCGGGAATATTCGTCCATCTCGACGGGCGCAAAGGGAATATACTGGAACTGATCGCGCATAGAGCCTGCCTTGTGAGCGTACCATTCGATATCCACCACAATATATTCCCATCCATATTTTTTCAGATGCTCCGCCATGAACGCGGCGTTTGCGCGGACATCGGCTTCGGTGACAGTCGTGTCGTAGTAGTCATAGCTGTTCCAGCCCATGGGCGGAAGCGGGGCAAATGTATTTTTATTCATGTGATGAGGCCTCCTTGAAAACGTTTTGTCCCTATTATAACCGAATCTGAAAAAAATGGAAACCGAATCTGAAAAAAATGGAAGTGTTTGACATTGCAAATTTTTTGTGATAAGGTGTAAGAAAGAAATTTCATTTGTTCAGGGAGTTATCATGAGCTGGAGAAGAATCGTTATCTTTAAATTTAAAGGAAACATTTGATTTTTTCCGGCTACCAGTCTGCCCTTTTTCAGGGCGTTTTCCAGAAATAACAGTTAAAATTGAAAAATGCAGTGCAGCGGCGGTTACTGTGAACGACGTGAACAGTAACCAGCGCAGGATCAGTGCGTGTTTTTGTGCTGCGCTTCACAGGGAAAAGGAGAGAACTTCGATGAACAATATAAAGAGACAGACACGCCTTCTGTATATGTATGAAGCGTTTTGCAGCTTCCGGATGGTGGACGTGGTGTGGGTGATTTTTCTGCTTGGGCGTGGATTTTCGCTGGCGCAGGTGGGGCTTGCGGAGGGCGTTTTCCATGTGACGAGCATGATTTTTGAGATTCCGAGCGGTATGGCGGCGGATCTGTTCGGCAGGAAGCGGACGCTGCTGCTGTCCGGGATCGCCGGTATGTGTTCCGGCGTTTTTATGGCGCTGGACGGATGGAGCGGCTGGATTTATATGGGAATGATTTTTTCAGCGCTGAGTTTCAATCTGACGTCCGGGACGGAGGAGGCGCTCGCATACGACAGCCTTCTTGAAGCAGGCTGTGCGGAGACATATAAAGGGGTACGGTCAAAAATGAGCGTGACAGGGCGCGTATTCAGTGCGCTGTCCTGCACGTTAAGCCCCGTTGCGATCGCGCTTGGCTACCAGTACACGTATTTTCTGGCGGTATTGCTGAATTTATGCGCGTTTCTCTGTGTGATGGGAATGCAGGAACCGCATGTCACGCAGGAACAGAAACAGCGCGGCAGACACGGCTTTCGTGAGATGGGAGTGCGGCTGAAGCATCATGTTTTGGATACGCTGCATTTTATGAGAAAGCATCCGGGGACGATGGGAAAACTGTTTGCGGACGCAGCGGTGGCGTGCCCGTGCTATCTGACGATGATGTACCTGCAGGAGCATCTTGTAAACTGCGGATGGCCGGAAAAGTGGATCGGGATGCCGCTGCTGCTGATCCCGCTGGCGGGAGCGGCCGGAGCGCGTCTGGCGGCAAAAAGTAAAATGCGGCTGCTTTATGTGCTTATTTTGTGCGGCCTGCTTGGCGGAGCCGGGACATATCTTACCGGAAGCCGGACGATCGTTATCATATTAGCCGGCGCCTGCGTCATGCGGGCGTGCGAGGGCTTTTCCGAGGTGGCGGTCAGTGAGAATGTGAACCGCGAATTCTCAAGCGACCAGAGAGCGACGCTGATCAGTGTGGACAGTATGCTGTATTCCGTGCTGATGGTGCTGGCAAGCCCCGTGACCGGGTATCTTGGGGAGCGTTATTCCGTCACAGTGACGTTTCATGTGCTGGGCGGTGTGCTGCTGTGCGCGGCGCTGCTGCTGGGGGCAGCGTATGCGATACGTCGGAGTAAGATCTGTTCATAAAACCTGAAGAAAAGGAAAATTTAACCTGCCGTTAAGTTTCCGAACTTAAAATTAACAATCCCTCCATTGAGCATCGCAAGGCAGTCTGCTATAGTAAAGGTAACCCGGGAAAATCGCAAAAAAGGAGGGCAAATATATGCCGATCAATACAGTTATCCGTGAAAGGCGCAAGGCGCTTGGGCTGACACAGGAGCAGGTGGCAGAGCAGCTTGGCGTGACGGCTCCGGCGGTGAACAAATGGGAGAAGGGGAGCACTTACCCGGACATCACGCTGGTGGCAGCGCTTGCGCGTTTGCTAAAGGTGGACCTGAACACGCTGCTGTGCTTCCGGGAGACACTGACGCAGCAGGAAATAAACAATTATATGGAAGGGGTCGCAAGGAAAATCGGGAAAAACGGCATTGAGGCGGGCTTTTCGCTGGCAGAAAGCCGGATAAAGGAATACCCGAACTGCGGGGCGCTCATTGAGGGAATGGCTACCCTGCTGGATGGGAGCATTATCATGGCGGATCTCTCCGGCGAGGAGAAGGGCGGCTATCAGGAACGTTTGAGAGCGCTGTATGAGCAGGCAATGCATTGTGACGATGAGGATGTCCGCAGGCGGGCGGGCTATATGACGGCATCAAAATATCTGCACAGCAAAGAATATGAAAAGGTGCAGGAGATCATTGACCAGCTTCCGGAGACGGATCTGATCGATAAAAATATGCTGCAGGCGGATCTGTGGAAGGAGCAGGGGAAATATGCGGAAGCGCTGAAGCTTGTGGAGAAGATGGTGCTGCAGCAGAACGTCGGGGTGATGGGAAATTTCTGGAGAATGATCGATCTGGAGCTTGCAATGGGAAATGAGGAAAATGCCAGAAGGCTTGCCCAAAAGGCGCAGGAGGTGGCAAAAACATATGATATGTGGGGGTATAATGGTCTGGTAGGGTTTCACACACTGGCGCTGAAACAGCAGAATGTGGAAGAAAGCCTTAAAATTCTGGACCAGATGCTGGAGCAGACGTATCTTCCGTGGAAAATGAATGAATCCGTGCTGTATCATGTGCTTTACCAGGATTACCAAGAGGCCGCGGCAAATGTAACGATGGCGGAAAAAATCCTGCCGCCTCTTCTGGCAGAGCTGGAGGGCAGTCCGGAGTATGATTTTTTGCGCCCGCATGAGGAATTTCAAAAGCTGATCGGGCGTTACCGCAGAAGGCTGGGTTGCTGTGAACAAAGTGAACAGTAACAAGGCTGGCGGAGAGCGGAAAGTGAGCGGTTCCCCTTGCATTTTGGAGAAAATTTTAGTATAACAAAATAAAAGAAATGCAGGAGGGAAAAACTATGAACTATGCAGAAGAGTCGCTGAAGCTGCACGCAGACTGGAAAGGCAAGATCGAGGTCGTTTCCAGAGTGCCGGTGTCCACGAAGGACGATCTTTCGCTGGCATACACGCCGGGTGTGGCGCAGCCCTGTCTGGAAATTCAGAAGGATATAAACAAATCTTATGAGCTGACAAGGAGACACAATCTCTGCGCCGTCATCACGGACGGCTCGGCGGTGCTCGGGCTTGGCGATGTCGGACCGGAGGCGGGAATGCCGGTCATGGAGGGCAAGTGCGTGCTGTTCAAGTCCTTTGGAGACGTGGATGCTTTTCCGCTTTGCGTGAAAACAAAGGACGTCGACGAATTTGTCAATACGGTTGCGCTGATCTCCGGTTCCTTCGGCGGCATCAATCTGGAGGATATCTCAGCGCCGCGCTGCTTCGAGATCGAGCGCAAATTAAAGGAACGCTGTGATATCCCGATCTTCCATGACGACCAGCACGGCACGGCGGTGATCACGCTTGCCGGTCTGATGAACGCGCTGAAGGTGGTCGGAAAGAAAAAAGAGGACGTAAAGGTCGTGACCTCCGGTGCGGGCGCGGCGGCGATTTCCATCGTGAAGCTGCTGCTGGCGGCAGGCTTCCGGAATGTTACCATGTGCGACCGCAAGGGCGCTATCTACGCGGGTCGTGATGGTCTGAACTGGATCAAGGAAGAGATGGCGCAGGTGACGAACCTGGAGAAAAAAACGGGCACGCTGGCGGATATGCTGGCGGGCGCGGATATTTTTATCGGCGTTTCCGCACCGGGCACGGTGACGACGGAGATGGTGAAAACGATGAACCGCGACGCGATTATTTTTGCCTGCGCCAACCCGACGCCGGAGATCTTTCCGGAGGACGCAAAGGCGGGCGGCGCGAAGGTGATCGCTACCGGGCGCAGCGATTTCCCGAATCAGATTAATAACGTGCTGGCATTTCCGGGAATCTTCCGCGGCGCTTTTGATGTGCGGGCAAGCGATATCAACGAGGAGATGAAGATGGCTGCGGCGAAGGCGCTGGCGGATCTGATCACGGAGGATGAGCTGGATGCGGAGCATATCATTCCGTATGCGTTTGATCCGAAGGTGGGACCGGCGGTGGCTGCGGCGGTCGCGCAGGCGGCGCGGGCAAGCGGCGTTGCGCGCATTTAAAACGGAGGGAAAAGCATGACGAACGAAGAACTGATTCTGGAAGCGAAAAAGGCGCGAAGGCATGCTTACGTGCCGTACTCCCACTTCCAGGTGGGCGCGGCGCTTGTCACAAAAAGCGGAAAAATCTATCACGGCTGCAACATTGAAAATGCAGGCTACACGCCGACGAACTGCGCGGAGCGGACGGCTTTCTTTAAAGCGATCTATGACGGCGAGCGGGAATTTGAGAAAATTGCCGTTGTCGGCGGACCGGAGGAGAGCGAGGGCGACGAGCTTTGCGCGCCCTGCGGCGTCTGCCGTCAGGTCATGATGGAATTCTGCGATCCAAAGACCTTCCGGATCATTCTGGCAAATGGAAAGGGAAAATACATTCAGCGTACGCTGGAGGAAATGCTTCCGTTTGGATTCGGACCGGAAAACCTTAAATAATATGTAAAAAGTACCGCTGTCAGAGCTGTCTGGCGGCGGCCTTTTTTTGATATGCCGGATTCGGAAGAGACTCCGGCATTTTTTCTTGTGTGGATACAAAAAGGATATATTTCTGTGCTATACTGTTTTTAGAAAAATATATATCTGCTTTATATAACAGATAAGTTTTGCAGGGTGGATTTTGTGCGCGGCACAGCAAATTTGGCGCGCAAAAGGGAGGTGAGGGCATGGAGCAGAGACTTTTGGTCGTGGAGGATGACCTGAGGCTGCAGGAAATTATTCTGGATTATTTCGGAAGCAAGGGCTGGACGGCGGAGGCAGTGGAAAATGGCGGGGAAGCGCTTGAGCGGATCGCGCAGGGCTCCTGGCAGATGATCCTTCTCGACGTTATGCTTCCGGGGATGAACGGCTTTACTATCTGCAGGAAAATTCGTGAGATCAGCGATGTGCCGGTGATCTTTCTCACGGCGCGCGTGCAGGAGGAGGACGAGCTGAACGGCTATTCCATGGGTGCGGACGATTACATCACAAAACCGTTTTCGCTGCCGGTGCTCTATGCGAAGGTGACGGCGCTGACCGGGCGTGTGCACGGAAGGACAGCGGGCAGGCAGCTTCGTGTGGGAGATATTGCCGTAGATGTGCGCAGCCATGATGTGTATGTCGGCGGAGTGCTTCGGGAGCTCCCGCCGCGGGAATATGAGCTGCTGCTGTTTTTCCTGGAGAATCCCAACCGTATTTTCAGCCGCGAGCAGCTTTTGATCCGGTTCTGGGGTTACGATTTTGACGGCAACGAGCGCGTGGTGGATAATCACATAAAAAAGCTGCGCAGGCTTCTTGGCAGCAGTGGAAACAGGATACGGACGATCCGAAAATCGGGTTACCGGATGGAGGTGGGGCCATGAGAAGGAAGCGGAGGTTATACGTCTGGGTGACGGTTGGATTTCTCATTTTATATCTGGTGATCATGGGAGCATGTACCTTCCTGATAC
Organism: uncultured Marvinbryantia sp.; assembly: GCF_905201705.1. Lineage (GTDB taxonomy): Bacteria > Bacillota > Clostridia > Lachnospirales > Lachnospiraceae > Marvinbryantia. The sequence continues at coordinate 18,842 of NZ_CAJKOX010000026.1, forward strand.
GTGCAAAATATATGGAAGAATTTGCGCAGGATTTCCAGACGCAGCTTTCCGGCGTGGTGGATTTTATTGAACAGATGGAGGGGGAGAAGGAGGATTTCACAGGCGCGTCGCGCCAGACGGCGTATCAGTCGCTGACATCCTCCGCGCTTTTTAACACCCGGTTCCAGCAGTATGCGCTTGTGTTTTATGATAAGGAAGAGGGCGTGTCGGCGCGCAGCGAATACGCGTCGGCAATCCGGAATTCAAAAAATTATTCCTGGATGGGAGCGGAGAATGTCTATTCGCTGCCGGATTATCTCAGTGAGGAGGAAATCGACCAGCTTGCGCACTTTTATCTGGAGAGAAGAAACGCCCTGGGAGCACACGACCCGGAAAAATACTGGTTCTACGGAAAAATCGCAAAGGACGGCAGTCTGAAAGGACTTCTGGTACAGCATGTGATATGGGAGCAGGGACTTAAACTGGACGACGGTGCGGTCGATCCATTTACCGGCGGAAAAAGAGAGCGATCCTATACGGATGATAAAAACCGTACGACAAGCTACGTGCAGACGGGCAGCGAGATTGTCTGGGAGTGGAACGCAGCGGAGGAAGCAGATGAGGATGAGGCTCTGGTCACAGAAGAACTCAGCCTGGTATTTCCGGGGCTGCTGCAGGGGTATAGCGCGTGGATGCGCTGGCGTGGGAGCGCCTGGCTGCAGACGGCGGTGCCGGAGGATCTGGAAAGCTACTATGCGTCTTTTTCACAGAAGGTGCGTCCTGGTTCGGAGCGCTTTCAGACGCGTTATAAAGAGGATTACACGGTTCAGATCGGAGAGCGGACCTGTGATCTGACGCTGATCAGCGAGTGCCGTCCGTGGGCAGCCGCGATGGACTACATGAAATATGTTTATCTGGCGGGCTTTTTTCTGATGCTTACCTGTGCGGGAACGGTGATCATGGTTATCAGCGGGCAGGAGGCACAGCGGGCGCAGATGGAGGAAAACCAGCGTGATTTCATCAATGCGATGGCGCACGAGATGAAAACGCCGCTTGGTATCATCCGCGGATTTTCGGAGAATCTGCTGGAGGACACGGTGGCGGAAAAGAGAGAATATTATCTGCAGCAGATCATTGGGCAGACGGAAGAGATGGACGGCATGGTGGCGGACATCATCGGGGCGGCGCGGCTGGAATCGCAGCATCTTGTGCTGCAGAAAGAGAGGATATCTGTCAGCGGGCTTCTGCGGGGACAGCTTGCAAAGAGAGAACCGTTGATAAAGGAAAAACAGATTACGGTGCAATTCTCTGCGCAGGGGGAATTTGAGCTGGAGGGCGACCGCAAATACCTGGAAAAAGCGTTTGGAAATCTCATCGGTAATGCCGTGAGCTACTGCGATGTGGGCGGCGTAATAAAAATAACGACAGATGCCGTGAGCTGCCGGATAGAAAATGACTGCGCCGGATTGCGTGCGGAGGACGTACAGCATGCTTTCGATATATTTTATCGTGGGCAATGTGAAAAGGCATCAGAAAAACATCTGGGTATCGGATTATATCTTGCCAGAAGGATCTTAGATCTGCACGACATACAGATTACCGCAGAGTGCGTGCCGGGCGGGTTCTGTGCCGTGTGCAGGAAGAAAAATAACAGAAAGAGCAGGGGGAGAACATGATGAAAGGGACATTTAAAAAATATACAGATCGAATGGCAATGGGCGTTTTACTGACGGCGGCGCTCTTAACGAGCGGATGCAGTCTGGAGGACGGAGCATTTGTATTTCGTGTAAACGGCAGAGCGGAAATTGAGAAGGAGACGGCGCAGACAGCGCAAACGGATGCGGAAGCGCAGCAGCAGACGCAGGCAGCGCAAACGGATGCGGCAGTGCAGCAGCAGACGCAGGCAGCGCAAACGGACGTGGCAGTACAGCAGATGCAGGCAGCGCAAACGGATGCGGCAGTACAGCAGCAGACGCAGGCGGCGCAGACAGAAGCTGCGGCGGGGCGAAAGCCGCTCTTTAGAGATGCAGACGGGACGATTCACGGTCCGCAGCTTAATCTCGGCGAGAGTGGAAAGCCGATTTACGATTACGATATAGAAGCATCCCTGGCGGATGCGCCGCAGGAGTGGATAAAATATACGTATCCTGGGAGAAAGCAGTCGTACCTTTCGCCGTCCGGTGTCTGGCTCTTCAAAGACGAGGATGGAACCATCCACGGCGCGCAGATCGGGACAACGGAAATAGGTTCGATTCTGTTTGACTATGAATTTGATGTCAATGAGATTCCGGCGGAATGGAAGTAGCATGACGGTGAGAAAGAGAAGGCATTGCGAAATAATCCTTGCGGCTTGCTGGCGGATAGTTTATAGTTAAAGCAGAAGAACAACCGGTAATAAAACAGTTAGGGAGGGATGTGGCAAGATGCATCTGCATCAGGAAAAGTTATATACTATTGAGGATATTTATGCTTTGCCGGAGGGAACACGTGCTGAATTGATCGACGGGAAAATTTATTATATGGCACCTTCAAATCGGAAACATCAGAGAATTGTGCTGGCTTTATGTCGTATCATAGCAGATTACATCGACAGCAAGCACGGTGATTGCGAGGTAAATGTTGTGCCTTTTTCGGTTCATCTGGATGAGAAAAGCACTATTTATGTCGAGCCGGATCTATCTGTTGTCTGTGATAAACATAAGCTCAATGACAAAGGATGCTTCGGCGCCCCGGACTGGATCATTGAAGTGGTTTCAACTGGCAGCAGACGTATGGATTACTTTACAAAGCTGTTTAAATATCGCACTGCAGGCGTTCGGGAATACTGGATTGTTGATGCTGACATGAATCGGATCTCTGTCTATGATTTTGATACGGAGGATGTCACAGAGTATTCTTTTAACGATTCCGTTAAGGCTGGTATATACGATGATTTTTTCATAAACTTTAATTAACACTTATATCAAAAGCAGGCAAAGGTCCTGCCGGGTTTTTCATGCCCCGTTTGATGTGAAACGCAGTGACGCTCCGCTGACCATCGTGCAGCCGGATCTGATGAATCTTTGCAATTTTAGCAAAATGTTCTACTACAAAAATTACGGTGTGGGCGAATACTGGAGTGTAGAACTACGCAGAAAAATCATAACGGTAAACGACTTTGAGAAAGATATTATCAATGTGCAGTATTCTTTTGATTTTACTGTAAAAGTCAACATCTATGATGATTTATATATTGATTTTGCCGATGTTGCCAAAATACCAAAAAATACTAAAATGCTCATATAGTTTTGAGCAAATCCCTTGCATCCTGCTGCCAGATGTGCTATATTGAAAACAGAAAAGGGAAGCCAAAGACACGGCTACCCTCAAAGTTTAAGCTAACGTTTCGCATCAGCCGTCACTAATTGGCAGGGATCTTACGCAAAGTAAGTGATTCAGGGACGGCTATATGAAAAATGGAACACACGATAACGGTGTCCCATTTTTTTATGTCTTGATCTACGGAGGATTTGCCGACTAAAATCTGCACATAGTATCCCCTTGGCTGCAAATGACGGTTTTGGTTTGTCCTGTTTTTATGCACTTTTATGCATCCACCCGCTGATCAAATCTCTTGCATTTTTCCCTGTACGCATTATAATGGATGTAGCATAGGTTTTCAGGAAGAGATGATGTATGCCGCTTCTTCCAAACATCAGCCTTTTTGTTGCTTTGTAGCGGCAGTTACCGCCTTCGACGAAACCTGAGCTTACAGAAGTGGATATCGCGTTCTTGACCGGGGCGATATCCATTTTTATGCCATTTACAAACGACTCGATTGGGGATTCCTCATATTTTGCAAGAAAATCATCAAGTTTGTCAGGGGCATCTCCCATAAGGATGGAATGGAACTCATTCCAGATTTCCGCACACATTTTTATCCGGGAAAATTTCGTCTCAATCAGACTGTAATACTTGGCTACATCCGTGTTTTCCATTTTCGTCTTGTCATTTATTGTTATATACTTCAATACATCAGAACGCTTTATTATGACGGTATCTTTCGGATACCCACATTTATTTGGAAATCCTATGTTGAGCCGGATTCCAAAGTTATTTGACGCAATGGCTTTTATGTGGTTTACAAGGGAGTGGACGCTTCCGGTATATCCTATATGCAGAATATAGGAATATATGAAAGCCGGGTCAAGCCCATCAGCCAGCATTTTGTATACGATGTTCATATAGCCGTCCATGTCGGTTTTCCGTTTTCCGCGCTCCTTTAAATCTTTTATTTTTGCCACCTCTTCATCTGGCATATTCAGGTACCGCCGGGCGCTGGCGATTGACATTCCATAGACCTGTGCGAGATTGCTTTTGGAGTCATATTTTCCGTCATCCCAGTCTTTCCGCATCTGCATGATCCTCTCATACCGTTTGAGGCGTCCGGCGGCACGTTTTTTGTCCCTTGCCCTGTGGTCTCCGCGCTGTTTATTGAAATAGGGGATGACGTTTCCTCTTTCATCGACCGGAGGAGAATCGTCATAATCAATGCCGTCGAAAGATCCGGCGTTCATGGATATTTCCGGGGCGGTTCCTTTTTCCGGGGGTTCATTTAAAACTTCCCCGTCCCGGATAAATATCCGGGGCGGAATGTCCGCCTTGAAGATATCGTTAAGATAGCCAATGAGATTCTGCAGGATATGAAAGCGGTCAGCCACCTGGACTGCTTCGGGAAGGATTTCTGAGATTGCAGAGGCATAGGCACTTGCCCTGTCTCTTGCCACTACGGACACTTTAGGGTGTTCTTTCAACCATTCTTTCAGAGCTTTCCCGTCCCTTCCGTCAAGAAGCGCAAGCAGATGATGGTCGCTGCCGTCATAGATGACCGTATGGTAAGTCTGCCCTTTCCGCAGGCTCACATCATCAACACCGATAAATGAAGCATCCGTGTCATCCTCCACGGAGATCTTTTCCATCATACGGTTCGCGGAGTCATGGCTTATGGAGATTCCCATCTCTCTGCATATCATGGCCGTAACGATATCACTGCAGAATACGGATATGGCAAAGACCACGAGATTCACCAGGTCAGAGCGGTGCTGACCGCTGCGGACGTTATCAAGCTGCTCCACAAATGTACGCCGTATGCATCCAGGATTTTTACAAAAGTATCGTTTCAGTGTGATATGCGCATAGGTAGTCATCCCGTTTACCGGCATCCACTGGGGATGCCGGAAGGCGGCGCAGTTCACCGCCGATGAGACCGCGCCACAGCAGGGACAACGTCCGGATACGGATGTGGATTTAAGATATATGTGCAGTATATTGCGGCAGGCATCAACGGAAGGATTGCAGTCTTCGTCTATTGTCAATGAAGGACCAAAAAGAAGCTCCTGGATGGAACCGGCATTTATACTTTGTGAAACCGATGCCCGGTCTCTGGAGGGAAAGATCATTTTAGCCATATTTTTTCAGCCTGCGCAGGAGATCCTCCGCCGCTTTTTTCCTTTCCAAAGTTTCATGCTCGATCTTAGAAAGGTATTCCAGTTCATCAGAAAGAGTGGAACTTAATTGATTCTTCAAATCCGCGATCTCCCGTTCTTGCCGTGATATGATCTGCTTTGCCTCCTCATACTGCTCGCTGCAGTCCGGTGTGCTATTACAGCTTTTGTCTGCCTGTTTTTTCTGCCTGGAAGTAGGAACGATCCTTCCTGTTTCAGGATCGATCTTTCCTATCAGCCGGCGTTTGCTTTCCGGCCGTTTTTTTTCTTTGTTCCAGTAGTTTTCGTAAACCTCGTAAACGTAAGTGACGCCGGTTTGTTTGTTATATGATTTTGAAATGGACATCAGGACGCCTCCTTTATATGGCTAGTTTAATTATAATATGGCTATATATAGAAATCAATACATATGGCTATATTTATAAATAGCTATATGCATTTGAGACAAAAAAAGAACATCTTCAATGACGTCCTCTTTTTGCCGCTCCTGAATCACTTACCTTGCGTAAGATCCATTGGCAGTAGTGGCGGCTATTTTCGTCTTTCCTTGAAAACTGTATAACACAATCCCACAAGGGCACAAATGAATATCCCAATCTGAATCAGATCAGAGTATGTAACATACATTGGCAACGCCCTCCTTTCTTTTCAGTCTGGAGGGTTAGCCCCTCCGATAAAAAAGAGGGTAAGCCGCCCGGCCTGGTTTCCCATGTTCCAAGTATAACACATGTCTGTGTTTTTATCAATCTCCATATATTCTTTACAATATTTATTTTGCTTTTGCTTGCTCACATATATTTTTTGATTCCTTTTGCGATTGAGGATCATTTTCCAAAGTCGGACATTTTATGAAATTATTAATTGCAGCAGAAGTATTTTTAAGTAAAAATAAATATACCTGCTGCCGATGCTATGGTTTTGTAGGTATCGCCCATGCCAGAGTTGCGACCTCTGACAAGGGCATTTTTTATGCTACTGTAAAACGGAGGCTTGAAACGGAGGCTTGTGCTGACCTTACAATACTGATTGTAAATCTCTGGAAGAGCTGCTTTCAATGCCTCAGCCTGTTCCTCCAGCACTTTCTGTTGTGCTTCAATGACCTGCAGTTTTTTAATTCCGTTTTCAATCTGTCTCTCTGTTATGATGAAATCTCCTCTCATTCGGCCAAGCCCCGGCAGGCTTTAAAGTATTTAAGGAATCTCGTCCGTCTCATTATTCCCTTATCCTGTTTCCCGGTGTTATGTGGTACTCTTGCTTTCGGTTTCCCTACTCCCCTCCACCTTCGCTCGACGGGTTTTTGTTTTGCTTATGATTATATTACAAACATTTTTCATTACTTTGTCAACTGATATATACACTTTTTTGATTACATTTTATATTTTTTTGATTGCAATGGTTTTATTTGTGCTGTATAATGAATTCATCAAAACGAAAGAAGGTGCGTCAATGGTTAGTGACAAAATAAAAGGATTACTCAGTATGCGAGGAAAAAAGTATAAAGAATTGGCAAGCCTTTTCGGAATCAGTGAGCAGGCTATGAGAAATAAATTTGTACGTGGTAGTTTCTCAGCAGATGAGCTCATAATGATAGCTGATTTTGTCGGTTGCCAACTTGCTTTTGAAATGGACGATACACAAAAAGTCCTTCTTACGACCGCAGATTTGAGAAATCCTCTACCAGGTGCCAAAGAATAGTTTATTTCTCATCGTATGCAATAACCGGAAAAGGGGGTTTTAATTATGCCATTAGCACAAACCAAACTTTACACAGAAGCAGACTATTACAATTTGCCTGAGAATGTCCGGGCGGAGCTGATAGAGGGGAACCTGATCTATAACCAGGCGGCGCCCTCCAGAATCCATCAGACAATACTCATGGAGCTTTCCGGAACAATCCGGAATTATCTCAAATCAAAAGGCGGACCTTGCCGTGTATATCCCGCCCCGTTCGCTGTCAAGCTGAAGGAGGACAGGAAAACCATAGTAGAGCCGGACATAAGCGTTATCTGTGACCGGAACAAACTTACGGATCGTGGCTGTACCGGAGCGCCGGACTGGATCATTGAGATTGTTTCTCCCGGCAATTCAAGCCATGACTATGTTCTTAAGCTGAACCTGTACGCAAACGCAGGTGTTCGGGAATACTGGATTGTGGACCCTCGCAAAGAACGCATTTTCGTTTATCATTTGGAGCAGGAGCATTTCGAGGTCGAGACGTACACATTCCATGACCGTATTCCGGTGGGTATCTATCCGGACTTGCAGATAGACTTTTCCAGTCTGGACCTTTAAAAGTGGGGTTCGTTCCCGAAGTCATGCGTTCCGTTCCCATATTTGACATTCATTTACGGGAGCAGAGCACAAAAATAGCACTCAGGTGTGGGACCTGGGTGCTTTTGATTACCGTTTGGTAATCTGAACAGATGCAGCAGGCTCTCCCGGCAGTCTATTTTCTGCGCTTGCGGTCAATCGCTCTGGCTATGAGGTGTCCGGCGATAATGCCAGAGATTATAATAATTGCCAATGTGATGTAATCCATATCCTTTTCGATTCATTATCCGGAAGATAAAGCTGCACTTCTGTTTCATTTTCTACTGTGAAATTATCACCGCCACCCGAGTATTCTGGTTTCCGATTTTTTAGCTAAAATACCTGTGCAGTGGTAGTTTCTGTGAAATCGTAACCCTTCGCCCTCTTAAACAGAGCATTTTCTATCTTCTTTTCACTTTATTTATTCACAACTGGATAAAACAAATGGTACAGTAAAAGAATCAAAAATGCAGTGCCCTTTTTACAGGGCACTAGTCAAAGGTGTATACCTGTGATTATATTACTGAACAGAATAAATGCTAAGCTTCTCACGTCTTTTTCCAATAATTTTATCCCTTTATTTTTCCATTTGGTCCGATTTTTGGCCGGACGTGGATTTTTTCTTGACCTGCAATACAACTCGTGTTACACTATAATCCGTTGCAAAGCCCACAAAACCAAGGTCTTTCCGGGCTTGCCGCCGATTCCCGGCGTTACTCAGATACGTGCGTATCTGAGTTCGCGGCATTCGCCAGATGGACATGCACGCATATCCGTCCGGCTCATTGCTTCGCGAAAAATGCACCGAGTGTTCGAGACCTTCCACTCGTAAAACAAAACTAAAGGAGAAAACTGAATATGAGAGACAAAAAAGTGTTGTTTATTGTGCAGGCAGCAGCGATTGCTGCTATCTATGTGGTGCTTACCGTTGTTTTTGCACCGCTTTCCTTCGGAGAGGTGCAGGTCCGCTTTGCGGAAGCCCTGACGATTCTTCCGTATTTTACGCCCGCGGCGATCCCCGGATTGTTTGTCGGCTGTATTATCGGAAATTTTCTGGGCGGCGCGATTCCGGTGGACATCATCTGCGGCAGCATCGCCACACTGATCGGGGCGTTCGGTTCCTACGCACTGCGGAAGCAGAAATTCCTCGTGCCGGTTCCGCCGATCATGGCAAATACGGTGATTGTTCCGTTCGTGCTTTTCTACGGATACGGCATTAATCTGCCGATCCCGCTGATGATGCTGAGCGTCGGAGCGGGTGAAGTGCTTTCGTGTGGGGTATTGGGACTCGTGATCCTGTCTGCACTTGACAGATATAAAAATGTGATCTTCAAAACAGCATAGTCAAATGGACATGCAAGCATGTCCGCTTGTCTTGTTGCTCGCGGGAATAAAAGCCGGGCAGCGGCGGAAGTGTTTTCTTCCTTCGCTGTCCGGCTTTTTATCATAAGAAAAATTATTCCTCCGTCCAGACCTCTTTTGGTATGTGTAAGGATCTCGGCGCTCTCTTCTTTTGTTACGCCGTGATTTCTGGCGTTTGCTATGATCTAACCCTTAAGTTTTTCATATTCTTCATCAGAAACCGGCTCGCACCATTCATTTTTACAGCCCTCTCCGGGAACCTCGATCGCCAAGTGCTGGAACCAGGAATCTGCCGCTGCACCGTGCCAGTGTTTTACCTCTGCCGGAATGTGGACAACATCTCCGGGAAGAAGCTTTCTGGCCGGTTTGCCCCATTCCTGGTACCAGCCCTCGCCTGCGGTGACGAGCAGCATCTGCCCGCCTCCCTTATTTGCATGGTGGATATGCCAGTTGTTGCGGCATTTCGGCTCAAAGGTAACGTTGCCGACCGCCACCTGCTCCAGAGAGAGCATATTCAGATAGCTCTGGCCGGTAAAATATTGTGCGAACGCGTCGTTCGGTTTGCCTGTGGGAAACACACTCATTTCTTTTGCACTCATCTTAAAATCCTCCTATACCCATTCCCTGATTTCATCTTTTGCGCGAAGAACACTGCCGCCGTGGAGGGCAAGCCCCTTTTCGACTGTTGCCGTTTTGCAGAGCTTTTGGATATCGCTGACGCTGCTGCCCATTCCGCTGCCCTCGTGCGTGCAGAACGGCTTGATGATTTTTCCGTTGAAATCAAAATGCTCCAGAAAAGTGAAGACAGCCATCGGCATGGTGCTCCAGTAATTCGGATAGCCAAGATAAATAATGTCGTAATCTGCAATGCTTTCCGGATAGCGCTTCAGCTCCGGACGGGCATTGCGCTGCTGATCCGCCTGTGCCTGCGCGATGCATTCATTGTAGTTTTTGGCGTAGGGACGTACCTGCTCGATTTTAAACAGATCTGCGCCTGTAAACTCCTGGATGATGCCGGCCGCAAGCTCTGTGTTGCCTGTTTTCAGCGTTTTAATCGTACCATTTACATAGTTTTCATCGGCTCTTGAATAAAAAGCAATCAATTTCTTTGACATTTCACAACCTCCCTGTTGTCTGTATGATCTACTATAACATGCATTTTCTTGACAGGGAATCTCCGGTAGGTTATCATGGTATTAATAAAAAGTTTATAGCTATAAGAGCGAAACTGGTATGCAGAGGCGTTTCCGCCTGGAACATTTACAGAAAAAATGAGGAGAGAGGTAACCGGCAATGAGAACCAAAAAAGCGATTGGGATAGATATTGGAACGACCAGTATCTGTCTTGTAAGTTATTGTGTGGCTTCGGGAAAAACGGAAGCGATAATGCAGGCGGAGAATGCTTTTTGTCCGGGGACATTCCGGCAGGATCCGCAGCAAATTTATCTGTGCGTAAAAGAAATGCTGGACAGAATGATAGAAGAGACAGGCAATGTTGATGTAATCGGCGTATCCAGCCAGATGCACGGGATTTTATATCTGGATAAGAGCGGGAACGCGGTAACACCCTACTATACCTGGAAGACGGAGTGCGGAGATCAGCCGTTTAAAGAAGGCACGTATGCAAAGTGGCTGTCAGATAAGACCGGGTATGCGATGCATACCGGATATGGAAGTGTGACGCATTTTTTTCTGCAGGAAACAAATCAGATTCCAGAGGAAGCAGATGTATTTACAAACATTGGCGACTATCTCGTCATGCGGCTGTGCGATCTGAAGCTTCCGCAAATGCATTCTTCGATCGCGGCAAGTATGGGAGGTTTCAGGCTGGAGGACGGGAGCTTTGATTTTGAAAAGCTTCAGGAAGCCGGAATAAATACGGCTTACTATCCAAAGGTAAATGAAAAAGTGGAGATTGCGGGCATGTATCAGAACATTCCGGTCGTATGGGCAGTGGGAGACAACCAGGCCAGCTTTTATGCTGCGGCAGGGGAAGCGGACGAAATGCTCAGCGTTAATGTTGGAACAGGTTCGCAGGTCTCTTTCTTTGACCGGACGCTGCTGGAGGTAAAAACGGGGGAAATCAGACCTTTTACGGAGCAGGGCTATTTGTATGTGCAGGCTTCGGTAAATGGCGGAAAAGTCTATGAGCGTCTGGCGGAATTTTTCCAGGATTCCGTGCGGCTTTTTACCGGGATACGTGTTGATAAGGCGGAAATTTATCAAAAAATGGAAGAGGCGGCTCTGGAAAAACCAGAGACGGAGCTTCGGGTATTTCCGCTTTTATATGGAAGCAGAACGGATAAGGATAGCGCGGGGACCGTGGAGGGACTGACTGCGGAAAATTTTTATCCGGCGGATGTAATTCGTGCATATACGGCTGGTATGGCAAGAGAGCTGTATGAAGCCTACCGGCAGTTTCCGGAAGAGCTTCGCCGCGGCAAAACGACGATCGTAGCCAGCGGAAATGGCATACGCAGGAACCGGATTTTAAGACAGGAAATAGAAAGGGCATTTGGGATGCCGGTTATACTCAGACAGGTAAAAGAAGAGGCAGCCGCGGGCGCGGCGATGTGGGCCTGGCAGGAAACCGAAACCAGGCACCCTGGATGAAAACGTTTATATGGGAGGTGCGGGATGTATCATCCGTTACTGGATACCTTTATCGCTGCGGCAGACTGCGGCAGCTTCACAAAAGCGGCGGGGCGCCTGTATATTTCGCCGACCGCCGTCATGAAGCAGATGAACACGCTGGAGGCGCATCTGGGATTAAATCTGATCGAGCGGACCCCGGCAGGCATCCGTCTGACCCCGGCGGGAGAAGTGATTTACAAGGATGCAAAATTTATGATCGATTATTCGCGAAAATCCATTGCGGACGCCAATGCCGCTGCACATTCCCATGATACAACCTTCTGTGTGGGAACCTCTCTGCTGAACCCGGCAAAACCGTTTATGGATCTCTGGTATCGCGTAAACAAAAGCTTTCCCGACTATAAGCTGCATCTTGTGCCCTTCGAGGACGATCACGAGGGGATTCTCTCGGAAATCGGGAAGCTGGGAGAAAAGTTTGATTTTCTGATCGGGGTATGCGATTCGAAAGCCTGGCTTTCGCTCTGCGAATTCCTTCCGCTTGGCAGATATAAAAAGATGGTAGCGGTGCCGCGGGAGCACCGCTTTGCGTCAAAAGAGCAGATTAATATAGAGGATTTATACGGCGAGACGCTGATGATGGTGCCCTGCGGTGATTCCGGCGTCAACGACTTGATCCGCAGCGATCTGCAGAAAAATCATCCGCAGATACATATCGAGGATACGCCGCAGTTCTACGACCTTTCTGTGTTTAATCGCTGCGCGGAGACGGGAAAGGTGCTGCTCACGATTGAATGCTGGCGGGAGGTGCACCCGGGACTTGTCTCTGTTCCGGTGAACTGGGATTACAGTATTCCTTACGGGCTGCTGTACAGTCTGAATGCGCCGCGGGATGTGCTGCGGTTTGTGAGGGCGGTGAAAGCGATGGGAGGATTGGAGGATGAAAAAGCGCAGCTTACAATTTGAGCTTACAGGGAAAATCAGCATCGGGTTAATTATTGTGACCATTCTGGTCAGCAGTGCGATCATCCTTTTGGAAACCATTCAGTATAATAATATTATTCTGGACAGCGCATATAAAAACATGTCCGGTACAGTAGATACGATAGATTATTATTTTGAGGATGTAAAGACGCCGATGGTAATGCTGGCGCGAAATGACAGCGTAGTGAAAGCAATGGAGCATTATTCCGACATGACGAATCGCGAAAAGCTGGAGACAAACAATACGCTGAAGGAATTTGTGCAGAATATAGCATCATTTAAAAGCTTCATCAGCGATATTATTATTCTCGGGAATGAGGGCTTTCAGTATAATGTTTACAGCAATGACCAGAGTAAATTTTTAAAAAAAGTGGATTTTTCCGCGCTGCCCTATTTTGATAAAGTAAATGAGGAGCAGCGCCGCCTGTATTATATCGGAGAACATGAGACAGATTACTATCAGGCGGACAATATGCGGGTGTACTCGGTTGTATTGCCGGTTTATAAGAATCAGAAGCATATCGGATATATTATCTGTGACATAGATGCGGCGATGATCGACGATTCCCTGAAAAAGAACGCGGAGGGAGAGAGTGCAAAGATCGTCGTCTGTGATGAGCTGGGAAATTTAATTTATGAGCAGGGAAATGATAAGATATCGGCAGAGCATATCCTGGCGGCGGAGAAAAAGGCGCAGGGAAGTATGGGTCTTTTGGAGCAGTTCTTTTCGCACGGCGAGCTGCTGATAGAGGTAAAATCAGAAAAAACGGACTGGGTGTATTTATATGCGATACCATATGAAAATCTTAACCGATTTGGAAAGGTAATTTTTTTATTTGACGTCACCGTTATTCTTTTGGGGCTGGTTGCGGTGACCTTTTTCTCAGGACAGTTTACCAGACAGATCCTGACTCCGCTGAAAAATATCATCTATATGATAAAGGATATGCAGATCAACCAGGGGGCGCAGGAGCTGGCTGCGGATTACCAGGATATGAAGAGTGTGAGCGAACTGAGCATTCAGATAGAATATATGATCCAGCGTATGGATAAATTGATCAGGGAGAATTATCTGTATGAATTAAAGCGAAAGGATTTACAGATACAGATTCTGACCCATCAGCTTTCACCGCATTTCCTGTACAATACCCTGCAGCTGATAGATTATCAGTCGATGGTGAACCGACAGGAAAATGTCAGCAAGATTATCAGTCGGCTGAGTTATATCCTGCGCTATTCGATGAGCGGGAATAAGATGGTGGCATTGCGGGAAGAGCTGGAGTATGTCAGGGCATACCTGGATATCTATCAGCTCAGGTATGAAAATAAACTTACGTGCCGGATCGAAGAGCGAAGCCGGGCGAATCCGCAGATTCCAAAGATGATCCTGGAGCCGGTCGTGGAAAACTGCATAAAGCATGGCTTTTCACAGGGAATGAACGGGGCCCGGATCCGGATCGTGATAGAAGAGCAGGGAGAAAATCTTGCGATTTCTGTGAGAGATAACGGAAGGGGAATTCCAGCGGAGCATTTAGCATGGCTGAGAGAGCATATGGAAGAGGGGGATATATCCGGGGAGCATATCGGACTGCGGCATGTACATTCGATCTTGAAGCTGTGTTTTGGCGATGGATACGGAATAAAAATAAACAGCGAAGAGGGGTATTTCACGGAAGTAACGGTGCTTGTGCCGACAGAGGCGCATAAGGAGACGGGAGATCAAAGCATATGAAGAAGGTTTTACTGGTAGACGATGAAGCGTATATTTTAGATCTGCTTACAAGGATGATCCCATGGGAATTTTACGGCTTTGAGGTGGCTGGAAAGGCGGAGAGCGCAGCGGAGGCGATGCAGATATTTTATAATATTCATCCGGATGTGATTATCACAGATATCTGCATGGAGCACATATCCGGGATAGAATTTATTACCAGAATCCGTATGCAGGATCCGGCGGTGAAAATCCTTATACTGAGCGCCTATGATAAATTTGAATATGCACAGAAGGCGCTGAAGCTGAACGTGGACGGCTATCTTTTAAAGCCGGTGAACCGGGAAGAGCTGATCCATACGTTATTGGAGCTGCAAAAGGAGATGGATCAGGGAGAAAGCTATCAGGTACAGCTGGATGAGCTGCAGAGCTCTCTGAATTATTTTCAAAGAAAGTATTACGAGGAGCAGCTGCTGAAGCTGTACCAGGGAGCGGCAGAAGCGCTGCCGGACGAACTGCAGGGCGCAGATTACTGGTGTATATTGAGCGTTCTGGCGATCGTGAGAAATGAGATCGTTTTTTTGCAGCAGGATATTGAAAAAAATAAAGAGGTGATAAGCTATAGTCTGTTTGTCGGTGACGGACTGCTGGCAGTTTTTCTGCGTGCAAAGCAAAAGGAAAAGCTGGAGGAATGTCTGCAGCAGGTAGAGCGGACATATATCCGGGAGGGCACGCTGCTCTGTGGGAGAAGCTCGATCTCCAGGGGAAACCAGGCGGCGCTTTGCGTGGAAAGCAAAAGGGCACTGAACAGGCTTTTTTATACGCCGCAGTTTTATTTTGCAAAGTATATGGAGCGCGACAAGAAGAATATGGAGCGGATTCCGGTGAATGAGAGCCGCGAGCAGTTTCTGATCTGGCTGACTGCGCGCAGGGCAGACGAATGCCGGACATTTCTGGAAAAATGGTTTGCGGATTGCGCGGCGGTACAGGAAGAGCGGGAAACTGTTCTGGAGACGGTAAAACAATATCTGCTCTGGATGAAAGAGACGGCGCGCCCGGAGCGGGCGCCGGAATATGAAAAATTGATCGAGCGCTGCGACAGGGTATATCAACTGCAGGAGGCAAAAGAAATTGCGGAGGCGGGGCTTCGGCTGACTGAGGAGACGGAAGGCGCCGGAGGGAAAAGCAGGCTTTTAATAGAGCGGGCAAACGCATATATCCGGAAAAACTGCTGCCGGGAAACATTTTCGATAGAAGAGCTGGCGGAACATCTGCATATCTCAAAAAGCTACCTCTCGAAGGTGTATAAAGAGGAAACCGGGGAATCCGTGTGGAATTTTGTAATGCGGGTGCGGATAACAAAGGCGAAGGAGCTGCTGGTGAGCACGGACGCAACAAATTTTGCGATTGCGAAAGCAATCGGTTATACAAGCGAGTATCATTTTTCACGGGCGTTCAGCAAGCTGGTAGGGGTATCTCCTTCTGTTTATAAAAAGATGTATCTGAAATAAGAGAATTTGGTAAAAAATAAGATTTAAAAACATTTTATAAAAGGCACGCATTTTCTATACTCAGAAAAAGGGAGGTGGAAAAATGAGTGCTTTTTTGATGGAAAATAAGAAGCTTTTGCTGGATGGGAGCGTAATTGCCTGTGTTGAGCAGAGAGACGGGGAATGGGAGGATACGTTTATCTGCATGGGAGAGAATATGTGGCTGTGGAATCGTACCTTTACGGTCACAGACGCCAGGGAAAGCTGGGACGATTTTCCTATGGAATTTATCCTGCAGGGCGAGGTAGCATTTTATATGATTCCCGGTGTGAATTACAATGGAAATTTCTGGGGCGAGGGAAAAGAACCGAAGGGGCTTCTGGATGACGGTATTCCATGGCGCTTTGCAGGACATCGCAGCGGCGTGCGTGCGGGAATGTTTGCCCAGACAAAGGAAGCTGCCGTCGGAATTTTTGCAGCGCAGGAAAATCCGATGGGATGCTCTATGGAAATGGAGCGCGCAGAGAAAAAAGGATTTTGCATGAGGCTGCATTTCCCGGAGCAGGAAGGGCCGAGAGTTTACTGCGCCAGAGACAGTTATGAAGCAGGGAAATATATGGAAACAACCTGTTTTTGCAAAAAAAATCTTGTTTTTTCGGCATGGATCGTTGTGAGAGAACCTCAAAAGCAGCATGATTATGCAGCGTTTTTAGACAAGGCGTGGGAGGTTTGCCGGGAAGAGGGCAGCGTGCGCCTGCTGACAGACGAACAGGTCTGGGAGCTTGGCATGGATTTTGCCAAAAACCGGCTCTATTTTGAAGAAGACGGATTTGCAGGCTTCTGTATGGGGCTGACCTGGAAGGATAAAGGCTGGGAGCAGAAAAGGGATTATCTGGAAATCGGCTGGGTGGGACAAAATGCGTCCCTGGCAGTATCGCTTCTTTATGAATATGCGATTTTTGGGGAAAAGGAAGCGCTCCGGCGCGGGCTTTCTGTGCTGGACGTCTGGTGCGGCAGAGCGGCGCTGCCAAACGGGCTGTTCAGATGCCGCTTTGACCAGATCCGGAAATGGGGCGGACGTATTGACAATGATGAGGAGCGCAACGATGCGGCGAATCTCTATAGTGCGGTGACGGAGCTTTTGGAAGCTTATCATCTGCTCGCAGAGCTTGGAATAGAACGAAAGCTGTACCGAAAGACGGCGCTCGCTATTTGCTCCTTTGTGACGCAGCATCAGCTGGAAAGCGGAAAAATGGCAAAAGCGTGGTTTAACGATGGCAGAATTTCAGATGCGGAAGGAACCGTCGGATGTTATCTTGCCGAGGCGCTCTGCTTCGGCTGGAAGGAATGCAAAAGCCGGGAATTTCTCAATGCTGCCAGAGCCGGATTTTCCTATTATTATAAAGAATTTGAAAAATATGGCTACACGACGGCGGGAGCGCTGGATACCTGCTGCGTTGATAAAGAATCTGCAATTCCGCTTTTGCGGTGCGCGCTTGAGCTGTTTGAGATAACAGGGGAGAGGGAATATCTGGAAGCGGCAAAGCAGGTGAGCAGTTATCTTGCAAGCTGGCAGTACCATTATAATGTGCAGTATGGCGGGCATACGCTGCTCGGACAGATGGGCTATCGGACCAGAGGAGGCACGTCGGTATCGGTGCAGCATCACCATATAGACTGCTATGGGCTGGAATTTTACGAGGCATGGAAGAAGCTGGCAAAGTACACCGGAAAAGAAATCTGGCGTGAGCGCGCGGAGGCGCTCTGGGAGAATGCGCTTCAGAATATCTCAGACGGAACGCTGGTGATCAAAGGGCAGAAGCGTCCGAGGGGAAGCCAGGACGAGGGGATTCTGCAGACAAGGTGGCATACGAAAAGAGGGGAGTATTTTGGAGTTTCGGAGTGGCTGGTGGCGTGGAATACCGCTTTCCGCCTGAAAATCCTGCGAAAAGATTTTCTGGCAAGAAAAAGAGAAAAGAGCAAGGAGGAGAAGAGGATTTCATAAAGATTGATTTTCTGCGTCATTTCAGCGGGAAGAAGAAACTGTTAAAATTATGATACCAAAAATCAAACAGAAGAAAGAGAGGTAAGACTATGAAAAAGAAGGTATTTGCACTGGCTGTACTGGCGGCTGTGACCGCGGCGATGACAGGGGGAGTGCAGGCGGAGGAGGAGCTGCAGGACTGTACACTGACATTTTTATCCTGGTATCCGCAGGAGAAGTATCAGCCGATCCTGGACGCTTTTTCGCAGGAGTATCCGGGAATTGAGATTGAATTCCAGTATGCGGCGCCGGTGGCGGATTATCTGGAAAAAATGCAGGTTTTGACATCGACAGGAGAGGTCCCGGATATTTTCTATATTGCGGCGGAAAATAAGACGGAAATGATTGAGAACGGGTACTGCATGGACATTTCCGGGACAGAAGCAGTTGCAAAGCTTGTGGAGGCAAACAGGAATACTTACGAAGCGGACGGAAAATATTATGGGTTTGCTCCGACGACATGGGTGGGCGGTTATTTCTACAATAAAGATATTTTCCAGGAGCTTGGCCTTACGGAGCCGCAGACCTGGGAAGAATTTTTAAATGTCTGCAAGACCCTTCAGGAAAACGGGACAAGACCGATCATCGAGCGCGGAGAATGGTTCTGGGACAGCTTTTTGGGACCGTTCATGAATGATTATCTGGTGGATGACATGGATTATCACAAAGAAGTAATTGAAGGAAGCAAGACCTTTGCAGATGGATGGGGTCCTTATATTCAGAAATGGTACGATGATCTGATCGTTCCGGGATATGTGGGCGAGGATCTGGTGAGTGTCAGCTCACAGGAATTTTTCAGCGAGTTTGCGACCGGAAATGCCGGTCTGCTGGCGGGACATGCCGGACACCTTCTGGAGGTGCAGAAGCTGGAGCCGGAGTTTGAGATCGGATTCTTCCCGATGCCCGGGACGGAAGAGGGAATAAAGATTGTATATGGAGCGGTAGACTGCGCAGTGGCGATCAGCTCGGCGACAGAGCATCAGAAGGAGGCAGAGGCGTTTTTAAACTTTATTGCCAGAGATGATATTGTACAGCTTTACCAGGATATGAATGGCTATGTTATCGGCATGGAAGGAATTGAATCGGATGTGGATCCGATCCTGAAGGACGTGGCGCAGCGGTATTCTGACGGGGAGATCGGCGTCTATATCCCACAGGGAAACTGGGATGCTTACGGCACCGGGCTTCAGCAGCAGATGATCGCATCCAGCCAGGAATTACTGCTTGGAGATATCGACTGTGATACCTTTATCCAGAATATGCAGGATAAGCTGGAAGAATTGAAAGACGAGTAAGGGAAGAAACGGCGTGCGCCCTCAGGCGGGAGTGTACGCCGCTTCCGATAAGAGAGGTGTTTTATGTTAAATCCCAGGTTTTTTAAAAAATTTGCTCCCTTTATTATCGGAGCATTTCTGCTATATACGGCCCTGCTGATTGTACCGATCATCCTGAGCTTTGCCTATTCGTTTACGAACTGGGATGGCTATTCGAAGAATGTTGACTTTGTGGGATTAAAGAATTACCTGAAAATTTTTCAGTCGGCGTCAATGCTCGCTGCATTAAAGAATTCATTTGTGTTTTGTTTTTTTAACGTGCTGATCATCACGCCGGCTGCTATTTTACTGTCGCTGGTGTTTAATGCAAAGTTTCCGGCGAGAAATTTTGTCCGCTCTGCATTTTTTTTTACATCCGTACCAAGCGTGTTGATCGTCGGCTATATTTTCCAGCTGTTTTTCGGACCGACGGAGAATGGAGTTATCAACGCGTTGCTTGGAAAGATCGGGATAGAGCCTGTGCGATGGCTTTCCGCAGGTATTCTGCCGATGGTTTCCGTGATCGCGGCGAATGTCTGGCGCCTTACAGGATGGCATGCCTGTGTTTATCTGGCACGGCTGCAGGGAATCTCGGAGGAGTATTATGAGGCTGCAAAAATAGACGGAGCCTCCGGGTGGAATATGTTCCGATATATTACGCTGCCGCTGCTGACGCCGGCGATTTCCATTAGCACCATGCTGATCATCATTGACGGACTGAAGATTTACGCGCTGCCGTATTCCTTTACCGGAGGCGGTCCGGGATATAAGACAACATTTATGACGCAGCTGATTATCAAAACGGGTATCGGGGAGAAAAAGGTAGGCAGATCGTCTGCAATGGCAGTGGTATTTTTTGTTATTATTATGGCAGTATCTCTGCTGCAGCTTTATATTTCGAGAAAGCGGGAGGATGAGGTATGCTGAAAAAAAGGAAAATAACAGGGCTCATACTTCAAGTGCTTTTGCTTGCATTTACGTTAGTTTATTTAAGCCCGATCATTTATATGGTGCTGAATTCTCTGAAACCGTACAGCCAGATGCTGAGAGAACCGTGGGCGCTGCCGGAGAGCTTGTTTTTGGATAATTATATCAAAGCCTTTGGTCAGATGCAGTTCTGGACCTCCCTGGGCAATTCCATTGTGATCACAGCGTCTTCGGTATTTCTGATCGTTATACTGGGCGTGCTGGCGGCTTATCCGCTGTCACGGTTCCGAAACAGGCTGACCGGATTTCTGTCGGTATACTTTCTGGTGGGATATATGGTGCCGACACAGGTGCTGATCGTACAGATTTTTTCTGTGATGAAGGTATTTCATCTGATCAATACAAAAACGGGGCTGATCCTTGTTTATTCGGCGAGCGTGTCCTTTGCGATTTTTATGTACCAGGGTTTTATCCGCGCACTGCCCATTGATATGGAGGAATCAGCTCTGATCGACGGGGCAAATCCCTGGCAGCTGTTCTGGAATGTGGTGTTTCCGATGATCAAACCGGTGACCGCTACAATTGTTATTTTTCAGACGATGTGGATATGGAATGATTTCACGCTGTCCAGTCTGCTGTTAAGCTCCCGGGATCAGATGACACTTTTGCTTGAGCTGAATCTCTGCGTAGGAGAATTTAACCTGGACTGGTCCGTGATGCTGGCGATCATGTGTATCGTGATGCTTCCGATGGTGATTTTTTATTTGCTGATGCAGAAGCAGATCATCGCAGGCATGACGAGCGGAGCCGTGAAAGGATAGGGAAAAAGGGAGGCAGAAATGAAGATAGCAAGAGTAAATATGTATCTTGTCAGGCCACGATGGGGGTTTGTGGAAATTACAACGGATGACGGGTTCAGCGGATGGGGCGAAGCGGTTCTGGAGGGACATACGGAAACGGTCCTTGCCTGTGTGGAGGAAATGCTGGATTATCTGATCGGTGCGGACGCGCGGAAAATAGAGGATATCTGGAACGTTTTGTACCGCGCAGGCTTTTATCGGGGAGGCGGCGTGATGATGAGCGCTCTTGCCGGGATCGATCAGGCGCTCTGGGATATCAAAGGGAAATATTACGATGCGCCGGTGTATGAGCTGCTTGGCGGCTCCTGCCGTGACAAGGTGCGCGTCTATTCCTGGATCGGCGGGGACCGCCCTTCGGATGTCGGGAATGCTGCGAAGAAAAAAAAGGACGAGGGTTTTTCTGCGATAAAGATGAATGCGACTGAGGAGCTGCAGATGATAGACAGCTATGAAAAGATTGATGCAGTCTGCGAGCGTGTGGCGGCGATCCGGGAGACATGCGGGAAATACTTTGGCATTGCGATTGATTTCCATGGCAGAGTTCATAAACCGATGGCAAAAATTCTCGCAAAGAAGCTGGAGGAATTTCAACCGATGTTTCTGGAAGAACCGGTGCTGTGCGAACATATGGAATGCTTTAAGGAGATCGCTGCCTGCTGCAATATTCCGATCGCGACGGGAGAACGGTTATATACCAGATATGATTTCAAACGGCTGCTGACGGCAGGCGGAGTGGATATCATCCAGCCTGATCTGTCACATGCCGGCGGGATCACAGAGGTGAAAAAGATTGGCGCGATGGCGGAAGCCTACGATGTGGCGCTGGCGCCGCACTGCCCTCTGGGACCGATCGCGCTGGCGTCCTGCCTGCAGGTCGATGCAGTCAGCTATAATGGCGTGCTTCAGGAGCAGAGTATCGGGATCCACTACAACGTCGGGAAGAGTGTTCTGGATTATATCGATAATAAGGAGGATTTCAGATTTGTCGGCGGTTTTGTAAACCTTCCGGTGAAAGCCGGGCTTGGCGTGCAGGTAAACAAAGCGCTGGTGATAGAAGAAAACGAAAATCCGCATCGCTGGAAAAATCCGGTATGGAGACACCGGGATGGTTCTGTCGCGGAGTGGTGAGACGCGGGGCTGGCAGTTATCTGCCAGCCCCATCTGATTTTCGGCATCGTCCGGTCTTTCGGCATTGCCCTGTCTTTCGACGCTGCCCGGTCTTTCGGCATTGCCCTGTCTTTCGACGCTGCCCGGTCTTTCGGCATTGCCGATCTTTTGGCGCTGCCCTGTCTTTTACTGCTGCCGGATGTCCACATATCTCTGCGCTTCTGTTCCCTGATAGTCGTCGCCCCAAATTGCGTTCAGGTCCACAAACAGATAGGGCAGTTCGTCAGCGTTGACAATATATGCGGTATGGATAGTGACCGTTTCCTGCGGCTTCAGCTCCGTGATGTAGTTGCCGCCGTGCATTCCGTCTCCGCCGTGCGGATCGAAGTAGCCTGCTTCGAAGCTGGCTGCGCCCGTAGAATTTGCATAGTCGCAGGAGAGACCGCCGCGAAGCTGTGCGTCTGCATTATACATTTCTGCGCGGTCGGCGTAAAGAAGATAGCCGTCATTTTTTTCGGCGATACCGCAGAGATCGATCCGGAAGCAGATATTTTTCAGAGTTTCGGAACCGTTGTTTGTGTATGTGATGGTTGTGTAAACAAGCTTCTGCGCAATCGTCTCCGTTTCCACAATCTCATCCAGTGCGTTGACGCCGTCCTGGCGGCGCAGGTACGTAATCTCGGCGGGCAGCAGATTTCCGTTTTCATCGGTGATATCCGCCCAGTGGTCCGGGATATATTCCGGCCGATCAAGAAGCGTCAGATTATCGGAAATCTGCACGTCCGTCACCACTGCGGTGATATCGTTTGTCACATCATGCTGCTTCTGCGGCGTGTCCGCGCCCATTGGGACGGAGACGGCGTCGCCGATATCGTGCATCGCTTCGATTTCTTCCGCTGTAAAGCGAGTCTGCGGCTGATAATCGTTTGTTTCCCTGGCGGGCAGCAGGCTGCAGAAAAAGCGGATCGCAGACTCTAATGGGGATTCCATGGATTTTGCTGCTTCGTTAGCGCTATCAGGAGAAACGGCATCTGCCGCGGCTGGCGTGACATTTTCGAGCACTTTCACGAGCGTTTCCTTTGAAAGCTCCGGGGCGGCGTAAACCTCCAGAACAGTTTCCGCCTCCGGGCAGAGCATGTAAACCTTTGTTTGCGCCTCGGCATCGGCGCTGCGCTGAATTGTCAGATACACTGCCGCACGACCGTTAATTTCCAGCTCTTCACTGAAGGTAACATATTGCTCGGACAATGCAAGGCTTTCCGCGGAGGTATCTGACTTTAGCGGATGCCGGATAATGGTCATTGCCCAGGAGGAATCTGCAAAGGAGAGCTTGAAGCCGTTCGGCTCCAAAAACATATCCTCCGGGATGTAGCCAAACTGCAGCCAGGCAGTCGCTGTGCTTTCTGCACTGGCATTTGTATCACCGTTGGTTCCGGTCCCCTCGACGTGGATCGTCCGCCCGTAAGCGCCCTCATTTTCCATATATAACTGATAGAGCTGGATTCCGGCAAAGGAAACGGTACCGAGAAGCAGCGCGGCGGCAAAAATTAAAAGCGGCAGTCTGCGCCGACGGCTTCTGCGGCGCGGAGAAAAAGCGGTTTTTTTATTATCCATCTGTCGTGCGACCTCCTGCCCGATCATGCTGCGGATTTCCGGCGGCGTCTGCGGAAAGCTCTTATTCAATTCCTGCTTCAGACTATCGTAACACATATGTTTCATTCTCCTTTCCTTCCAGTGCCCGGCGCAGCTTTGCGCGTGCGCGGAGCAAACGGTTTTTGACGGCGCTCTCAGAGGTTCCAAGAAGCTTTGCAGTTTCGCGGACACTGTAGCCTTCCAGATAATAAAGTGCTACGGCGAGGCGCATATCTTCCGGCAGAGCAGCCAGTGCCTCATAAAGCTCCGAGTAGTCGTTTTCCTGTGCTGCTGCCTGTTCCGGGAGCGGCGCTTCCATCGGAATCGTGCGGCTTTTCTGACGCAGAGTGCGGTAACACTCATTGATTAAGATGCGGATCAGCCAGGTTTTGGCGTAAGCATCGTTTTTTAGTGTGTGATATTTGGAAAATGCTTTTACAATGGCGTCCTGGATGGCGTCCGCACAGTCAGCATCCTCATACAAAAGTGTTTTTGCAATGTGATACATCGTATCTGACGACGCCAGGATCAGTTCGCCGAGCTGTTCTTTCTTCATATAGATGGTAGTTCCTTTCTGCCGGCCGGCATATTTATCTTACACTAATTAGATGTTTTTGGACAGGGAAAGGTCTCGGTAGTTTTTATATAAAAATGAAGCCGTCTTTTTTGGTTGCCGCAAAACAGGCACGGCGTTATAATGTACATAAAGAGTCTTGGAATGAAGAGCAGGGGGGATAATGATGTTTGGAAAAAAGAAGAAGGTCAAAAAAGACTACGATCGCCAGAACCAGAAACCGGTCTTGCACTGCAGCATCTGCACCGGGGAGACGGTCGCCGGGTTTAAGGATCTGCGCACCGGAAAATTTGAGGAAGTGATGCTGATCAGGGGCGCGGGCGATCTGGCAGAGTTTAAGGAAATGTACGGGATAGAAGAAATCGAGAAAGAATACTGATGAGGCGGATACCCGGTCTTTGTAGGGGCCTGGCGGCAGATGCGCGTGTCTTATATTAAGAAAGAAATCACTTGTATTTTAGACTGCCCGGCAATATAATATGGACATAAAAATAAGGAGGAAATGTATGGACATCATTGAAATTTTAAAGGCGGTGCTCTTTGGCGTTGTGGAAGGCATCACGGAATGGCTGCCGATCAGCAGCACCGGTCACATGATCCTGCTGGATGAGTTTGTTAAGCTGAATGTATCGGCGGAGTTTATGGAAATGTTTCTGGTGGTTATTCAGCTCGGCGCGATCCTGGCGGTCGTCGTGCTCTATTTCGGGCAGCTATGGCCGTTTTCTTTAAAGGAGAAATATTTTATTAAAAAAGATACCTTTTCCATGTGGTTTAAGATTCTTGCCGCATGTATACCGGCGGCGGTCGTGGGTATCCTGTTTGATGAGAAGCTGAACGAGCTGTTTTACAATTACCAGACGGTTGCGGTTGCGCTGATCGTATTTGGTATCCTGTTTATTGTGATCGAGCGGCAGAACCGCGGCATGAAGATCAAAGTAAATTCTATCTCGGAGATTACCTATCCGGTTGCCCTCTGGATCGGGGCGTTCCAGCTGATCGCTGCGGTATTTCCGGGCACCTCGCGTTCGGGCGCGACCATTCTCGGCGCGATCATGATCGGAGTTTCCCGCACCGTGGCGGCTGAGTTTACCTTTTTCCTTGCAGTGCCCGTCATGCTTGGTGCCAGCCTGTTAAAGATTGTGAAATTCGGCTTTTCGTTCACGCAGATGGAACTGGTGCTTCTGCTGGTCGGCATGGTGGTGGCATTTGTCGTGTCCATCGCGGTCATCAAGCTGCTGCTCGGCTACATCCGCAAGCATGATTTCACCGTGTTCGGCTGGTATCGCATCATTCTCGGCGTGGTCGTGCTGGCATATTTCTGGTCACAGGGGATGTAAAGGGATTTTATGAACATTATTTTACCGGAACATGTAAAGCAAATTATCGGGAAGCTGGAGGCGGCGGGCTTTGAGGCGTTCGCTGTCGGCGGCTGCGTGCGCGATTCCATTCTCGGCAGGGAGCCGGATGACTGGGATATCACCACCTCCGCCAGACCGCAGCAGGTAAAAGAGCTGTTTCGGCGGACGGTGGATACCGGCATTGCCCATGGCACCGTGACGGTTATGCTGGATAAAACGGGTTACGAGGTGACGACCTACCGCATCGACGGGGAATACGCCGACAACCGTCACCCGAAGGAGGTCAGCTTCACGGACAATCTGACGGAGGATCTGCGGCGGCGCGATTTTACGGTCAACGCGATGGCGTACAGCGAGACACGGGGACTGATCGACGCATTCGGCGGCGTCCGGGATCTGCAGGACGGCGTGATCCGCTGCGTTGGCGACGCCAAAGAGCGCTTCGGCGAGGACGCCCTGCGCATTTTGCGGGCTGTGCGATTTTCCGCACAGCTCGGTTTTTCGATTGATGAAAAGACGCAGGCTGCCGCCCGGAAAATGGCAGCAAATTTAAGAAGCATCAGCGCCGAGCGGATACAGGCTGAGCTGGTCAAGCTGCTCGTGTCGCCGCACCCGGAGATCCTCGGCAAGGCGTATGAGCTTGGCATCACGGCGGTGGTGCTGCCGGAGTTTGATGCGATGATGGAGACGCCGCAGAATCACAAACATCACATTTACAATGTGGGCGAGCATACCTTAAAGGCGCTGGAGTACGCGGAAAATGACCGCATTATCCGGCTGGCGGTTCTCTGTCATGACTTTGGCAAACCGGCGACGCGCACCACAAAGGACAGCGTGGATCATTTCTATGGGCATCCCGCTGTCAGCGAAGAGCTTGCCGGAAAGATGCTGCGCCGTCTGAAATTTGACAACGACACGATCCGTAAGGTGAAAGTGCTGGTGCGCCTGCACGATGCAAAGCCGCCTCTGAACGATGAGACGCTTACAAAGCTGCATAGCGGTGAGCGCGCCGTTTCCGAAAAAA
This sequence comes from uncultured Marvinbryantia sp., assembly GCF_905201705.1. Classification (GTDB taxonomy): domain Bacteria; phylum Bacillota; class Clostridia; order Lachnospirales; family Lachnospiraceae; genus Marvinbryantia. The sequence continues at coordinate 45,592 of NZ_CAJKOX010000026.1, forward strand.
GCGTGCGCCGCCTTGTCTACCGCTGCACAAGGGAGCTGTTCCCTTCGCTGATGCAGGTGTGCGGCGCGGATGTGCTGGCGCAGAGCGATTACCGGAAAACGGAGAAGCTTTTGCTCCTGGAGCAGATGTACGATATTTATGAGGAGATTCTGCAGAAAGAGCAGTGTCTTTCCTTAAAGGAGCTTGCCGTCAGCGGCCGGGATCTCATCGGCGCCGGGATCGCGCCCGGAAAGGAAATTGGCGAGATCCTGGAGCGGATGCTGGAGGATGTCCTTGAGGAGCCGCAGCACAATACAAAAGAATATCTGATGCACACCTATGTGAAGTGATTTTTATGCCGGGCTTTTAAAACATAATCTGTCCCCGTATCGCATACGATAAAAGGAGTGATATAGGGGAGGGTTATGTGTGAACGAAAAAAGCCTGAAGGTATTGGAACAGTATGAGATTGAGGTCATCAGCACAAGGAGAGGACGAGGCTCCTATATCTGCGAGACAAATCTGGGGAAGAAGCTGCTCGCCGTCTGCGGCAGCTCCGAAAAGAAGATGGTATTTGTCAACCGCGTGCTGGAATCCATGCGGCAGAAGGGATATTTGTATGCCGATACGGCGATGGCAAACAAAGAGGGGAAGCTGCTGACACCTGACCGCGAGGAGGAAGCCTGCATCCTCAAGGACTGGTTTGAAGGGCGCGAATGCGACACAAAGAGCATGTCAGATGTGGAGCAGACGGTAAAAAGGCTGGCACAGCTTCACAGGCTTATGTATCTGCCGCCGGAGCCGGAAAGCGATGATGGAAATTATATCGGGGAGGATCTGCAGGAAGAGCTTTTGCGCCACAACCGGGAGCTTCGCAAGGTCTACGCGTTTATCCGGAAGCGGAAGCAGAAGAATGGGTTTGAGATCCTGTTCTTAAATTGCTTCCATATGTTTTACGAGCAGGCACAGGAGGCGTCAGAAAAGCTGAAAAGCTCCGGGTATACCTCTCTGCGGGAGGAAATGTGCGGGCGCGGCGCGCTCTGTCACGGAAATTTCAACCAGCACAACGTCTGGTTCACCGGAAGAAACCAGATCTTTGTCGGGAATTTTGATAAGTGCCGGTATGACATTCAGGAAGCGGATCTTTATCAGTTTATGCGCAAGATCATGGAAAAGCAGGATTGGCAGAAACACAGCGGGTACCGCATTCTGGACGGCTACGACCGGGAAAAGACCATGGGAAAGCGGCAGAGGGATTATCTCTATGTCCGGCTGCTCTACCCGGAAAAATTCTGGAAGCTCGCCAATCAGTATTATAACCGCAATAAAGCATGGGTTCCGGAAAAGAGCAGGGAAAAGCTGGAAGTGCTGATCCGCCAGCAGAGTCAGCGAAACGCATTCTTAAAGACGCTGGAATGATTGTCTGCGCAGCAGAAAGCGCCGCAGTGCAAAAGAACGGGAAGGGATCATATGAAGTACAGTTTTGAAGATTATATAGAGATCATAAAAAAGCTGCGCGCCCCGGACGGCTGTCCGTGGGATCGCGCGCAGACGCACGAGAGCCTGAAGCCGTGTATGATCAATGAGACTGCGGAGGCGCTCGCCGCAATCGAGGTTTTGCAAAAAACGGGTGATGCGGGCAACCTCTGTGAGGAGCTTGGGGACATGCTGCTGCAGGTCGTTCTGCAGAGCCAGATCGCAGCGGATGAAGGGCTGTTTGATATCGGCGATGTCGTGCGGGCGGCGAGTGAAAAAATGATCCGACGCCACCCGCATGTGTTTACGGAAAATAAGGAGCTGCCCGACTGGGAGACGATCAAGCAGGCGGAGAAGGCACAGATCCCTCCGGCTGTGGAGGCGGCAAAGCGCGAGGCGCTGCAGCGGGCGCGGGCGGAGATGGCGCGGCACCTGGAAGCGGAAAGCGGACAGTAGTCCCGGGCGCGGCTAAGAACGGTATATCCGATGTTTTCAAGGAAAGGTCTTGACAAACGAAGGGTTACGGTATATAAAAGGTAATAGTAATGTACGAGGAAACGTACAAGACTGATAAATCTGACGAATGCCGGATGGCAAGTTAAGAGAAAATCTACGAGGAGGAAATTTTCCATGAACAAAACAGAATTAATCGCAGCTATTGCAAAAGAGACTGAGTTATCCAGGAAAGATGCCGAATTAGCTGTAAAGGCTTTTGCAGATGTAGTAACTGCTGAACTGAAAAAGGGCGAAAAGGTACAGCTTGTAGGCTTCGGTACATTTGAGGTATCTGAGAGAGCGGCAAGAGAGGGAAGAAATCCGCAGACTGGCGAGACAATGACCATCAGCGCATCCAGAACTCCGAAATTCAAGGCAGGCAAGGCTTTGAAGGATGCAGTGAACGAATAAAAGCAAAGTAAGCGATTGCGGGGCTGGACGGCCTCGCTATTTTTTATAATACAGGAGTGTATATGAGATTAGATAAGTTTTTGAAGGTTTCCCGTCTGATCAAGAGACGTACTGTTGCGAACGAGGCGTGCGACGCAGGGCGTGTACTGGTGAATGATAAGGTGGCAAAGGCTTCCGTCAATGTGAAGGCGGGCGATACCATAGAGATCCAGTTTGGGACTAAGAGTGTGAAGGTGGAAGTGCTCAGCGTGCAGGAAACTGTGCGCAAGGAAGAGGCACAGGAAATGTACCGGTATTTATAAAGAAAAAAGGCGCGCCTGCAGGAGCACAGGATATCGCCGGAAACATTAACGGCGCTGGGTGCAGGCTGCGACGCATAAAAGCCGGGAGGGCGCATATATATAGAATTGAGGATGACGCCGGAGAATGCCATGGAAGAAAAGCAGATGCAGCGCGCGCACAAGCTCGTGATCATTGGAAGAAAAACGGGGACTGTCAGCGGGATATCCGATGTGCTGTCGTTCGATGAAAATGAGATCGTGCTGGATACGGAGATGGGGCTGCTGACGATCAAGGGAAAAAATCTGCACATCAGCCGTCTGACGCTGGAGCTTGGGGAAGCCGATCTGGAGGGAAAGGTCGACAGCATGGTTTACTCCGAGCGCGGTCATAAAAAGAAGCAGGAGGGAAGCCTCATCAGCAGGCTGCTTCGCTGATATGAGCGCGGTAGTGAGACAGGAAGCGGCGTTTTTCTTTGCCAGTATCCTGACCGGCATTTTTCTTGTCTGGGCATATGATCTTTTCCGGATTTTCCGAAAAGCTGTTCCGCATCATATCCTGGCAATCAGTATCGAAGATCTGCTTTACTGGCTTGCGGCTTCCTTTATTATATTCGGCATGATATTTGAAAAAAATAACGGCGCTTTGCGGGGGTATTCCTTTGTCGGTATCCTTCTCGGCGTGTGGTTCCAGTATCTGGCAGAAGTGTTTTTTCGAAAGACATGGATAAAACTGTTGAAAAAGGTAAAAAAAAGAGGTAAAATGTCAGTGAACAGAAGATAGCAGGTTTTTAACAGGAGAATCCGGTCTATGAAAAAAAGAAAGAAACGCAGAGGCAGCAACCGCAGGGAAATGATCTGTATTTCGGCAGTAGTGGTCGTGCTGATGTGTGTCGTATTTACGCAGAGCAGCCGCCTGCGGGAAAAGAACGCCGCATATGAGGCGCGTGTTGAGGAGCTGAACGAGCAGATCGCCAGAGAGAGCGAGCGCGCAGTGGAAATAGAGGAGCTGAAAGAGTATGTCAAGACGCCGGAGTACGCCGGTGAGGTCGCGAGACAGAAGCTTGGCATGGTCGGCGAGGATGAGATCCTTTTCCGTGCAGAAAATTAAAAAAATCAGTTGACAAGCGAAGGGAAAACCGCTATAATAACCGTGTTGCGGCGGAATAGCTCAGTTGGCTAGAGCACACGGTTCATACCCGTGGTGTCGAGAGTTCAAATCTCCCTTCCGCTATTAAAAACTCTGGCAAACGCCAGAGTTTTTGTTATGAAAGCATAAGTGACGGATTTCATGTTATTCAAATTTTACGTTGTCTACAATGAATTGTCCAAACGGAAAACATTCTTCTTCATTGTAGATCATCTCCCATGCTTTTGTCAGTTCGATGAATTCCATAGCGCTGATTTCTGCCTCAAGCACACCCATTAACATTCCCCGGTATAAAGCATTTACCAGGTCATATGTACCGTTGAAATTCAGATTTGCATTATCCGGAAGCTCCGGTATCTCTTCGGCATTCCCAACCATGAGTGCAGTACTTATATATGTGAGGACCTCATCGCCTCTGACGCCATTCCAGAAAACAGACGAATCCACATTTTGCTGTAATACCTCATTGTATTCTTTTGTGGGCTTTTCCCATTCAAAATCTGCCGGAGCAATTCCATTCGGCTCCAGGTATTCGGTGGTAACCGTTTCCTTAATGGTTTCTATAAGCGTGTTCAACTGCTCTTCCGTAATTGTAATCCCGAAATCCTCAAGTGTTTTTGTTTCCGATGCTTCGGTTGCCTGCATTTCGGTTTCTGCGGTACTTTCAGAGGCCATCGGCGTAATCGTGCAGGCGATGCACATTATGGTTGCGGTAATAAACGAGATGATTCTTTTTTTCATATTCTTCCCCTTTCTGTGATGAAGTTAATTGGTTTTTTGTATAATCCTCCTTTCGGCTTTTATTATACAATATTGTGGATATAATCACAATATTGAAATTAAAAAAGCAGAAATATAATTGTAACTAACAGCAGAGGGTGGTGGTTACAATTATTGATTACGGTCCATTGTGGGACACTATGCGCAGGCGGAATATTTCACAATATCAGCTTTTAAAGTCCGGCATAGATAATAAAACGCTGGACTCCCTAAAGAAAAATAAAAACATTACATTGCTGACAGTAGAAAAGCTCTGCCGGATTTTGAATTGTACACCGAATGATGTCGTTAAATTTAAAGATGATTAAAAGAGAAAAGTACACTTGTTTGAGGCTGGCGTGGATAGTAACGGAAATAGCGTTACTGTTCACGTTGTTCACAGTAACATTCGCAAATCCATTTAAAATTTGCTCCGCGAATGGGATTTGCTCACACCGGAATCACTTTCTTACGGACTTTGCAGTGAATGCAAAGTCCTGACCTGAACAGTAACGAAATAGCACTTTATCAGCCCCGACAGATTACTTTTCATTGACAGATGCACAGAAAAGCGCTATATTAGAACTAAGATTTTGTCATTTTGTACAAAACGATTTAAAATAATAATCAGGAGTGGGGAAAATGTATCAGGAAGATTACAAACGCTGGCTTGCTGCAGACCTGGAGGATGCAGATTTAAGACCAGAGCTGGCAAAAATTGAGGGAAATGACGATGAGATCAAGGACAGATTTGCGGTAGCGCTTAAATTCGGCACCGCAGGACTTCGCGGTGTGCTCGGAGCAGGCACAAACCGCATGAACATCTACGTGGTGCGCCAGGCTACCCAGGGACTTGCAAACTGGGTAAAGACACAGGGCGGCAATCAGCTTGTGGCGATCAGCTACGACAGCCGCTTAAAGAGCGATGTGTTTGCAAAGACGGCGGCAGGTGTGCTCGCTGCAAACGGAATAAAGGTGCGCATTTACGACGCGCTGATGCCGGTACCGGCGCTCTCCTTTGCTACACGCTACTATGAGTGCAACGCAGGCATTATGGTGACGGCGTCCCACAATCCTGCAAAATACAACGGCTACAAGGCATACGGTCCGGATGGCTGCCAGATGACAGACGACGCGGCTGCAATCGTTTACGATGAGATCCAGAAGACGGATGTACTCGACGGCGCAAAATATGTTTCTTTCGCAGAGGGCGTTGAGAACGGCATGATCCGTTTTGTCGGCGACGACTGCAAGAAGGCGTTCTATGAGGCGATCGAGTCCCGTCAGGTTCGTCCGGGTCTGTGCAAAACTGCCGGACTGAAGCTGGTTTACAGTCCCTTAAACGGTTCCGGTCTTGTTCCGGTTACCCAGGTGCTGAAAGACATCGGCGTCACAGATATCACCATCGTTCCGGAGCAGGAGTATCCGAACGGCTATTTCACCACCTGCAGCTATCCGAATCCGGAAATCTTTGCGGCGCTGGAGAAAGGGCTGGAGCTTGCAAAGGAGACGGGCGCGGATCTGATGCTCGCGACCGACCCGGATGCAGACCGCGTTGGTATCGCGATGAAGTGCCCGGACGGCTCCTATGAGCTGGTAAGCGGAAACGAGATGGGCGTTCTTCTGCTGGATTACATCTGCGCAGGACGCATCGAGAAGGGCACCATGCCGGAAAAGGCAGTTGCCGTGAAATCCATCGTATCCACACCGCTTGCAGACGCAGTTGCAAAACACTATGGCGTGGAGATGCGCAACGTACTCACCGGCTTCAAGTGGATCGGCGACCAGATCGCAGGCCTGGAGGCGGCAGGCGAGGTAGACCGCTTTATCTTCGGTTTCGAGGAAAGCTACGGCTATCTGGCAGGTCCGTATGTGCGCGACAAGGACGCGGTGATCGGTTCCATGCTCATCTGCGAGATGGCGGCTTACTACAGAAGCATCGGCAGTTCCTTAAAGCAGCGCATGGAAGAGATTTACAAAGAATACGGCCGTTATCTGAACAAGGTGGACAGCTTCGAATTCCCGGGACTTACCGGCATGGACAAGATGGCCGGCATCATGCAGCAGCTTCGTGAGAATCCGCCGACGGATATTGCCGGTTACAAAGTAACGAAGGTTACGGACTACAAGAAACCGGAGGAGACAGGGCTTCCGGCAGCAAACGTGCTGATCTACGCACTGGAGGGCGGCGCAACGGTAGTCGTTCGTCCGTCCGGCACAGAGCCGAAGATCAAGACCTACTTCACCACGCTCGGCAAAGATCTTGCTGAGGCGCAGGCGCAGAAGGATCAGCTTGCCGAGGCGTTAAAGCCGCTGTTTTCTTAGTACATACAAAACAGGCGTAATAAGGCGCTGCACGAAAGGTGCGGCGCCTTTTCGACGAAATAGGTGACAACGCACGCGTCCTGGCTGCGGACTGGTTATCAAAAATATTTGCGCTTCCCCGCTCTTTTGACAAATTATGCGCGCGGTCCCGTGTATACTTAAAGGTGAGACTGCAGGTTCTGGGAGGCAATGAGATGGAAGAGTGGGAGAGAGCATCAGAAAAGGGACGGATCGAGCGCTGCGCGGAGTCGTTTCAGCGGCTTGCGGAGGTTTTTCAGTATCTTCCATCCCAGAAAGAGGAGCTGAGCGGGGACGATCTGGAGGAAATTTACGATACGGTGCAAAGCAGGGTCTGCCGCACCTGCGGAAAATATGCGCAGTGCTGGGAAAAGAATGAGGAGAGGACTGCGCGGCTCGTCTACGATCTGCTGACGGCGGTGGCGGAGGAGGGCGAAGAGAGCGGCGACTGCCCGGCAGCGGAGGAACGCTTCGCGCGCTACTGCGTGAAGGGCTATTCTTTTGCACAGGAATTGCGGGGCAGCTTCTGCCAGGCACGCATCAATCTGATGTGGAGCAACCGGATGCTGGAAAACCGGGCGGCGGTGGCCAGGCAGCTCTCCGAGACGGCGCAGATCATACAGGAGATCGCCTGCACGGTTTACGAGGCTGACGACGCGGACAGCGAGCTGGAGCATAAGGTGAAAGCAAAGCTGCGGCTGCAGAATGTACGGGTGCAGAACCTGCGCATCGTAAAGAATAGCTGGGGACCGCCGGAGGTGGTGCTGACGGCAAAAACACCGCGCAGGCACTGCGTTTCGGTGAAGGCGATCGCCGATACGCTCTCAAAGGTGTGCAGCCGTCCGCTCGTGCCGGAGCGCAACAGCAGGCTCACCCTTGGGGCGGAGCCTGCCACCCTTCATTTTGTGGAGGAGACAGGCTACTACATGCTCACCGGCTCGGCGATGAGGACCTGCGCGGGGCAGACGGCGTGCGGAGATAATTTTTCCGTACTGACGGGCAGCCACGGCCAGGTGATCCTTGGCATCTCGGACGGCATGGGAAGCGGCGTGCGCGCAAACAGGGAGAGCCAGACGGTCATCGAGCTTCTGGAGCAGTTTATGGGAGCGGGATTCACCGCGGAGACGGCGGTGCGGATGATCAACTCTGCGATGGTGCTCCAGCGGGGAATGCAGCGGTTTTCCACACTTGACATTTGCGGAATAAACCTGTACAGTGGGCAGTGTGAATTTTTAAAGATCGGCGCGGCGACCACCTTTATCCGGCGCGCAGGCTGGGTGGAAACGGTCACCTCCACAAGCCTGCCGGTCGGTGTTTTCCAGGAGGTGGACTTTGAGCGCTCGCGCAAGCGCCTGGAGCACGGCGATCTGATCGTGATGGTGTCGGACGGCGTGCTGGATGCATTGCCGCAGGAGGAGCAGGGAGAGCTGATGAAATATCTCATTCTGAAGATAAATTCCGACAATCCGGCGGAGTTTGCGGAGCTTCTGATGGAGCAGGCGCTGTCCTTCACAGACGGCGATGCGAAGGACGATATGACCATCCTCGCGGGCGGATTCTGGAAAAAATAAGGAGAGTACGTATGCAGAAGGTATTTGCCTATATGGAGGAGCACGCTATGATCCGGGCGGGCGATAAGGTGATAGCAGGCGTGTCGGGAGGCGCAGATTCCATGTGCCTGTTTTTTGTGCTGCTCGATTACCGGCGGCTGCTGCCCTTTTCCCTTACCGTGGTGCATGTGGAGCATGGCGTGCGCGGGCAGGAGAGCATCGGGGACGCCCGGTTTGTGGAGAAAATCTGCCGGGAGCATAAGATAGACTTTCGCCTGGTTTCCTGTCAGGTGGCGGAAATGGCAAAGCGGGAGAAGCTTTCTGTGGAGGAAGCCGGGCGGCGGGCGCGCTACGAGGCGTTTGAGCGCATCCGGGAAGAGCTGGGGGCCGATAAGATCGCGGTGGCGCACAACCAGGACGATCAGGCGGAGACAGTGCTTTTTCAGATTGCGCGCGGAAGCGGGCTGACAGGTGCGGGCGGGATCCGTCCGGTGCGCGGCAATATCATTCGTCCGCTGCTTTGCTTAAGCCGCGCGGAGATCGAGGCGTACCTGCGCGGGCATTCCCAGACGTGGCGCACGGACGCCACCAACAGCGGACTGGACTATGCGCGCAACCGCATCCGTCATCAGATCCTTCCGGTTTTCGAAAAAGAGATCAACAGCGCGAGCCGCGCGCATATCGCGGCGCTTGCGCAGGAGCTGCAGCGCGTGCAGGCGTATATGGAGCAGGAGACGGAAAATTGCCTTTGCGCCCTGGCGGTGTTTTCTGAGGGAGAAGCGCGGCTTGACGCGGCAGCCCTGCGTGAAAAGCCGGTTCTTCTGCAGGAATATGCGCTGCGCGAAAGTCTCAGAAGGGCGGGCTGCCCGTTAAAGGATATCGGGCGCAGGCATATCGCGGATATGCAGAGGCTCCTTGCGGGACAGTCGGGGCGGCGCACGGAGCTTCCCGGCGGCTGGCAGGCAGAGCGCAGCTTTGATAAGCTGATCCTTCGGAAAAGGAGCAGCGATGCGGAGCCGTTTTCCTTTGCAGCGCGCGCAGAGGCGCCCGGAAGCTGCGAAACGCCGGAGGGCGTCTTTACCCTGCAGATTTTTCCAAATGAAAATAAAAATTTTTTTCAAAATACATATACGAGATGGCTGGATTGTGATAAAATAGGCAATAATCTTTTTATCCGCACACGCAGACCGGGGGACTATATCGTCGTCAACCGGCAGGGCGGGAAAAAGAAATTGAAGGAATACCTTATCGAAGAGAAGATACCGGCAGCGCAGCGGGATCACGTTTTGCTGCTCGCACAGGGGAGTGAGATTCTGTGGGTGATCGGACACCGCATCAGCGAGGCATACAGGGTATCTCCGGAGACAAAGAGAATTTTAGAGATACGGAGGATGGGAGAAAACGATGTCGGAGAAAATCAGCGTATTGATTCCGGAAGAGGAAGTGGACAGAAAGATTGAGGAACTGGGAAGAAAAATCAGCGAGGACTATGAGGGAAAGGCGGTGCATCTGATCTGCGTGCTCAAGGGCAGCATCTTTTTTACCTGCGAGCTGGCAAAGAGAATTACCGTTCCGGTAACGCTGGACTTTATGTCCTGCAGCAGCTACGGTTCGGACACGAAATCAAGCGGCGTGGTGAAGATCGTCAAGGACCTCGACGAGCCGCTGGAGGGAAAACATGTTATTGTAATCGAGGATATCATTGATTCCGGCAGGACGCTGAGCTATCTGCTGGAGATCCTGCAGGCAAGAAATCCGGCGAGCCTTGCGCTCTGCACGCTGCTCGACAAGCCGGATCGCCGGGTGAAGGATGTGAAGGTGGATTACACCGGTTTTGAGATCGAGGATAAATTTGTCGTGGGTTACGGACTTGATTATGCGCAGCGCTACCGCAATCTGCCGTATGTGGGCGTTGTGGAGCTGTAAGGAAAGGAGACTATTTTTTGAACAGAAGTACAAGAGGTATTGGCGTTTATTTGATCGCTCTGGTGCTGGTCGTGCTGCTCCTGTTTGGGATGCGCGGCGGAGTGACAATGGAGGAAAAATGCACCTACAATGAATTTGTGCAGGCGCTGGAGGAGGGCACGGTCGCGGCGGCGGATCTTCGCCAGAACACGGAAGTGCCGACCGGCGAGGTCGTGCTGACTATGAGCGACGGCAGCATAAAGCAGGTGTATGTGACGGATGTAAGAGAGGCGGAGGAACTGCTCCGTCAGCATAAGGTGTCCTACGACACCTACGACGTCCCGACGGACAGCTCGTTTCTCACGAGCATCATTCCGGTGCTGATGATGGGCATTATCCTGGTGGTATTTATCATCATGATGAACCGGCAGTCGGGCGGCGGAAATAAGATGATGAATTTTGGCAAGAGCCGCGCCACGCTGGTCATGCCGGATGCAAAGAAGGTGACCTTTAAGGACGTCGCCGGGCTGCAGGAGGAAAAAGAGGACCTGCAGGAGCTGGTGGATTTCTTAAAGGATCCGCAGAAATACACAAAGATGGGTGCGCGCATTCCAAAGGGCGTGATCCTGGTCGGCTCTCCCGGTACCGGAAAGACGCTGCTCGCAAAGGCGGTGGCAGGCGAGGCGGGCGTGCCGTTCTTCAGCATTTCCGGCTCGGATTTCGTGGAGATGTTCGTCGGCGTCGGAGCATCACGCGTGCGTGATCTGTTCGCCGAGGCGAAGCAAAACGCGCCCTGTATCGTATTTATTGATGAGATCGATGCGGTGGCGCGCCGCAGAGGCACCGGTATGGGCGGCGGTCACGACGAGCGTGAGCAGACCTTAAACCAGCTTCTTGTTGAGATGGACGGCTTCGGTGTCAACCAGGGCATCATCGTGATGGCGGCAACAAACCGCGTGGATATCCTTGATCCGGCGATCCTGCGTCCGGGACGCTTCGACCGCAAGATCGGCGTCGGCAAGCCGGATATCAAGGGCAGAGAGGACATCTTAAAGGTACACGCAAAGGGCAAGCCGCTCGGCGACGACGTGAATCTTTCTGACATCGCGCGCACAACGGCGGGCTTTACCGGGGCGGACCTGGAAAACCTGCTGAACGAGGCGGCGATCTACGCAGCAAAGAAGAGCCGCGCGTACATTATGCAGGCGGATATCCAGCAGGCGTTTATCAAGGTGGGCATCGGCGCAGAGAAAAAGAGCCGCGTGATCTCTGACGCGGAAAAGCGCATTACGGCATACCATGAGGCGGGGCATGCGATCCTGTTCCATGTGCTTCCGAACGTGGGACCGGTACACACCGTTTCCATCATTCCGACCGGCATGGGAGCCGCAGGCTACACAATGCCGCTGCCGGAGAAAGATGAAATGTTTATGACAAAGGGCAAGATGCTTGATACGCTGGTGGTAGATCTGGGCGGCCGCGTGGCGGAGGAGCTGATCATCGGCGACATCACCACCGGGGCTTCGCAGGATATCAAGCAGGCGACGCACCTTGCAAAAGCGATGGTGACGCGTTACGGCATGTCCGACCGCGTGGGGCTGATCGATTACGGCACTGACGAAAACGAAGTCTTTATCGGGCGCGATCTCGCGCAGTCGCGGGGCTTCAGCGAGTCGGTGGCAGCCACGATCGACGAGGAAGTAAAGCGTCTGATCGACGAAGCGCACACAAAGGCAAGGCAGATTATCGAGGAGCACATCGAGGTGCTTCACGCCTGCGCCAAACTGCTCATTGAGAAGGAAAAGATCGGGCAGGAGGAGTTCGAAGCACTCTTTGCGTAAGCGAATGTGCATCTTGCACAAAAATGCACCGAAAAATTTGTGAAGTTTGTGTAGACTTATTTGCGGAGTCATGCTATACTACGTATTGTAAAACCCCCCAATACATTATATAGTTTTTGCAACACCCCATAAGAAGAAATACCTTCTCCAAAAAAGGCAGCCTAACCGCTGTCTTTTTTACGTTGCCATGCATCCGAAGGGAGCTGCCGGCGGCAGGTCCTGTAGGTTGTGCTGAAACGTCAGTTGGCAGATAAATGACGCAGTCTGGAAAAAAGGCTTTTACGCGGCTTTTAAGCGGCGTGGGTTTTGAAGGTTGTGCTTGTATCTTCCCGGCGGATAGTATAAAATAAATATGTAATTTCTGCAAAAGGAGAAAAACATTGAACTGGGACGAGACGATGCTGTTGAACGAGAAGCAGTTGTATATTCTGGGGATGCGTCCTGTATTTATCGCATCTGCACTGTTCAGCGACGAAACAGAAAATTTTGTGACACCGATGGAGCCGGAGCCCGGCGATACAGTTACGATCCGTTTCCGTGCAAAGCGGGATAATATTGATGCGGTGTACCTGCAGACGGCAAAAGAGACGCTGCAGATGAAATTCGACAGAGAAGAAGGATATTTTGATTACTATAAAATAGATGTGCCGATCGGCATCCATCCGCTGCGCTACTGTTTTAAGGTGAAGGCGGGGCGGCTGGTCTGTTATTTTGATAAGCGCGGCGTATCGAAGGACGTACGCGAGGAATACCGGTTTACGCTGGTGCCGGGTTTTCGCACGCCGAAATGGGCGAAGGGTGCGGTGATGTACCAGATTTTTGTTGACCGCTTCTGCAACGGAGATCCCACGAACGACGTGGAGGACCGCGAATATTTTTATATCGGCGATACGACAAGAAAGGTGACCGACTGGAACCAATACCCGGCGAGTATGGGCGTGCGCGAGTTTTACGGCGGCGACCTGCAGGGCGTGCTGGATAAGCTGGATTATCTGCAGGAGCTTGGCGTAGATGTGCTCTACTTCAATCCTATTTTTGTGTCTCCGTCTAATCATAAATACGACATCCAGGACTATGATTACGTGGATCCGCATTACGGGAAGATCGTGAAGGATACCGGAGACCTTCTGCGGGAGGGTGACCACGAGAATAAGCACGCTACCCGCTACATCACACGCGTGACGGATAAGGAAAACCTGGAGGCGAGTAATCAGCTCTTCATTCAGCTGGTGGAAGAGGCGCACCGCCGGGGAATGCGCGTCATCCTGGATGGGGTGTTCAATCACTGCGGCTCGTTCAATAAGTGGCTTGACCGTGAGCGCATTTACGAAAATCAGCCGGGCTATGAGCCGGGCGCTTACGTGTCCGCGGACAGCCCCTACCGGAGCTTTTTCAAATTTAACAGTGAGAACTGGCCCTACAATCCGAACTATGACGGCTGGTGGGGGCACGACACGCTGCCGAAGCTGACGTATGAGCATTCACAGAAGCTGCACGACTACATTCTGCAGATCGCGAAAAAATGGGTTTCTCCGCCGTACAATGTGGACGGATGGCGTCTGGACGTGGCGGCGGATCTTGGTTTTTCCAGCGAGTACAATCACGAATTCTGGAAGGAATTCCGCGAGGTCGTCAAGGAGGCGAACCCGGATGCGCTGATCCTGGCGGAGCATTACGGTGATCCACGCTCCTGGCTGCAGGGCGACGAGTGGGACACTGTTATGAACTATGATGCTTTTATGGAGCCTCTCACCTGGTTTTTCACCGGCATGGAGAAGCACAGCGACGAATACCGGCAGGATATGCTTGGCAATGGAATGCATTTTGAGTGGGCGATGGGGCATTCTATGACAAGCTTTCTCGGACCGTCCCTCCAGGTGGCGATGAACGAGCTTTCCAATCACGACCATTCCCGCTTTCTTACGCGCACGAACCACAGAGTCGGACGTGTGGCGTCGCTTGGAAGCGAGGCGGCGGGACATGACGTCAATAAAGCGGTCATGCGCGAGGCGGTCGTCATGCAGATGACGTGGCCGGGTGCGCCGACCATTTACTATGGCGACGAGGCGGGCGTCTGCGGTTTTACGGATCCCGACAACCGCCGTACCTATCCCTGGGGACGGGAGGATACAGAGCTGATCGCTTTCCACAAAGAGATGATCCGCATTCACAAGGAGAGTGCGGCGCTGAAGCGCGGCTCCATCAAGATGGTCGCGACGGATTATCAGTTTATCTGCTACGGGAGATTTCTGAAGGACGAGCGCTATCTGATCGTGTTCAACAACAGCAATGCGCCGATGCAGCGGCAGATCCGCACCTATGATATCGGAATCTCGGATGAGGATAATGTGATCCAGATCATGCAGACGGATGCGAACGGTTACCACACAGACCGCGTATTTCACGAGGTGAGGAGCGGGGAGATCGCCATGACGCTTCCGCCGCTTTCCGCGACGGTGCTGACGGTGATGGACGGCGAGCGCAACGAACACCGTCTGACAGAATTTATAGATGACGAGTACGCCTGGAGCGTATCGGCATTGGGAATGAGAAAAAGAAACATGGAGGGAACAACAGATGAAGTACGTAACACTTGGAAAGACAGGCTTGACGGTATCAAAGGCGGGACTCGGCGGCATCCCTATTCAGAAAAGTAACGCCGAAGAGGTGAAAAAGCTGGTGCGCGCACTGATGGAGAAGGGCGTCAATTACATTGACAGCGCCCGCGGCTACACTGTCAGCGAGCAGCTTCTCGGCGAGGCGCTGGAAGGCATCCGTGATAAATTTGTGCTGGCGACCAAGAGCATGGCGCGCACAAAGGAAGCGATGGAAAGGGATATTGAGACAAGCCTTAAAAATTTCCGTACCGACTATATTGATCTGTACCAGATCCACAATCCGGGGATGGCGGATCTCGACACGGTTGTGGGCGAGGGCGGCGCGCTGGAAGCGCTGCTGGAGGCAAAGGCGGCCGGAAAGATCGGTCATATCGGGCTGACGGCACATTCCCTGCAGGTGTTTGAGCATGCGCTGACGCTTGAATGGGTGGAGACGATCATGTTCCCGTACAACATCGTGGAATCGCAGGGCGAGGCGCTGATGAAGGTCTGTTCCGAGCGCGGCATCGGTTTTATCGCGATGAAGCCGCTTGCAGGCGGCGCGATCGAGGATGCGTCTCTGGCGCTGCGCTATATCTGCGCAAATCCGGACGTTACCATCGTGATCCCGGGTATGTACAGTCTGGAGGAAGCTGCGCAGAACGTAGAAGCGGTGGAGGAGGCAAGACCGCTTGATAAGAACGATGCGGAAAAGATCGCCGCTGTGCGCGAGCAGCTCGGCGAAAACTTCTGCCGCCGCTGCAACTACTGCCAGCCGTGCAGCGCAGGCATCAGCATATCAAACGTATTTCTGTTCGCGGGCTATCTGCAGAGATACGGTCTCGGAGACTGGGCGTACAGCCGCTACCAGACCCTGAATGTGAAAGCGGACGACTGTATCGGGTGCGGCGAGTGTGAGGGACGCTGCCCGTACCATCTGCCGATCCGGGAAATGCTGAAAAAATGCGCGAAGGATTTCCGCGATTATGAAGCAAGTCATCAGTAAAAAACTGCCGCATCCATCAAAGATGCGGCAAATTTTTTAGGCATTTTTCTTTTTTTCGAAGCCGTGTATCCAGTCTGCTTTCAAAAAGTAGATGAGGAACACGATGGAGCTTAGGCTCCAGGTGAGCGGATACGCCCAAAACACGGTCTGGATCTGCGGGACGATCCGCACGGCAATGGTGATGTAGCTGACACGGATCACGCACCAACAGACCATCATGACCAGCATCGGCACGATCGCTTTCCCGGCGCCGCGCAGGATGCCGGCAATGCAGTGCGAGAAGGCGAGCAGGAAGTAAAACAGCGTGACGGTGTGCGCCTGCATGACGCCGAAGGCGACGACGTCCGCTTCTCTGTTAAAGAGAGAAATCAGCACCGGGGAGGCAAGGTAAATCGTGATGCCGACCAGCTCCGCCAGTGTGATGGAGCAGATAATGCCAAAGTATGCGCCTTTCTTTGCGCGGTCATACTGCTTTGCGCCAAGGTTCTGACTGACAAAGGTGGTCAGCGACATCGCGAAGCAGGTGATCGGCAGAAAACCAAAGCCCTCAATCTTCGAGTAGGAACCGCAGCCTGCCATCGCCGTCGGCCCGAAGGCGTTGATATTGGACTGCACAACTACGTTTGCGATCGAGATGATCGAATTCTGGATGCCGGACGGCAGACCATTGGAGATGATCTGGCGCAGTATCTGCCGGTCGATCTTCAGCTTTTTCAGGGAAATGCGGTATTCCCGGGGCGCGTGCGTCAGGTGGTGCAGGCAGAGCAGGGCGCTTAAAAACTGCGAGATGATCGTGGCAAGCGCCGCAGCGCCGACACCCATGCCGAGCACCGCGATAAAAAAAAGATCCAGCGCAATGTTCGTGAGCGACGAAATAATCAGATAGAGCAGCGGTCGTCTGCTGTCGCCGACCGACTGCAGGATGCCGACGAAAATGTTGTAGAGTACGAAGGCAAGCGAGCCGCAGAAATACACGCGGAAATACAGCACCGAATTTGGAAGCACATTTTCCGGCGTTCCCATCCAGATGAGAATCTGTGGGGCAAGAAAAATGCCGAGCACCATCAGAAGAAGTCCGCACACGATACCGAAGGAAACGGTCGTGTGGATGGATTTCTGCGTCGTCTCATAATCTTTTGCTCCGAAATAGCGTGCGGTGACGACGCCCGCGCCGAGGGCGATCCCGTTAAAAAATCCCACCATCAGAAAAATAAGGCTTCCGGAGGAGCTGACAGCGGCAAGCGCCTCGCTGCCGAGAAAATTTCCGACGATCAGAGAATCCGCCGTATTATAAAGCTGCTGAAACAGATTTCCGAGAAACAGCGGGAGGGCAAAAGAGATGATCCGCTGCGGGATCGGGCCCTCTGTCAGCAGTGTCTGATGCTGCTGGTGATGGTGTATGTTAATATGTAAAAAGTGGTGATTGTGGTGCGGCATGTTCAGATATCCTTTCCTTAAAAAATGCGCTTCCTTTGCGCTGCAGGAAACAAAAGTCCTGTGCAAACAGTAAGAGCGCTTTACTATCATATCACAAAGAATAAAAAATGTAAATTTTTTTGCTTTGGCTGCATCCTTTTTTCCTTTCGGCACGTCTAATGATTGTAAAAAGAAAAAAGACCGGTCTTTGAAACGCCGGGCGCCGCCAGGTATAAGCAAAAAGCGGCGAGGCGTAGTTTACAGATATGGAGGTGTAAATTTGGAACATCTGGTGAAAAAGGCACAGCACGAGAACGACGCGGAGAGCTTCATACAATTGATGGAGCTGAACCGGCAGAGTATGCTAAAGGTTGCCCGCTCTTATCTGACGAGCGAGCAGGACGTCGCTGATGCTATGCAGGATACGATTCTGACCTGTTACGAAAAATTACATACGCTGCAGCAGCCGCAGTATTTTAAGACCTGGCTGATCCGCATCGTGATCAACCGGTGCAAGGATATCCTGCGGCAAAACCATAGAGAAGAGCTTCCGGGGGAGCTGGAGGCGCAGGCGGTAACGGATGAAAGCTTTGCGGATGTGGAATTTCGGGAGCTTTTGCAGCAGATCGATGAGAAGTATCGGACGATCCTGGTGCTGTACTATGTGGAGGGCTTCAACACGAAAGAAATCGCCGGACTGCTTGACATGAACGAGCACACAGTGAAGAGCAGGCTGGTACGTGCCAGAAAAAAGTTCGCGATGCAATTAGAGACGAAGGAGGCGGGAGCGATTTATGGATAGAAAATACTCAAAAGCGGAAATGAAACGGATTCTGCGCCGGGATATCAGCACGTCGGCGCTTACAGAGCAGAAGATCCAGGAGGCGTACAGCTTCGTGCGCGCAGATGCGGCAATGAAGCGGCAGACGGAGCGCATGTACCAGAGCAGCGCGGCGGCAGGAAACGTGAACGGACGGGAAGCGGTGCGTGCCGAGGAACAGACGACGGGACGGGAAGCGATGCGTGCCGCGGATAAGCGACGTGCAGGCGGACACAGAGGCAGCGCGGCGCGGCCGGGCAGACGG
>NZ_CAJKOX010000027.1 GCF_905201705.1 uncultured Marvinbryantia sp.
TTTCTTCGAGCCACAGCTTGCCGTGCTGAAGAAGTTTGAGGATTGAATTGGTCTGATATTTTAACAAAATTTACCATGAAAAGGAGAATTGTAATGAAAGTTGGAATCAGAAAACCAAGCATAAAAAAATCCATATCTGCACGAACTACCGGGAAAGCAAAAAGAGCTATTAAAAAAGCGTTGATTCCTGGATACGGCAAAAAAGGAACCGGATGGATTAAAAATCCGAAAAAAGCAGCATACAATAAAATTTACAATAAAACTACTTTTGGTTTAAAGGATTTATTTAAATAAAATCCTTGTGACAATAGAAATGCTTAACCTTGACAACATAATATGCTTAACCGGGCAGCCGGGAGGGCGTGCATATCATCCGCCTGAGTCTTGAGAGGAGGATGATGCTTATGAGTACATATGAGGAATTCATGATTATACTGACCATAGGTCTGCTGATAGTTGCGATTCTGAATCTGAAAAATAAGTAAGCCGCCCTGTCCCTGGAAAAGATAGGCGGCTTCACTTAGCTTATACTTCGCCGGGCGGATAGGTGTGCTCTATCTTCCGGCTGTCTTGTTAAGTATATTATACGCCAGATAACCGCATTTGTCAAATGCAAAACCGCCCCTGCGCCAACAGGAACCGGCTACGATAACAAGGAGATTTTTATTTTATGAACATGGACGAATATATCAAGAAACGCTTAGAACCACAAATTGATTGGTATGATAAAAAATCAATCCATGCCCAAAAAAGATATAAGCAATTTCAAATAGCAGAAATTATTCTTGCAGCCTGCATTCCCTTATTATCTGGATATTCGCGTAATTCAACTTGTATTGCTTTCATTGTAGGTGCATTTGGAGCTATTATCGCCATTATAGAGGCAATTACAAAACTGAACAAATATCATGAAAATTGGATTCAGTACCGATCCACTTGTGAGTTATTGCGTTATCAAAAAAGTTTATATTTAACAAAATCTTCTCCATATAATCCTATTGATGAAACCATTGACAACATTTTTGTGAAAAATGTGGAAAACATTATTTCCTCCGAAAATAATCAATGGAAGGTAACAAACATTATGGAGGAAAGCAATAATCCAGATAAAGCTAAGTGACCGGTTCATATGTTTTATTGAAAATATCAGGTTTGCAAGGATATCTTTCACCATGTACACCTGTTATTATCCAGTCACCCGGAGAAGCTTTCATTTCACCTTCCAGAGTATGTATTATTTCTTCATGGTCTATTTGATAGGCTTCAACGATTACTGGTTTTTTTCGGAACTTATTAACTTTTTTCACACCATACACCTCCTCATAATAGAAGAAAGGAAATATTATGCCAAATTTATACGATTACAGACTCTTTATCAGCCATGCATGGAAATATGGCCAAGACTACAACAGACTCATCAATCTCCTCAATAATGCCAAATATTTTTCTTATTACAATTATTCCGCGCCGGCGGAAAAACCTCTTTTCCCCGCTGGTACACCAATGACAAATTCACAAATCCGAAACTTGATATCCAATAAAATACGCCCTGCCCAAGTTACACTCGTGCTTTCCGGCATGTATGGGGCATATAGCGATTGGATGAAATATGAAGTAGATGAATCTATTCGAATGGGAAAACCCATCATTGGAATTTACCCGTGGGGCCAAACTTACGCGCCAACATACATTACTCAAAATGCAACTGTAATGGTTCGCTGGCAGACTGATTCTATAGTTAGTGCAATCCGCTCGTTAGTATAACAACTTTGTTTTAAAACCGCCCCTACTAAAGCAGGGGCAGAAATGATAACTATACAGTCACTTATACGGAGGACTATATAATCATCCCTCAACAAGAAGATTATACCACAATCCTCCGGCACCTGTACAGGTGTATTTTTATACCCATTTTCAAAAAGGAGGAATCACTATGGGACAAGTCACAACCAGAAAACGCGGAAAGACCTGGGAATATGGCTTTGAAGGAGCCAAAATTGCAGGCAAGCGCAACAGAATCACGAAAGGAGGTTTCCGAACTAAAGCTGATGCTCTGGAGGCCGGCAATAAAGCCCTGGCGCAATATAACAGTGCTGGTCAGAGTTTTTCTCCGTCACAGATAAGCGTGGCTGATTATCTTGATTACTGGATGGATAATTACTGCAAAATGAATCTGAAATATAATACACTGAATGGATACCGCAAAATTATCGATACACACCTAAAGCCACAGTTTGGGCACTACCGGCTCTGCGCGCTGACAGCTGCCCCAATCCAAGAGTATGCAAACCAGTTAAAAATCAATGGATACGCCCGTGGCTCTGTTGTCGGAATCATCAGCACTCTTTCCGGTGCATTGAATTATGCGGTGGAACCCATGCATTATCTCCAGTATAATCCATGCAATAATATCCGTTATCCTAAATTCGCACCAAAGGCTGAAACCCGTTTTATTATCTCCCCGGAAGATTTCAGCCAGATTATTGCTCGTTTTGGACCCGGAACCCCGTTCTACCTTCCGTTGATGCTCGGATACTATACCGGAATGCGCATATCAGAAGCATTTGCCCTGACATGGGATGATATAGATCTGGAAGCGTGCACTCTGACTGTCAACAAGATTACAGTAAAAAGGAACCGTGGTACAACCATGCAGAAAATAAAAAGAAAAGAAAACCGGGAAGAAAAATCAGCATGGTATTTTGGTACCCCAAAAACAAAGGGGTCCGTCCGAACTATCAAATTCGGAGAAACCCTATTCAATGCGCTAAGAAGTGCCAAGCGTAAGCAAAAAGAAAATCGTCTCAGATATGGAGAATATTATACCGACATCTTTCTCCTTCCGGAGCAGGATGAAAAAGGGGATAAAATCCTACGGCTCGTAGAGGTAGAACGTAGCATACCATGTGCTTTAACTCGCACAGATATGGTATGTGTGCGTGAAAATGGTCAGTATATATCAACAGACAGTTTTAAATATTGCGCACGCGTTATCCAGCATGAATTAAAAATTGCTTTTAACTATCACTCACTCCGACACACACATGCGACGATGCTGATCGAGAACGGGGCCGATATAAAGGACGTCCAGGAGAGACTCGGACATGACAACATCCAGACAACGATGCAGACTTATGTCCATAATACTGAAACTATGTCCAACCGCTCCGTAGACATTTTTGAACAGGCAGTCAACCAGAAGCTCGTCAACCAATGAAAATTTGGTTGACAAATGGTCGACAAAATGCCCTGTGTGGTATGCAAAAAATGTTTAAATTCCTTACTTTATGCGGGATAAACAGCAAACGGTCTCCACATGCTCCGTAAAGCAGAACATATCTGTCGGCTGTATCTTCTCCACCTTATACCCGTTTCCCGTCAGATATTTTAAATCCCGTGCCAGTGTCTCCGGATTGCATGAGATGTACACTACCTTCCCTGGCTGCAATTTTACCACAGAGGAGAGAAACGCCTCGTCGCTTCCTGCGCGCGGGGGATCCATGAATACCACGTCGACGCTTACGTTTTGTTCTGCCAGGTCTGTCATGAATTTTCCGGCGTCGGCGTTATAGAATTGCGTGTTTGTGACAGCATTTCGTTTTGCGTTTATGCGGGCGTCGCGAACTGCATCACAATTTAGCTCCACACCAATGACTTCTTTTGCCTCTGCTGCTGCGATTAATCCAATCGTGCCGATTCCGCAGTAGGCATCCAGCACGCGCTCTTTTCCGGTAAGATGTGCATAATCGATAGCAGTCCGGTAGAGGACTTCGGTCTGCACCGGGTTGACCTGATAGAAGGATTTTGCGGAGATGCGAAAAGTCTTTCCAAGCAGCGTGTCCTCGATATAGCCGGGTCCATAGAGCACCTTTTCTTTTTCGCCAAGCACCATGCTGGTCTTTTTATCGTTTACATTTAAGATGATGGTGGTGATATCGGGATGGAGCCTGCGCAGCGCCGCCACAAAATTGTTTTTGGACGGAAGGATCGGACTTGCAAGCACCAGAACAACCATAATCTGCCCGCTCTGGAAGCCCCGGCGCACCAGCACGTGACGCAGAAGTCCATAACCGGTATCCTCATCATAGGTCTTGATCTTGAAGGATTTCAGAAGTCCACGGATACTGCGGATAATTTCTGCGGATTTCTGATCCTCGATCAGACACTGCTCTACCGGAATGATTTTATGGGTATTTTCCTGGTAGGTACCGGAAATGACCTCCCCGTTCCGCGTCCTGCCGAAAACAGCGTGTACCTTATTGCGGTAGTAATACGGATTTTCCATGCCAATAATCGGGTTGACCTTTCCGAAGGGTTTGAGAAGTTTCTCCACCTGGCGCTGCTTGATTTTCAGTTGCTGCGCATAAGGAATGCCCTGGAACTGGCAGCCGCCGCATTTCTTCTGAACCGGGCACATCGGCATATCGCTGTGTCGTCCCTCCGACATCTCGCTCTCTGCCGCATCACTGCATCGTCCACCTGTTGTCCCGGTTCCTGCCCCATCACTGCGCCGTCCACCTAGTATCCCGTTTCTTGCCGCATTTCCGCGTTTTCCTTCAGATTGCCGTTTTTTCATATTTTTATGCAGGCTCCCGCTTCCCTGCGCACCCAGATCATTTTTCTCTCTCATTTTTTGCTGCCCGCTCTTTTTTTCGGTTTTTCCTTCTCTTTTTCCTTTTCTTTCTCTTTGTCCTTCTCTTTTGCATCTTCAAAGACAGCGCGGATCTGCTTTCCCTCGCCCTTTGTACGGATGCTTGGGATGCTGCTGATATACTCCTTCAGCCGCGAATAGCCGTAATCGCGCACTTTAAAATCCTTAAACTGCAGGTGAATTTTATTGCCGAGCGGTCCAAGGGCAATGCCGACGCTGCCGCTGTTCTGCACCTGCTCAACAATATATTTTTCCAGGCTTTCTTTGCGCCCCGGATCTTCGTAGAGAGCCACGGACATTTTGGAGCCGTCACGGATGACTTTCAGCTTCGGGAAAGTTTCCAGGAATTTATAAAGCATACTATACCCATAATTACGCACATCGAAGTCTGGGTAAAGCTTCACCAGACGGCTGCCAACCTCGCCGAGTCCGGTTTCCTTGTCGTTGTTCTGATTTTCTGTAATGATCTTGATGACCGCTTCCTCCACCTGCTCGCGGCTCACCACATCCGTCTCGCCGGATTTGTGTGCTGTCTGTTCCACTGCCGAAACCACAGGTGCTTTCTCTTCCTTCTCTGCGGTGCTGTCTTCAAGCAGCAGTTCCAGCGTTGTAAAAATGTTGCACGCCTGCCGGAAGGGAATCGGCGTTTTTGCCTCGCCCATGCCGATTACGTTCTGGCCGCTCTCACGCAGACGGCTCGCCAGCCTGGTAAAATCGCTATCGCTGGACACCAGACAGAAGCCGTCCACATTGCCGGTATACAAGATGTCCATCGCGTCGATGATCATCGCTGAGTCGGTAGCATTCTTCCCCTGCGTATAGCTGTACTGCTGGATCGGACTGATAGAATTCTGCAGCAGCACCTCCTTCCAGCTCGCGTGCTGGGTACTCGTCCAGTCTCCGTAAATTCGTTTATAAGTAACGTTTCCGTATTTCGAAAGCTCATCCAGGATCGGTTTGATATATTTTGCGGACACATTATCCGCGTCGATTAACAGTGCATATTTTTCTTCACTCATTTAGTCAACTCCTTTTTTCTTGCAGATATCCTGCAGACAGCAGCGGTCACAGTACGGCTTCGTCCGCGCCGTGCATATTTCCCTGCCGTGATAAACGAGCCGATGGCAGAAATCGCTCCCTTCCTCGGGAGGAATGATCTTCCAAAGCTCCATCTCCACCTTTTTCGGTTCCTTGATGCCGTCCACCAGTCCCATGCGGTTCACCAGACGAATGCAGTGCGTATCCGTCACGATCGCCGGTTTGCCGAACACATCACCCATGATCAGATTGGCGCTCTTGCGCCCCACGCCCGGCAGTTTCAGCAGCGCATTGAAATCCTCCGGGATTTTTCCGTCGTACTCCTCCTGCAGCATCTTCATACAGGCGCTGATATCGCGTGCTTTGCTGTGTCCGAGACCGCACGGCTTTACGATGCGCTCGATATCCTCCACGTCGGCCTCCGCCAACGCCTTCACGCTCGGATATTTTTCAAACAATCCTTCCACAACCACATTCACCCTGGCGTCGGTGCACTGCGCCGCCAGGCGCACGCTCACCAGCAGCTTCCAGGCCTCGTCGTAATCCAGCGTACAGCCCGCATCCGGGTATTCCTTCTTCAGGCGCTCAATGATCTCCAGCGCCAGCTCTTTCTTTGTCATACTTCTCCTCCTGCGTACCTTATATTTACACATCTCCTGTTCACGATATCAAACCAGAAGATGCCTGACAGATTATTCCGTACTGTGAATCTGCGCGCTGCTTCTGTCCGCGCAGAACAAATGTCGCCCTCTTTCGCCTCACAGCGTCGGCATCAGCTTCCGGTTCAGAACCAGCGCCAGTACAAACGCCGCCGCATCCGCCACCGCCTGCGCGCACTGAACGCCACGGATACCGAAGAAAAACGGCAGGATCAGCACCGCGGGCAGAAAGAAGATTCCCTGTCTGGAGGCCGCGAGCACGCTTGCCGGAACGGTGCGCCCGATCGTCTGAAACAACATATTGTTCAGAATGATCCAGCCCGTGAGCGGCAGCGTGACGCATTGCATACGCAGCGCCAGGGTGCCGATCTCGATAACCTCCAGATCGTCTTTGCGGAAGATCGCAACCAGATCGCCGGAAAAGACAAAGCCGAGGATAGCGAGCACGATCAGCACGCCCGTCGCCAGCTTCACACAGAACCAGAACGCTTCCTTTACGCGCTTAATGTTGCCTGCGCCGTAATTGAAGCCGCAGACCGGCTGGAAGCCCTGCCCGAAGCCGATCACTGTGGAGCCTGCAAAGAATGCGATGCGCATCACGATAGACATTGCCGCGATCGCCGCGTCGCCGTAAGGACCCGCCGCCAGATTCAGCGCAACCGTGGCGAGACTAGCAAGTCCCTGCCGGCAGAGCGAGGGCAGTCCGCCGCCGAAGATCTGCCCGATCAGTGACGGCAGATATTTCATGTTCTTCATGCGCAGCGGAACGCAGTTTGATACCTTCATTCCGACAAGCAGCAAAACAAAGGACACAAGCTGGCTGAGGATCGTCGCCCAGGCCGCGCCTGCGATTCCCATATCAAACACGAAAATAAATACCGGGTCCAGGATCACATTGAGCACCGCTCCGGTTGTGATCCCGATCATTGCATAAAACGCACTGCCCTGAAAACGCAGCAGATTGTTCATTGTCAGCGACGCCGTCATGTACGGAGCCCCGATAAGGATCACGCTCAGATACTGCTTGGTGTAGGGAAGAATTGTGTCGGTGGAGCCGAGAATGCGAGACAGCGGCTCCAGAAAAAGCTGTCCGCCGATCAAAATAAACAGACCACAGACAAGCGAAGAAAAAAAGCCGCAGGAAGCAAGATGCTCCGCCTCGTCAATCTTCTGTGCGCCGAGCTTGCGCGATACGGAGTTGCCGGAGCCGTGACCGAATAAAAAGCCGAGCGCCTGTATGATGGACATCAGCGGAAATACGACACCAACCGCCGCCGTAGCGCTGGTGCCGAGCTTTCCAACGAAAAAAGTGTCCGCCATATTATAAAATGAAGTAATCAGCATACTGATGATCGTCGGCACCGAAAGCCGCGCGATCAGACCCGGTATCGGCGCCGTCGCCATCATGTGTTGTTTTTCTGCCTGTGTCATTATCCCAAAATCCCCTTTCCTTAAGCATAGCGAAACAAGAGCCTGCCAGGGCAGACTCTTACAAGTACACGGTTCTTTCCGTGATGGTTTTCCTGTTTACGATTCCTTATGCAGCTTATCCTCCACTTCTTTTTCCTCCTGCCGGATCTCCCAGTGAATGAGGAAGGTAAGTGCGGCGCGCAGCACAATAATACCGGCAACAATAGCGATCTCTTTCCACTCACGCACGACAACGGTGCGCAAAATCTCGCTGCCAAGCTTAAACTCCAGCCCCATGGCAAGCCCTTTTGCCAGATAAATTCTGGTGTCAGGTCTGCGCGTGACATATTTATAAAGACTGACCAGACTTGTGCAGATGATCACACCGACGCCGATATATTCAAAGATCAAGATGCCGCATTCTACCAGAAACTCCAGCAGCGAATTTAAAAAAGCTATCATTTTCCGCCCATCCTTATCATATGCAGGATTCTTCCTAATGTCTAGTATACAGACTGAAAAGCGGCGTTGTCAAGCCTGCTTTTCGGCAGCATCTCCAGCTCCTCCGTAAAAATGCAGTTCGGGATGGTGTTTTCGCGCACCGCCGCCTTACATTCCTCCAGATTCATCCAGCACACGCTCTCCACCTCGGATGCCTGCAGCGTCAGATTTTCCGGCTCCACATCTCTCCAGACACAGTACACATTGCTCACCTGGTAATCGTTGAATGGTTTTCCATGAAATTTTGCCTCAAAATGAAATCTGCGCTGCCCGCAGTAAATCAGCTCTTCCACTTCCACCAGAAGTCCCAGCTCCTCACGCAGTTCCCGGATCGCGGAGGGAACGAAATCCACGCCTGCCGGAATATGGCCGGCGCTGGAGATGTCATAGCAGCCGGGATACGAATCCTTATTCTTGCTGCGCTTCTGCAGGAGCACCTCCGTTCCGTTTTTGCCCTCACGCATCAGCCAGACATGGGAGGTACGGTGACGTATCCCTTTTCTGTGCGCCGTCTCCCGCTCGACTGTCTCTCCCGTCGGGCAGCCATTTTCATCTACGATATCCAGTAATTCCATTTCGGTTCCTCCTGCATCATTTTTCCTGCGCTGTTACAGACTATACACTACGATTGCCGCGTAAAGCGCCACCGTAACCAGCGTATGTACGGAGAGCGTGGTGGCAACATATTCTCCATCTTTTCCAACATCGGAGAAAATCGGTATGATAAACGGCGCGGGGAGCGCATAGAGTACCATCAGCGCGATCTCCAGTTCCTTATCGAAAGGAAAGATGCGGAAAATAACCAGATTGCTGACAAGCAGCAGCGCGCCCATAATGACAAGGCGCAGCACGATCGTTTTAAGAACCGGCAGGAACAGTTCCTTTTTCAGATTCAGCTCGTAGCCGACCATCAAAAGAACGACCGCACTGACCGGCGCCGTAATCATACTGACGACAGACTTCACAATACCGCCTGCCGCCGAATTCATGACAACATTTCCCACTCCCGCCGCTCCAAGCACGATCCCGAACACCATACCAAGAAAGCATTTGTTGGAAATCATATTTTTCAGCAGCTTTTCCGCCTTCACCTCGCCGCCGTCCACAGAAGTAAGCAGCCCCAGCCATACGGTATATGCAAACACCGTCTGCCCAAGATCGACTGCCGCAAAGCCCGACTGGCTGCCTGTGATCAACCCGTAGAGGGCATAGCCGAGCATCCCGCCCTCTGCACTGGCAACAAGAAACGGCAGATATTTTCCATAAGGCTTTACCAGCGGACGCAGCAGAAAGCCAAGTGCGATCGCCGCCCCAAAGCCCAGATAAACCACCAGAAAAACTACCACCACACGCAGACTGTAGCTGGCAGTAAAAAACGCATTAAACAGCACTACCGGCAGCATGATGTCCCCCAGAAGCGCCTTTAGTCCTTTCAGGCCATTCATATCAAAAATCTGTCTGCGGTTGCAGAAATAACCGATACCGATCATTAGAAGTACCGGCAGAACCATCTCAACTACCCGTAATCCCATACTCTTCTCCCTTATCACATTTTCGCGTTACCTGTATTATACCACATCAGACGGGAGGAACTCCCGTCTGATTGTTTTAGCCTTTTAATGAATTGCGTCGAGATAAAACTCGTATGCTTCCTTGTCTGTAAATCCTTCATGCACAATCTTTGCAACCGCCTGTGCCATCTCTACCGGATGCTCGCTCTGGAAAATATTTCTTCCCATATCGACGCCTCTTGCGCCCTTGGAGATTACGGTATACGCAAGATTGAGCGCCTCCGGCTCCGGAAGCTTCTTTCCCCCTGCCACAACAATCGGAACCGGACACGCTGCAACGATCTCCTCGAAGTTATCACAATTATAAGTTTTTACAAGCTGAACGCCCATCTCTGCCACAATTCTTGTCGCCAGCTTAAAGAAACGGTCGGTGCGCGCCATATCCTTTCCAACCGCAACGACGCCCAGCGTCGGAATGCTGTAGCGCATACCCGCATTGATCACTTTTGAAAGATTGTCAATGCTGGAGAGCTGTCCGTCCGCGCCGATAAAAGTCTGTACTGCCATGCAGTCTGCGTTCATACGGATCGCATCCTCAATGTCTACCGCAACCACCTCGTGCGACAGATCATCATTCAGCATAGAGGACCCGGAGGATACACGCAGTGCAATGCCCTTCGTGATCTGGGGCGGCACACAGGTGCGGATAGCTCCTCTTGTTCCCATAAATACGTCAACATACGGCGCCAGCTTCGGAAGAAGCAAATCAAGCCGCTCCAGACCGGCCGTCGAGCCCATGAAATATCCATGGTCAAACGCAAACATTACAGAATTCCCACTCTTAGGGTTGAAAATATTGGAAAGGTGCTTCTGCATTCCCCAGTCGAGATTATTTGCCCCCTTTACGTAAAAGCCCTCATTATTCGCAAACGGAATATCTACCTTATAATCTTTCGCTACCTTAAGTCCGTCTTTATCTGCCATTCGTTCTCCTCTTTTCTTAATAAGTTTTCACCTGCTTTTCCGCGGGCTGCGCATCCTCGCGGAAATCACGATTGCATTATACCTGAAAAAGGCTGCTGCAAGCAACAGCCTTTTTCGGTAAATTTCAAGTCAAACCTTAGAAGTTGTAATTATCCATGTTGCTTTCGTCGAAGATCGCACGCTCCGGAAGAAGCACAACACCATTGTTTGTGTCTGCCGTTGCAGCGCCCTCTGCGATACTGTCATTTGCCTCAACAGTTACATCGCCGATTTCCGGAATGGAAATGGTATCGCCAACTGCCACTTCGTTGCCAGCTGCAAGGTAAGCTGCTACATAGCATCCCATAGCGCCCTGGATCTTGCAGTCCCAGAGACCCCATTCATAGAGAACGCCTGCTTTGCAGTATTCCTTGATGGAATTCGGGGAAGCGAAACCGGTGATCGTAATGTCGTCTTTGGTAAGGCCTGCGTTCTGGGCTGCCTGAAGCTGTCCCGGAAGAGCCGTGGAGTCGTTGCAGATAATGAGGTCAACATCTGCATGGTCTGCAAGTACGGCAGCACCAACCGTAACAGCCTTCTCAGAATCCTGTTCACTGTAGTAGTTTTCCGGCGCTACATTTTCCCAGTTCGGATAGGTTTCCTTAATGTAAGCTTCACCGGCCACCTGCCAGGAGTTCTGGTCAGTTACAGTAGCCTGTGAGTAGTGCCAGCAGTATTTGATCGCATCCGCTGCCGGGTCTTTGCCGCGTTTTGTCAGAGCGTCAACGCCCATATCAACCAGCATCTTGCCAAGAACCTCCGGGGTTCCCTGCGATACCATCAGCGCACGGTCTTCTACATTTGCGTCAGAGTCCCATGTGCAGACGGTGATGCCTGCGTCCGCCGCTTCCTTCAGCGCATCCGATACGCCCGCCGCGTCAACGGTGGAGATACAGATCGCGTCAACACCCGTGTTGATCGCCTGATGAATAACCTCTACCTGCTCGGCAGCGCCTGCTACGGAGTTGCCCATGTACTCAACGGTAATTCCCCATTTTTCTGCGTACTCCTGGGCGCCGTCGTTTGCAGACTCGAAGAATGCATTTCCTGTCAGCTTCGGGATAAAAGCAACGGTCATTCCCTCAACAGACTCGCTTGCGAAGCATGTCATTGCTCCTCCGGCTACCATAGCTGTCGCCAGCATTCCAGCCAAAACCTTTTTCATCATAATTTCTTTTCCTCCTTTTTATAAAAGATTTTTATATATCTAGGGTCCTTCCCCTAAACATCGTATTTATGCCGCCTTCCTGTTTTTCTTCATCCTTGCAAGAAGGTTTGTGACCGACGGATGCGAACCGAGCGACCTTCCGAGCACCACCACCAGAAGCAGGATCCCCACCGGGATATCCAGGTACTGTGTGCCCACCTTGAAGCAAAGCGGAAGCCCGAATCTCAGCAGACCGATCACCATGGATGCCAGCGCCGTTCCGATAACATTCCCCTTTCCTCCGGTGCTCAACGTGCCGCCAAGCACTACCGCCGTGATGATATTCAGCGTAAAATTAGAACCGAGGTCACTCTTTGCCGTGCCAAGGTATGCCGTCAGAACAATACCCGCGACTGCCGCGCTCACAGCGGAAAGAACATAAGTACTCATAATCACCAGGCGCGTATTGATGCCGGAATATTCCGCCGCCTCCTGGTTTACGCCGACCAGGAACACTCTTCTTCCATATTTTGAGCGGTGAAGAATGATATAGGCGATCACTGTCAGCGCCAGGAAAATCAACAGCTGGCTCGGTATCAGACCGAAAAGCTTATACTTCGATACAATTTTAAAATAATCCGGAAATCCGCTGATCCCCTGGTAGCTCGCCGTCGACGCCAGATTCGATACCAGCAGCGCGATCCCTGCGTACAGAAACTGACCTCCCAGAGTGACGACCATCGCCTGCACCCCGCAGTACGCTACAAAGAACCCGGAAAGTGCGCCGCAGAGCGCCGCGATCACTACCGCAAGCAGAGCAGCCGCCCAGATATTGAACCCGAAGTCCTGCCAGGAAACGCCGATGATGATAGACGTCAGGCCTACGATCGAACCCGCCTGGATGTCGATACCGCCTGTGATCATAACAAACGTTACAAACAGGGAGATAATGCAGATCGACATAAAATCATTCATACTGTTAAACAGCAGCGCCGGCCGCAGAAACTTTGGGTTTGCACTGCCGAAGATGATAAATTCAGCCACCAGAATACACAGCAGCACCATCTCCCAGCTTTTCAGGAACTCTTTTATTCTTGTGGAAAAGGATTTTTTCATTTACATCTCCTCCTTTCCCGCTGTACGCGCCGCCAGACGCTCCCTGCGGTTCTTCTCCGCCGTCCGCTTCTGCATCAGCGCGTCCACAACAACGATGGTGATCAGCATGATGCCCGTGATAGTATCGTCGTAGGTAGAGCCAAGCTCCATAAATACCAGCAGGCGGCTGATGCTCGCCATGATAACGGCTCCGATGGAAGCTCCGATCACGCTTCCCACGCCGCCCGAAAGACTGATGCCGCCGAGCACGCACGCCGCTACCGCTTTCATTTCATAGCCGTTTCCGGAAGTGGCAGTGATGAAACCGATCCTGGAGGAAAACACAATTCCGGAAATCGCCGCGAAAATACCGCAGATCACATATGCCACGACCTTTGTCTGTACCGCCGGGATGCCAACCAGCGTCGCGCCGCCCGGATTATCCCCGACTGCAGTAAAATATCTGCCCCGCTTCGTATTCTTCAGCAGGAGATGTACGATGACCACAGCGATCGCCGTCACGGTAAAGCAGATACTGATGTTCCCGATAAACGTATTTGTGTAAAGCTGCTTGAAGGATGCCGGCAGGTTTTCCACCCACGCACCGCCCGTGTACACATACATCATGCCGCGCATCACGCCGTTGGTGCCAAGGGTGAAGATAAGGGAGGGGACTCCCATCACCGCAACGCCCCAGCCGTTAAAAAGCCCGAACAGCACGCCGATCAGAATGCCTGTAATAAAGGCAAGCGCCCAATTCTGTCCATCGCGCAGCATACACGATACAACCGTTGCCGTAAATCCAAGGTTTGCACCGACTGATACGTCGATCTCCCCGACGATAATGGCAAACGCCATACCAACAGAGATCAGAATATACACCACACTGTCGTTGAAGCACGCCACAATATTGTCTGCCGTGAGGAAGCTCGGATTCAGGATCCCAACGAGCACAAACAGCGCCACGAGAAACAGAAAGCTGCTGAGCTCCCGTATTTTCAATAACCGCTTCATGCTCCCACCCCCTCATTCTTTGTGATGCCAAAGGATGCAGCCATCAGATTATCCTGATTAATCTCTTCTCCTTTAAATTCTCCATTGATCCTGCCCTGGCATACTGTCATGACGCGATCAGAAAGCTCAACGATTTCTTCCATATCCGAGGAAATCAGGAGCACTGACACTCCCTGGTTCCGGAGCTGGTGGATGATCGCGTACACATCGCCCCTGGCTGCCGCGTCGATCCCGCGCGTCGGCTCATCGAGAATGACAAGCTTCGGCGATGTGGAGAGACTGCGCCCGATCACGACTTTCTGCTGGTTTCCGCCCGAGAGACTGCCAACCGTCTGATCCTGCCCGGTCACCTTGATGCGAAAGTCGTCGATGTACTTCTGCGTCATATTGTATTCCGCTTTACGGTTCAGAAGAAAGCTGCCCATCGGTTTTTCTCCAAGCATGGCGCTGGTCGTGTTTGCCGCCACATCGCTGAGCTTGAATAATCCATGATAGTGGCGGTCCTCCGGCACATAATTCAGTCCCGCCTCCATTACTTTTCTGGTAGAAAGCCCGGTAATATCGTTTCCGTCCAGAATCGCTTTTCCGCCGAGCACCTTATCCTTGCCGAATACCGTGGTGGCAAGCTCTGTTCTGCCCGCGCCGATCACTCCGGCAAGTCCGAGAATCTCTCCCGGATAAACCTTCAGGGAAATATCGCTGAAGCCATAGCCGCTGAAATGCTGCAGTTCAAAGACAGGCTTCTGACTGTAATCCACACCCTTTAGCTGATCCTTTAATTTGTTTTCCTTATCCTGCACATCCGGAGGAAGCAATCCCTTCACAAGCGCTTCCCGCGTAAATTCCTCCACCGGTCCGCGCACCGGGATCTTTCCGTCTCTCATGATCGCAACGTCTGTGGCGATCTCAAAAACCTCCGCCAGACGGTGCGTGATATAAATAATGCCGATGCCCTTTTCCCGCAGCTCGTTCACACTTTTGAACAGGCTTTTTACCTCGTCGAATGTGAGCGCGCTGGTCGGCTCGTCCAGAATCAGTATCTGTGCGTGTCTCAGAAGACCTCTTAATATCTCGACCATCTGCTGCTCCGCAATGGAAAGGCTGCCCGCTTTTCTGTTTAAGTCCAGATTCCAGCCGATCTCCCTGATCAGCTCCGTCAGTTCCCTGCCCAGCTCCGCCGGCTTTTTACTGAAACCGATGATGATATTTTCCTTTACCGTCATATTCGGAAAAAGCATCGGTTCCTGCGGCACCATATAAATCCCGCTTGCAAGCGCCGCACTGGTTTTGTTGGAAGTAACCTTTTCGCCTCTGACAAAAATCTCGCCGCTGTCGTGCTGGTAAATGCCCATGATGATTTTCATCAGCGTACTCTTCCCGGCGCCGTTGCCGCCGATCAGCGCAAGAACCTCTCCCTCACACAGCTCCAGGCTGATTCCCTTCAGTACCTCATTCATGCCGAAAGCCTTATGTACATTTTTTATCGTTAAAAGCGCTTTCCCGGACAAGAAGCCTCCTCCTTTCGTCAAATGTTTTCATTTAGAAATAATGTTTGAGTATACTATACACCTCTGCACCCACATTTGTCAACACGCAAATTGTCGATATTTTACAGAGCGTTTTTGGCTCTCTTTTTATTTTTTATACATTTTGAATATTGATTTTTTTAAATTGTGTATATTTTTATGCATTTTAAATATTTTTGTTCCCATGTTAAATTCTGTTGACATACACGCTTTTTCATGCTAAACTTCCATTATAAGCAGAACATTTGTTAGCTTTTCAAACTTTTGTTAATCTTTCACAGGAGGAGCAACTATGTCTGAAGAATACGATTATGAAGATATTCTGCTCGTAAAGGTTGCATGGTATTATTATATGGAAGGGCTTACCCAGCAGACCATCGGGGACTATCTGGGGATTCCCCGTCTGCGTGTAAACCGCCTGCTGGACAAGGCGCGCAGAACCGGCATTATTCATTTTTCCGTGCGCAACAGCGACAGCAGCCGTATGCAGATCGAAAAACAGCTTATCACACGCTTTCATCTGAAGGACGCATTTATCGTCCCGCCCGCCGTGGACGGCAAGGATAACAACGAAAGCGTCGCGCAGGCAGCCGCTATGTACATCAACGAGCGTCTTGATAAATCCAGCTATATTAATATGGGATACGGCGACACACCAAGCCGCGTCCTGAATCACCTTGCGAATAATTCCGAGTTTCCGGTGAATGTCGTTTCCCTCACCGGGGGCGTCAATTATTACCTGCCGAATACACAGTCCACCATCTTCAACGCAAAGCTGTATCTGATGCCGACTCCGCTGGTGATGACCGACCCGAAGATCGTGTCAGTAATGGAAAAGGAGCCGGGCGTCGAGCAGATCCGCAACATGGTATCGCTTGCGAAAATGACCGTGATCGGTATCGGAAGCATGAACAAGGGTGCTACTATTCTCACGAACGGCACGCTCTCCTACAATGATTTCCTGCTGCTCTCCATGAAGGGCGCAGTCGGGGACATGCTGTGTCATTTTATCGACAGGGACGGCAGACTGGTTCCTTCCGATATCGAGGACCGGCTCATCAGTACTTCGCTGGAAACACTGAGATCCCTGGACAACGTAATCGGCGTTGCCGCCGGGGAGAACAAGGCAGAGGCAATTCTTGCCGCGCTGCGCGGCGGATATCTGGATATTCTTATCACAGATGAAACCACAGCGGCAGGCATTTTAAAAAGCAGTGAATAATCAATAAAAAAGGAGGGTTTTTATGGCAGAACAATTTTTAATGGCGATCGACGCCGGTACCGGAAGCGTGCGTGCCGTACTCTTTCGCACAGATGGCACGCAGCTAAGCTGTGTGCAGAGAGAATGGGAACATCGGGAGGATCCCCGCTATCCGGGCAGCATGGATTTTGACTGGGTACATAACTGGGATCTTGCCTGCGACTGCATCCGCGGCGTACTTGAGGAAACCCGCATTGATCCGAAGCAGATCGCGGCCGTTTCCACCACCTGTATGCGGGAGGGCATCGTCCTCTACGACAAAGACGGAAACGAGGTCTGGGCATGCGCCAACGTTGACGCGCGCAGCAACGACGAGGTAGGAAAGCTCATCCACATGGATCCGGAGCTGGAAAAAGAGATTTATCTGCAGAGCGGTCAGACCTATGCGCTTGGCGCTCTCCCGCGTCTGCTCTGGGTAAAAGATAAAATGCCGGAGATTTATGAGAAGGTTGCCGAGATCGGTATGTTCAACGACTGGCTGATCCGCAGGCTGACCGGCGTGGAGGCTGTAGAGCCAAGCAACGGTTCTACCACCGGTATTTTTGACCTGCGAAGCAGAAGCTGGGATGCTTCGATCGCCCGCAAATGCGGACTGCGCGACGATATTTTCCCGCCGGTCATGGAATGCGGAAGCATTATCGCAAACGTAAACGCAAAGGGCGCTGCGGATACCGGGCTTGCCGAAGGCACCCCGGTGGTAGTGGGCGGTGGAGACTGCCAGCTCGGATCGATCGGCGTGGGCGCAACGGAGCCGAACCAGGCGGCTGTTTTTGGCGGCAGCTTCTGGCAGTATGAATTTAACACAGCGGACGGCGCTACCGATTCCAAGTGCCGTGTGCGTGTAAACTGCCATGCCGTACCCGGCGTCTGGCAGTATGAGGCTCTTGCTTTCAAGCCGGGGCTTGTAATGCGCTGGTTCCGCGACGGCTTCTGCCAGCTCGAAAAACAGCAGAGCGCCGCTACCGGAGAAGACACCTACGATATCATGAACCGTGAGGCAAAAAAGATTCCCGCCGGAAGTTACGGCATGATGTGCGCCTTCAGCGACGTTATGAACTTTATAAGCTGGAAGCACGCCTCTCCCACCTTCACGAATTTTGAGCTTGATCCGGAAAAATTTAACCGCTATACCTTCTATCGCGCTATTCTGGAGAATACCGCCATGCTGGTAAAGGGACACATGGAACTGGTGCACGAAGCTACCGGAAATATGCCGTCCGAAGTTATTTTTGCCGGCGGAGCCTCCAAGAGTCCGCTCTGGTCACAGATCCTCGCCGACGTGCTCGGTATGCCGGTAAAGGTTCCGGTCGTAAAAGAAGCAACTGCTCTCGGCGCCGCAATTCTCGCGGGATACGGCGTCGGCATTTATCCCAGTATCGAAGAGGGTGCAAAGCGCACAGTCCAGTGGGATCAGGTATTCGTGCCCAACATGGAAAACCATGCTGTTTACAACGAGCTTTACGTTACCTGGCGCAAAATTTACGCTGCGCAGCTTGAGCTGGTGAATGAGGGGATCACGAAACCGATGTGGACGGCGCCCGGACTGTAAATGACAGCGGCGCTTTCCCGGTATATTAAAAACACAGAAATTACCAGACTCTTATGATTATAATAACCCGAAAGGAGATTGCAGATATGTTTATCGTTGACGAAAAAGACAGAGAATACCGCTTCGGGGACAGCGGTCCCAAATACCTTATGAAAGGTCCGCGCATGAATTTTGCCATTGTGCAGTTTATGCCGGGGCAGGATTTCAAGGCACACTACCACAATATCATGGAGGAGGATTTCTATATCCTGGAGGGTGAGATCGACATCGTTGTGGACGGCGTAGTACACCATATGTACCCGGGCCAGCTTATCCACATTGAACCCGGTGAGATCCATTACTGCAAAAACAGCTACGATAAGCCAGTGAAAATGGTTTCCACGCTCGCGCCGTTCCAGGAGGTAGATAAGGTAAACGTGGAGAATTATACTTACTAAGCCAGACATGATGAAACCTTCCTGACAAATAAAAGGAGATGTATTCCCTGCAGACACATTGCTTTTACCGGTTGTCCGCAGCGGAACACATCTTCTGTTTTTCATGATACTTTCTACAGTATTTCCTCCAGCAGCGATTTCATCCCTTCATATGCCGCCTCCTCGTCCTCGCCCTCAATCTCGACCTCCATAGTCTGGCCGCATCTTGCCCCCAGCATCATGATACTCATGATTTTTCCGGCGTCGGCAGGGCGTCCGCCGATGCGCAGGGTGATCCGGCTTCTGTATTTGTCCGCACGCCGCGCGATCAGACCCGCAGGTCTTGCGTGGATGCCCAGCTGATCTTTTATTACACACTCAAATTTTTTCATATCTCCGTGTCCTTTCCCGTTTTTTTGCGCGTACCGAAGCTTCCTACGGCTGCTCTCCGTAAATATCGACCGCAAACAGCGCTTCGCCGGCATCTATCTTGCCCTCCTTTAAAAGGCGGATTTTCTGGTTCGCAGACAGCCCGGTACAGATGACCGGCGAGACGAGGGAGGAAGCATTTTTATTCAGATACTCCAGGTCAAGTTTTAAAAGCGGCTCGCCCTTTTTCACCCTCTGCCCGTTTCTCACCAGAACCTCGAAGCCTGCCCCTTCAAGCTTAACGGTGTCGATCCCTATATGAATCAGCAGGCTGATGCCAAGATCCGTCTCAAATCCGATCGCGTGCTTTGTGTCGAATACAAACCCGATCATGCCGTCCTCCGGCGCAGCCACGGTGCTTTCCGTCGGCAGGACCGCCGCCCCGTCGCCCATCATTCCGGAGGCAAAGGCTTCGTCCGGAACCATCGTAAGATCGCCCGCCATGCCGGTGATGGGACTGGAGATCAAAATGGACTGCACGATTTCCGACGACCGTTGCCCGCCATTGTCAAACTCTTTCTCCCCGCCGCTTTCTTCTGTTCCGGCTGTATAAAGCTCCTCCGGCGCAGTCTCCAGATAGGCCTCCAGCTCGGATTTGATCACGGAAACCTGCGGTCCATAGATGATCTGCACGCCTTTTCCTTTGTGAATGACGCCGGACGCCCCGGTTGATTTCAGCAGCGCATCGTTGACAAGCGTCTCATCATGAACGCTGCAGCGAAGCCTGGTAGCGCAGCAGTCCACATCGCTGATGTTGCGTTTTCCGCCAAGACCGCGCGTGATAACGGCGCTGACCGGATCGAGCGTCTCCGCACTTTCCGGCTGTTCCTTCGCAGAATCCTCCCGGCGCGCACGCACGTCCGCCTTTGTGTAAAGGCGCGTCTCGCTGTCGTCATCCTCGCGTCCCGGGGTTTTAAAGTCAAATTTGCGGATGAGGAAGCGGAAAATAAAGTAGTACAGCAGAAAATATACAATGCCGACCGGAATGATCAGCAGCCAGCTCGTTTTGGCGTTGCCCTGCAGAATACCGAACAGAAACAGATCCAGCAGACCGCCCGAGAACGTCAGCCCGACGGCAATGTTGAGCATATGAGCGATCATGTACGCCGATCCCGCCAGGATCACCTGCACGACGAACAGAGCAGGCGCCACGAAAAGGAAAGAAAATTCCAGCGGCTCTGTAATACCCGTCAGCATACAGGTGAGCGACGCCGACAGAAGCAGTCCCTTCGCCGCCTTTTTCTTTTCCGGCTTCGCGCAGTGGTACATCGCGAGCGCCGCGCCCGGAAGCCCGAATATCATAAAGATAAATTCACCTGAAAAATATCTGGTCGCGTCCGCGCTGAAGTGTGAAACATTCGCGGAATTGGCAAGCTGGGCAAAGAAAATATTCTGTCCGCCCTGCACGAGCTGACCTCCCACCTCCATCGTGCCGCCGAGCGCCGTCTGCCAGAACGGCATGTAAAAAACATGATGAAGTCCGAATGGGATCA
Organism: uncultured Marvinbryantia sp.; assembly: GCF_905201705.1. Taxonomy (GTDB): domain Bacteria; phylum Bacillota; class Clostridia; order Lachnospirales; family Lachnospiraceae; genus Marvinbryantia. Next base: position 20,724 of record NZ_CAJKOX010000027.1, read on the forward strand.
GCGCGCGCTTGATCAGCCCGAAAATAAGCGTCCCGATGTAGCCGCTGCCCGTCACCAGTCCTCCGAGCGCATGGATGCCGTTCTGCACCGGCGGCCAGACAAAGTACAAAAGGATGCCGACAAGCATATAGACCAGCGTAGAAATAATCGGCACAAACCGGGTGCCGCCGAAAAACGACAGAGCATTCGGCAGCACGATCTTATAAAACCGGTTATGCAGCGCCGCCACGCCCCAGCCTACAATAATGCCGCCGAACACGCCGGTCTGCAGTGTCAGGATGCCGCAGGCGGACGCAATGGTTCCCTCCAGCACATCCGCCGCGATCTGACCGTTCTCCAGAATGTCCCCGTTCAGCACCAGCATCGCATTGATCGCCGTATTCATGACGAGATAAGCAATCGCGGCGGAGAGCGCGGCAACCTCCTTTTCCCGCTTTGCCATGCCGATTGCCACGCCGACTGCAAAAATAAGCGGAAGGTTATCGAACACCGCGCTGCCTACCTTATTCATGATCACCAGCAGTGCGTGCAGCACGGTTCCTTCACCCAGGAGCCATTGCAGCCGGTAGGTGGCGATGGTCGTCTCGTTCGTAAAGGAACTGCCGACGCCAAGAAGCAGCCCTGCCACCGGCAGAATCGCGATCGGCAGCATAAAGCTGCGCCCGACGCGCTGTAAAACACCAAACACTTTATCCTTCATTCCATTCTTCTCCTTCAGGTATTTACCGTTATTTTGTCTGAAAAATGGAATTTTATGCAAAGCACGCCGGATTTCACCTTAGCGGCCTTTCTTTTTCCTCCATATCCCAACGCCAGCCAGCGCCGCCGCGATCGCAAGCAGCGAAAACAGAATGATCGCAATGACATTTATCGCCGTCTGGTTGCCGCCCCACACGCGAAAATCAAATGTGAGCCACAGATTCCACGAATTATCGGACGGTCCATATTGAAAAAACATGATCGCATCCATAGCTGCCGGGAACAGCCAGATCCAGAGGGCGGCAAGCAGCGCGCAGGCGGATGCCCTGAACCAGCCGCTCACCGGAAGATATCGGATCAGCAGCATTTCGCCCCAGGGGAGCACTGCGATCAGCATCGTCATCGGCAGCATTTCCCGGATAAAATCTCTTCCGCCGCTTCCGTCAGCTCCAAAATCGACCGCGACAAGAAGCAAGACCAGAACCATCGTCTGCAGCATAAAATACAGCAGCGTTTTGTGCGATCTCAACGCTTCCGGCAGAGGAAGCTGGCGCAGCAGCACCGGCAGAATGAAAAATCCGGTCCCAAAGAGCGTGCCAAGCGCCGCTGTAAAGAACCAGTCGCCGTCGTTTTTCAGGCATCCGGTAAGAAGCAGTAAGATCAGCAGCGTCATCACCGCGATCAGATAAAACGACGTTTTCCGGTGCGTGAGCCACTCCGGCAGCGGCAGCGTGGGAAGCAGAAACGGCAGCAGAACCAGAGCAGCTCCAAACAGCACACTGACGCCTGCCATCAGGAACCAGTCACCGCCGGTCTGCAGACAGCACACCAGCAGCAAAAGCTCCAGGGAAACCAGAAAGCTTCCAAGAGAAACTGCCGCCTTACACTGCGCAAGCACAGGATGCAGCGCGGCAAGCGCCGGAACCAGCGTCAGCGACGCGCTCATCATCACCGCCGTAAGCACGATAAAGAACCAGTCTAACGTATGCGACGACGCAAGATTTCCGATCGCACACCCCAGCAAAACTGCTCCATAGATAAGGTACTGCGCCAGCCGGTAATTGCGCGTCAGCCGCAGATATTTTTCCGCAAGCTTCTCCGAGGAGCGCTTTTCCGTATCCTCGCTCCCGGTGAGCAGCTCATGCTCGGAAATCTCCAGCACGTCGCAGATGCTGCGAATCAATGTGATATCCGGGTAACTCATTCCCCGCTCCCACTTGCTCACCGCCGATTCTGTCACGTACAGCTTCCCCGCGAATTCCTTCTGCGTCATGCCAAGCTCTTTTCGCCGGCGCAAAATAAAAGCTCCAAATGTTTTCTTATTTTCCATATTAAAATCCTCCCTGACCATGTTACTGTATCATCCTGCAAGACTGCTTTCAGCATAATGACGCCCGGAAAAAATGTCAATAAAAAGCGACCATTTTCCGGCTCGACTGTCAGGAAAGTCGCGTAAAATACGGTATCAGGCGTTCTTTCGTCTGCATACACAGCGGCTGATCTATTACTTTGAATTTTAAAGTTTTTTAAAAAATACTTGACCCAATCAAGTAATTATATTACACTTGATTTAGTCAAGTAATTTATTCAACGGAGGGACTATGAAGGTTAAATTAGCGTATTACATCTCAGAGCTGCGACGGGATTTCGTGAAAGAATGCAGCCGGAAGCTGCAGGAGGACGACCTGACGCCAGGTCTTCTCTACCCGGTGCTTTACATCGGCAGGCATCCCGGCTGTTCTCCCAAAGAACTGACCGAGGCTCTGCATATGGACTGGGGGCTGACGCAGCGTACTCTGGACCGGCTGGTCGCCAGTCATCTGATCAGCAGGGAGAAAAATCCCCTGGACCGCCGCCGTTTTAGTCTAAATCTGACTAAAGAAGGGTCTCAGGTATTTCAGAAGAGCCACGATATCATTGTTTCATGGAACGAAGAAAAGCTTGCGCTGCTGACGCCCCAGGAGCAGACCTGCCTGGAGAGCGCCCTGAAAAAGATGCTTGGAAACGGCACAGTTTAGGCTTTCTTAAACTGTTGCTCTCAGAAAGGATAAGTGATATTTATGTATGAAACGCTGTGCAGTCCCATAACGCTTGGAAATGTAACTCTGAAAAACCGCCTTATCTTTGCACCCACCACGATGGGACTTTCTGATGAGGACTATTTTAAAAAGATAGAGGGCATCGCGGCTGGCGGCTGCAGTATGATTATCATCGGGGATGTCCCGGTTCTGCCCGCCCGCTTCGGACACAGCCTTTACAGTAAAAAAGGTTTTGCGTATTATCAGAAGTTAGCGGAAACTGTGCACCGGCACGATTGTCTGATCTGCGCGCAGCTTCATCAGACGGATACCAATCTGAAGGGAATGATAAAATACATTCCGGGTGTTCTGACAAAGAAAATTTCACAGCAGGAACTGCGCCCACTGCTGAACGCGCAGGTCGCCCCTTACATCAGCAGCCTTCCCGTCAAAAGGGTGAAAAAAATCACCGCCGCATTCGGGACGGCGGCGGTACTGGCGAAAAAAGCGGGTTTTGATATGGTGCAGGTGCACGGGGACCGCATGTGCGGAAGCTTCAGCTCCGCCATGTTCAATCACCGCACGGACTGCTACGGGGGAAGCGCCGAAAACCGCGTCCGCTTTGCCGTAGAAGCCGTCTCTGCAATCCGCTCGCAGCTTGCAGACTACCCCATTGATTTTAAGCTCGCCGTCCGCCAGGAAAACCCGCACTACGGAAACGCCGGGGTACTGGATACGGAGCTGCCGCTGTTTGTGCCGATGCTGGAGGCGGCAGGCGTCACCAGCTTTCACGTAACACTGTCAAATCACTCCAGTCTGAATGATACCATTCCCGGCGCAAAGCATCCTTATTTTTCTGAGGAAGGCTGTTTCTTAAAATTCTGCGACCAGGTGCGCAAATACACGAAGCTTCCCATCTGCGGCGTCGGCGGCCTGGTTCATCCCGATTTCATAGAACAGCAGCTTGCCGACGGCAGGATACAGTGCGCCGCCATGAGCCGCCAGCTCATCGCCGACCCACAGTGGATGAATAAGGTATCCGCCGGGGAGACCGGAAAAATCCGCCGGTGCGTGCGCTGCAATAAGCGTTGCCTCGGCGGAATGATGGCACACCAGGGTGTGCATTGTATCTACGATAAAAAGATTGCGGAAAAACAGTAAGCGCGAAGCAATCCGCAGACCTTCATGTATGGTGATATCTGTGTCAGCCGGTACGCGGAAATGCTGAAGTGCAAAGCCATCGCCTTTCAGATACGAACGCCTGCGTTCGCCGCGAAAACCGCAGCCACCGCCGCATCGTATTCCCGGAGGTGCTTCGCCTTAAAGAGCTTCTTTTCTGTTTTTTCCTCCAGCACAAAGGAATGGCGCAAGTATGTCCAAAGCTCCTTCATCTTAAATAAAACCTGCACGTCACCGGACATTTCCTGCTGATAGGCGGCGTACAACTCATCGTGGAAGCGGCGCAGCCGCCGGATGTCCGCCTTTTCTTCCCCACGTATCTCTCCGATCAGCCCCGGATTTCGCAGAATCCCTCTTCCCATCATCACACCGGTTATCTGCGGGAAACGTTTTTCAACTTCCCGGCATTCCTCTTTTGTATTCACATCCCCGTTGTAGCACACCGGAAGCGCTGTCTGTGCCAGCGCCTCCGCAAACATCTCATAATGCGGCGTAAAGCTGTAAAACTCCTTCTGCGTGCGCGGATGGATGATCAGCTCCGAAAGCGGATATTTGTTGTAAATCTCCAGAAGCCAGCGAAATTCCACCGGATCCTCCCTGCCAAGACGTGTCTTCACGGAAATTTTCATGTCCAGCGCGTCAAAAATGTGCGCAAGAAAATCGTCCACGCCCTCCGGATCGGCGAGAAAGCCTGCTCCCCGCTTCTTCGAAACCACCGTTTTCGACGGACAGCCCAGGTTGATATTCACCTCTTTGTAGCCGTACTCCTGCAGATGCTTCGCCGTCCACACAAAATCCTCCCACTTATTCGTGAGGATCTGCGGCACGGCGTACATTCCCTCGTTGTGCTCCGGCAGAATATCGTTCAGCTCCCGCGAGGAAAAAATCTTCTTCGAATTCGGCTTCGGCTCGATGAACGGAATAAAATATTTGTCCGCGCCCGGGAAAAATCTGTGGTGGACATTGCGGAAAATGTAGCCGGTGATGCCCTCAAGCGGGGCGACATAGTATTGCATAGTTCCCTCCATGTTCGCAGAACAAAGACTATATTTCTGTTCACGTACTGCTTCTTATCCCAGCCCGAATAGCAGCCCGACCAGCCGCACAATCAGCGCGCACACCCATGCGATCGCACACTGTCCGACGACGACGCCCGCCGCCCATTTGCCGCCAAGCTCACGCTTGATGGACGCGATCGCGGCTACGCACGGGGTGTAGAGCAGGCAGAATACCAGCAGCGAGGCTGCCGCGAGCGGAGAAATTGCCGCGAGCACTGCTTCGGTGCTGCCAAAGAGCACGTTGAGCGTCGATACGACGCTTTCCTTTGCCATGAAGCCGGTGATCAGCGCTGTGGAAATACGCCAGTCTCCAAAGCCGAGGGGCGCAAACAGCGGTGCGATCCATCCGGCGAGCATCGCAAGAATACTGTTCTGCGAATCGCTTACCATACTGAAATGCAGGTCGAAGGTCTGCAAAAACCAGATTACGATCGTCGCTATAAAAATAACAGTAAAGGCTCTCTGCAGGAAATCCTTCGCCTTTTCCCACAGAAGCTGCGCCACATTTTTCGCTCCCGGCATACGATAATTCGGAAGCTCCATAACAAACGGCACCGCCTCGCCCTTAAACATACTGTTCTTAGAAATGACCGCCACAAGGATTCCCACAAGAATTCCGATAAAGTACAGTCCGATCATCACCAGCGCGGCGTGATCCGGGAAAAAGGCCGAGGCAAAAAATCCGTAGATCGGCAGCTTCGCCGAACAGCTCATAAACGGTGTGAGCATGATCGTCATTTTGCGGTCGCGGTCGGACGGCAGCGTCCGGCTGGCCATGACGCCCGGAACGGTGCAGCCAAAGCCGATCAGCATCGGCACGATGCTTCTGCCCGAAAGACCGATCTTCCGCAGCAGCTTATCCATCACGAACGCCACGCGCGCCATATAGCCCGTGTCCTCCAGAAGCGACAGGAAGAAAAACAGCGTCACGATGATCGGCAGGAAGCTCAGCACGCTGCCGACACCGTTAAAAATGCCGTCGATTACCAGCGAATGGATCGCTTCATTGATATTCCAGGAGGTAAGACAGACATCCACTGCATCCGTCAGATAGCCGATGCCAAGCTCCAGAAGTCCCTGCAGCCACGCGCCGATCACATTAAACGTAAGGAAAAATACCAGTCCCATAATGCCGACAAACGCCGGGATCGCCGTATATTTTCCGGTCAGTACGCGGTCGATTTTCCGGCTGCGCGCGTGCTCCCTGCTCTCCTGCGGCTTCACCACCGTCTCGTCCACCAGCTTCTGTATGAAGTCAAAACGCATATCCGCGATCGCCGCCGCGCGGTCCAGGCCGCGCTCCTCCTCCATCTGGCTGATGATGTGCTCGATCATTTCCTCTTCATTCTGAGAAAGCGCAAGCGCGTTTAATATCATCGGATCGCCCTCCACCAGCTTCGTCGCCGCAAAACGCACTGGAATGCCTGCCGCCTTCGCGTGATCCTCGATCAGATGCATGATACCGTGCAGGCAGCGGTGTACCGCGCCGCCATGCTCATCCTGGCTGCAGAAATCCGTTCTTCCCGGACGTTCCTGGTACTGCGCTACATGCAGCGCATGGCGGATCAACTCGTCCACGCCCTCATTTTTCGCCGCCGAGATCGGCACCACCGGGATGCCAAGCAGCTCCTCCATCTCATTGATGCGCACAGAGCCGCCGTTTCCGCGCACCTCGTCCATCATGTTCAGCGCCAGCACCATCGGCACATCCAGCTCCATAAGCTGCATCGTCAGATAAAGATTCCGTTCAATATTCGTCGCATCCACAATGTTAATGATGCCGGTCGGCTTCTCGCCGATGATAAACTGCCGCGTGACGATCTCCTCGCTGCTATACGGCGACATCGAGTATATGCCGGGCAGATCCGTGATCTCCGTCTGCGGATAGCCCTTGATGGAACCGCTCTTTCTGTCCACCGTCACGCCCGGAAAGTTGCCGACATGCTGGTTCGACCCGGTGAGCTGGTTAAAAAGCGTCGTCTTCCCGCAGTTCTGGTTGCCTGCCAGCGCAAACGTGAGCAGCGTTCCCTCTGCCAGAGGATTCTCGCCCTCCTTCACATGATAGCGGCCGCCCTCACCGAGTCCCGGATGCTCCACCTTTTTGCGGTTCTCACGCACATCCGTTTTTCCTTCCGGCGTCTTCACCGCCGCTTTTTTCTTTTCTATCTCTATCTTTTCCGCATCCGCAAGGCGCAGCGTCAGCTCATAGCCGTGAATCCGCAGCTCCATCGGATCGCCCATCGGCGCATATTTTACCAGCGTGATCTCCGCGCCCGGAATCACGCCCATATCCAGAAAATGCTGCCGCAGCGCGCCTTCGCCGCCGACTGCCGTGATCACCGCGGACTTTCCGATTTCCAGATCTTTTAAAGTCATCTTCCGTATCCTCCTCTTTTCCATGCCTCTCCTGTGCTGTCATTTTCCTATTTTTCGTCGCAAACCTGGAAAATGTAAAATTTCAGATAATACGATTCATCCGCCGCCCAAAGGATCGGATGATCCGGCGCCTGCGTGCGGAATTCCACCTGCCTCAGACGCTTATGGACATTCCTTGCCGCCTGGTGAATGGTCTGTGTAAACAGCTCGTAGGTCATAAAATGTGAGCAGGAGCAGGTGGCAAGGAAGCCGCCGTCCTTCACCAGCTTCATTCCGCGCAGATTGATTTCCCGATATCCCTTCACCGCATTTTTCACAGAATTGCGCGACTTCGTGAAGGCAGGCGGATCGAGAATCACCAGATCGAATTTTTCTCCCTGCGCCTCAAGCTCCGGAAGCAGCTCGAAAACATCACGACAGACAAACTTCACGCGATCCTCCAGACCGTTCAGACGCGCGTTCAGCTCTGCCTGCTCCACGCCCGTCTGAGACGCGTCCACGCCGAGCACGCTCGCCGCGCCCGCCTGTCCTGCATTCAGTGCAAAGGAGCCGGTGTGCGTAAAGCAATCAAGCACCTTCGCGCCCGGACATAGCCGCCGGATAGACTGCCGGTTGTACTTCTGATCGAGGAAGAAGCCTGTCTTCTGTCCGTTCACCACGTCCACCATATATTTCACGCCGTTCTCTTCAATCTGCACATTGGTATCGAACGCCTCGCCGATAAATCCCTTGCGCCGCTCCATTCCCTCCTGCTCGCGCACTTTGGCGTCGCTGCGCTCATAAACGCCGCGGATCTGTACGCCGTCCGCCGCCAGCACTTCCTTTAAGGTATCCACGATCGTCTCCTTCAGACGGTCGATGCCGAGCGCCAGCGACTCCACCACCAGCACGTCGGAAAATTTATCGATCACGATTCCCGGCAGGAAATCCGCCTCGCCGAAGATCACGCGGCAGCTTCCGGTGTCTACTGTCTTTTTGCGGTAATCCCACGCATTCTGCACCCGCATTTTAATAAACGCCCGGTCGATCTCCTGCGCCGGATTTCTTGTCAAAAGACGGATACTGATTTTGGAATGACGGTTGATAAAGCCGCGTCCCAGCGGATAGCCGTCAAAATCATGCACCAGTACGATATCTCCGTCCTCAAAGCTTCCGGCAACTGACGCGATCTCATTGTCGTAGATCCACATCCCGCCGGCTTTCACCGTTCTGCCCTCGCCCTTTTTTAATGTCACAATTGCACTCATTCTTTGTCACCTCTATAGAAACTATATTGCGCCTCCGGATACCTATTATACACCACCGATGCTGCCGGAAGCAATATGTTAGTTACCACTCACTCCGCCCACAGTAACCTTTGCAAATCCATCTGCAAAAATAATTGCAGATCAGTCTTGACAATACCGTAAATACCCCTTACAATGAGAGACAGTTAGCAAAAAAGGGGAAAGGAGGCAGCGATGATGATCGGAAGATTTTATATTTCAGACAACCAGACAGATAAGATGATTCATACAGTCTGCCTCGCAGCAATTTTCTGACAGCACTGGTCTGCTGTCCGGATACGCATATCTGCCGCAGTCTGTAAGGACTGCGGTTTTTTATTCCCGCGAGCAATGAGCCAGGTGCCATGCCCGCACGAGCATTCGTCGGATGCTTTCCTGCCGCCAATGCGGGTCAGCAGCTTTATGCGCGTAAAAAATCAATCGTCCTATACAGAAGCGGAAAAGCGTACATGCTCTTTCGCTTTTTTCTTTATGGAACGCCGGCGGCGTGAAGCAATCCGTGGGCTTTCATTGACAGCACAAAATTCAGGGAAAGGAATCAACGATCATGAAAAAACTGGGAACTTATATGAAGCGCTACGGATTTCTGTATCTGCTTGGCTTCGCCGGAATGGTCATCAGCATCGCGCTGGACATGATGGCGCCGCAGATCACCCGCAGCATCATCGACGATGTGATCGTCGCCGGGCGCGTGGAACTGCTGATGAGGCTTTTGTTCGGGCTGCTCGGTATCGGCATCGGGCGTGCCATTTTTCAGTACGTCAAGGAATTTACATACGATTACATCGGCGTTTCAGTCGGCTACCATATGCGCCGCGATCTGTTCCGGCACATCCAGACCATGTCGATGGACTTTTTTGACAAGCACAACACCGGCGAGCTGATGACACGCACGAAAGAGGACGTGGATAAAGTCTGGGTTGCGGTCGGCTTCATCGGCATTCTCGCTGTGGAGGCGCTGACGCACACCATCCTCGTGCTGGTCTGTATGTTCCGGCTGAACCCGTATCTCACCCTTGTTCCTCTGGTGGTGCTGCCGCTGATCGGCTTCTGCGCCGTGCGCATGGAGAAGGGACTGGGCGAGGTCTACGACAAGATCAGCGAGGAGACTGCCGAGCTGAACACCGTCGCACAGGAATGCATCGCCGGCGTGCGAACCGTGAAAGCGTTCGCGCGGGAAAACTACGAAATTGAGAAATTCAGCCGTCACAACCGGCTTTTCTACGATCTGAATATGGAGCAGGCCGGCCTGCTTGCAAAATATCAGCCGCTGATCACCTTCCTTGGGAAAGTAATGCTGATCGCCGTCATCATCGTCGGCGGTCTGATGGTAATTACCGGACGGATGACGCTCGGCGCACTCGGCGCTTTCTCCGAGTATGCAAACAACGTTATCTGGCCGATGGAAATTCTCGGCTGGCTGAGCAATGATATCGCCTCAGCGTTTGCCTCCTGGAAGAAAATCAAAAAAGTGGCAGAGCAGAAGCCGCAGATCGTCGATCCGGCTGCAGCGGCGGACAGCCAAACAGCAAACGCAGCCGAAAATGCGCAGGTTTCTGAAACGAGCGGCGCGCTTACCTTCGACCACGTCGGCTTCTCCCTCGATGGTCACGAAATATTAAGAGACATCAACATCACCTTAAAGCCGGGACAGACGCTCGGCATTATGGGCATGACCGGAGCCGGAAAGACGACCATCGTCAATCTGATCCAGCGGTTCTACGATGTGACGGAAGGGCGCATTCTGCTGGATGGCGTCGATATCCGCGAGCTGCCGCTTTCAAAGCTGCGCGCCTGTACTGCCGTCGTCATGCAGGACGTTTTCCTGTTCTCTGATTCCGTTACCGAGAACGTAAAAACCGGCTGCCGCGAGGAAATGCGGCAATCTACCGTGGAATGGGCGTGCCAGCAGGCGGGAGCCGCACGCTTTATCAGCCGTCTTGGAAATCAATATGAGACAATCATCGGCGAGCGCGGCGTCGGTCTTTCCGGCGGACAGAAACAGCGCATCAGCATCGCCCGCGCCCTTGCAAAACAGGCTCCTATCCTGATCCTGGACGACGCCACCTCCGCGCTCGATATGGAGACGGAAAAGGAAATCCAGAAAAACCTAAAAGAAATGAAGCAATCTACAAAAATCATTATCGGACACCGTATTTCGGCTGTCCGCTCCGCGGATGAAATCATCGTGCTGGAAAATAACACGATTGCGGAGCGCGGCACGCACGAGGAACTGATGTCGCAGAAGGGACGCTATTACCGGACCTGGTGCGTGCAATACGAAGGGGGGAAATTTTTATGTCAGTAAACTCAGCCCGCGAGGATGAGGTTATGCGCGATGTCTCAAAACGTGAGACACTGCTGCGGCTTTACCGCTACCTTTTCGCGTATAAAAAAACATTGGCGGCGGTGGCGCTTTTGCTGCTCATCACACTTGCCGTTACGCTGGCAACGCCGCTGATGATCGAGCTTGCCATCGACACCTACGTGGCAAACAGAGACACTGCCGGTCTTTTGCGGCTTGCCGTGATCGCGCTCCTGCTTTTCGTGCTGTATATGCTCTGCACAAGATGCTGGATGCGCATGATGGCGGACGTCACAAATAAAGTGCTGCTGACGATCCGCAGTCAGCTTTACGAGCATATCCAGACTTTGAGCTTTCATTTTTTTGACAGCCGCCCGACCGGAAAGATCCTGGCGCGCGTCGTCGGCGACGTCAACTCGCTGAAGGATGTGCTGTCCGACAGCGTGACAAAGCTGCTTCCCGATCTGCTCACCGTTATTGGCGTTGCCTGCATCATGCTGGCGAAAAGCTGGCAGCTTGCGCTGGCGGCGCTGCTCACACTGCCGTTCCTGGCTGCCGGCATGTTCCTCATCCAGATTTCGGCGCATAAGCTGTGGCAGATCCATCGGAAGAAAAACTCAAATCTGAATGCGTTTATTCACGAAAATTTTTCCGGCATCCGCATCGTGCAGAGCTTTGCCGCTGAGCCGGAGCGCCAGAAGGATTTCGATCGCTGTGCGCTGGAATACCGCGACAGCTTTGTGGACGCTGTGCGTATTGGCGATACGTTTGGCGCACTGGTGGAAATCACCTGGGGCGTTGGCGGATTTCTGCTGTATTTTATCGGCATTCGCATCGTCGGCGCGGATAAGATCGGCGTCGGCACCTTCCTGGCGTTTTCCACGTACCTTGGCATGTTCTGGAGCCCGATCCGCAACCTGTCAAGCTTCTATAATAAAATCGTGACAAACATTTCCGCAGCGGAGCGTATCTTCGATATCCTGGATACCCCGGCGGAGATCACCAGCCTGCCGGGAAGCACGGAGCTTCCGCCGATCAAAGGCGAGGTGCGTTTTGAAAACGTCAGCTTTGCCTACACCGACGAGCCGGATAAGCTCGTTCTGGAAAATGTCAGCTTTACAGTAAAACCCGGTGAGACGATCGCACTTGTCGGGCCGACCGGAGCCGGAAAAACGACCATCGTCAATCTGATCAGCCGCTTTTACGACGTCACAGACGGCAAAATCTGCATCGACGGTTTTGATACGCGCAAGGTTACCTTAGAGAGCCTGCGGCGGCAGATGGGCGTGATGACGCAGGACACCTTCCTGTTCACCGGAACAGTGCGGGAAAATATCTGCTACGGCAAAAGCGACGCGACGGAGGCGGAAATGATCGCCGCAGCGAAAGCAGTCAACGCGCACAGCTTTATCATGGAGATGGAAAACGGCTATGACACCAAGATCAGCGAGCGCAGTTCGCAGCTCTCCATCGGGCAGCGACAGCTTCTGGCGTTTGCACGCACCATGCTCTCCGATCCGCGCATCCTCATCCTCGATGAGGCGACTTCGAGCATCGACACGCACACCGAGCTTCTGGTGCAGTCCGGCATCGCCGCCATGCTGCAGAACAGAACCTCCTTCATCATCGCGCACCGTCTTTCCACCATCCGCGGAGCCGACCGGATCTTCTATATCGACGGAAAGCACATCCTCGAATCCGGCAGTCACGCCGAGCTGATGGAGAGAAAAGGCGCTTACTATCGGCTTTATCAGAGTCAGTTTGAATGCGTATAAATTTTGCGCTTTAACCTTTTGGCGGTCAGAACATATACTATAAGGAACTGCAAAAGGAGCCTTTTATTGTGGATAGAAAAAAATCCTGTAATTGTATCAGACAATGCCCCTGCTATCCGAAATGCGATCAGATGATGGACGAAGGGCAGATCCCCGGCGCGATCCCACCCTCCTGGCTGCGTACAGAACCGCCGCGCCAGATGAAAGATATGGAAGGGACATCGCCGCAGGGAGTACCGTATATGGAAACGATGCCGCAGCCCGGCGCTTCCCGTATGGATTCCTCACAGATGCCGCAATCCGACGCGCGCTCAGATTCCGGGACCGTTACGCAGATGGAACCGCGACTGGATTCTCGGGCCGTTACGCAGATGGAACCGCGGCTGGATTCCCGCGCCCGCGTGAGCGACGATATTCTTCTCGAAGAGGAAAATGAGCGTGACTGGCAGAAATTAAAGGAAATGTACCCGGAAATCGCAAAAATCATCATGGTCGAGGTGGAGCGCGTATGCGACAGTATGGAGTACGAGGGCAGCATGATGTTCGATACCATGCCGGACCGCGTGCGCATCCGTATGCTGACCGACGATATTTACGACAAGGTAAAGGACCGCTATCCCGTGGAGGAAACCAACGATCAGGACGATATGTTCTCCATGAACCAGGAGGGACGCCGCCGCTATCCGCCCCGCCAGAACTGGCTCGGCGACTTCATCCAGGTGCTTCTCTTCCAGGAGATGCATCACAGACGCTGCCGCAACCGCCGCTGCAGACACTGGTAAACATTTGTTATCCCACTGAATGTGGCTTCATTCAGTGGGACTTCTTATACGTTACAGATCTTCATATTCACTTTTATACAGTACAATGTCTCCCGCCTGCCTCGTTTTCACAAGGTAAATGACTCTTTGATTCTTACTCCCCCGATACTGCAGCGTCAGATCCCGCTGTTCCATAATAAACGGGCCGTCCACAAGAATATCCGACAATTCCAGGAGACGCTGCACGTCTTTATTTTTCATTTCCAAAAGCTGCTCGTAAAGATAACCTGTGTAGATCATCAAATGCTTTTTCTTTGTCTTTACGGCCTCTGCAATCGGAACCAGCGCTTCTGCCTGCACGAATGGTTCTCCGCCGGAAAAGGTAACGCCATACAGCAGGGGATTGGAAAAGATTTGCTTCAGAATCGTATTTACATCTGCGATCTGTCCACCCGAAGGATCATGGGTTTCCGGATTATGGCATCCCCGGCAGTGATGCGGACACCCCTGCGTAAAGATTACATACCGGATGCCGGGACCATCCACGATGGAATCCTGAACGATCCCGGCAATCTTCAGCTCTTTAGGATAAGGTATGCTTGACACGATCCTTTTCCTCCGCACGCTTCGCGTCGTTGAAACGGTCAGTCGTTCCCACCAAATATCCGGTAATCCGGCGGATACGGTCAAATTTTACATTCTCTCCCACTTTTCCGTTTTCTGGCAATAGCTTTCCTGTCATATCAATTCCTCCTGACTAAAATAATTTTGCGTTCAATGATTTGGGTCAAAATATACGGGAATATCCGGATATTTCTTGCGAAGCTCATTCAATCTGTCCAGTGACACTGCTTCGCCTTCCCGGCGTCCGCACCGCGGGCACACATCGTCAATTACGCCTGTATATCCGCAGACCGGGTCTCTGTCCACCGGATGATTAACAGAACCGTAGCCGATACCGCACTCTTTCATATATCGGATTACAGATTCAAATGCCTCCGGATTCTTTGCCGTATCTCCATCCAATTCCACATAGCTGATATGCCCTGCATTTGTCAGGGCATGATAGGGCGCCTCGACCCGGATCTTTTCAAATGCGCTGATCGGGTAATAAACCGGTATATGGAAAGAGTTGGTATAATACTCTCTGTCCGTAACGCCCGGAATACTGCCGAACCTCTGCCTGTCTATCCGCACAAATCTTCCGGAAAGCCCTTCTGCCGGAGTCGCCAGTAACGTAAAGTTCAGTTTGTATTCCTCCGACTTTTTATCCACAAACTCCCTCATGTGAGAAATGATCTCGTACCCAAGTTTCCGACTCTCTTCGCTTTCTCCATGATGTTTGCCCGTCAAAGCCACCAATGCTTCCGCCAGGCCGATAAAACCGATGCTTAAGGTTCCGTTCCGCAAAACCTCGCCCACCTTATCGTCAACGCTAAGGCCTTCAGAATCTATCCAGATACCCTGCCCCATCAAAAACGGATAGTTCCGCACCGTTTTGCTGCTCTGGATACTAAATCGATGAAGCAGCTGCCTGCTGCAAAGCTCCAGCATTTTGTCCAGCCTGTCATAGAACGCCTGAATATCGCCTTTCGCCTGAATCCCCAGCCTCGGAAGATTAATTGAGGTAAAGCTTAAATTTCCTCTCCCGCAAGTCACTTCTTTTTCCGGATTGTAGCGGTTGCCCATGACACGGGTACGGCAGCCCATATATCCGACTTCTGTGTTATAGTCGCCTTCTTTATAATATTGCAGATTAAACGGCGCGTCAATAAAGCTGAAATTCGGAAAAAGTCTCTTTGCGGAGGTCTTAATGGCAAGGCGGAATAAATCATAATTCGGATCACCCGGTTGAAAATTGATCCCATCCTTTACCTTAAAAATCTGCACCGGAAAGATTGCCGTTTCCCCTGTCCCCAGACCCTTATAGGTGGCATTGAGCAGGTTGCGGATTGCCATCCGGGCTTCTGGTCTTGTGCAGGTTCCATAGTTGATGGAGCTGAAAGGCACCTGTGCGCCTGCTCTGGAGTTCATCGTATTCAGATTGTGAATCAAAGACTCCATTGCCTGATAGGTAAGCATATCTGTCTCTTTCATGGCAATTTGTACAGAGGTTTTGTGTCCCCTGCGCGCCGCCTCTTCTGTCACTTCGATTCCCAGCAGATTCTTTCCTCTGCTCATCATCCAGTTTATAAACGGGCGCTCATAGTCATCGATATTAGCCATGTCAAGGTTCTCAGACAATGCTTCTTTGAGCGCAGTGCGAAACTCGTCCCCCAACGCCGTCTCACACTGGTATTCCAGCCAAAAATATCGCTGCAGCGCATCATAATATTCTTTACGGAAGGTACATGCTACCCCGTCTGCCATTGCATAGTCAAAATTGGGGATCGACTGACCGCCATGCATCTCATTCTGGTTCGCCTGAATCGCAATACAGGCCAGCGCCGCATAACTGGCGATCGATTTTGGGGAGCGTACAAAACCATGCCCGGTAGAAAATCCGTCCTTGAATAATTTGATCAGATCAATCTGACAGCAGGTTTCTGTCAGCATATAAAAATCCTTGTCATGGATATGGATATCCCCATTGATATGTGCTGCCGCAATATCTTTAGGGAGTATATAATTGTCAACAAAATAGTTTGAGCCCTCCGAACCATATTTCAGCATGGTTCCCATAGCTGTATCCGCGTCAATATTGGCATTTTCACGCTTCCTGTCTGCCTCTGCCGCACTGACAAACGTCAGCTCCCGGTAAATCTGTACCAGGTCCGCCTCTGTCTTGCGGACTTTGCTGTGTTCCGCACGATAAAGAATATATGCCTTTGCCGTTTTCGCAAATCCATTGGCAATCAGACGCTCCTCCACCAGATCCTGCACCTGCTCTACTTCCGGCACCTCTCCCGCAGGGATAGAAGAAATCACCTCATCCACCAGCTTTTCAAACTGATATGGGGAAATCGCTTCCACCTTTGCCGCATCATTTGCCTTGCGAATCGCATTTTCAATCTTATTCCTGTCAAAAACCACCGGTCTGCCATCACGTTTCCTGATAGTACCAGGATTCTGAGCAAAATTTTCCAACATGCTGCTACCTCCGAAACAATACTTTGTGTCTACATTTCTGCCGCGCACTATATATAGTATCATTGATGCCATATAAATGCAAGAGGACAAATTATCTATTTTGCATCATCGGATTCACAGGCAGCTTCATGAAAAAACTTATGTGAAAAATAATTTCGCAGGTGGTATTTTATTCATACCCATTGAAAGGTATCTTTTCCTGCTCCAACTTCAAAATGGTATTTCACAATTCCCAGATCAATCTTTGTGTAAAATCCAACTCCCGCCTTCAATGACACCTGATTGCCGTTCTGAGTGAGCAGAAACTTTTGCTGATTCATTGCGGTAGGCGCAAGCAAAGCTGCCTCTGCACCTTTTTTGAACCAATCTGGCATGGAACCGGTTACCTTTGTTACCTCAGAAAGCGATTTTGACTTGTGTTCCACTCCCTGCGTTTCGCCATATCCCAAAGCGATGACAATACAAAGCTTTTCGCCTTGCCCGATCTCAAATGCTGTTTTAATCTTGCTGTAGGTCATTGCGACCCAGCAGGTGTTTAGTCCGAGCTGCTGCGCTTTCAGAACCATCCGCTCCCCATAATAACCACATTTTTCATCAAGCCCAGGTCCCTTCTTTCCAATCATAGCGATATAGTTTGTGACACCGCTGAATTTTCCATAATGCGCCATAAACCCGGCAAAGGCTTTCGGCTCATTGGTCACAAGCTGAATATGCAGCCCACTTTCCCGATTGCAGGCTTTCATCTCCGTCTGGAGAGCCAAAAGCGTTTCTGCTCCTATCGGAGTACTTTTGTACTGGCGAACACTGTGACGTGCTTTCATTGCTTCTGTCAAGTTCATATTCATACCTCACATTCATCGTTATTAAGAAAGCCTCTAATGGCCCTTGCATCCTGATATCCCTTTTCATAAAACCGCTTTAAGGCATCCTGATCCTTTGTCAGCGTATCCACACCACAGGTATTATCCGGAGCAATAATAAGAGCTTGCCCGCGAGCCTCATATTCTATCGCCTTTGCCACTCCAGAATTATACTGTTCAGCCCGTTTTCGCAGCCTTTCAGCCGCCAGCGGATATTTTCGCTGTATCCTGTCTGCAAAGAAGTTGTCCTTTCCCGGCGTCCGCGGGATATCCCTCGGCTTGGTCAGAATCAACACCGCCCGGTCACAGCCTGACGCAAACGCCTTTTGTATCGGCACGGGGTCACTCAGGGCGCCGTCATAATACGACACACCATTCACCTCATAGGGATGACATACAAATGGAATCGCAGAGGACGCCTTTAGAACGCTGTAATCATCCTGCCTCAGATCACTTTTATCAAAATATTTCGCCTGACCGGTTTTGGCATCCGTAGCAACCGCCAGAAATTCTATGGGGCTGCTCGTTATTGCCCGATAATCCAACGGATTTTCCCCGCCGGTATTGCTTAATTTCCCATAAATATAATCCAGATCCAAATAGGACTTTTTAAAAAGAAAATTTCGAAGGCTCATATACTCCCGCCGGAAAGGATAATCTGTATAAAACGCATAATTTCTTTTTTTCTGCCCTGCTATGTAGGATGCCACATTGGCGCTGCCTGCCGAAACACCGATGCCAAGATCAAATTGAATTTTTTGATCCATGCAATAATCAAAAACTCCGGCGGCATACACGCCGCGCAGACCACCGCCGACATCAATCACTCCTGTCTTCATCATTTATCACTACTCCAATCTGGCAACTGGTCCATAATATTTCTTGCGTGTTGGAGCATTTGTATTAGTCTGTTCATTGCCTCCATATCCGCATCAAAGTAATAATAATTTTTTGTTCCTTCCCTGCGCACTTTCAAAATGCCGACATCTTTTAATATTTGCAAATGATGAGATACGGCAGGGCGGGAGAGATTTGTTTTTTCTGTAATCGTTCCGACCCGGATCCCTCCGCAGTGCTCCATTCGCATCATTTCCAACATGAGATGCTGGCGGTTTTCGTCGCCAAGCGCTATTAAAATTTTTTGGCAGCTTTCAAATTCCTCCGCCAGACGATTGACTTCTTCTCTGTGCGACGCCATGAGCCCGACCTCCTTGCTCCTGTTTTCTCAAGTTATAATACTTATTCTGTTTGCTTAAACCATTCTACCATATTTCCCTGAAAAAATCTTAATGGTAAAGAAAATCGAGACCATAAAAAATTTTTTCAGATTTTCAGATTGACAAATCCGATTCCATACTGTATGATAAAGGCGCTTGCTCGGAGGGCATATCATTCTTTAGAAGTGATAAGCTGGATAAGGCAACAGGCTGCGATGCCTGTAAGACTTTATCCGGCTTTTTTGTTACTCTGAGTAATTTTAAAGAATTGTCATCGGAGGTTTCGTGGCCGCAGCCACAGGAACGAAAAAGATGTCGAGTGCGCTCGGTTATAGAAGCAATAACCGGGCGTAAATTTTATTTTAAGGAGGACACAGTATGGATTTTCTCACAAGTAAAATCAAGCCTATGTATTTTAAGTATCTGACGGCAGCCTTTGGCAGCGCGCTGATCTCGTCCATTTATGGCGTCGTCGATATGGCGATGGTCGGCCAGTACCAGGGACCGAACGGTACAGCGGCACTTGCCGTTGTCGCTCCCATCTGGAATATCATATACAGCTTAGGTCTCCTGATGGGGATCGGCGGCTCCGTGCTTTTTTCCACCTTGCGGGGCAGATCAGAAAGCAACCGGAAAGAATCGAACGAGTATTTTACCGCTGCTTTAATCGGAGTTGTGATCCTTGCCGCCATTACCTGGATCAGCATTATTTTCTTTGATACCGGCTTATTAAAATTATTCGGAGCGGAAGAAACCTTACTTCCCTTAGCAAAGAGCTATCTGTTCCCGGTAAAATTTGTGGTGCCAAGTTTTTTATTTACACAGTTGATGGCAGCATTTCTCCGCAATGACGGTAATCCGGGACTGGCAACCAAAGCAGTCCTGTTCGGCGGGATCTTCAATGTGTTCGGCGATTATTTCTTCGTATTCACCCTGGATATGGGGATCATGGGCGCCGGTCTTGCTACTGCTATGGGTTCCGTATTTTCTCTTTTGATTATGCTGACCCATTTTGGCAGCAAACGAAACACACTGCGGTTAGAAAAACCAACAAGATTGTTTTTCAGGTTAAAGACCATCAGTGTGACCGGTTTTTCCACGTTTTTTATTGACGTGGCAATGGGGATCCTGACCATGCTTTTTAACCGGCAGATTTTGAAATATCTCGGAACAAATGCTTTGTCTGTTTATGGCATTATTATCAATATCAGCACCTTTGTCCAGTGCTGTGCCTACAGCATCGGGCAGGCATCCCAGCCGATCATTTCAACGAATTTCGGCGCCGGTAAAGGAAAACGGATCAGTCAGATCTTAAAATACGCATTAGGAACGGCAGCCGTATTTGGTTTGATCTGGACAGCGCTTGCGGAGCTTGTCCCCAACCTGTTCATCCGCATTTTTATGACTCCGACAGACGAAATACTCGCGATTGCTCCGGGAATTATCCGCAGCTATGGTATCAGCTTTCTCCTGCTGCCGCTTAATATTTTTTCGACCTACTATTTCCAGGCGCTGATGAAACCACGCACTTCTTTCCTTGTGTCAGTTGCAAGAGGGGCAGTGATCAGCGGATGTCTCATTTATCTGCTGCCTGCTGTCGCAGGAGCAGACGCGATCTGGTTTGCCATGCCAATTACAGAATTGGTAGTAGCTATATTTGTCATTATTAAAATAAAACAATATACAAGCCAGCTTCCAAACTCCTGATCGACAACGGATTACCAGGATCAGATCCGGAAACTGAATACACTCTGTCAGCACCGCCATGTGCTGGCAGAGCATACACTTTTTCTAAATATCCGTTTAATTTTCTTACGGGACACGGCCGCACCAACGAATCCACGTACAGAAACATTCAATAGAGGCATCATCCCGCCAGGTTTGTTATATCTCCTGTCCGTACCGCTTCTGCGATAGTTTCTGGCCCTTCTGTTCCCCACACCAGACACTCTGCATTTGCAAATAGCTACAGAATCCGTCCTATTCTGCGGATTCTTCTGCACATCGAGCACTTTCTCCGTCCGCCTGTTCCTCCGGGCCTACAGCTTTTTCATCTTCTACTTTTTCTAAAAAAGTATCTACAAACGCATTCTCGATTTTCTTATATCCGCCAACTACTGTATCCTCAATCTTCTTATATCCGCCAACTGCCGAATCTTCAATCTTCTTATATCCGCCGACTACCGAATCTTCAATTTTCTTATATGCGGATGTTGCTGTTTTCACAACCTTTTCTCCGATTTTTCCTGTTTTCATTCTATATTCTGTCATGGCAAATCCTCCTGTTCTGATTTTTCATTGCTTTTTCTGTCTGCACTTCTATCTATCCTGCAGCCGGCTGACTACTGTAATTGTAATTCCAGCAATCGCCGCCAGAGCAACGATCACGGGTACCATTTTTTACACTGCTAATACCCTCCTTTCGTTTACTATGGGTGTATTCTATCGGGTTTATATTTATTTTTTGCTTAAATTTTGTTTGAATAATATTAAAACTTATCAAACACATGCTTTACCGCCTCTTCATCCATACCAGTTCCAGCAGCCCTTCTCCGGCTGACTTCTCTTCTTTCTAAAGTGGGTCAAAAACATTCCTTGTCACGGGCGATATTCTTTTTCAGCGCCCGCCCAAGATATTCCTCACTGGTACCGCTCACTTGCTTCCTGAATTGTCATAGACGATTTATTACCCCTGTCCGTAAAATAATTTTATTAAAAAAATAGATGCCCTTCCGGACATCTGCAATATAACATTCTTCATTTCTTCATGTCTAATACCTATTCTAAAGTTTCTACCGCAGGCGACAGCGGCACAAACCGCAGATTATCATACTTCTAGCCCAAGATGGAAACAAACAGCGCAGCCAAGCCCCCTCTCTACCATCACGGCCGCATTGTTGATCAGGTTATAGGTTCCCGCTATTATATAATCTGAAACCGATAACCGACGCCCCATACTGTCTGGATCAGTTTGGGGGCGGCCGGATGATCTTCTATTTTCTCCCGAAGCTTATTGATATGTACGGCAACAGTGGCCATATCTCCCACCGCATCCATACCCCATACCCGGTCAAAAAGCTTTTCCTTAGAAAAAACAATATTCGGATTCTGAGCCAAAAATAAAAGCAGTTCAAATTCTCGGCTTGTCAGATCCACCTCCCGGTCATCCTTGTACACCCGGTAGGCGTCCGGATAAATTTTCAGGTTTTTCACCTGAATGCAGCTTTCTGTTTTTTCTTCAAACAATTCATGGATATGAATGTGCGCTTTGACTCTTGCCACCAGTTCCGGAGGACTGAACGGTTTTACGACATAATCATCTGCTCCCAGGCCAAGCCCAAGGATCGTATCAATTTCTTCCTTCCGGGCCGTTACCATAATAATTGGAACCTTTGATTTCCTGCGGATTTCCCGGCAAATTTCATAGCCGTCTTTTCCCGGCAGCATCAGATCCAGTATAACTGCCTGATACTCCTGCTTTTCAAACTGGCATAGAGCCTGAAAACCGTCCTCTGCACAATCTGCGTCCCACCCCTCCGCACGAAAATAGTCCTTTTCCAGCTTTGCGATCAAAGCATCGTCTTCAATAATTAAAATCCTTGTCATTTGTCCGCCTCCTGATCCGCCGCCGGAAATTTCATGATAATAGAAAGCCCATGATGGCTCTGCGCATAAACGATCCCCCTGTGCGCCGTTACAATCTGTTTTACGATCGCCAGCCCCAGTCCGCTTCCTTCCGAACACTTTGTCCGGGAACCGTCCAGCCGGTAGAAGCTGTCAAATATGTTTCGTACAGCCTCATCCGGTACGCCGGGGCCATCGTCTGTAACGGTCAGGCTTACAAAAACGTCTTCACGTTCTATCCGAATACTGATCTGGCTGTGCGCCTTTTCCCGGTACCGTACCGTATTGGAAAACAGATTGTCCAAAATCCGTTTAAATTCCTGGGAATCCAGACAGATCTGAAGATTTTCTCCTTCTATCTCAAAGGATATCTGAATCGCATTTTCTTTGACATAAGCCGCGTTTTCCCGCAGATAGTTCCCGATGTACGAAGCAAGATCTGTCCGCTCCATATGATAGATAAATTCCGGATTCCACTGTTTATTGTAAGCAGACAGATGGTTAAGCAGGGTTTCCATATCCAGCGCCCGCACCTGAATGGCTTTCAGATATTGCTCTCTCTGTTCTTCTGTGTCGGCGATTCCATCCAGCAGGCCGGAAACGTAACCCTTAATCGTCGTGAGCGGCGTCCGCAGATCGTGGGAAATACCGGAAATCAGTTCTTTTCTGCCGCTTTCATACCGTACCCGTTCTTCGGCTGATTCCTTCAGATACCGCTGCATTTCATTAAATTCGCTGCATACTTCTCCCAGCTCATCCTGCCGGTATACCGGAATATCCTCATCCAGATTTCCTTCCCTTACCCGCTTTGCCCCCGCTCTCAGGTTCTTTACGGAAGGGAGAAGAAGCATTTTTAGCCATCGGGAGCAAAGAAAGTTCACAAGAACAATAATTCCAAGCAGCAACGCCAAAAAACCCCACAGATAGGGAATGACATACTTTTGCAGATAGCTCTTCCCCATCCGGCTGCCTGCCATTCCGTCATTGAAAGCAAGGATAGCGCAGGTTTCATCATCTTCCCGGAAGCTGCTTTTAATCACAGAATTCTTTCCATCATTCAACGTAACCGAGTCTGCTTCGGATAAAACGTCTCCTCCAATCTGTCGGATTTCCTGTATCTCGCTTTCTGTCAAATTGGAATACACGGTTTCTCCATCAATGGAAACCGCAAAATGATAATTCATTCTCGCCAGTTCCTGCCTGAGCTCTGTCATTTTAGGCGTCTGCATCAGCTGAATGGCGTCCGGTTCATCCGCCTCTTTTCCTTCCTCATCGCCTTCGATTTCTGCCCAGTTGGTCGCCCATAATTCTTCCTGATATGCGTAAATGATATTTTGCGCAGACAGGACGCCATTTCTGTCCTCATACATTTCCTCCAAAGGCTTCCAGTATTTCTGTCCCGCAGTCTGAATCCATAGGAGTACGAAAACGAAGGCCAGCAGGATAGGAACAAACACCATGATTAAATTGGATAATACGATCTTCTTTTGGATCGTCATAGCTCCCTCCTTACTCTCAGATACTTTTGGTTTATGTCTCCATCATCTGTTTTGCCTGAAATATAAGAATCAATATTACAAGACCCATTCCAAAAATCAGCGCAGTGAGCGCCAGAAGCATGGGCGAAAGCGCCGTGATCTCCAAAAGAGTCGGGAACAGCCATAGAGCTGCGAACGTCCCGATCACCATTGTTACACAGATAAAGATGCGCAGAGCAGTAAACGGTATGCAGCTTTTTATTACGGCGGCCATCGTCGTCAGAATCAGGAGAAAGTACATCATCGTCTGCTTTTGCGCGGCGGGCAGGGGAAGGAACAGGGCGACAAACATCATCATGCTTGTAGCTGTCAGCGCAAAGGGCAGCGCATTCCCAATTGCTTTCTTCAAAAAGCTCCCCTGAATCCTCCTGGTATCGGCTTCAAAGATCGTCAGGAAGGACGGATACGCCTCCATCGCCGCATCAATAAGCGTGATCTGGATCGGGATAAACGGGAATGGAATATTTCCGACCAGACAGATCAGGGATAACAAGAGGGAATAAATGGTCTTAATAAAGAATACCCCTGCTGTTCTTGTCACGTTGTTTACAACCTTCCGTCCTTCCATCACCACCTGGGGCAGATGGGTAAAATCCGATTCCAATAAAACGATCTGCGAAATCTGGCGGCTGGCGTCGCTTCCTTCCGCCACCGCAATGGAGCAGTCCGCCGTCCGAAGCGCCAGCAGGTCGTTGACACCATCGCCTGTCATTGCCACATGATGCCCTTTCCTCTTCAGAGCGGCTACCAGCTCCTGCTTCTGCTTCGGCGTCACTCTGGCAAATACATCATATTCTTCACAGATCCGGTCATAGTCGATATTCTCTCCCAATGCGGACATGTCCACCGCTTTCTCCCAGTGCTTTAGCCCGGCTTTCTTTGCCACCATGGATACCGTCTTCACATGGTCGCCGGAAATTACCTTGACCGCCACGCCCTCCTGATAAAAATAGCTCAGCGTTTCGCCCACGTTTTTCCGGACATTGTCCTCCAGAGTTACGATGTACAGCGGCAGGATATCCGGCGGCAAAGATTCGCCTTCTGTCCAGCCCTGCTTACTGTATCCAATGGCAAGCACCCGGCAGCTCTGATTCAACGCCCCGTCCACTGCCTCCGGACAGCGGCCTAAGATTCTCTCCGGCGCTCCGACGTATATGGTTCCGGCTGTCCCAAAGCTGACGGCTCCCCACTTCCGTTTCGAAGAGAACGGCAGCTTTCCGGCTGGTGCCACGATCTGTTCCGGTTTCCATTCTGCTTTCAGCGCCTGTATGGTTGCATTATTGTCGTCGCTTACCGCCAGATAAGAACGAAGCAGCCTTTCCGCCTCCTCTTTCCCAGGGCTTTCTTCCCCATGAAAAGCGCCCAGATAGGATACGCTCCGTACTTTCATGTTTCCGTCCGTCAGCGTTCCTGTTTTATCCAGGCATAATACATCCACATGGGCAAGCGTTTCCAGTGAATAGATATTCTGTATCAGGATTTTCTTTTTGGAAAGGCGGATCACGCCGTTTGCCAGCGATACGGAGATCAGGAGAACCAGACCTTTCGGGAGCATTCCCAAAAGGGCCGCCGCCGTAGACACCACTGCCGTGTCAAAAGAGCCGCTCCGAAGCAGAAACGCTTCGATAAATAATAAAATGCCAAGAGGCAGAATTAAAAAGCTTGTGAATCTGGTAACCTTCCGCATGGAAGCAAGCAGCTCGCTTCCCGTTTCCTTCTCCGATTTCACCTCATCCGCAAGCTTCCCGATATAGCTTTCGCTTCCCGCATGGGTCACCCGCGCATAGCACTTTCCCGAAATCACGGAGCTTCCGGAAAGAAGCTTATCTCCCGGCTCCTTCACTACGGCGTCGCTCTCCCCGGTCAGCAACGATTCGTTTACCTCCAGACTTCCCGACAATACCACCGCATCACTGCAGATCTGTCTGCCGCTATCCAGCATCATCACATCGTCCCTGACGATATCCTCCGCTGAAACATTTTTTTCTCTTCCGTCCCGCAGCACCGTTACCTGGGGACGGTTTAACAGCGATAATTCATCTACCAGCTTTTTTGCTTTCAGTTCCTGTGCAATGCCGATCACAATATTCAGAATAATAATCGCAATGAACAGCATATTGGAATATGCCTTTGCAAACAATAAAAGTACGGCGATTGAAAAATTGAGCAGATTAAACAGGGTAAACACATTTTCCCGGATGATCTGCCCGGTTGATTTTGTAATGGAGCGGCGGGGCACACCATTTAGCTCCCGCTGCTTTCTCTCCCTGGCCTCTGCCTCTGTCAAACCTGTGATTTTCGTTTCCATCCTGATTTCCTCCATTCTTAACGCTTCACTTTACGGTTAGAGAATACCTCACGGTTATAAACCACAGAGAAAACAGACTTAAACTCCATATAAACTAACGGCTTCCCTGCAAAAAAAGTCCGTATTCCCAAATGGAAGACATAAGGAAATACGGACTTTTACATATAAAATATAATAAAGAATCTATGGAATAAGCATAATCAGCGTCCCGGCCACAATGCCCACAAGACCAATGGCGGATTTCTTAGACAGCTTTTCGTGAAACACGATATAAGAAAAGGCCACCGTCACGAGGATGCTCAGCTTGTCGATGGGCGCCACTACACTGGCAAGGCCATCCTGGAGCGCTTTATAGTAGCAGAGCCATGACGCGCCTGTCGCAATGCCGGACAGGCAGATAAAGCCAAGCTCTCCTTTCGGTATTTCGCGGAGCATATGCTGTTTCCCTGTGGCAAACACCATCACCCACGCCATAACCAGTACCACGCCGGTGCGAATAGCCGTACCCAGATTGGATTCCACACCGGAAATTCCCACTTTTCCGAGAATAGAGGTCAGACTGGCGAATACTGCGGAGCCGACGGCATAAAGAAGCCAGTTTCCGCTCTTTGTCTGCCGGACGCTCACATCCTTCTTTTCAATCATCATAAATGTACCAATGGCAATCAGTACAACACCGATCGCTTTTGGCAGGCTGATCGGTTCCTGAAGAAACAGGAATGCCAGGAGTATGGTTAAAATCGTGCTGGACTTATCAATGGGTACCACCTTGTTGATATCCCCCATCTGCAGCGCTTTGAAATAGCACAGCCAGGAAGCCCCGGTAGCCAGACCGGACAGCACAAGAAACAGAAGCGTTTTCCCGTCAATCGCCCTGATCTGATTCTGGGAACCTGCCACAAACACCATTAGCCAGGAAAAGATCAGCACCACAATGGTGCGGATCGCGGTGGCAACCGTGGAATCCGTTTTTCGAATGCCACATTTTGCCAGAATTGAAGTCACTCCCGCAAAGAACGCGGAACCAAACGCAAAAGCAATCCACATACGTCTCACCCCCTAAACCGATACCCTGCGCCCCACACGGTTTCAATATAACGGGGATTTGCCGGGTCTTTCTCCAATTTCTCCCTGAGCCGGTTGATATGCACCGCAACGGTCGCGTTTTCTCCCATGGCTTCCAGCCCCCATACTTTTTCGTACAGAGTTTCCCTGTCAAACACCATGTCCACATTCAGCATCAGAAAAAGCAACAGTTCATATTCCTTGTTTTTCAGTTCTACCTCTTTTCCGTCCACAAATACCCGGTGCGTTCCGGTATTCAGCCGGATTCCGCCCAGAGCAATCTCTGAGGGTGTCTTCTGCGGCTCTGAAAGCCTGCGGTACTGCGCCAGGTTCGCTTTTACTCTGGCCACCAGAACCCCCGGCGAGAAGGGCTTTTCTATATAATCGTCGGCTCCCAGGCCAAGCCCCCGGATCTTGTCAATATCCTCCTGTCTGGCCGTCACCATCAAAATTGGAATGTTCAGCTTTTCGCGAAGCTTCCGGCACACGGCAAACCCATCCATTCCCGGAAGCATCAGATCCAAAAGGATCAGATTAAACTCCCCACTGAGTCCCCGCTTTAAACCGGTTACGCCATCCGCTGCAATTTCAACCTGAAAACCATCAATTTCAAGATAGTCCCGTTCAATGGCGGCAATCGCTTCATCATCTTCAATAATCAATATCTTATCCATCAGGCTTCCTCCTTACCTTCAAATTCAATTTGTATCTCCAGGCCACCCATACGGGAGGGAAGCGCCCGGATACTTCCGCCCATCTGTTCTGCCGCCGCCGCCACGATCGCCAGGCCAAGACCGCTGCCCTGATGCGGATTTTGTCTGGACGGATCGCTGCGGTAAAAGACTTCAAACAAATGAGGAAGAGATTCTTCCGGAACTCCCGGTCCGTCATCAGCAAACGACAAATAAAAGCCACTTTCCTTCCGGTGCAGCGATATTTGGAGATTTCCCTGCTCCTTCACTTTATATTTTAAACTGTTCTCCAAAATATTCGTCGTGATCCGCTGAAACTGGACCGGGTCTGCCTTCAGAGAAACCTCTTCCAGATCCATCGTAATGGAAAGCCCCTTCTGACGGTATTCTTCCTGTCTGGGAAGCACAATATCTTCCATCACCTCGTTCAGACGCAGCTCGCGCAAGTCCTTCGGGTACTCTCCCAGCTCCATTTTGGAAAACAGGAACAGTTGGGAAACAATATGATCCAGATCCTTTGCCTTTGTTTTAATTGTTTCCAGATACCTGCGCTCCGCTTCCGGCGTCTTTGCAATGCCGTCCAGAAGCCCTTCCACATATGCCTGAATAGAAGTCAAAGGAGTACGGATATCATGGGAAATGCCGGCAATCAATTCCTTTCTGCTGCGTTCCTGCTGCTGGATCCGCTGTACCATTTCTTTCAGCCTGCCTGCCATCTCATTGAAATCCTGGCAGACCGGTAAAAATTCATCCTGCCTCTCATATGTGATACGATAATCCAGATTTCCGTCCCGCAGTTCATGCACACCATTTACCAGAATATCCAGCGGCTCTTCGATCCGTTTCCATACAAATTTCGTCAAAAATCGATTGGTAAATAAAATAGAGGCAAAAATGGTAAACAGGATCAAAATTGCCGCCAGAACGACCGCCGTTTTTAAATCGGCATATGAACGCGTGTTATAGTACCCTCCCGTCAGGTAAATCGTATAAGAAATTCCATCTGCTGTAATCTGACGCGCATACAGCATACGTCCGTTTTTCGCAATGGTTGCCTGATTGTCCAATAAATCTGCGGCTGCATATAATGCACTGTCATCGGACTCTTCCTCTCCATAAGTATATACAGACTCCGTCTCAGAATCAACCCTGAGCGTCAGCTGGTTCTTTTCCAGAATCGCCTGAATAGAAGAGAAATCGGATCCATTCTCCAGGCTCTCTTTTACCCCTTCGGAAATCGCTGTACAGGCTACTTCAAATTCATCCGGATCGTGAATCCCGATCCCCATGCCGTGAATCAGGGCAAACCAGATAAATCCCATACAAAGGACCCCGATGAGTACCGTCGCAATTACCGGAACCAGAATCATTAAAATATTAGACCAAAACAGCCTCTTCTTAACCGTCATAGTGTCACCGCCTTTTAAGGATCAGTATAACACATATGAAACGAAAAATTATAAACTCCTGATAAACTATACTATTTTTTTCTTCTATAACCACTGATCGGCCAGTTCCTTCCTGCTTTCATCAGCCCGCGTAACGATTTTCGCCTGGCTCATTGCTCGCGGAAATAAAATATGCGCCCGGTCATTCTAAACCGAGCGCACCATTCAGGCAGGCGATATCACTTTAACTCTTTTTCTCTTTCATTCTTGCCAGCGATTCCTTTGCAGTCTCCAACACCCTTTCATCCTTCTCATGCGAAAGGCAATACCGCAATTGTGTTTCCACATAGCTTCCCTCTGATTTTCCCAATGCAGCAACAACCGCTCTGCGGATATCCGCATCGTCATCTTCCAGCAAACCCACCAAAGTATTTAATGCCCTTTCATTACTGTTTATCTCTCCAAGCCCTTCGATCGCTGCCATACGAATCTCTTTATCTTTATCGTTGGCTAATGCAGCAAGTTTATCTGCATTTCCTTTTTTCACATATTTCTGCACTTTTTCCAATTTACCCATAGTTATTGTCCTTTCTATTTTTATTTTTCCTGCGCTGTCTTTCTCTGCAGATTCCGTATATCTCTGCGAATCCTTCTCTGCACACCGAAGTTTTCTTTCCCGTTTGCTTCAAGATCATGAAGCCTTTTCTCCAGTAACTCAATTTTTTCCTGATTGTTCATTGTTTTTCCTCCTCTTGTTTATTCCATCTTCCGGAACATCCATCTAATGATATATTCTCCAGCATTTTCCAAACGACATTCCCAAATATGGTCAGATCGCTTTCACTGATCCCCGCAGTCAATGTATCCTCCAGCAACTGAACCTCTTCATTGATCTTATCCTTTAATGCATTGCCCGCCGGGGTCAGGCATACCTCCTTTAACCGATCGTCGCCGGAAACCTTTTTGCGGGCGATCATATTCCTCTTTTCTAACTTTTTTAGCTGTAAGGAAAGGCTTGCGCTCTTTACATTCAACGCTTCTTCTATATCCTTTTGATAAATTTTCCTGCCTAAATCGTTACTAAAAAGGAAATAAAGAATGCGCGTCTGCGTTCCGTTTTTATCTGTGATCAGATTAAATTCCCTGCGGATCTGATTTGCCAGCCTCAAAACTGAGTTCGCATATTGTTTTTGCGGCATTTTTCCACCTCCTGTACCGTATTTAAACCGCGCTTCTAATAAATTTTTCCAATTGCTCCTGATCAAACTTTGGAATATAGTTTTTCTTCATAAAACTGATTTCACGCTCAGATGCAGCATGAAAATTTCTGGCAGATATACGTCCGCGCACGTCATATAGACCATTCTCGAAATACAGTGCACAGTGTTCTTCGATCCGATTAATCATTATTACAGAATCCTTAATTCTCTGATGCAATATATTGGCAAGCCAATAGCATCCGCCGGTCAGAAACTTATTTTTCCAATCTTCTTCTGCAAAATAATTCTCTAAAGCACATAATATTTTTCTATAATAAGGCAGTTTTATCATCTCTTTCTATCTGCAAAATTGCAGTCTTCCCTTTATCATTTCCCTCATTGATTACCAGTATGATTTTTTATTTTCAGGCGATTTTTTTCTGCCGAATTAATTTTGCATAGTAACGGTCAACGTATACTGCATAGATAATGCCGCCGATAATATATGCTGCTGCTGTGAGCGCAAATCCAGTTGATAAGCCGATACCTTCCTGAAATATTCCCATTACAAAGGAACCGATACCGATACCAATATCATAGGAAAGCAGATAAGTAGCATTTGCTGTGCCTCGTTTTGGCGCCGGTGTTGTTCCGGTTACAAATGACTGGAATAAAGGCTGAAGAATACCATAACCAAGACCTAATAAAAATCCGGCTAAAAGCAAATGAACTCCACTATCCATAAAGAAATAACTCGCCATTGTGAAAAACAAGATCACTAAGCTTAACACGACAAGAATTTTATGCTTACCGGCATCAATCATCTTCTGTGTGGAAAATTTTGAAATTAGCATTCCTGCCACCAGGAAGATATAGAAATACGGGATCACCGAAGACAATCCCTTTTCCTGTGCAAAAATGGATGAATATGCGATCACTGCCCCAAATGGGATCATGATAAACATCATATTGAACATGAACGGTAACGCCGGTTTATAAAATGCATCTGCCAGAACAAATTTCTTACGTTCTACCTTCGGATATTCGATCCTGCAGAACGATACACAGATCAGAGCAATTACTGTTAAAACAAATAAAACAACAAAAGATGCTTTACTGCTTAAATGGTTCTGGACCTGGATACCGATAAACGGACCAGCCGCCATCCCCAGCGAAATAGTGAGCGCAGACCGGTTTACCCCTTTTCCCGCCATGCTTGGCGGAAGTACATCTCCGGCCAATGTTGTCGTCGCAGAACCACAGACGGAATAAACAACGCCCATGTACAAACGAAGCAGCACCAGCACTCCATAAACAGGAAATGCAGCAAACCCTAAAAACGGCAGACAAAACAGAGCCAGAAACAGCATATAAACATGATAACGATTAAAATTATCCAATATATAGCCCGCAAATGGCCTGAATAATACCGTGGTTACCGACATTGCCGTTAAGACGATACCAATTCTGGAGCCGGTGATCCCATTCTCCTGACAGTAAATCGGCAAAATAGGTACAGAGGCATAAAAGGTAGCCATCATCAACAGGTTCGTAATAAAAAGCAATACAAATTTTTTATTCCATATTTTTTCCATATGCTTTCGGGATGCCTGAATTTTTACATCCACTTCCTCCTTTTTTATTTAATGATTATATCAGCTTTCTACTGTACCTTTAATTGAAAATATGTTATAATTCATAACAAACCGTTATTAAAAGGAGGAAATTAAATGACGATAGATAATTTAAAATGCTTCATTCTTGTTGCCGAAAATTTAAGTTTTGCAAGAGCCGCAGAAGCTCTGTATATTTCTCAGCCGGCTGTTACAAAACAGATCAACGCACTGGAACACGAACTTGGCGTAACTCTTTTTGTCCGTTCTACCCGGCACGTAGAGCTTACGCCTTCCGGCATATCTTTTTATAAGGATGCCAAAGATATCGTCATGAAATCACAGGCTGCTGTTTCCCGTGTGCAAAGACAGTATGTCAATTCTCAGTCCATCCGGATCGGGATGAGTAATCCTGCTGCACTTTTTTACTTAGCGCCGATCCTGACAAAATTTCATTCTGCATATCCAGACATACGCCCGGATATTGAATGCCCTGGCTACAAAATTATATTAAATCTTTTTCTTGAGGATAAAATAGATGTCCTTTTCTATTACAAGGAAAATATGCCAAAAAAATCCGGCATCCATTTTATAGAATTGCAAAAAGACAAGTTAATATGTCTGATGTCTGCCACACATCCTTTTGCCGGGAAAGACTCCATTGCTTTGAGCGATCTGGAAAATACGACGATCATTGCCTGTAATCCGCTTAACGCACCGCTCTCTATTTCTGTCTTTCAGAAACAGTTGGCAGAACATCACTCTGCGGATAAGATTTTTTACTGCAATAGTCTCGAAATTGCACATTGTCTGGCCTCGTCAGGTTTTGGAATTGCAGTACTTCCTCAAATATTAACATTGAAATCTCCGGAATATGTTGTTGTACCTCTTTCAGAAGATATAGAACTCTCATTCGGTATTTTCTACCACAAGCGGCATACGAATTCCGCATTAGACAAGTTTTTAAAAATGTTTTCCAGGTAAGAAAGGGATCAGGAGGATTATCATGGATAAAAATTATGAACAAAAAGAAGCAAAACTAATGAAAGCATTAATTGACCGATGTGGTATGCAATACATTGTCGATACAGCCGCAGAACTTTTTGGGAACCCTGTATTCGTCTGCGATCTGGGATATAAAATCATATGTTATAGTGACCACGATTCCGTTTATGATGATTTCTGGGAACATATGAAAAGCCGCAGCTACAGTATCCCGGAACAGATTTCACAGATTATGCGTACCGGTGACTTCTCCAAAATATATTCTTCCGACAAGCCTCGCATCGGGAAATATCCTTTTGCTGATTTTCCCTTTTTAGCGGCCAGAGTACGGGACGGTGCACAGCCCCTCGGACACATTTGTGTATATGGATGCCGCAGGCCTTTTGAAGAACAGGATAAAGATCTTCTAATCCTTTTTTGCAAGGTCGTTTCCTATGAGATGCTGTACAGAGGCTTATCCACGCCCTTTCAGATTCCCTATTATACTCTGCTGGCAGATCTGCTGGAAGGAGTCCTCACGGATAAAAGCGAGCTGGAAATGCGTCTCAAATGTCTGGAGCTGCCCGCCTTTACCCATATGCTTCTTGCCATAATAAGCTTTAAAAGCCCTATGGTGCAGGCTGTAACGTTTTATATCCGGGAATATCTGATGCAGAACCTGCATCACTCCCTGAGTATCGTATATAAAGACCATATCGTACTCCTGGTTCCTGAAACGATACTGAAAAATCATCTTCTTGAAAAAAGCCTTGCCAGCTATGGAGCAAATATTGACTATAAAATTGGGATCAGCAATCCCATCCCTGACCTGTTGGATTTAAAAATTTATTATGAACAGGCGCAAAATGCAGTCAGGATTGCAGAAATTCTGAATCTGGAGGATCGGCTCTGCCTATACCGCCGCCTCTCTGTCTACCAGATTCTCCTGCTTGCAGAAAAGGAGATGGATCTGCGCTATCTCTGCAATCCCGCCATCCTGGAAATGCAAGCTTACGACCGCCAGCACCACACAGAATATCTGAACGATCTGGAATTATACTTAAAATGCGGAAAAAATATTAATAAAACTGCAAAGCTGGCCTGTGTCCATAAGAATTCCATGTATTACCGGATCTCCAAGCTGGAGGAGAAATTTTCTCTGTCCTTATCAGACGAAGAAACCTGCTTTTCCCTGCAGTTGTCCTTAAAAATCCTGCAGCTCCTCAATCATTAACAGAAACATGGAATGTTTATCCCCGTTCAAAAACAGAATCCTGCCTGTACCACCCGGTGTTGGAAAAATTTCCAAAACCGGGTGTGTGTTTTCTGATGTTTGCCCGATGAAATTGTCTCGCAGCATTGCTATATTAAATCTATCGATCAACGAACAAAAAACACAGGAAAGCTTGTCTTTCAGAAGGAGGAAACATGAAGCGAGTTGCAGAAATGATTTACATTGTCCCTGAAAAACGGGATGAATATCTCCGGAAATGGCTGAACCCAAGCCTTAAAACACAGCAGATTCTCTGGATTCATGGTATCCGGAATCAATATTACTTTAAACTGAACGAATTTATTATGATGACGTTTGAATATGTGGGTACTAAGTTTCAGGAAGATATGAACGCTATTGCAAAATACCCGGAAATTGATGCGCTTCTTGTGAAAAAGCGCAGAAAAGAGGTCCCCGGGGAAGAGCGCGATACCACCAACTGGTGGGCGCCGGTGAAACGCCTGGGAAGCATCCTGACCGAAAGTCCGATGCCAGAAGACCGGGATGAGGAATTATCCCTGACCGAGCAATACCATGAGATGCTCAGCGGCCGTATGGGGACTGAATCTTCCGGATACGATATTTCCTATGATGAGGATGACTGGAGCGAATCCATTCATATTTAATTTTTTTCACGTGTGTTCTGCGGACTTTCCGCAAACAATATCAAAAAAATCACAATAAGGAGGCTATCATATGACAGCAAATTATGTTATGAAACCCATTGAAAACGATCAGAAATATACGGATAGCTGTGTCATGGCTCCCATGCCGCAGAATTCAGAAATTTCCTATTCGCCTTTTGAACCGCCTTACGCGGATGTAAAGCATCTGTTTTACAACTTCTTTACCCCTTACGTTCAGCCTTATGAATATACCGGCTGGAGAGATGAGCAGCTCTCCTGGGAAAAATCTGTATACATCCACGCAGGCTTAAGCTGCTCCCCCTATTTCCGTTTCCAGGGACCGGACGCTTTAAAATTCCTCCAGAAACACTGCACAAACAGCTTTGCAAAATATCCGGTAGGTTCCGGAAAGCACGTGCTTACCTGTAACGAAAAAGGACAGCTTACCTGTCACGGAATGATGTTTAAAGTAGCAGAAGATTGTTACGATACATATTTTATGATGTCCCTCGCCGCTTATTATCAGGCAGAAGCTTCTGAGTATGATATGCAGTGCATTGACCTGACCGGTAAGAAATTCCTGTTCCAGATCGGCGGGCCGAGAAGTCTGGAATTGCTGGAGAAGGTTACCGGCGAAGATCTTCACGATATTAAATTCATGAGATTCCGTCATACCACCATCAATGGAAAAGAAGTGCGCATCGCCAGAATGGGTATGGCCGGGACGCTGGCCTACGAGCTGCATGGCGACACCGAAGATGCCTATGAATTATATGACCTGATTTACCGTGCCGGAGAAGAATTTGGCATTCGCCGTCTCGGATGGCACACCTACATGATGGAACACACCATTTGCGGATACCCCCAGACCTCCTATCACTTTACCTGTGACATCCCCGGTTTCCCGGACAATACCGGAAATGTCAGCGGAAGTATCGGAAAAGAAGCAAGCGGCTACACCGACCCGTATTCTCTCGGCTGGGGCTTCTGTGTTAAATTTGACCATGATTTCGTGGGGCGGGAGGCTCTTGAACAAATAAAAGAAAATCAGAAACGCGATATGGTTTCTCTTGTATGGAATCCGGAAGATATCCTGAAGGTCCATGCTTCCCAATTTACCGATGACCCGTATTGCCCGATCGACGAGCCAAACGATCTTGCAAAAGACTACCGTGTAGCCATCCACCAGGATAAGGTGCTCGATGCAGATGGAAATATGATCGGTGTCAGCAGCGGCCGCATGATGAGTTTATACTATCATGAAATGGTGTCTCAGTGTCAGCTAGATCTCGCCTTCTGCAAAGAAGGAACCGAAGTATACGTTCTCTGGGGCGAACCGGGGACAAAACAGATCAAGATCCGGGCTACCGTTGCACGTTTCCCGTATTTTAACGAAAACCCAAACAATAAACTCGACGTAGAGACGATTCCAAGATACAATAAATAACCGAAAGAACAGCCAGCCCGAAAGAATATACGGACTGGCTGTATCGTCAGAAATTAATTGGTAAGCTGATCCTCTGTCGTTTTCTTATCACTGGTACCCCAGGAATTCCTGCCGCCCTCTCGGTCTAAAATTCCATCCGCTCCAGGATATCCTGCCATGCCTCCCCGTCTATCTCCTCGTCATGAAACAGTTTCCTTCTGTCCTCTTCCGTAATCTTACGAATAACTCTGCATGGATTACCTGCCGCGATACACCAGTCCGGGATGTCCCTTGTCACCACGCTGCCGGCGCCGATCACCACGTTGTCTCCTATGTGTACGCCGGGGCATACCACTGTATTTCCCCCGAACCATACGTTATCCCCTACCGTCACTTCCTTGCCATACTCATATGCCGAATTGCGGCTGACCAGATGAATGGGATGCCCCGCCGTGTAGATTGCCACATTGGGGGCCATCTGACAGTTATCGCCTATCCTGATCTTTGCCACGTCTAAAAGCGTACAGTTATAATTTGCAAAGAAATTCTTTCCCACCTCGATATGTTTTCCATAATCGCAGTAGAACGGCGGGTTCACAAAAGCGTCCTCAGATTTCCCGAAAAGCTCCTTCACGGTTTCCTTAATCCCTGCAAAATCCGACCGATCCATAAAATTCAGTTTCTGCAGGATTTTCCTGCATACAAGCTGTTCCTCAAAGACCGTATCATCCGAAATATAAGCCAGGCCTGCATCCCGGCGCTGTCTGTTTGTCATATCCATTTTCACTAATCCTCCATACATTAATTTTCAGGCTGGTTGTCGAACCGCCTGTCTTTAAAATAACATTCCCGCAAGAAAAAACAGAAACGAAACAGCCGCCTGATATCTTTTATTTGACAATATCATGTTTTTATAATAAAATCATTCAATATTCTCCGTTTTTATATAACAATTTTCCATTTATGAGGTGATCTTATGTATAATAACACAAAATACTGCTCCGTGTTCAATTCAGATTCTTCTGAAACGGTTGCATATAATACCCCTCTGTTCCCCGCCTATGTGGTATACGGACTCCTTTCCTCCTATCCGGACTATTCTTCCGTCAGCCACTGGCACAAGGATCTGGAGTTTATTCTGATAAAAAAGGGAACTATGACCTATAATGTAAACGGCCGGCTGATCGATCTGGAGAAAGGCAGCGGAATCATGGTAAACAGCTATCAGCTCCACTATGGCTTTTCTGCGGAACATAACGAATGCGAATTTGTCTGCATCCTGCTTTCCCCGGAATTATTGCAAGTGAACGATTGGTTTTACCAGAACTATATTGAGCCTGTCACCGAAAATTCAGCATACCCTTACCTGTATCTTAACCGGAATGGCTGGATGGCGTCCGTCATGGAAAAACTGGATGAGATTTATGATTCTTTTGGCAAAATCCCTGCAGACCCTTTATCCTATTTTGAATTGATGGAAGATTATTTTATGCTCATGAAAATATTGTATGAAAATCTCGATATTGGAAGCCAGACACGGAAACCGGAATCTCCCGACCTGTCTTCCCTCAGAAGCATGATGACCTACATAGAGGAACACTACATGGAGCACATCACTCTGGCAGATATCGCCCTGTCCGGCGCCTGCTGCAAAAGTAAATGTTCCCTGCTCTTTAAAAAGTATCTACGCGATACCCCTATTACTTATACCACGAAGCTCAGGCTGCGGAAAAGCCTTTCCACGCTGCTTGGCTCAAATAGCAGCATCGCTGACATAGCCATCAGCTCCGGCATCGCCCCTTTTCCTATCGGCATATAAGTAAGAGCCATTCCATAAATGAACAGCTCCCGCACAATTTCTTTATAAAAGGGCGTGCCCCTTTTCACAGATCTGGTAGATTTCCTCCAGTTTTTCTTCAATCATCGGCTCATACTTCTCTTTTTTCTTCTCCACCAGCCGCCGGTACAGAAAATAAGGAAGGATCCATCCGATAAATGCCGGTATGGCAAGGAGGATGCACAGCCAGATAATCGGCGGCGTATGGACGACCGCAAAGGTGGAACCCGCCATGAACGCCGTCCCGATGATTCCTGTTACCAGCGCCCACACCGTTGGCATCCGGGTTTTTGCCTCTTCCATCACTTCGATTTCATGGGTACAGGCTTCAAAATTTCTCTGCAGCCTTGTCAGTTCCATCTTATTTACAATCTTACGGTTCCGCTTCATGCGGAGCGTGACGTTGTGAGAGGCGGGGCGGATGTTTTCCGAAGGCTGCTCTGTTTCCTCCATCTCCCATCCAAAGTTCTCATAGCAGTCTGCATACATGGATGCCTGCTCCCTGGGAACCGTAACCTCTTTATATTCATAACCGATATATTCTTTCTTTTCCCGCATTATCTTTCCTCCGTTTCCATTCTGCTGTCCGCAGGAAGCAGCGGCAGGGTTACCGTAAATACCGACCCTTTCCCCGCGGTGCTTTCCACAGTAATGCTTCCATCCGATAACTGCAGGATTCTTTTTACCAGTGCAAGCCCCAGACCATTCCCCTGTGTGGAATGGGAAGCATCTCCCTGATAAAACTTGTCAAACACATGCTTTACCGTCTCTTCATCCATACCGCATCCGGTATCCGCCACGGAAACCGTGACATTCTCCCCATCGGAAATCTGTGAAAGTGTGATTGTTCCTCCGGACGGTGTAAACTTTACCGCATTGGACAGAAGGTTCGTCCATACCAGTTCCAGCAGCCCTTCATCCGCCATGATCGTTACCCTCTCTTCCAGCTCTGCCTCAAATTCAATGTTTTTTTCCTCCCATTGATTCTCAAACTGCAGCGCACAGTCACTGAGCTGCCTGCACAGATCATAGCTTTGGGATACCGGCTGGATGACCTGCTTTTCCAGCTTATTCAGTTTCAGCATATTCGTGATCAGATTTCCAAGGCGCTCGGAAGAGCGCAGAATGTTCCGGGTATATTCCCTCTGGGTTTCTTTTGGCAGCTCTTCTTTTTCCAGAAGCTGTGCATTGGTGTAAATCACAGAGAGCGGCGTCTTGAATTCATGGGACACATCGGAAAAAAAGTCTGTTTTCATCGTCTCCATGCTTCCCAATTCTTCTACCATCTTATTGAAGTCCATAATCATGACATCCAGGTAATCCCATTTGTCCGGCGTGTTCATGGTCGGTACGTAGACGGAAAAATCTCCGTTGGCCACAAGACTGGTAGCTTTCGCCAGTGTCTGCATCGGGACTTCGTAAGCCTTTTCCATCCGGTAACGGGTATAGCGTGTCACGCCGCCTGCCACCAGCGCCCAATAAACTAATGGTATGAGTATCTGCAGCCACCAGCTGAAATTTTCTTCCTCTCCCAGAACAACCAGCCCCATATGCACCCCGGACATCAGAAGCAGTATCACAAAAAGCACTGCAAAAAGAGATACCGGGAAACGGGACTGGCGGACTTTTTCCACGCTTTTTCTTCTATCCCCTGTCCCTGTCATTTCAGCACCGCCTTATATCCCAGTCCACGGACTGTTTTAATTTCAAACCCGTCGCAGCCGGAGAATTTGTCCCGGAGCTTTGTAATATACACGTCCACCGCCCGCAGGCTGGTATCGCTGTCCACGCCCCAGAACTCATCCATAAGCTGCGCCCGTGAAAATGTTTTGTTTGGATAAGAAAGCAGTTTATAAAGAATGTTAAATTCCCTGGTCGTCACGGGAATTTCTTCCCCGCTTACAACCGCCGTCATCGCATCCCCGTCCAGCTCCAGATTTCCCACCTCCAGCCTTCGGTGTGTTTCAATATTCGCCCTGCGCAGAAGCGCCCGGACACGCAGGAGAAGCTCATCCAGCTCCAGCGGCTTTACCATATAATCATCGATCCCAAGCTGGAACCCCTTCTGTTTGGAAGGCAGATCGTCCTTTGCCGACATAAACAGGATCGGGATATGGCGGTTTACCTTCCGGACCGTCTCCGCAAATTCAAACCCGTCAATTTCCGGCATCATAATATCAGAAATAATCAGGTCATACAGATTATTGTACATTTCGTCATAAGCGTCTCTTGCACCCAGACATCCTTTTACCTGAAAACCGCTGTCGCTTAAGTAGGTACATACCGTCTGGTTTAATTTTACGTCATCCTCCACTACAAGAATCTTTACCACGTTCTCTTACCTCCCGTTTTTTATTCCCGTTTTTTATATTTCCTATCTGTACCGTTGTCCGGATAATTATCGTGACCGCCATTCCCAGAACGATCAGACACACGGCTGTCCCTGTCAGGGCTGTCATGCGCTGGCGGAAAGCCGCATCCCCTGCCGCCCCGAACTGTGTCAGCATGGCAGTTTCCAGGGAAAGCATGGATACAAGAGCAGCCGTCAGGTTAATGACCTTTGCCGCCGAAAGAACAGGACTGCCGTATTTCCGGAACCTGATCACATTCCGGACTGCCGTAATGACTGCATAAAAGGTATACATTGCCATCAGATAGATCAGCATTCCCGGATAGGTAAAGCCGCTGTTTTTCCGGACTACAAGAATCGTCATTCCGGCCAGCGCCCAATCAAGGATCATCAGAACAATGCCGCACATCCGGCATCTGTATAATTCCCGGATCCGGTTTTCTTCCCCTGCTTCCTTCGTTCTCACATGATGGAGCAGCGAAAAACGCATCACCGCCAGAAGAATATAATAAACCGCCAGTGTCCCGAACCAGACAGAGCGGTAACAGATTCCGGAAAACAGCTTCAAGCCTGCGTAAAGCAGGTTGATAAACAATCCCGGATATAAAGAAATCTCCGCCCGGAACGCAGATTCCTTCACATACCGTTCCACAAAAGAAATCCCTTTCAGTTTCTTTACAAGGTAATTCTCTTCCATCTCAGAACGAAACCACTTCGTCAGCCGGAAAACGCCCGTACAGGTAATGATAAGCGCATAACTGGACAGGACATAAGCAGCATAACAAATAGACTGCGGCACAGAAAGGTCTGCAAACACCCATATTAAAAGCAGAAAAGACGGAACGGCAATCAGCAGGGTTGGGATTAGCGGTAAAATACACCGTTTTTTTATGGATTTAAAAATCTTCTGTAAATCCATTTTACACCTCACATAACGGAAAATCTACCGATTCTTTGCTGCCACTATACCCCGCTTTTATTCATGTTTTGTTTGAGAAATGTTTCAGATTTATTAAATTGCTACTATCTGGAGTATCTGCGGTGAACTGGTTATGAAAAATAGCCCACCCGGTAACCGTTCCAACTGTGTTCAATAACACAGGCGGATTACCTGC
This sequence comes from uncultured Marvinbryantia sp., assembly GCF_905201705.1. Classification (GTDB taxonomy): domain Bacteria; phylum Bacillota; class Clostridia; order Lachnospirales; family Lachnospiraceae; genus Marvinbryantia. Next base: position 62,386 of record NZ_CAJKOX010000027.1, read on the forward strand.
CTGGTGGGCTGGATATTCTGTAATTTTTAACACTGGCTGAGTCTATTCTGCCTCACCCTTCATTGATTGTGACTGTGACCGTACCGATCTGGGCATTAGTACCGAAATCCGGCACAGTACCCAGACCATAACTATACATACCAAACTCAACATAAGCAGAAGGCGCGGCATCCGGATTACCTTCGGATTCTACAGACGCATCCGCAAGCGACAAGGCCGCCGCCACATCATACATATCACCAGATGTAAATCCTTTATCTTCATGCCAAATACTATCATTATACATATAAACCGACATAACCTGATAAAACTCATCTGATGCCCGTTTGAATCCAACCGTCGCATCAATCGCTGTATTGGAGTGGTTCGTCACAGTGATCGTGGATGATTGATCCCCATTCGCATTAAACCATCCCGTTGATGAATCAGTTGTGTATGTATGTGTGTCCGGGTCCCATATTCTTGATTCACCGGCTTTGTACGTGAAGTCAAGGGAATCCCACACAATATCCACACGGTAGACAGTACCTGCCGTTCCTTCAACGTAAGTGCCCCTGACGGCTTGTGATGCTGTCCCCTGGTTTTCATTAATCGTTTCCGCCGCCACCGACGCCACATTCGTCATACTGGCGCACATAGCCGCCGCTGTCAACAAGGCTGTGGTTTTTCTGAATTTCCTCATTGCATCGCTTCTCATTGTGTTGCCCTTCATGTATTGCCCTCCCTTGCTGTATTGTATACTTTTCAGGACTTCCCGCCGTACTTGCTGCACCTGCCGTATTACTCGCATCTGCTGTACCTCTCATGCTGCTTCTTTTTAAGCAGCAAAAAACCGCTGGCTGTCAGGGCATACTGCACCTATAGTCAACGGTTTTATTATCGGTATTGGATTTTGCGTAAAAGAATTACAAAAGGACAGAGTTACGTTGCCTGCCTGCCTGCCTGCCTGCCTGCCTGCCTGCCTGCCTGCCTGCCTGCCAA
>NZ_CAJKOX010000028.1 GCF_905201705.1 uncultured Marvinbryantia sp.
AAACTTGAAAAATCCTTTATTTTAAAGGAAAAATCACTTGACATTATAGGGAGGTGCATTGCCATGTTAATAAAAATTAATATAGAAAATTTCAAATCGTTTGATCAGGCAACGGAATTGACAATGATTTCGTCTAATAAAATACGCACAAATGCAGGACATCGCTTAAAGATTAAGAGTACACAGTTATTGAAATATGGCGTTGTTTATGGCGCTAATGCGTCAGGAAAAACAAATCTGACAGAATTTTTTCGCTTTTTTAAAGAGTGTGTGCGGACTGGGATACCTATGGACGCGGTTCAGATGTTTTGCAAGAATCGTGAAGAAAATAAGGACAGGAAAAGTAGCTTTGAAATTCAGATGACCGTAGGTGATAAGTTTTACGCATATGGGTTTTCCGCAATTTTAAGTAAAAGGAAGATTACCGAAGAATGGCTTTATGAGTTATATCAAAATGGAACGGCACGTTGCCTGTTTGAAAGAGAAGGAAATAAACGTCCGATATTAGATCCATCCATTACACTTACCAATACGGAAAGAAATAAGTTTGAGATTTACGCAGATGATTTCGAGGGTAATGAAAATTCCTTGTTCTTAACAGAAATGAACAGAGGTAAGAAATATACCAGTCGTACAAAACTTATGTTTTTTAGAGATGTATTTGATTGGATACAGAATCATATTTCCGTCATCACACCAAATATACCGTTGATCGATTTAGAATATTACTATGATGATGATTCTTTGAAGTTGATTAATCAGTTGATTGAAACATTTGATACCGGAATCAATCAGGTTAAGATTGAAGAAATTACATTGGATGAGTTGGAAAATGCTTTGCCGAAACCTGTTTTTGACAGGGTAATGAGTCATGTAAAAGGAAAACTTTCTGAACAGGATGAACCGTTTTTCCGTATGACTATGCGGTCAAATGAAAGCTTTTTCAACATTCAGGTGGAAGGGCATAATGAGCCAAAAGTGACAACGATCCGTTTGCATCATAGCAGATCATTTTTCGATTTTGGATTTGAAGAAGAATCTGATGGTACGAGACGCTTGTTTGATTTAATGGATATGCTGTTAAATAAGCGGGATGATGTGCTTTATGTTGTGGATGAACTGGAAAGAAGCCTGCATCCAAAACTAACAGCAAGATTTTTGGAATTGTTTATGGAACTTCATAAAGAGGATAGGATGCAGCTATTGTTTACAACACATGAGTCTGCGATTATGGATCAGTCTATTTTCCGAAGGGATGAGATTTGGTTTGTGGAGCGTGATGCGGAAAATGCGAGTACGCTTTATTCATTAGACCGTTTTAAAGAACGCTATGATAAGGTGTTGAGTAAGGCATATCTGGAAGGCAGATATGGTGCTATTCCAGTGTTTTCATCTTTTCATTTCAGAGAGGAGGAGTAAACATGGCGCCTGTCAGAAGTTATACAAATTGGAATAGCAGAGCAACAGATCAGGAGATGCAGCGAGAACCTTACCGGAAATATTTTTTTATCTGCGAGGGGGCAAATACAGAGACATGGTATTTTAGGAAATTGATTGACATTAGAAAATCCTTAAATATTCATCCCCTTATTGATATAAGATTACTGGAGAAAACGGAAGATGACAGAGATATTAGCTATCCGAGAAGGCTGATTCGCTTTGCGGAATCGCAAAAAGACAATCCGGAAATATCTTTTGATAAGGAACGGGACAAAATGATTATCGTATTTGATGCGGACATTTTCGAAAACAAAGTACAGGATTATGATGAAGTAATTGCGTTAGGAGAGAAAAACAATATCCTTGCAGTAAGTAATCCGTCATTCGAATTGTTTCTGCTTCTTCATTTTGATGGTGCGTATGAAAGTGATATTTTTCCAAATGAGAAAGCAATCATCAGGAATGAAAAGGACGGAAATCAAACATTTATCTATCAGTTATTGTTAGGTAAGACGAGAGTTAATTCCAAGAAGAATCCTCAGATTGGCGAACTGGCAAGGAGAGTTGAGACAGCAATTATACAGGAGAAAAAACTTAATGAGGATATTCATGATTGCAAAGGGAAGATTACTTGTAATATTGGAAAAGTAATTGAAACTATCCGTAATGATGATGGAGAATAACAAATAACGTAATAACTGATTTTGGTATTTTTGCAGACCTGGATAAAATTCTGGAAATAGAATGGGAGAATATATGTCACAGAAGCTTTACGAGAAGTTGAAAGAATACGGAGGATCGGATGCCTATCCGTTTCATATGCCGGGGCATAAGCGCAGACTGGGTGTACCGGGAGAGTGCCTGGATATTGATATAACAGAGATAGACGGATTTGACAATCTTCATCACGCCGAAGGGATCTTGAAGGATGCGCAGGAGCGCGCGGCAAAACTGTATGGGAGTGAGGAGACATTTTATCTGGTCAACGGGAGCACGGCCGGTATTCTGGCGGCGATCTCCGCCTGTACATCATATGGCGGGAGACTTCTGATGGCGCGAAACTGCCATAAGGCAGCCTATCATGCCGCAGAGCTTCGCGGGTTACATACGGTTTATGTATATCCGCAATGTGCCAGTGTTACAAAAAATCCGTCGGCAGAGGATGCGGACGATGCAGACAGGTCAGATAATGTTTATGAGACTCTGCAGAGGCAGCCGATGATCGGCGGCAGTATCCGCCCGGAGGATATTCAGGCAGCACTGAGAGAAGATCGTGGGATCCAGGCGGTATTTATCACATCTCCAACGTATGAAGGAATTGTCTCGGACGTAGGCCGTATCGCAGAGATCACATATTCTTTTGGTATTCCGCTGATCGTCGATGAGGCGCACGGAGCACATTTTGGCTTTCATCCGTATTTCCCGGAAAGCTCTGTAAAAAAGGGCGCCGATATTGTAATACATAGCCTGCATAAAACACTGCCTTCCATGACGCAGACGGCGCTTCTGCATCGAAACGGAGCGCTCGTAAAAAGTGAAAGAATACGGAAGTATCTGGGAATGTACCAGACGAGCAGCCCGTCGTATGTCTTTATGGCATCTATGGATGCATGTGTCGGGCTTTTGGAAACATATTCTCACACATTATTTGAGGATTTCGCCAAAAGGCTGGAGGGATTTGCGCAGGAGCTCTGCCGGTTAAAGCATATTCATATGTATAAAACAGAGGGGAGCGGCAATTTTCTGACAGGGCATGGAATTTCGCAGGCGGAAGGTGTTTTTGCGATGGATCCGTCCAAGCTGGTACTTTGGGCGGAAGGAAAGAGCGGAAAGTGGTTAAGCGACCGGCTGCGTGAGCGGTTTCATCTGGAACTGGAGATGGAAGCAGGCAGCTATGCAATAGCGCTCACATCCATTGCGGATACGCAGGAGGGCTTTGACCGGCTGGCGGCAGCATTAAAGGAACTGGATGAAGAACTGGAAAAGAAAGATATTTTTCCGGCTCCTGCCGGGCGATACGGCAATGCGTTTTTACAAAATGAGCAGATACTTACAATAGCAGAAACGGATGAGCGGCCGCAGCAGAGGATACTGCTTGAGGATGCCGCAGGCAGGATCAGCGCAGAGTATATTTATTTATATCCGCCGGGAATCCCTTTGATCGTGCCGGGAGAGGAAATCAGCCGGGAATTGATACGATACTTGTCAGACTGCCGGGATGCAGGCTTATCGCTGCAGGGGCTGCGTGACTATTCCGGAAAAACGATTTCTGTTATATTCGGTGAGAGATAAAAAAGGTGAAAAAAGTAGAATATATGATATGAAAATAATCCACTATTTTGAAAGAATGCTGTCTGTATTTTGCCTGTTTTGAATGCTATACTTTTTGCAACAGCAACGAGATACCAAATTTTTAAGGAGGGTAACAAAATGAAAAAGAGATGGTGTTCAATCGCACTGACAGCAGCAATGGTGGTAAGTATGGCAGCCGGATCTGCACTGACCGTAAGCGCAGAGGAGGAGATTACACTGAGAGTGTTCTCCAATCTGCCGGACAGAAAGAACGGACAGGGACTTGTGGAGCAGATGCTGATCGATGAGTACATGGAGGCAAATCCGAACGTAAAGATCGAAGTGGAAGCATTGGATGAGGAAGCTTACAAGACAAAATTCAAAGCATACGCAATGGAAGGTATGCCGGATGTTGTAAATATCTGGGGACAGCCTTCCTTCCTGGATGAAGTACTGGATGCCGGCGTTCTGGCAGAGCTGAATGAAGCAGATTACGCAGACTACAAATTTATTGAAGGATCTCTTGAGGGCTTCAAGAAAGACGGCAAGCTGTACGGGCTTCCGAGAAACACAGACGTAGCTGTTTTCTACTACAATCAGAAAATGTTCGAGGACAACGGATGGAGCGTTCCGGAAACATATGATGAGCTTTTAGGACTGGCTTCTACGATTACAGAAGCAGGTATCATTCCGGTAGCAATGGACGGAGGAGACGACTGGCCGATGGCAGTATATCTCTCAGATCTGCTTTACAAGATTACCGGTGATTACAGAGAGACGGTATCCGGCGCTATCGCAAACGGCGATTTCTCTGATCCGGCATTCACACAGGCAACACAGCTTCTGAAGGATGCTGCAGATGCAGGTCTGTTCCAGGTAGGTTATGATTCCCAGGATTACGGAACAGCTATGAACCTGTTTACAAACGGACAGGCTGCTATGTTCTACATGGGAAGCTGGGAAACCTCGATGGCAACGAACGAAGATATTCCGGAGGAGATCCGCACGAATATCCGCGTGTTCACAATGCCGACAGTAGAGGGCGGAGCAGCAACAGCAACAGATATTGAAGCATGGAACGGCGGCGGATATGCAGTTTCTGCATCCTCCGAAGTAAAAGATGAAGCAGTGAAGTTCCTGAACTTCATGTATCAGCCGGATAAGCTTTCCAAGTATGGATGGGAGAATGGCGTTGGTATGTCAGCACAGGATCAGTCAGAGTACATGACCGGAGAAGAGACAGAGCTGATGAAACAGATCGTTGATATCGTGTCTGCTGCAACAAGCGTATCCGGAACACCGGTTAATGACTGTGGTCCGTCCGCATTCAAGACAAGTATTGAGAGCGAGATCCAGAGCGTTTCTAACGGAACAACAGATATTGATACTTTCCTGGCAAACATTGGAACAGCCTGCAAATAAGCTGGTATTGATTGCAAGAGGGTAAATGGCAAAGCGGTTGTCCTTTGGGCAGCCGCTTTCTATACCATCGTTTGTAAGGAAATGCACCGATGACGCGTTTTCTGTATGAACAGTAGAAAGGAATTGGATATTATGAAAAAAATGTACAGCAATAAGCTGGTGATCGCGACGCTGGTCATTCCGGGAGTTGTGCTTTTTGTATTTGCGATTCTGGCGCCGATCTGCCTGAGTGTTTACTATTCTGTTACGAATTATTCCGGCATGGGTTCCTATGACTTTATAGGGCTGGACAATTATGCGGCATTGATGAAGGATACCGCATTTTTCACGGCACTTCGCAATTCACTTTTGCTTGCGATCGGATTTATCTGCATCCAGCATCCGCTTGCGATTATTACGGCAGCGGTGCTTGATAAAAAGGGCGGAAGGGGAGAAGGATTTTTCCGCTGCGTGTACTTTATCCCCAATGTAATTTCGGTAGCGGTCATCGCTTACCTGTGGAAATTTATCTACGATCCCAATTTTGGCCTGTTGAATAACATCCTGAAGATCTTTGGTCAGAAGCCTGTCAACTGGCTTAGTGCGGAGAACGCTATCTGGTCCGTGCTTGTGGTGCTGATCTGGCACGGATTTGGCTGGGGAATGCTGATCTATTATTCCGGCATCAAAAATATAGACCCGACGCTGTATGAGGCGGCAGCCATTGACGGTGCGACGCAGACGCAGACCTTTCTGCGCGTGACGCTTCCTCTGATGAAGCCGGTTATTCAGGTAAATGTGACGATGGCAGTGATCTCTGCGCTGAAGCAGATGGAGACCGTATATCTGCTGACGAACGGCGGACCGGGCAATGCCACACAATTCACGGCAACCTACCTTTATCAGCAGGCATTTAAATCTTTCAAATATGGATATGGTAATGCGATCAGCGTAGTGTTTGTTATTATCTGTCTTCTTGCAACTGTTATTTTAAATAAGGTGTTTGAAGAACGTCAGCCAAAGGAGGTGCGGTAAATGAATACAGCAGGTAAGAAAAAGCTTACGGTAGGAAATGTGATCTTGTGGGTGATCCTGATCTGCGTGGCTGTGATTCAGATCTTTCCTCTGATCTGGCTGCTTGACTTTTCTCTGGCGAGCAGTACGGAAATGTTTACAAGCGGTCTTTTGATTATTCCGGAGAAAATTCAGTGGGGCAACTATGTAAAGGCATTTGTAGATGGTAATTTTCTTCATTATCTGCGCAACAGTGTACTGATCAATGGTCTTGCAGTCGTGCTGGTCATTCTCATTTCTATCATGTCGGCATTTGCCTGCCGCAGAATGCAGTGGAAATTAAGCGGATTTGTGAAAACGCTGCTTCTCATGGGGATGATGATACCGATCCATGCCACGCTGCTTCCGAACTATAAGATTTACAGTATGTTGCATATGACGGACACGATCTGGGCGCTGCTGATCCCTTATGTGGCATTTTCACTTCCGCAGGGGCTGTTTTTGATGACCAGCTTTATGGAGTCTGTGCCTGTGGAGCTGGAAGAGGCGGCTGTCATGGACGGATGTGGAATCTACCGCATTATTTTCCAGATCATAACACCGATGCTGAAGGCATCTATTGCAACAGTTTCCATTATGACGTTTTTGAATAACTGGAATGAATTTATGATGGCGAGTACCTATCTGAGCACACCTACGTGGAAGACGCTGCCATTTTCCGTGCTGGAATTTACCGGCCAGTATTCTTCCAACTATGCGGTGCAGTTCGCGGTCATGGCGCTGACAGCAGCACCGGCGGTTATCGTCTATATGGCGCTGAATAAACACATTACCAAAGGTGTGGCGATGGGTGCTGTAAAAGGCTGATGCCGACGGACAGAATCCTGAAAATATCTGACAGCTCCTGTGATGTGTGATAAAATATGATTATACAGTAAACGCAGGAGGAATCGCGATGAGAAGGATTAAGGAAGACATCCGGAATCTGTCGATCGGGAAGAAAATTATTTTTTATACGTATATTGTAATTATACCTATCTTGGTTCTGATCTGCATTGCGGTGACCGGATACCGGTATTACATAAATCAGCAGGAATATCTGGTTCAACAGAAAGCGGGAATGAATAATCTGGCGCTTTCTCTCAATATTGTCGAGGAGGATGTCCGGTATCTGTCGCTGAATCTGGCGATCAACCAGGAGATACAGGATGTACTGACCTCGGAGAATGCACAGACACTGAATAACGATGCGCAGCTCTGGCAGCACCGGACGCCGGTACAGACGATAGAAGATACCATGGCGCTGAAGGGATATATCAAAACACTGTCTATCTATCCGGAAAATGGCGTTTTTCCTTATCTGCGCTGTATTGATTCAAGCAGCTCTTATATTTCAGATTTAGATGAGCTGAAGGCGACGCACGCGTACCGGAAAGCTGTGGAGCTGCAGGGAAAAGGCCTGTGGGTGAGCGCGGCGAAGGGCAGCGGAGAGATCTATCAGGCAAATCGTTCGGAAAAGCTGGTTTTGTGCCGGGCAATTTTTAACCAGTCCCGCAGCAGACTTCTTGGCTATCTGACGATCGGAATCTCGCAGGAAACGGTGGAAAAATTGTGCCGCAGCGTTCTGGGATCTGACGAGGACGGAATTATTCTGTTAGATAAAGGCGGCAATGAGATCATCAGCTATGGGTATGTAGAGGATGAAATGAGGCAGTATCTGCAGGAGGAACGGCTGACAACTGCTGCAGAGTATCATGGCACAAAGGGGAAATGGGAGATTTATACCGGTCCTATTTCGGATGCCGGATGGCATGTCTGCAAAATTATGCCGAAACAGGGACTTTTCGATCTTTTGCGGGAGGTAGTTTATATACCGCTTCTGCTTTTGCTCGGCATGGTATTTGCCATGTGGCCGATCGTACATGCACTGTCCAAACGGATCAGCCAACCCCTGCAGACGGTCTGTGAAGCTATGGTGCAGTTCCGGCAGGGGGATTTTGAACAGCAGGTAGAGATTCAGACGAATGATGAAGTGGGGCAGGTGGCTGCCTGCTTCAATCAGATGGTAACGGATATCCGGGAGCTGATCAATAAGAATTACATCCTGGTCCTGAAGGAGCGGGAGAGTGAGCTGGCGATCCTGCAGGCTCAGATCAATCCGCATTTTTTGTATAATGCCCTGGACAGTATTTACTGGCAGGCAACAGGCGAGGGCGATGAGGCAACGGCTGAGAGTATTTACGAGCTGGCACAGCTTTTCCGCCTGGTGCTGGGGCAGGGAAAGCGCCGGGTGACGGTAGAGATGGAGATGGCGCTGCTGGAGCGGTATCTGGAGATTCAGAAGCTGCGTTTTCAGAAACAGTTGGAATATCACATAAATATGGAACCGGCGGTCCGGCATGAAATGATCCCGAAGCTGATCCTGGAGCCTTTTGTAGAGAATTCTGTGATCCATGGAATGCAGAGCAGTACGGCAGAGTTTATACTGACAGTAACGGCAAAAACGGATGGTGAGTATCTTGAGTTTCTCATACAGGATACAGGAGTGGGGATGAACGAAACCCAGCTTCGGAATATCTGGGAAAAAGATTATGAAAAAGCATTTACCGGACAGAAAATAGGACGTTATGGCATCCGTAATGTAAAAGAACGTCTGGAATTGGAGTATGGAGAGAAAGCTTATTTGAATATTGAGAGCCGTGTGGGCGAGGGCACGCTGATAACGATCCGCATTCCTGCTTTGCAGTCAGAAGAGGATACGGCCGGGCAGAAAGAGGATATGGTTCAGCAGTAAGCAGAGAGGGATGAAATGACACTAAGATTATTAATAGCAGAAGATGAGGACATGATCCGCAATGGAATTGAGAAGTATATCCGGCTTCATACGGATCGGTTCGCTCAGATTTATACAGCCCAAAACGGGCAGGAGGCACTGGACATTATTTTTCAAAGCCGGCCGGATATTATGCTTCTGGACGTACAGATGCCGCTGAAGGATGGGATCGAGGTTATGAAGGAGGCAAAGGGGGCGGATATTCTGCCGGCGACGATTATACTCAGCGGATTCGAGGAATTCCGGTATGCGCAGCAGGCGCTGAATTACGGCGCAAAAAATTATATGCTGAAGCCCAGCCGTTCCTCGGATATCCTCGCGCAGATCCTGAAGATTGCAGATGATATAGAGGGTCCGGACAGGAAGGAAACGGTGGAAGAAGGCAATAATTCCGGGCTTGTAGAGCGGGCAAGAGAGTATATGGAGGAATATTACTGCAAAGACCTGACTCTGCAGAAGGTAGCGGAAGTGGTGGGAATTTCCCCTGGGTATCTCTCGACCCTGTTTTCCCAGTTCCTTGGTGTCGGATTCGTTGATTATCTTAATCGTGTGAGAATAGAACATGCATGTGCTTATCTGAAACAAAATTATTTTAAAACGTATGAGATCGCATATAAAGTGGGATTCCACGATGAGAAGTATTTTACGCGGGTGTTTAAAAAGGTAACCGGAATGACACCCAGCGAGTATAAGAAAAATCATTGAGAGGACAGCTTATGAGAGAACGATTATTTTATGAGACAACGGTATTTAAGCGAGATCAGAAGTGTGTAAGTAAGGGAGAGGTTTTGTTTGTACCGGATGTGGATGTGGAAAATAATGTGATAAATATTTATCCGTCTGTAAGGGGACAAAAATTTGAGGGATTCGGCGGAGCTTTTACAGATTCTGCCGGATATGTATACGCCCAGATGGATGATGAGGACCGCAGGAAGCTGATCCATACTTATTTTGATACGGATGAAATGAATTACCGCCTTGGCAGGATCCATCTGGATAGCTGCGATTTTTCCATGGAACAGTATGAGGCAATGAGTGACCCGGAAGATAAAGAGATGGAGAGCTTTTCTCTGGAACGCGCCTTTCAGTATGTGATGCCGCTGCTCAGAGATGTGGAAGCTGTTTCCGGGCGGAAGGTGGAGCTGATGATCTCACCGTGGTCTCCGCCTGCATTCATGAAAACAAATGGGGAGCGGGTTCACGGAGGCTCACTGAAGGAAGAATACCGCGGATGGTGGGCGCAGTATATATGCCGGTACATCCGGAAGCTTCGCGAGGCAGGCTGCCGCATCACAAGAATGTCTCTGCAGAACGAACCGGCGGCGGTGCAGACCTGGGATTCCTGTGTTTATACTGCAGAACAGGAAAAAGAATTTCTGCGGGATTTCCTGTATCCGGCTCTGCAGGAGCATGGACTTGATGATATTGAAATTTTTATCTGGGACCACAATAAGGAACGGGTATTTGAGCGTGCCTGCAAGATCATTGATGAGACGACCGATCATATGATAACAGGGCTTGCTTTCCACTGGTACAGCGGAGATCATTTTGAAGCGCTTTCTTATGTAAGAGACCGGTTCCCCGGCAAAAAGCTTATTCTGTCAGAGGCATGTATTGAGTACAGCAAATACAGCGCGGATGATTATCTGGCAAATGCACAGAAGTATGCCCATGATATCATCGGCAATCTGAACCAGGGCATGACAGCTTTTTATGACTGGAATCTTCTTTTGGACGAGACAGGAGGCCCCAATCATGTGGGGAATTTCTGTGATGCACCGTATCTTTATGATACAAAAGAGAAAAAGCTTCTGGAACGCAACACGCTTTCCTATATCCGTCATTTCAGTCATTTTATCCAGCCGGGAGCAACTTGGATCGGCACAAGCCGGTACACGGATGAAATTGATGCGACGGCATTTGAAAAACCGGACGGGGTGATCCAGGCAGTGCTTCTTAACCGTGAAAAAGAAGAAAAAAACGTGAAGCTGCGTATAGAAGGTATGGTCGCGAAGATCTGCCTTCCGGCGGAATCTATCACGACAGTAACCATTTAAAACAGTATGGGGGACCGTTGGTCCCCTTTTTTGTTGCCATGCATACGACAAAAATGTCCGGTGGATGTTTTTAGCTGCCATGTATCCGAAGGAAGCTGCCGGTGGAAGGTCCTGTAGGTGTGTACGCTGATTGTATATAAAAAAATACAATTCGAAATAGCATTAATAGTTGACGAAAAGTTTATTAATAGTATAATCGAATTCAGGGCGAAAAGTTTAGTAAAAAGTGATTTTTAGTTTAGAACGGCAAGGACAGAAAAAGGAGAGCGAGGGCAAATGGAACAGGACTATGTGAATGCCCAGATCGGCAAAAAGATAAGAGATCTGCGCAATCGCAACGGGTTGACACAGCAGGATCTTGCAGACCGGGCGGAGCTGACGAAGGGATTTATTTCGCAGCTTGAGCGCGGGCAGGTATCGCCGTCCATCGTGACGCTGCTGGATCTGATCGAGTGCCTTGGAACGACAGCGTCCGATTTTTTCAAGGAAGCGGTGGAGGAACAGATCGTGTTCACGGAGGAAGGCTTTTTTGAAAAGGTAGACGAGGGCGGAAACAGTATTCAGTGGATCGTGCCGACGGCGCAGAAGTATCAGATGGAGCCGCTTCTGGTGGTGATGCAGCCGCATCAGAGCCTGGATGAGGATAAACCGCACGACGGAGAGGAATTTGGATATGTGATTTCCGGGAAGCTAAATCTTTATCTGGGAGATCAGGTTTATCATGTAAAGTCGGGAGAAAGCTTTTATTATCCCGCCAAGCGTAAGCATAGGATAGAAAACCCCGGCAACCGGCCGGCAAAATTTATCTGGGTAAGCACGCCGCCGATGTTTTAAGGCGGGCAATAAAAAATATACAGAAATTATGAGGGAGTTGCGATGGAGCAGAGAGAAAATATTATTGAATTAAAACATATCACAAAAACATTTGAGGACGGTTTTCACGCTGTAGAAGATTTCAACCTGGAGGTGAAGCGTGGAGAATTTGTGACATTTTTGGGACCATCCGGGTGCGGAAAGACGACAACGCTGCGCATGATCGCAGGCTTTGATATTCCGACGGAGGGGGAAATTCTGCTGAACGGAAAGCCGATCACGAATCTGCCGCCGCATAAGCGTCCGATCAACACGGTGTTTCAGCGCTACGCTCTGTTTCCGCATATGAATATTTTTGACAATATCGCATTTGGTCTGAAGCAGAAAAAGACGCCGAACAACGTGATCGAAAAGAAGGTCAAAAAGGTTCTGGAGCTGGTGGATCTGGAGGGCTTTGAGAATCGCCGCGTTTCCACGCTTTCCGGCGGGCAGCAGCAGCGTGTTGCAATCGCGCGCGCGGTAGTAAATGAACCGGAAATCCTGCTTTTGGATGAGCCGCTGGGCGCGTTGGATCTGAAGATGCGCAAGGAGATGCAGCTGGAGCTGAAGGCGATGCACAAGGAGCTTGGCATCACATTTATTTATGTGACGCACGATCAGGAAGAGGCGCTTACCATGTCGGATAAGATCGTGGTAATGTCCGAGGGAAAGACGCAGCAGATCGGTACGCCGGAGGATATTTATAATGAACCGAAAAATGCTTTTGTTGCGGACTTTATTGGAGACAGTAATATTTTCAACGGCATTATGACAGGGCACCTGCGGGCACGTTTCTGCGGCGGTGAGTTTGAATGTGTGGATGATGTGGAAGAGGGTACGCATATCACAGCGGTTGTTCGTCCGGAGGATGTGATATTGACGGCTCCGCAGGACGGCACGATCCGCGGCGTGGTAACCTCTGTGATATTTAAAGGGATGCATTATGAGATCACGGTGGCATCCGGTAAAAATGAGATGGTGATCCAGTCGGTGAAATCCGCGAAACCGGGGGATCCGGTGGGAATGCGCGTAGAACCGGATAATATTCATATTATGATCGCAGAAGATCACACAAATATTTTTGCAGTGGAAATTAATAAGAATCACAGGCTGGAGTATAACGGCGAGGTTCTGGATACCAGTCTGACAAAAATCATCAAGGGAAGTAAGCGCGCGGAGGACGGGACGCTTCTGGATGCATCGGGTGAAGAGATCGATCCGCGCAAGATCCGCGTGATGGCGGCGATCGGTCCGAATGATATAAAAATGACGGATCATCAGGATGAAGGGCTTGTGCAGGGCTACATCAGCAACTTAATCTACAAGGGCGACCACTACAGCTATGTCATACACACGGATATGGGGCAGGATTTTGTAGTGAATGATGAGTATCTGTGGAATATGGACGACCAGGTGGGGCTGATCATGCCGGTAGAAAAAATGAAATTTTCGGTGAAAAGATAGGAGGGGGAGCGATGGGAAAAATATCATTTTCCAGAAAAAGTCTGGGAATCCCCTATGCGCTTTTTCTGGCGCTTTTTGTGGTTGCGCCGCTTCTGGTGCTGATCTATTACGCGTTCACAAACGGGCAGGGGCAGTTTACGCTGTCAAATCTGACCGGGTTTTTCACGAACCCGAACACGCTGGGAACGCTTTGCTACAGCTTTGCAATCTCGCTCACGACGACAGCAGTCTGTCTGCTGCTTGCATACCCAACGGCGTATATTCTTGCAAAGAGTAAACTGAAAGCAAAGTCGGTGATCGTGATGATTTTTATTATGCCGATGTGGATAAATTTTTCTCTGCGCATTACGGCGCTGAAGGAAATTCTTACATTAATTGAAAATAACCTGGCATATTATCCGTTTCTTAACGCGGTAATTGGCATGACCTATGATTTTCTTCCGTTTATGATCCTGCCGATCTACAATACGATCGTGAAGCTGGATGAATCGCTGCTGGAGGCGGCGCGGGATCTGGGGGCGAATGACCGCGAAGCATTTTTAAAAGTGACATTGCCGCTCTCGGTGCCGGGAATCGTAAGCGGTATTGCTATGGTATTTCTGCCGGCAATGACAAACTATGTGGTGCTGGATATGCTGTATAACAGCACATACATTATGGGAAGTCTGATCAGCAGTTATTTTGCGGCTTATAACTGGAACGGCGGTTCGATGATCGCACTGATCCTTCTGGCGATTATCTGTCTGTTTACGCTGCTGACGAAGGGTATGGAAGAGGAAGAAAATCCGAGAGGGGGTGCACTGCTATGATGAAGAAAGTCTGGAAAGGCGTGATAATTGCATTTGTCCTGTTGTTTTTATATCTGCCGATTCTTGTTCTGGCAGTGTACAGCTTTACGGATGCCACACAGATTGGCGCGATCCGTGGATTTTCTCTGAAAAATTATGTGACATTATTTACGACGCCTGAGCTGCGGGATATGATCGTTGGAACGATCGCACTGGCATTTTCGGCGGCAGCGATTGCAACGCTGCTCGGTACGATGGGGGCAATTGGTTCTTTTTACAGCGGAAAGCGCGTATCATCTGCACTTTCCACAGTGAACCAGGTGCCGGTCGTGAATGCGGATGTTGTGACCGGATTTTCTATCTGCATCCTGCTTGTAGTGGTTCTGGGGGTGAGCAAGGATACCTTTGTGCCGCTGCTCGCAGGCCACGTGACATTATGCGCACCGTTTGTTTTCCTGTCGGTTGTCCCGAAGCTGAAGCAGATGGATCCGAGCATTTATGAGGCAGCGCTGGATCTGGGGGCAACGCCGGCGGAAGCGCTCTGGAAGGTCGTGATTCCGCAGATCCTTCCGGGAATCGTGTCCGGCTTTGCGCTGGCGGTTACACTGTCTCTGGACGATTATTTTGTTGCAACTTATACAAAGCCGGCTACCTTTGACACCATCAGTACCTACGTGGTAAATGCAACGAAAGGTTCTCAGACAACGATCAAAACGGCGCTGTGGGCATTGTCTACGGTAATCTTTGCGGTCGTTATTCTGATCGTTGTTCTGATGAACCTGCGGGCTCAGAAAGAGCCATCGGAAAGGGCGGAGGTGTGATAAGGATGAAAAAGAAAAAGCATTTTTTCGAACGCCGTCCGTTCGCCCGCGCGATACTTCCGGGAGGTACGGGGAGCGAATGGAAAAAAAGAATTGCTGCGGCGGTTCTCTGCAGCGTCTTACTGTGTGATGCGATGCCTGTGATCACATTTGCAGCCAGTGACGCGCAGGAAAATACAACACAGACAGCAGGAGATGCGCAGGCGGATGCAACACAGGTGGCAGGAGACGCACAGGCGGATACAACGGAAACAGCAGGAGACGCGCAGGCAGATGCAACACAGGCAGCAGGAGACGCACAGGCGGATGCAACGGAAACAACAGGAGACGCGCAGGCAGATGCAACGGAAACAACAGGAGATATGCAGGCGGAACAGCCGGGAAACATCCCGGAGGTTACGCTGCGGGTGTGCAACTGGGAGGAATATATTGACCTTGGCGACTGGGATGAGGAAGAGACGATCGATCTGGAGAGCGGGGACGTTATCGGCATAAATTCCATGGTGGAGGATTTCGAGGAGTGGTATCTGGAAACCTATGGGATTAAGGTAAATGTGGAGTATTCTACCTTTGGAACAAACGAGGATCTCTACAATATGCTGACTTTGGGTGATGAATACGACCTCGTCTGCCCTTCCGAGTACATGATCATGAAGCTGATGGCGCAGGGGCAGCTTGTGCCGCTGTCGGAGGAATTTTTTGACACATCGGATGAAAATAATTATTATATAAATGGAGTATCTCCCTATATCCGTTCGATTTTTGAGACAAAAGAGATTAACGGAGAGGCATGGGCGAAGTACGCAGCAGGCTATATGTGGGGCATCACCGGGATCGTGTACAATCCCGATCTTGTGTCGGAGGAGGATGCATCGAGCTGGAAGATTTTAGACGATCCGGCGTATTACCGGCAGGTGACGATCAAGGACAATGTGCGTGATTCTTATTTTGCGGCAGTGGGCGCACTGAAATCAGATTTACTTACGTCTGAGGAATTTCTGCAGGATGCGGATTATCAGAAAAACCTCGAAGAGGAGATGAACGATACATCTTCCGAGACGATCGCATTGGTGCAGGATTATTTACAGGATGTGAAAAATAACGCATATTCTTTTGAGACAGATTCCGGAAAAGCAGATATGGTGACGGGAAAGGTGGCGGCAAACTACCAGTGGTCCGGCGATGCAGTGTATACCATGGATCAGGCGGATGAGGATGAGTTTACGCTGGCGTTTGCGGTGCCGAAGGAATCCACCAATATTTATTTTGACGGCTGGGTGATGCTGAAAAACGGTATCAGAGGCGACGCAGCAAAGCAGCACGCTGCCGAGGCGTTCATTAATTTTAACTCCAGAGCGGATAATGTTATCCGCAATATGTATTATATCGGTTACACCTCTGTGATTTCCGGCGGAGAGGATGAGCGGATTTTTGAGTATGCCGACTGGTGCTATGGCGCCGAAGAGGATGAGGAAGAGGTTGTTGATTATGATATCAGCTATTTCTTTACAGAGGATGAAAACAGTGAGGATTATGTGATCACGGCTCCGGCGGACCAGGTGGGACGACAGCTTTCTGCGCAGTATCCGTCGCAGGATGCGATTGCAAGGTCGTCGATCATGATCTATTTTGATGATGCGCAAAATGAAGCGATTAACAAAATGTGGATCAGTGTGCGCTGCTTTAATATCAACGATATGCCAGTGTGGGCGTGGGTGCTGATCGCGCTGGCAGTTGTCGCGGGAGTTACAGCGCTGGCAGTGAAAAGACGCAGACGATGAGCCAGGAATTGATGAGTCAAGGATCGATGAACCAGGGATCGATGAGCCAGGAATCAATGAGCCAGGGATCGATGAACCAGGGATCAATGAGCGCAGGGATCGATGAGTCAGGGAGCGATGAGCGCAGGGATCGATGGGATCCGGGACGCGTCTGTGCCGCTTTGGAAGAGAGTGAAAGAGAGGAAACGTTATCATGAGGATGATGCTGGTAGGAGCGGGTGCTGTCGGGGAGAGCATTCTGAAGATCATGCAGTGGAGGGATCCGGAAGGCACATGGCTTCCCTATGTGCTGATCTGCGATTATGATGCGAAAAGAGCGCGGGAAGTGGCGGCGATGCTTGGAGATGATACGCGCTTTGCAGTGTCGAAGGTGAATGCGACAGATCGGGAGGAAATGAAGCAGCTCATCCGCACACATCATATTGATTTTGTGATGGATGCAGCGCCTCCCTTTGCAAGCAACATGATATTTGACGCGGCATTTGAGACAGGCTGCAATTATGCCAGCATGGGCACCTGGTCGGTGCCGATGGATGAGCCGGCTTACGGCCTGGGCATCGAAAACAGCTATCTGGAGCCAATGACGAAATACAATTTTGACCGTCATGAGGCATGGCACGCGAAGGGGCAGATGGCGGTGATCTGTCTTGGGATCGATCCGGGTGTTGTAAATGTATTTGCAAAATATGCAGCCACAGAGCTGCTGGATGAAATTTATGAGGCGCATGTGAAGGATGGAGGCAATCTGTCTGTCCCCGGAGCAGATCCTGACGACATCATGTTTGGTTTTAATGTGTGGACTGTGCTGGATGAGGTGATGAACCCAAATGTGGAATATGATGAGGATAAAGGCGGATTTCTTGTGGAAAAAGCGTTTGCCGGGCAGGAGACCTTTGAGATGCCGGAGGGCGTCGGATGCAACACACTGGTGAAGGTGGAGCATGAGGAGGTTGTGACATTGCCGCGCTATCTGAAGCAGTACGGTCTGAAGAAAGCAACCTTCAAGATCAGTCTCGACGAAAATCTTATCACAGCCTTAAAGGTGCTGGATAAGCTGGGGCTGCGCGGCATCCATCCGGTGCAGGTGGGAGATGTGCAGGTCGTACCGCGCGACGTGGTGGCGGCGTGCGCGCCGCAGCCGAAGGATATTGGCGATGAGATGACCGGTATGATGCTGGTAGGTGTTCATTGTATTGGAAAGAAGGACGGGAAGAGGAAGGAATACTTCCTGTATCAGCCCTTCGATAACCAGGAATCTATGAAACGCTGGGGCAGCCAGGCGGTGACGGCTCAGACCGGTTTTGGGGCGGCGCTGGCGTTGGAGCTGATCGGGCGTGGTATCTGGAAGGACGCCGGGGTATTCTCACCGGAATACTTTGATCCGAAGCCGTATCTGAAGCTGATGGAAGAAAGCGGATATCGCTATGAAATAAAGGAAATGTTGTAAATACAATATATTAAACGGAAACGGTGAGGAGAACGAAATCCCGATATTATTTGACACGGATAACCTTTTTATAGTATGATTAAAGATGCGAGAACATAGCAGTAAAGAGGGCCGAAATGGGGAAATTATTTTATATCATGGGGAAAAGCTCTACCGGAAAAGATACTATTTTTAAAGACGTATCAGAAAGAGAAGAGCTTGGTCTCAGAAATCTTGTGATGTATACGACCAGACCCATTCGTGAGAAGGAAACCGACGGCGTGGAGTATCATTTTGTCACGGAGGATGAAGCGGATGAGCTGCAGCGCCAGGGAAAAATCATAGAGCTGCGCGCGTATCATACGGTTCATGGTATCTGGAAATATTTTACTGTGGACGATGAGCATACGGACCTGGAGCATTACGATTATATTGCGATCGGGACGCTGGAATCGTATGTGAAATTAAAGGAATATTATGGTGATGGGAAGGTCATTCCCATTTATATAGAGGTAGACGACGGCAATCGCCTGGAGCGCGCGCTGAAGCGGGAGCGCAAACCGCAGAATCGCAAATTTGAGGAAATGTGCAGAAGATTTCTGGCGGATGCAGAAGATTTTTCTGAGGAGAATTTACAGAAGGCGGGGATTACAAAACGCTTCTGCAATGATAACGAGCGTGAGGAATGTATGCAGGAGATTGCGGATTATATTCGTCAGTGCCAGAAAGAAGGGAGCAGGGCATGAAAGGATTTCGTCAGATTATCGGGCATAAGGATGTGATCGGGCATCTGCAGAATGCGATTGCGACAAATAAGGTATCTCATGCCTATATTTTAAACGGGGAAAAGGGTTCCGGAAAAAAGACGATCGCACGCGTGTTTGCAAAAGCGCTGAACTGTGAGAGTGATGAAGAAAAACCATGTGATACATGTCACTCATGCCGCCAGGCGAACAGCGGAAATCACCCGGATATCATGGAGGTCACACATGAAAAACCGAACAGCATCAGTGTGGATGATATCCGTGAGCAGATCGTGGAAGATGTGCAGGTCCGCCCGTACAGCAGCCCATATAAGGTATATATTGTGAGCGATGCGGAAAAGATGACGATGCAGGCGCAGAATGCACTCTTAAAAACGATTGAGGAGCCGCCCTCTTATGTGGTGGTGCTGCTTCTTACCACAAATGCAGCGTCGCTCCTGCCGACGATTTTGTCGCGCTGCGTGATGCTGAATACCAAGCCGGTACCGGATTCTCAGGTACGCACATATCTTATGGAACATGTGAAGGTTCCGGATTATCAGGCGGATATTTGTGTTGCATTTGCGCAGGGAAATATTGGAAAAGCCGTGCAGCTTGCGACGTCGGAAAATTTTAATGAGATTAAGGGAGCGGCTATCCATCTGCTGACACATCTGAAGGACATGGATATCGGGGAGATCACGGCGGCGGTGAAGGCGGTATCTGAGTTTAAGGTGGATGTCCGCGATTATCTGGATATCCTTGCGGTCTGGTACCGTGACGTGCTGTATTTTAAGGCGACAAACGATGCGAATGGTATTATTTTCCGCGAAAATCTGCGCGCTATCCAGGAACAGACGCGGTGCATCTCTTATGAGGGGATCGAGCGGATCCTGGAGGGCATTCAGAAAGCCAGGACACGTTTGACGGCAAATGTAAATTTTGAATTGACGATGGAACTGTTGTTCCTTTTGATAAAAGAGAATGGAGAATAGCATGACAAAGATAGTTGGAGTCAGATTTCGCACCGCCGGAAAAATTTATTATTTTGATCCGAAGAATATGATGATAAAACGCGGCGAGCATGTGATCGTTGAGACTGCGCGCGGAATTGAGTACGGGCGGGTGGTCACCGGAACGCGCGATGTGCCGGAGAATACCGTGGTCCAGCCGCTCAAGCCGGTTCTGCGCATCTCTACGGCGGAGGACGACGAGCGGGTGCGCAGAAATCACATAAAAGAAAAGGAAGCATATAAAATATGTCAGGAAAAAATCCGCAAGCATAAGCTGGAAATGAAACTGATTGATGCGGAATACACTTTTGATAACAATAAAGTGTTATTCTACTTTACAGCGGACGGACGTATTGATTTCCGTGAGCTGGTGAAGGATCTGGCGTCTGTTTTTAAGACGAGAATTGAACTTCGCCAGATTGGCGTGCGCGATGAGACGAAAATTCTGGGCGGCGTCGGCTCCTGCGGGCGGCCGCTCTGCTGTCATTCGTATCTGTCGGAGTTTGCGCCGGTCTCTATCAAGATGGCAAAGGAGCAGAACCTTTCTTTAAATCCGACAAAAATTTCGGGCGTCTGCGGCAGACTGATGTGCTGTCTGAAAAATGAAGAAGAGACGTATGAATATCTGAACAGCCGCCTGCCGAACAACGGCGATTATGTGACGACTGTGGACGGACTGAAGGGCGAGGTGCAGAGCGTTAATGTGCTGCGCCAGACAGTGAAGGTACTGGTAGATGCGGACGATGAAAAGGAACTGCGCGAATATCCGGTACAGGAGCTGAAATTTAAGCCGCGCAGAAAGAAGGAACGCAGGAAAGATAACCGACAGGACAAGGATCGGGAGAAAGATAATCGGCAGGAAAAAGATTGGGAGCTTGCCGAGCTGGAAGCGATGGAAAAGAAGGAAAAAAGGGAAGGAAAATCCAGGCTAAATGAAGATTGAGCTTTATGAGGGCGAGAGGATAGACGATCTGCAGCGCAATGGCTACCGCATTATCCAGAGCAGAGACGGGTTTTGCTTTGGGATGGATGCGGTACTTCTCTCTGGTTTTGCCAGGGTGCGGGAGCGCGAGCATGTTCTGGATCTCGGCACTGGTACGGGAATCATCCCGATCCTGCTTGAGGCGAAGACGCCTGGGGAGCATTTTACCGGGCTGGAGATTCAGAAAAAAAGTGCGGATATGGCGCGGCGGAGCGTGGAGCTGAACGAATTGTCGGACAGGATTTCCATAGTAGAAGGAGATATTAAAGAGGCTGTGTCCATGTTTGGAAGAGCCTCTTTTGATGTGGTGACATCCAATCCCCCGTACATGACAGGGAACCATGGACTTGTAAATCCGGAGCTGCCGAAAGCGATCGCGCGTCATGAAGTTCTCTGCACGCTGGAGGATGTGATCGGACAGGCGTCCGGACTTTTGCGTGAGAACGGCAGGTTCTATATGGTGCATCGTCCGTTCCGGCTGGCGGAGATCATGACGATGATGGTGAAATATCATCTGGAGCCAAAACGGATGAAGCTGGTTTACCCCTATATTGATAAGGAACCGAACATGGTCCTGATCGAGGGGCTGAAGGGCGGAAAAAGCCGCATTACGGTGGAAAAACCGCTGATCGTATATAAAGAACCGGGTGTGTATACCGACGAGATTTATGATGTGTATGGGTATTGAGGAGGATGACATGGCGGGGAAATTATATTTGTGTGCGACGCCGATAGGGAATCTGGAGGATATGACGCTGCGCGTGCTGCATACCCTGCAGGAGGTGGATCTGATCGCGGCGGAAGACACACGCAACAGCATTAAGCTGCTGAACCATTTTGAGATTAAGACACCGATGACGAGCTATCATGAATACAATAAAATTGAGAAGGCGAAGGATCTGATCCGTCAGATGCAGGAGGGAAAGAATGTCGCCCTGATTACGGATGCGGGGACACCGGGCATTTCCGATCCCGGTGAGGAGCTGGTGCGCATGTGCTATGATGCCGGCGTGGAGGTGACGTCCCTTCCGGGTGCGTGCGCCTGCGTGACGGCGCTGACGCTTTCCGGGCTGCCCACGCGCAGATTTTGTTTTGAAGCGTTTTTGCCGACGGAAAAAAAGGAGCGCCGGGAAATTTTGAAGGAGCTGGAGGAGGAGACGCGGACGATCATTCTCTACGAGGCGCCGCATCGCCTGGTGCGCACGCTGGAAGAGCTGGCGGAATTTTTGGGAGAGCGCAGAATTTCTGTCTGCCGTGAGCTGACAAAAAAGCATGAAACGGTGTTTCAGGCGACTGTGGCCGAGGCTTTGGAGTATTACCGGGAGAATGCACCGAAGGGCGAGTGTGTGCTGGTGATCGAGGGAAAAAGCCGCGATGCTATTCGGGCAAAGGAGCAGCAGCGATGGGAAGAGCTGTCCGTGGAGGAGCACATGGAACATTATCTTTCACAGGGAATTGAGAAAAAAGAGGCGATGAAGCTGGTTGCAAAAGACCGCGGCGTTTCAAAGAGAGACATTTACCAGGAGCTGCTGCAGTGAGGAGGTGGCTGTGTGAAACAGCGTGAGTATGCATACGATAATTTAAAATTTTTATTGATTATTTTTGTGATTGCCGCGCATTTTTCAGATTTTTACACAGGACTGGAGGGTGACGGTTTTTTGGAGCTTACAGCTGCTGCGCGCGGAATGTACGGAGCGATCTGCATTTTTGTTATGCCGGCGTTTGTGTTTGTGAGCGGTTTGTTTGCGAAAAGTGCTTTGTCGGACAGGTCGCGTGCGCTGAAAAAGGTCGGTGAATTTCTGCTTTTGTATGTTTTGTGCAAAGTATTTCTGGGGCTTCCGTCCATGATTTTGCGCCGCACTTTGGATTTTAATTTGTTTTCAGAAAGCGGGATCCCGTGGTTTATGCTCTGTATGGCGTGGTGGTTTCTGGCGACATGGATTTTAAAGAGGTTTATTCTTTCGGATGATCTGCGGACAGAGAATTATGCGGGGGCGCAGACAGTGCAAAATCCTCCGCAGATAAAGAAGCGCAATACAGGAATCCTGTTTGCGGGGAATGTTGCTTTGGCGTGTATACTTGGCTATACAAATATTGTCGGCGATTTTCTCTGCCTTTCCAAGATGGTCGTGTTTTATCCGTTTTTTCTGGCAGGCTATTGTCTGGATGCGAAAAAGCTGATCGCGGGCGTTCAGAAACCGGTTCACAGGATTGTGGGCATGGCAGGGCTTCTGCTGCTTTTGCTGACGGCAGTTTTGCAGCCGGATTTTTTGTATGCGCTGCGCCCGATCCTGAATGGAAGGGGAAATGCCTACGCTCTGGCGGCGGAAAATTTTACCGGCATATTCGCACACTTTGTCGATCCGGCATTTGGCGCATTCTGGCGCCTGGCGTATTATGCGGCGGCAGCATTTATGATCTACTGTCTGCTTGCAGTCATTCCAAGGAAAAAGCTGCCGACCTCTGTATTTGGCTCGCGGACTTTGCAGGTGTACTTTCTGCATTATATTTTCCTCTATCCGCTGAAAATAGTTCCTGTTGTAGAAAAAATGCAGGCATTGCTGCCGACGTGGGTATGCGTGATATTTATTTTGGCTGTGAGCGCGGGGCTTGCGGCGCTGTTGTCACTGCGCTTTGTCACGGCGGCATTTAACCGGGTTGTGAGATTAGGAAAAGCATAAAAGCAAATTACAGGGATAATATGATGGGCTAAGTGTGATCCGCGCTTCTATATTCTGCGCAAGCGCATAAAATATACAAAAGTGTGGACGTGCGGGGAATACCATGAATTTTTTATGGGGTGGAATGATCGTTATTGGCATTTTATATGGTGCGGTAAACGGCACTATGCAGGAGGTGGCGGATGCGGCGCTGGTCTCGTCAAAGGAAGCGGTAACGCTCTGCATTACGATGGCAGGTGTGATGTCGCTCTGGGTGGGACTTATGAAAATAGCGGAGGAAAGCGGGATGGTAGCGGGTCTTACCCGGGCGCTCTTCCCTTTTATCCGCTTTATGTTTCCACAAATTCCAAAGGAGCACCCGGCGAATCAGCATATCAGCATGAACATCATTGCGAATGTGCTGGGGCTTGGCTGGGCGGCGACGCCGGCGGGATTGAAGGCGATGGAGAGTCTGGCGGAACTGGAGGAGGAGAGAAGGAGGGACGTTGCCGGAAAGACAGAGGCGGATATAATACATAACGGATGGGAGAAAAAGTCGGCTGATATGGCACAAAGCAGTGTGGTACAAAGTGGAGTGGCACAAGGCAGTGCAGCACATAAAAAGAATGGTCGCCACAGGTGGGAAAGAGGAGGGATGCCGCCAGGAGTTGCCAGCAATGAGATGTGTACGTTTCTGATACTGAATATTTCATCGCTGCAGCTCATTCCGGTGAATATTATAGCTTATCGGGCGCAGTATGGGAGCGTGAACCCCACGGCGATTGTCGGGCCGGGGATATTGGCAACGGCAGTAAGTACGGGTGTGGCGGTGGTTTTTTGTAAGGTGATGGATAATAGGAGGCAGAGGGCGTAGACCCTCTGTTTTTATTGCTACTAAAATTAATAAAACGAATTAAAACGAATAAAAATGGTTTAAATATATTTAAAATGTGTTATAATAAATAAAAAAGGAATGGAGGAAAATATATGAAGTTACGTGCAGAAGATGTATTTCGACCGGGGGCATTTCCGGAATATACTTATATATCAAGAAAATCCTCAATTTCTGATTTATCATATGAATTTCGCCTGATGCAGGCAATTAAGGTTTCCGGATTTTTAACTTCGCTGGTTGGACCTTCTAAGATGGGGAAAACAATTCTCTGCGAAAAAGTAATTGGCTTTGAAAATATAGTAGAAATTTCAGGAGCGGATTTTGAGGAAAATACAGATTTTTGGAAGCTGGTTGCGGCAAAGGCGGGACTTGCTTATGAAGGGCAGTTTGCGTCAGAAAAGAAAATTGCCGAAACTAGTGACAAGTATACAAAGAAAGAAACATTTTCTTTGACGAAAGATAAAATTATTGAGTATTATAAAAAGAAAAATCTTGTGCTAGTAATAGACGACTTTCACTATGCACCGAAAGATAAGAGGATGCAGGTTGCACAGCAGTTAAAGGATGCAATACGCAGAGGTTTTAAAGCAATCGTTGTATCGCTTCCGCATCGGGCAGATGAAGCGATTCGACAGAATGCAGACTTATCCGGAAGGTTAAGTTTGATTAACATGGAACCATGGGAAGTGGCAGACTTAAAGGAAATTGCAAAACTGGGTTTTTCCAGATTAGAGATAAAAATGGAAGATGAAATTGCAGAACAGATTGCAGTGGAAAGTTTGTCCTCTCCGCAGTTAATGCAGTATATTTGTCTCAACATTTGTACAATACTGGAAATGTCGGGGGATCAGGATGTTCAGATTGGTCAGGAAATTTTAGAAACAGCATATCGTTATACAACAGCAAATTTTGAATATGGCGATGTCGTATCATTGATGAAGAAAGGCCCGAATACACGGGGAAAAAGCAGGAATACTTTTCTGGTAAAAAGCGGGCAGCCCTGTGACCTTTATGAATTGATTGTAAGATCAATCGCGGAAAATCCGCCAATAATGAAATTAGAGTTTGAGGATGTAAAAAAACGAATATACGGTATGATTTCAGATGATTGTAAAAAACCAACCCCACAGGCTATTAAAGAAAGTCTTGCTAAATTGCAGGAATTATTACATGGAAGAGAGGACATTTTTAAGGTACTCGACTGGAAGGAAGGCGTTTTATATATTTTAGATCCGTTGTTTTTATTCTATTTGCGGTGGGGAGGCGGTAATAAATAATATGATGAATGGTATCAGAAGTTTGGGAAAGGCAAAGGAGCGTATACAGGCTGCCAATGATTCTCAGACATTTCAAAATGCGGTAGAGGCTTTGCGAGAATATATGAAAAGACTTGGGGTAGGGGCGCAGGAACTTCTTGTATTGGAAAGAATCGCGTATTATCCTCAAAATATATATTCTGACAGAGAGACAAAAGAAAATATGGAAGTTGCAAAGCACAGGGTGATTTCGTATATTGAAGATATGTTATGCGATAATGAAAAAGACGGACAGATTCTCGAGATTTTAAATAATTTTTATCTGTTTCTGGAAAATTTAATAGAACGAAAGCCGCATAAACGTGGAGGAATTCAGCAGGAGCAACTGGATGCTTTGAAAATAAAAAATGAATATGATGTGCAGCATTTATTATATGCATGTATCAAGCTACTGTATCCTATGGCAAGGGCTGAGGTTAGTGAAGACACTGGATATGGCACGGTCAGGACAGACATTTTTCTTGATGCCGACCATGTGATAGAAGTAAAGTGTACCAGAGAAAATATGAAATTAAAGAAACTGACCGAAGAAATAGAAGCGGATATGATACATTACAGCGCTGGAAATATTTATTTCTTTTTATATGATAAAGAAAAAATTATAGAAAATCCGATGGTTTTTAAGAAATGCTATGAGGAGAAAATAAAGGACAAGAAAGTACACATTATTATTCATCAGCCTAAAATCATGTAATTCAAATGATTAACGATTCAAAAATTTAAAAGGAGGGACTCACAAGCCCTCCTTTGCCTGTAGGCTTCGCAAGTTTCTACAGAACGATGAGTGTCCGCCACAGGTGGGAAAGAGGAGGGATGCCGCCAGGAGTTGTCAGCAATGAGATGTGTACGTTTCTGATATTGAATATCTCGTCGCTGCAGCTTATTCCAGTGAATATTATAGCCTATCGGAGCCAGTACGGAAGCGTGAGTCCCACGATCGTTGGGCCGGGGATATTGGCAACGGCGGTGAGTACGGGTGTGGCGGGCAATAAATTACAATATTATCGTGTACAAATAGATTCTGAAAGAATATAATAAAAATAGTAGTTGAAAGGCGTGCTTACGAAACAAAGAAAAGGACGGCATATTTAATATAAATAAGGACTGTACGCGAAAAACTGCGTTATAGATGACGGGAACAGGAACAATAAGACGCGCAGGAGGAGAGGAAAACAGAGAATGAAAGTACAGGAATTGCGCAGCCTGCTGGAAAAAGCAGACAGAAGCTATGTAGAAAAGGCATTTGCAGAAAGCTATAAGCAGCTGACGAAAAGCCAGAAGGAAGAAATAGATCCGGTTATTATTGACATCCTGGAAGGAAGAGAAGCGGAAAAAAAGAAAAAAGGAAGTGCAGTCAGCTTTGAAGAATTGGAACGGGAGATGGAGATCTTTTTTGAGAATGCCTATGCACAGAATTATTTTGCGCCGAATCGCGTGATTCCGAAAAGCCAGCGTCCCAAATGGCGCTTTATGGTAAAAAACTTTATATAAGAGCTGGAAAAGATTCCGGTGGAAAGTGAAAATTACGACAGAGCGGTGAAGCTTCTCACGGAGCTGTACAAGCTGATTTGCGAAGCATGCAATTATTATCTGTTTTCGACGGATGATGCATTCCGCTCTATTGGATGGAGACAGCCGGATTTATTTGCACTTCTGGTAAAAAAGACGTTTGCGGCGGGCTATACCAGAGAAAACATTTCCAGTCTGATTTCACTTGCCGTTTCGGGAGGTCTCAGCCGGGAAGCTCTGTATACTATGCAGGAAATGGTTCTGCTTTCAGAATTAAAGACGAGCGATGTAAAGCAGATAGCGATAGAAGAAGCAAAAAAGCTGACAGACGACCGGGAGAAAAAATGGAAGGAAACGAGTAAAAATAATAACCGGTGGTATGAGCTGGAGGAGGAAATAAACGAGCTTTGCGCAGTAATTCTGATGATTTCTGTTGAGCTGGCGGAGCCGGAGGAAGGAATAAAATTTTACTTTAAGCATGCGCAGAATTCAAACAGGGAGATTACATTGTACTGTGCGCTGCAGCTAATGGACTGGATGGAGGAAGAAGAGCTGTGGATAAAAGTATATGAATATGGAATCAGTAAAAAAATCAGACCGCGGGAGGGTTTGATAAAATCCTATGAGAAAAGGAAAAACAAAATGACTGGGGAAACAGAGGAAAATGCTGCGGCAGATGAGAAAGGTCCGGGTGAAAACATATGAGATATCTGGCTCACATTAATAAATATGGCGATGAGCAGACGGTAAAAGAACATCTGGAAAATACGGCAGTCCTTTGCGGGAAATTCGCGGAGAGCTTTGGCGCTTATGATGCCGGGTACTGCTGTGGGCTTCTGCATGATATTGGAAAGTATTCGCTGAAGTTTCAGCAAAGAATTCGTGGAAGTGAACAAAGGGTAGACCATGCAACAGCGGGAGCAAAAGTCTGCTGGGAGAAGAAGGGAATGTACCAGTTTTTAAGCTACTGCATAGCTGGACATCATGCCGGTCTGCCGGATACCGGAGGTTCCGGAGATATCAGTACAGACGGGACAATGACAGGCAGAATGAGGAAAAAGCTGGAAGATTTTGAAGCGTATGCAGAAGAAATTAAGATACCAATGCTGGGAAATCCTCCGTTTCAGCCGGTTAAATCAGAGAATATAGATTTTTTCTTCAGTATGTTTATCCGGATGCTGTATTCGTGTCTTGTCGATGCAGATTATCTTGATACCGAATCCTTTATGAATCGCAAAGAGCGTGTCAGAGAGCAGGGAGAGACGATTGCAGTATTGTGTGACAGGCTTGAGAAGCATATTTCGGACTGGCTTAAACAGGAAGATTTAAGCACTGTCAATGGAAGAAGAACAGAAATTCTGAAGCATTGTATGAAAATGGGGGAAGCAAATAAGGGGCTTTTCAGATTAACGGTTCCTACCGGGGGAGGAAAAACGATTGCGTCCCTTGCATTTGCTCTGAAGCACGCAGAAAAGCATCATATGGACCGGGTCATTTATGTGATCCCATATACAAGTATTATCGAGCAGAATGCAAAGGTATTTACTGAAATCCTGGGAAGTGAAAATGTACTGGAAAATCATTGCAATATAGATTATGAATCGGATGAAGAATTAAGACCTATGCAGCTTGCGGCTGAGAATTGGGATAAGCCGGTTATTGTTACAACCAATGTGCAGTTTTTTGAATCGCTCTTTTCAAACAAGTCATCCAGATGCAGAAAGCTGCATAATATGGCGAACAGTGTGATTATTTTTGATGAGGCACAGATGCTTCCGAACGATTATCTGAAACCCTGTATAGCGGCGATGGAGCAATTACTGCGTTATTATCGCAGCAGTATTGTGTTGTGCACGGCAACGCAGCCGGCACTGAAAAATATATTATCAGAGAATATCGATATCGCATCGGTAGAATTATGCCCGCGGATGGAAGAACAGTTCCGTTTTTTCAAACGCGTATCCATCCATAATCTGGAGCGGATTTCGGAAGACGAGCTGGTGCATAGGCTTGAGACGGAGCATCAGGCACTGTGTATTTTAAATACCAGAAAGCGTGCGCAGAAGATTTATCAACAGGTAAAAGGGGAAGGCGTGTATCACCTTTCCACAACGATGTATCCTGTCCACAGAAAAGCTATACTTGATAAAATAAGGGAGCGTTTAAAGAAACAGGAAAGATGCATTGTGGTATCTACCAGTCTTGTTGAAGCCGGAGTGGACCTGGATTTTCAGACTGTTTACCGGCAGATGGCGGGAGTGGATTCCATTATCCAGGCAGCAGGAAGATGCAATCGGGAAGGAAAACGGAATGCGGATACATGCTTCACATATATTTTCAGTCTGGAAGGGCGTGAGGATGTACCGGGACAGAGACAGCAGACGGAAATAACAGAAAGTCTTCTTTATGATAAAAGGAATCCGGACAGTCTGGATACAATTAACCGATACTTTAAAATGCTGTATCATTTTAAAGGAGATAATCTCGACAAAAAGAGAATTATGGATAAATTCAAAAAGAGTAATTTTCAATTTGCTACAGTGAGCAAAGAATTTACCATTATTGAAGAAAATACAAAAACGATTCTGATAACCAGAGAAGGAGAGGCGGCGGAGGTTTACGAAGAATTAAGACAGAAAGGGTTTACGAAAGGCTTGGTGAGAAAGATGGGGCAATATTGCGTGAACCTGCATGAAAATGATTTTCAGAAAATGTATGCGGCAGGGATTTTGGAAGAAATATCAGAAGATATGAAGCAGGACTATTTTGTACTAAGAGATAATGAAGCCTATACGGAGGATATGGGGCTGACTCTGGGTGTGGAATATGGACAGGCTGTAATATGGTAAAACAGGAGAGGGGATGCATGGTGTGTGCATCCCCTCTCGCATTGACATAACATAATAACCGTAAATATTTCAATCCGCAAGTGACTATTTTGTGAAAAAAATAGCCAAAAGACGTTTTCACTATACCATAAAGTTTGAAAAAAGTAAAAGTTCTAATTGACATTTTTATGATAGATGCTATGATGTATTTATAATAACCGTAAATGAAAAATAATTTGAAGGAGAAATTATGATATTATATCATGGAAGCAGACAGATCGTAGAATATCCGGAAATACGAAAAGCAAAGTTTAATAAAGACTTCTATTTTGGATTTTATTGTACACAGTATAAAACACAGGCAGAGCGCTGGGCGACCAGATATGGAAAAAAGGGGTATATTAATAGTTATGAATATACGCCGGATGAAAGTCTGAAATACTTGAAATTTGAAGAAATGACGGAAGAATGGCTGGATTTTGTTGTGGCATGCAGATTAGGACAACCTCATACATTCGATATAGTAGAAGGTCCTATGGCGGATGATGCAATATTTAATTATGTACAGAACTTTATAGATAAAAAAATTTCGAGAGCCGCTTTTTGGGAGCTGGCAAAGTTTAACCACCCTACGCATCAGATTAGTTTTCACACAATTTCAGCGCTAAATACATTAGTATTTGAAGGAAGTGAGGAAGTATATGGGAAGCAAAAATAATAATAAATTATTTTTCGCCTGCAGCTTGATTGAATTTATCGGGAGAAAAACAAAGAGAAGAAGAAAAGAAGTGGCAGACCTTCTTGGAAGGGATACACTGGAGCGTATTTACGAATATGCAGATGTTTTTCATTGCGAGCCGATAGAAAAGGTTGCGGCGGAATTTATTGAAGAAGCACAGATTGGAGAAGGGACATTTGATAACGAGAGGGAGTGCCGGTATCGTGTTCCGGACTACTGGACGATAGGAGAAGTATATGAAAGGCTGATTGAAGACAGCTATTCTGATAATGACGTCGTAAAAGGAATGTGGGAAGTTTACCATTCGTGGATTGACGACAGTATTTCCGATTACAATACAGATTTTTATTTTCAGCCGCGGGATTATATAGCGGCATGTTATAAAGAGGGCGTTGTATTATAAGACAGGGAGAAGGTGAAGTATGGCAAAGGGAGTTAAGGTTAGGGTCTGGGGAGATTACGCGCTATTTACCAGACCGGAGATGAAGGTGGAGAGGTGTTCCTACGATGTTATCACGCCGTCTGCGGCGCGGGGGATTCTGGAAGCAATCTACTGGCATCCGGGGATGCGGTGGGTCATAGACCGGATTTATGTAAAAAAGCCGATCCAGTTTACCAGTGTGCGCAGAAATGAAGTAAAGAGTAAAATTCTGGCAAGTAATATACTTCCAGTGTACAATGGCAAGCAAGACCAGCTCTGCATCAGCAGTAAAGCAGAAATTGTACAGAGAGCTTCTCTGCTGCTCAGAAATGTGGAATATGTCATAGAAGCGCATTTTGAAATGACAGAAAAGGCAAATGAAAGCGATAATCCAGGGAAATTTAAGGACATCATTATGCGAAGGCTTAGAAAAGGGGAATGCTTTCATACGCCATATTTTGGGTGCCGGGAATTTCCGGTAAAGTTCTGCCTGTGCGAAGAAGAAGAGGTTTTGACCGCCTATGAGAATGAAGATGAGCGGGACCTGGGTTTTATGTTATATGATATGGATTATTCTGACAGGAACAATATTCAGCCGATGTTTTTCCGGGCAATTATGAAAAAGGGAATCATTGATGTACAAAATTGCGAGGTGGTTCGATGATTTTACAGGCTTTGGTAAATTATTATGAGACATTGCAAAACGCGGGAAAAATAGCGCAGCAGGGCTGGTGTCAGGCTAAGGTTTCCTTTGCACTGAATCTGGATGCAGAGGGTAGACTGAAGGGAATTATCTCTCTGAAAACAGAAAATACTGTGGGAAAGAAAAAAGTAGTGCTTCCAGCGGTTAAGATGGTACCCGAAATGGTAACGAGGTCCTCAGGTATATCGGCTAATTTTTTATGTGATAATTCGAAATATCTGCTTGGAATAGATGCGCAGGGAACTGGAAAAAGAGTCCTGGAATGTTTTGAGGCAGCGAAAAACAGGCACCTGGAAATTTTAAAGTCGGCGGAGGGGAAATTTGCGTCGGCTGTAAAAGCCTTCTTTTCGACGTGGGAGCCGCAGCGTGCAAAGGAGTATCCTGCCTTGCAGGAAATGTGGGAAGAGATTACCGGAGGAGGCAATCTTATTTTTGTGATGGACGACGAAGATGCGCAGGATGATGAAGAAATACGCCGGGCGTGGAAGGAATTTCTTGACAGTGAAAGCAGTGGACGGGAAGGAATCTGTATGGTAACTGGAAAAAAGACAGAGATTGCCCGGATTCATTCTACGATTAAAGGGGTGCAGGGAGCGCAGTCAAGCGGTGCGGCGCTGGTATCTTTTAACGGTCCGGCATTTGAATCCTACGGAAAGGAGCAGAGCTACAACGCGCCGGTGGGGAAGTATGCAGCTTTTGCTTATACGACAGCTTTGAATTATCTGCTGGCACAGAGAGATTACGTGTTCCGTTTTGGAGATACGACCGTTGTATTCTGGGCGGAGGACGGAGAGGAGGCTTACCAGGAGGTTTTCGGGTGGTCGCTGGAACCGCCGAAGGATAATCAGGAAGAAATAAAGAATATTTTTAAAAACCTCAGATTGCAGAAAGCGATTAATATTGAAGGAATAGAGCTGAATAAAAATCAGAGGTTTTATATACTGGGGCTGGCGCCGAATGCTGCGAGACTGTCTGTCCGATTCTATTACGAAGACAGTTTTGGAAATCTTCTGGAAAATATGCAGAAACATTATCAGAGAATGGAGCTGGTGAAGCCCTCCTGGGAAGAACGGGAGTATCTGGGAACCGGGGCAATGCTTTATGAGACTGTTAATCAGAAATCGAAGGACAAAAAAACGGTTCCGAATCTGCCGGGAGCGTTGCTCAGAGCGATTTTATCTGACAGCAGGTATCCGGAAAATCTGTACAGCAGCACTTTGATACGGATTCGTGCGGAGCAGGGAAAGATTACATGGGGAAGAGCGGCTATCATTAAGGCGTATCTGATAAAAAATCATCAACTGGAGAAGGGGGAAAAATTTGTGGGATTAAATGAGGAAACAAACGACACGGCGTATGTGCTGGGAAGGCTGTTTGCGGTGCTTGAAGCAGTGCAGGAGGAGGCGAATCCGGGAGTTAATGCTACAATAAGAGACCGGTACTTTAATTCTGCCTGCGCAACTCCGGGGGCGGTATTTCCAATTCTGATGAAGCTGAAAAACAGTCATATCCGGAAAATTGAAAGACAGAAAATTGGAAAAAAAGTGTACCTGGAAAACCTGTTGACACAGTTGATGGGGAAAATAGAAGATTTTCCCAAGAGGCTTACGCTGGAGGAGCAGGGACATTTTATCCTTGGATATTATCATCAGGTTCAGAAAAGGTACGAAAAAAAGGAGGAAGCATAAATGAGAGAAGTAATTAAAAACAGATATGAGTTTGTAGTTTTATTTGATGTGGAGAACGGAAATCCGAATGGAGATCCGGATGCGGGCAACATGCCAAGAATTGATCCAGAGACTGGTTTTGGACTGGTTACGGACGTATGCCTGAAGCGTAAAATCAGAAATTATGTGGAAACGGTAAAAGAAGATGAAGCGGGATATGGCATTTATATCAGAGAAGATGTTCCGCTTAACAGAAGTGATAATAAGGCATATGAATATCTTGGCGTCGACGACAAGACGGTGAAGGAGCTGAAAAAGAAGGACCCGGAAGCAGATATAAAAATCAGAGATTTTATGTGCCGGAATTTTTATGATATCCGGACCTTTGGAGCTGTTATGACTACTTTTGTGAAAGCTTCCTTAAATTGCGGGCAGGTGAGAGGACCGGTGCAGTTGGGCTTTGCCAGAAGTATTGACCCGATTATCAGCCAGGAGGTGACAATCACCAGAGTTGCGATTACCACGGAGAAAGATGCAGAAAATAAGAGTACGGAGATGGGACGGAAAAATATTGTTCCGTATGCGCTGTACCGGGCGGAAGGCTATGTTTCGGCAAATCTGGCGAGAAAGGTCACTGGATTTTCGGAGGATGACCTGGAGCTGTTGTGGGAAGCGATTATTAATATGTTTGAACATGACCATTCGGCAGCAAGAGGAAAGATGGCTGTACGGGAGCTGATTGTATTTAAGCACAGCAAAGAATTAGGGGATTGCCCTGCATACCGGTTATTTGATGCGATTGAAGTAAGAAGAAAAGATGAGGTGGTATATCCGAGAAAATACCAGGATTATGTGGTGGATATCAATGAAGAAATGATACCGGATACCGTTGAAATGCAAAGGAAAATATAATGGAATATAAGGAAGACGAATATCTGATGCTTTCCGGAATCCAGCATTTTCAGTTTTGCAGACGTCAGTGGGCATTGATTCATATTGAACAGCAATGGGCGGAAAATGTACATACTGTTGCAGGAGAACTGATGCATAAGAAGGTGCATGACCCGTATCTGGCAGAAAAGCGAAGGGATGTATTGATTACCAGGGCGCTTCCGGTTGCTTCGCGGACGCTTGGAATCAGCGGGGAATGTGATGTGATAGAATTCCATAAAAGCAGTGATGGCGTGAAGCTGCATGGACACAGAGGCTTTTATGAGATTTATCCGATAGAATATAAAAAAGGAAAACCAAAGCAGTCGGAAGAAGATGTTTTGCAACTGACAGCACAGGCCATGTGCCTGGAGGAAATGTTTTCTGCTGATATTCCAGAAGGTGCGCTTTTTTACGGAGAAACGAAGAGGCGTGAACCGGTTAAGATAACGGCAGAACTAAGGAAACAGGTGGCAGATATAACGACGGAGATGCATCAATATTATGACAGAAAATATACTCCGCAGGTGAAATATAATAAACGCTGCAGCGCATGTTCTTTAAAAGATATATGTATGCCTGGAATGGGAAAGGCGGTTTCTGTTGAGAAATATCTTATGCAGGCATTGGGAGACATGGAATGAAAAAATTGATGAATACATTATATGTGACATCAGAAGATAGTTATCTGTCTTTGGATGGAGAGAATGTTGTTGTATTGGATAAGGAACGTGAGATAGGCAGGCTTCCATTGCATAATCTGGAAGGAATTGTCTCGTTCGGATATCGAGGGACAAGTCCTGCGCTGATGGGAGCCTGTGCAGAGCGAAATATTTCGCTGTGTTATCTGACGCCGCAGGGGAAGTTTCTGGCGAGAGTAAGCGGAAAAATAAAGGGTAATGTGATTCTGAGAGAACAGCAGTACAGAAGCTTTCTGGATGAAAAGAAAAGCCTGGAGGTTGCGAAAAACTGTATTACAGGAAAAATTTATAATGCCAGATGGGTGCTGGAGCGGGCAACCAGAGATCACAGTATGCAGGTGGATGTTGAAAAATTGAAAGCAGCATCGGAGAATTTAAAAAATTCGTTAAGTCTGGTGCGTGACTGTCAGTCGACTGAGCAATTACGGGGATTTGAAGGAGAAGCGGCAAAAGTTTATTTCGGTGTGTTTGATGAATTGATTCTTCAGCAGAAAAAGGATTTCTCATTTCATGGCCGGAGCAGGCGCCCGCCTATGGATAATGTGAATGCATTGCTGTCATTCGTATATACGCTGCTGACAAATATGGTTACTTCTGCATTGGAAACAGTTGGATTAGACCCTTATGTAGGGTGTTTGCATACGGAACGTCCGGGTAGAGTGTCACTGGCATTGGATCTGGTGGAAGAGTTGAGACCTGTCCTGGCAGACCGATTTGTTGTATCATTGATAAATAAAAGGATGGTCACTGGAAAAGGTTTTAAGGCTAAAGAAAACGGCGCAGTTTTAATGGACGACGAAACAAGAAAAATATTGCTGACTGAATGGCAAAATAAGAAAAAGGAAACTCTTATGCATCCCTTTTTGAATGAAAAAGTGGAATGGGGAATAGTTCCATATGTCCAGGCGATGCTGCTTGCCAGATATCTGAGAGGCGACTTGGATGGATACCCGCCGTTTTTCTGGAAGTGAGGTGGGGATTTGTGCTGGTATTAATCACATATGACGTAAATACAGAAACGTCAGATGGAAAAGCACGACTGAGAAAAGTAGCGAAACAATGTGTGAATTATGGAAGGCGTGTGCAAAATTCAGTATTTGAATGCATTCTTGACAATGCGCAATGTTTGATGCTGAAAGCAACTCTTGAGGACATTATTGACAAAGAAGTGGATAGCCTTAGATTTTACTATCTTGGAAATCAGTATAAGACAAAAATAGAGAGCATTGGCGTTGAGCGGGGAATAAAAGTGGATGAAACATTGATTCTATGACCTGCTTGTGCGAATGCGAAGCACACACAAGAATGCAGGGAGATTCGCACTTGTAAAATAGTATAAAAACTGTAGATTGGTATTGGAATACATCATGAATAAAATTTAATTTTAGAAAAATGGACAAATTCGCTAAAATTATATTAAAGATATAATTAAAAATTGTGCGAATTTGCTGTCGCTCCCCTCGCGGGAGCGTGGATTGAAATTGCGATATTTG
The DNA here is from genome assembly GCF_905201705.1 of uncultured Marvinbryantia sp. Taxonomy (GTDB): domain Bacteria; phylum Bacillota; class Clostridia; order Lachnospirales; family Lachnospiraceae; genus Marvinbryantia. The sequence goes on from NZ_CAJKOX010000028.1 coordinate 36,770, forward strand.
TCACATTCCTGCTGAAATTCCTTGTCGCTCCCCTCGCGGGAGCGTGGATTGAAATATTAATAAAAAACGCATTAAATAAGCCCGCAGCAGGTCGCTCCCCTCGCGGGAGCGTGGATTGAAATTCCTGTTTCTGTTAGATATGGCATGTTCATGATCGTCGCTCCCCTCGCGGGAGCGTGGATTGAAATCGCTTGGAATCGATGAACGTCAGCTGGCCGGAAGGTCGCTCCCCTCGCGGGAGCGTGGATTGAAATTGCTCCCTCAGCTCCAGTTCTTTATCCGTCCTGCGTCGCTCCCCTCGCGGGAGCGTGGATTGAAATCAGTAACCCGCTCCACGCTGAATGTGTAATTCCCGTCGCTCCCCTCGCGGGAGCGTGGATTGAAATCGGCTGCTGCTTCCGCGCTCTGTCCCGCTGCCGTGTCGCTCCCCTCGCGGGAGCGTGGATTGAAATCTGAGATCGTAAAGGTCAGGTCGATCGTACCGTGTCGCTCCCCTCGCGGGAGCGTGGATTGAAATTACCGATAGACAGAACATATACGGCACCGCTTGCCGTCGCTCCTCTCGCGGGAGCGTGGATTGAAATATATAAAGTAAAGTAATTAATGATTCATTTTCAGTCGCTCCCCTTGCGGGAGCGTGGATTGAAATCTTATCAGACTTTCCGGGGCCTCAATGTTATTTCCGTCGCTCCCCTCGCGGGAGCGTGGATTGAAATTGTAATACCGGTTTAGAGTACCCGGAGATTGTAGCCGCTCCCCTCGTGGGAGCATGGATTGAAATAAGTGAAATCGGCAGAAGCCCGGTATATATGCGGGCCCTGCCGATTTTCCTATATAGTGTACCAGAAATCTGGAGCATTTATGAATTATAAACTTCCAAACTCAGGCGGCGTTGCTTTTGCTTCATTATAATAGATGTCGAAAAAATAAGCAGCAGAATGTGAAATCCTGATACTATTGACAGTGGTATGGGAGGATACAGACGGGTATTTTGTGCTAATTCTAATTAAAATTATTCTAAAGAAAAAAGATTCCCGGCATTATAATAGTAATACGAAGCATCAGTAATTCAGAAAGGAAAACTTAAATAAGAACAGGAGGAACTCTATGAAAAGGAAAAGAGCAGGCAGAATTCTTTTTTGCGCTGCGCTTGCGGCGCTTGTGCCGTCGCTGACAGCCGGTGCAAAAAATGATGAAAACACATTCACTTTCTGGCTGGCGAACGGGGAAAAGGATGAATTCTACATGGATTATGCAGAAAATCCGATCATCCAGTATCTGATGGCGCAGGAGTGGGGAGAAGGGGATAATGCGGCGACGCTGACGCTGGAATTTGACGCGGCGTCATCCACGAATCCGGCGGATTCCTTTACCACACTCATTTACGGAGGCGATTTCCAGGACGTTATGGACCTCAACTACTCGCAGAGCTCCGTCACACAGCTTTACGACGAAGGAATTGCGATGGATTTAACGGAACTCGCAGAGGAATACATGCCGAATTACATGGAGCTGATCCGGTCCGATCCGGCTCTTTACCGGGAAGCGGTGTCGATTGTGGACGGCGAGCAGAAAATACTGAAGATCCTGTGCATTAACGATATGGGGCAGGACCAGTATCAGGGATTGATGTACCGCAGAGACTGGCTGGTGCGCTTTGGTGAAATGCCGGAATACGTATGGGCGGTCAATGCGGATGAGATTCTGCAAATGGAATGGGAAGAACGCCAGGGGGCTGCGCCGGAGATTACCAATTATTATGAGGCGCAGGAAGCTTATGGAACCGATGAAAGTGCCTGGACGGCAGGCGGCTGGCAGAAAAATCCTCTTTACACAGCGGATTCCGAAGATACCTGGGAGGTAGGCGTCGGCGGTACGCGCGGAAACGGAATTACATGCAGCTACGGCGATGATTCCATGAACACCTACACCGACAATCTTGTATTCCCCAGCGGCACACAGGACCCGGTATTCCTTTCCGACTGGGAATGGATGCTGCAGACCTATGAGGAAAAGGTTTGGAACAATCCGGATTACACGGATGACAGCGGAGCGATGCTGAGCAGCGATAATACCTACATGATGAGTCTTTACTACTGGGGAACCTCGACAAGAGGAGATTTCTCAAGCGCATTCGGCGGCGGCGCACCGACCATTTACTACGATGCGGACAGCGGAAAGATTGTATCGGGGCTGACCTCAGAGAGCACCAGACTTTATCTGCAGTATATGAACGAATGGTATCAGAAGGGCTGGATCGACCGGGACTTCACGACCAGAACATCGGATATCTTCTATAAGATAGACGCGGCGGGACAGCTTTCAGGAGCGGTTCCGGTGTATCTGGGACATAAGACCTCGCAGCTTGGCAGCGTGCTGGACAACGGCTCGATCGCTCTGACAAAAGGTATCATGGTAGTAGGAGCTCCGCTTCCGATCAACGATGTGATTGGCGAGAATGAATACCGCTTTAAAGAGCCGGATACGATTTACATGATGGGCAGAGTGGCGGGAAGCAGCATGATTACGACGGCGGCGGAGGATAAAAACCTTCCGGCCCTGCTGAGCCTCATCGACTACCTCTATACCGAAGAGGGCGGAGTGCTGGCAAGCTTCGGATTCAGCAAAGAGCAGTATGAGGAAACGCAGGATGCTTTCTATACGGAATACGGACTGACAGAGGGCGCATACGTGAAGGAGGAAAACGCCGAGACCGGAAAAACCTACCGGTGGGCGGATAATAATCCGGAGAGCCAGGACCTCAACGGCGCGGCAAGACTGAACCGCCTCTCACTGGGCTATCACTACATGGGTGCAATGGACCACGGTTACTCAGCGGTAGAACAGCAGGCAATCGACAACTGGAACCGCTATCCGAACACCGGTGACATCCTGACAGATATCGCCGGAAAGATAGAAGCGGACGATACCTATAATACCGCTTATGCCAAGATGACAGAAGCGATGCAGAGCCGTCTGGCTTCTCCGATCAAGGCTCCGGATGAGACGACCTTCGGCTACGCCTGGGAGGACTGGGTAAACGCAATTGGCGATGCGGGCGACATTCTGCAGGAATATGCGCAGGCGGCATACGATTTGTACAGCGCTGCTGCGGAGTAAGAGAATTTTAGGAGACAATGCGGTTTTGAAATACTGGTGTATTTTTTGAAGGGAGGAAAAGATATATGAAAAGAAAATGGTTACTGAAAACGGTCCTTACCGCGGCGCTTAGCGCGGGCCTGGCGGCGACAGCCGTTACCGGAATGGCGGCGGAAGAGGCAGCGACCGAAGTGGCGACCGAAGTGGCAGCCGAAGCAGAAACAGAAGCGGCTGACGCGGCGGAAAGCGGGGAAGAGGATACGGAGCTTCCGACAGAGGGGTATTACGAAGGAAGATACTCCGGTGCATCGGGCGGAACCACGTTCGAGCAGGACTGCTTCATAAGCTTCCACGAAAAAGGAGAGATTATCGAAGACAAGCAGACCTTTTACTTCCAGGCGATGTCCGGCAGCGGCGAACAGTGGATTGCTGTAATCGACCCGCTTCTGGGTACCTATGAGGTTCTGGACGAGGAGATTACGATGAACACCGCGCCTTCTGCAGAGCTGCGCGGCGAAGGAAACTGGGAAGAGATGACGGCGGATAAGACGATCGTGTTCTATTCGCTGGACGGAGAGACAGAGTATTTCCGCAGCGGCTGGGATACCGAAGAAAACAAGATTCTGGGAATCCCGACGGAAAATGAAATCGGCGCAACCTCATGGTATACAAACTACTGCTTCCTGCATGTGGACGAAGATCCGCAGGAGCGGGGCGTAGAGCTTTATACCTTCTACTACAGGCTGGAGGATGGCAGAAATGCTTCCATCACCATCTATCATGACGGAACCTACCTGGACAACATGCTGACCGGTACGGGTGAAGTTACGGGTACCTGGGAGCTGGACGGCGATACCTACATACTGACGGCGGGCGAAGGCGCTACAGGCGGCACCCTGGTAATCGACAAGGACGATGCGACAAAAGCAGTGTTTACGCCGGAGGGCGGCAGTGCGATGGAGCTGGGACCGCGCGTGAGAAACGAAGTGTATGTATTCGCGGATGAGACCGGTGAAAATGTCGTGATTCTGTATGACGATATGAGCTGCTCCATCGTACTCAGCGGCGCACAGTGCGAGGGCACCTGGGAGAAGAACGCGGATGGCACGCCAAGGTCTGTTACCATTGCGGATATGAACGAGACTGCGTACATCACAGGCAGCGGCGAGAGCTTTGAAATAACACTGGACGGTGTGCTGATGTCCACGGACAACGAGGCTTCTGAAAGTGCTCTGGCGAAAGCGGATTCCGCAGGCGAGAATGAAGAGGGCACAGAGGATAACGGCACAGGCAGAAAGCCGAGCTCTGGTGTTGCGGTAGCGGCGAGCGGTTCTACCTCCTATGTATATTATGGAAAGATTGCGGGCTATTTTGAGGCAATTATCGAGCTTCTGCCCGGCGGAACAGCAACCTTCAAGTGCGATATGCACGGACATCAGGAGAACGCATACTTTACGGGAAGCTGGTCCGGAAGGACACTTACGATTCAGGGATTGTCGGCGACAATTTCCGGAAGCGAAGGAAACTATTACTTTGTATGGAATGACGCGACCTTCACCGGAAGCAGCGCGCCTCCTGCAGACGGAAGCAGCTCGGATAATGGCGATAAAAAGCCGGACAATGGATCTGACAAGAATCCGGACAACAATAATTCCAATAAGCCGGGCAGCGGCACAAACGGCAATCAGGGCAATCAGGGCGGCAGCTCCGATAACAATAACAATCAGAACACAGCAGACGACGGAACATACGTGTTAAACGGCAGTGTAAAGGGATACGGTGTTGTAAACGGCTCTTATGCCCAGGTGGACCTGCCCTGCGAGCTGACACTGTACAGCGACAAGACATATATCCTGAAGCTTACCTACAGCACTATGGTAATCGAAGCACAGAGAGGTACCTATACCGGTATTGCAAACGGAGCAGTTCTGACGATGACAAAGTCCGGCACGGATGTGATGAACAACATTATCTTCCCGGCAGGAACGAAGATGAAAATGAGCGTTACCTATGCTTCGGACGGAAAGACAGTAAAATCGATTTCCGTAGGAATCCCCAGCTCTCCGGCGCTGTATACACAGCCGGGAACAGTTACATACGAAAATAAGGGCGGCACAACGAAACCGGAAAAACCGACAAAACCGGAAAAACCGGAAAAACCGGAAACCCCGGAAACCCCGCCGACAGAAACAGAGAAGGAGACAGAGAAACAGCCGGACAGCGAACCTGAGACAGAATCAGAACCGCAGACAGAGACAGAACCGGTGACAGAAAAGCCGGCAGTAAGCTATGCGGGAACCTACACCGGAAAACACGGCGGCTATTTTGATGCAACACTTGTACTTTCTGAAGACGGAACAGCGCAGTATACAGTAAATATGCCGGAGAATTACGGCGGAACCCAGAACTTTACGGGAAGCTGGAGCGGCAATACGGTATCAATGATGGATGGTCAGCTTGTTCTGACGATTGCAGAAGCAGACGGTACGGTTACCGTAACGAATGTGGATATGGGCGTCAGCCTGACGAAAGAAGACAGCGGTTCGACAGATGAATCAGAAAAGCCGTCGGAGTCGGAACCGGTAACAGAACCGGAAACGGAGCCGGAGACAGAATCTGAAACAGAATCAGAGACAGAATCAGAAAAACAGACCGAATCGGAAAGCGAAGCGCCGGTAAGCTATGCAGGAACCTACACCGGAAAACATGGCGGCTATTTTGATGCAACGCTGGTGCTCTCTGAAAATGGAGCGGCGCAGTATACGGTAAATATGCCGGCGAATTACGGCGGAACCCAGAACTTTGCGGGAAGCTGGAGCGAAAATAAGGTATCTCTGATGGATGGTCAGCTTACTCTGACGATTACAGAGGAAAACGGCACGGTTTGCATTAAGAATGCAGATATGGGCGTTGACCTTAAAAAAGGTACGGCGGGAGCAGCAACAACTGCTGTGACGAAGCAGGCGGCTGCGAAGAAAGCATCAAATGCTAAGAAAGCGGCGGATGCAAAGAAAGCAGAAACAGAAAAAGCCACAGAAGCGAAAGCCACAGAAACCGTGACGGAAGCAGAGACAAAAGCAGAAGCAACAGAAGCTGTGACGGAAGCAGCAAAGGCTGAGGCAACGGAGGCTGTGACAGAAGCAGCAAAGGTTGAGACGGCAGTATCTGAGGCAGAACAGGCACAGACAACAGAGGCACCGGCAACAGAAGCTGAGACAAAAGCAGAAGTAAAGGCAACTGAGGCACCAGCAACAGAAGCGCCGGCAACAGAAGCTGAGACAAAAGCAGAAGTAAAGGCAACTGAGGCGCCGGCAACAGAAGCCGTGACAGAAGCGGCAAAAGCAGAGCCGGAAAAAGCGCCTGCCGAAAAAGAAACAGAAGAAACAAAGGAAACAAAGGAAACAAAGGAAACAAAGGAAACAAAGTAGTAAACAGGTGAAAGAGGCTGTCCGCTATTTATGCAGCAGGTCCCCAAAGGGACCTGCAGACAGGCGGCAGTCTCTTTTGTCATATAAAACAGGAGCTGGATTATGAGTAAAGTGATTGCAAAAAAAGGAGCCCGGTCACCGGGAATCAACAAAAAGACATGGAAAGAGGACCTGAGGAAAAACTGGATCGTATACGTCATGTTCCTTCTGCCATTTACCTTCCTGTTCGTTTTTAACTATATGCCTATGGCATGGCTTGCGATGGCATTTGAGGACTTCAGCTTCCGGAAGGGAATTCTGGGAAGCGATTGGGTAGGATTTGCGAATTTTGCCCGTCTGTTTTCGCTGGACCAGTTCTGGCTGGCATTTCGGAACACCGTGTGCATGGCGCTGATTAATCTGGTATTCGGCTTTTTCTTCCCGCTGGTGCTGGCGCTGCTGCTGTCAGAGGTGCGGGTGAAATGGTTCAGACGCGGCGTCCAGACGATTTCCTTCCTGCCGTATTTTATTTCCACAGTCGTTGTGTGTATGATGTTTAAGCTGTTCCTGGATAAGGACGGCATCATCACGGAGCTGCTGGTATCGATTTTCCACATAACGCCGCAGAATCTTCTGACAAACGGAGATATCCCGGTGTTTTGGCTGATAAATGCCTTTATTGAAGTGTGGCAGAAAACGGGTTACAGCTCGATTATGTTTGTCGCGGTGCTTTCCAACATCGACAATTCTATTATGGAAGCGGCGGCAATTGACGGGGCAAACCGCTGGGACCGGCTGGTGAAAATCAAGCTGCCCGCTATTATGCCCTTTGTGCTGACCATGCTTACCCTGAACGTCGGACTGATTTTCATGCAGGGCTTTGATAAGATCCTTCTGCTGTATAATTCCGATATCTACAGCGTTGCCGACTGTATGCAGACCTTCACCTACCGGTATTCCTTTACCGGAGCGAAGCCGGACTACGCGCTGTCGACAGCAGCCGGTCTGTTCCAGTCTGTGATTGCCACGGTGCTGATGCTGATTTCGAATTATCTGCAGGCAGGACTGCAGAAGAAGAACGCCGCATAGCAGAAGGGAGATTGAGAAGATGGATAATAAGCATTTATCAAGAAAGAAGCCAAAGGAGGGAATGGTGCACGGAAAAAGCGTGAGCGGAACGATTGTGGATATCGTTATCATCGCGATTCTGTGCCTGGTAGTCCTGATATGCATCGTGCCGATGTGGCACGTGCTGATGAGCTCCATCTACAGCGACCCGCAGCAGTTGATTTCCAACGAGGGAATTACGTGGTGGTTCGGAAATTCTGTGAATCTGGAGGCGTACCGGATTCTCTTCCAGGAAACGGGCGGAAGCTTTGCGGACGGAAATGTGCTGCGCGGAATGTTTAACACCATTCTGTATATGGTGGTCAACGTCGTGTTCGGTCTGGTCTTAAACGTGATCGCAGGGTACTGCCTGAGCAGGAAAACAAAGCTGCAGAACTTTATGAAGCTGTTTTGTATGCTTTCCCTGGTATTTTCCGCCGGGACGATTCCCACCTATATCGTGCTGCGCAACCTCGGTCTGACCGGCACGGTCTGGTCGCTGGTGGTTCCGTCCTGCACGAACGGTATGTTTATGGTGCTGGCGATGAATGCGTTTCTGTCGGTGCCGGAGGAAACCGTCGAGTCGGCGAAAATTGATGGGGCTGGTCATCTGACTACCATGTTTAAGGTCATGCTTCCGCAGGCGCGGGGACTGATTGTGGTAATCATGATCAATACGGCGATTCTCCACTGGAATTCCTGGTTCCAGGCGTCGATTTACGTGCCGAACAGCAAGGACCTCTGGCCGATGCAGCTCTGGATACGTGAAATCGTGGAGACGAGCAACCAGAATTACATGATGGTATCCGGCGGCGAGCTGCAGCTTGTGAAATATCTCGTGCAGTTTGCGGCAATCGTCGTATCGACGGTTCCGATTCTCTTCGCATTCCCGTTCTTTTACCGGGTGCTGGAGAAAAATACAGTTGCCGGAGCCGTAAAAGGATAAGCGCGAAAGTATGTGACTCTGGACCGGGCTGTAGATGCGGTTGTGACAGAGCGGAAATTTATCTGACAGAAAATATGACAGAAGACAAAAAAGGGGCGGGATGCTGTGCACAGGCACAGCGTTCCGTCTTTTTATGCTCTTTACAGAAAACGGTATTTTATTTATAATATACAATAATAAAATGTAAATTAGGGATTTTTGCCCACTGCATCATAGGACATGGAGATAAAATATGGAAATAGATGTTATCAGACAATTAGAGGAACTGGTCAGAGCGTTCGGGGTGAAGCTGATGCGCATGGACAACCGGATGACGGAAGAGACAGCACTTATGGAATTTGACCAGGGGCTCAGGCGATTTCTGGGGTATCCCTATGAGATCGAACGCGGGTTCCGTATGATGGAGAAGCATTATAAAGAAAAGATACTGTACCTGGTCCGGGATTCTTTCGAGGAGCATTACATGAGCTTCCGGATACCAGAGGAGCATTGCAGCGATGGCAGGCAGGAGTTTATCCAGATAGGACCGTACATCATGAGCAATCCGGAGGAGATTGTGGAGCGGGTGATAGAACGCCTGGGGCTTGCGCCTTATCTTTCGGAAGAGCTGAAGGAGTATTACTACAGTGTTCCGATTCTGGCGGATTCGGACGCGTTGCAGGGCGTTGTCCTGACGCAGCTTGGATATCTCTGCCGCGACCGGGAAGGGCTATCCATCACGCGGGTGGAAAATTATAATGAATTTAATGAAAAACCGCACAGAGAAGAGCAGGGAGAGGAAGAATCGCTGCGGATAGCCGCAGTGGAGGAGCGGTACCGCTACGAAGACCAGATGATGGAAGCCATCCAGATAGGGGATATGGAGAAAATCATGGAGGTCACGCAGGGCTTTAAGCACTACCGCCTGAAGCCGAGAAACGATGACAACCTGCGCGATGTAAAAAACATGATGGTGGTGTGGAATACGCTTTTTAGGAAAGCGGTGCAGCAGGCGGAGGTGCATCCCGTATATATAGACCGGATCTCGGAAGCCTTTGCAAAGCAGATTGAGAACGCCGCCCGCGTCACGGAGCTGGCGGATTTAAGCCATGTTATGATGCGCAAATACTGCCTGCTGGTCAGAAATCATTCCATGCGCGGCTATTCCAGCGTCATCCGCGACGCCGTGAACTATATAGACTTCCATATCAGGGAGCCGCTGTCCCTGAAGTCCATCGCGGAGGAGGTCAATATCAGTCTCAATTATCTGTCCGCGCAGTTTAAAAAGGAGACGGGCAAGACGCTGACGCATTATATGAACGAAAAGCGCATCCAGTCCTCCCTCATCCTGCTGGCGACGACCGATCTGCCCATCCATGAGGTGGCGGCGCAGGTCGGAATTTACGATGAAAACTATTATGCCCGTCTTTTTAAAAAATTCCAGGGGCAGACTGCCAAGCAGTACCGCAGTATGGTGCGTATGAAGCCGTGATTGCGGTCTCTCAGGTTTGGAAGTGAAATCGGCAGAAGTCCAGAAAATATGCGGGTTCTGCCGATTTGCCGATATAGTGTACCAGAACTTTTTCAGATGCCGCCGGGATCCCTCTGGTGCAGGACATCAGACCGTCTTGAGAAATTCGTTAACGTTGATCAGCCCCGCACCGACTGCGGTGGAAAAGCGTTTAAATTTGCAGATTTTAAAATAATCTGCGTTTTCATGGTATGTATTTCGTTCAATTAACATTTCTTTTATCGTATCATAGTAGGCTTCCAGATAGGAGCCTACGTATCCGCCCACAATGATAGAACAGTCAAAAAGCATTTTCAGATTATTGACAGTAATAACCAGGCTCTCAAGATATTCATTCCATATATTCAGATGATAACTGCTTCCTTCTTCGACATACTGGAAAAACTGCTCCAGTGAACCGTTTGCACTGTTCGACAGATTCAGTGCGGAAATATAGGCATCCACACAGCCGTTTTTTCCGCAATAACAGAGTCTGCCGTTATTGACAAGTGTCATATGCCCCACTTCGCCGCTCTCGTAAGTTTCACCAAAATAGAGGGTCCTGTTATGAAAAATAGCTCCTCCTACTGTATTGTTCAGAGAAAGATAGAAGGAATTCTGCATATCCTTTACATTCCAGCTCTCAGCAAGACCGCCAGCCTTGGCATCGTTGCAGATCCTGCAGGGAAATCCAAGATGTCTTGAAATCGCTTCTATATCCACGTTTTTTACAGAAGTAAGCTCGACATGGAGAAGGCTTTGTTTCTGCATATCCACCATGACGGGAAAAGCAATCCCAACGCCTAAAATATGCTTCCTGTCTATACCGGAACGGGAAAGCATCTGTTCCACTAAGCCGGCAAGAGTCTGATAGTATTCTTCGCTGGGAGAAAAGCAGATTTTGTCCCGCGTGCGTTCGATAATATTTCCCTGTAAATCGATAATAACAGCATGGATATGGTGACCGGTGATATCCAGCCCGATAGAATAATAAAGCGTGGGCACAATCTGATATGTCTTCGGTGGGCGCCCGCCGCGGGAAGAAAGCGTGCCGCAGTCGTAAATATAGCCGTTTTCGCACAAATATTTAATAATCAGATTTACGGTAGGAAGACTGAGATTTAAACTATCCATTAAGTCATATTTGGATACAGGTTCACTGCTGGAATAAATATAACGGTACACTTTATTCTGATTTTCTTTTTTTAAATCAATGTTGTTAGCCATGAGGGCGACCTCCAGAGTGGTATCTTTAATTTTAGAAATATATAAGGTTCATTTAAAAGTGATAAAGATAACGGCACCTTATATACCACTTTATTTTTATTATAGTTATTATGTAAAACGATGTCAAGCATTGATAAAAGGAGAAATGTTTGGCTAATATGCAATAAAACAGAGGCTCTTAATTAGTACTTTTTACCATTGACAGACATTTTCTTAGATGATACTATATTTTTGTAATATATATCTGAAATATAAAAGTGGAATGGGCGAAGGACAAAAGAGGTAAAAAGGAAGGGGGTGAAAAGGTGGCATATTTTGTTGGAAATATATATTCGGAAAATATGAAACAGGATACGCAGCTCCATGTTATTCTGCCCCAGGATGGCCGGAGGTATATCTGGCAGGAGAAGCCGAAGACCCTGGTCCTGCTTCATGGTCTGTCAGATAACGCGGCAACCTGGGTCAGGCGAACGGCGATAGAACGATACGCGGAGCGCTATAATCTGGCAGTATTGATGCCGGAAGTACAAAGAAGCTGGTATTTTGATATGGTAAATGGAATATCAGCATTTTCGTACATAACAGAGGAACTGCCCAGAATAGCAGAGGAGTTGTTCTGCCTGTCAGTAGAACGGGAGAACATGCTGATCGCGGGATTGTCAATGGGAGGCTATGGTGCGCTGCGCTGTGCGCTGGAGGCGCCGGGAATTTATGGATACTGCGGAGCTTTTTCCGGTGCGTATGACCTTAATGATATTGTCAGAATCTCAAAGGAAAAAGATGCACCGGTACTGCTGAAGGACATTGAGAATGAGATCGCTCCGATCACAGGAGGAAAGGACAGGGTTCCCAAAGAAGCTTCCATTCCGGAAATATTGCAGCGCTGCATCGTGAACGGAAGTGATCTGCCAAAAGTTTACATGGTATGCGGAACAGAGGATTTCCTGTATCATCAGACTACAAATTTAAGAAGCGTGTGTGAAAAGAAAATAAAGGACTTCTATTATGAAGAATGGCCGGGAATCCATGAATGGAATGTATGGGATAAGGCAATCGAAAGAATGTTGAAATTGTATCTTGGAGAAGGAAGAACGGATAATTAAAAAAGGAGGATTATTATGAACAAGAATTTAAAGAAGGTTTTATGTTTCGGAACGGCATCAGCATTAATCGCCTCAGTGGCGGGCATGAGCGCAGCGGCAGAGGAGAAGACAAAGGTTGGATTTATCGTACAGGATCTGACAATTAACTATTTCCTCAGCGTGGTACAGGGCGTGGAGGATTTCCAGGATAATTATAATATGGAAGTGCAGGTGATTGACGGACATTCTGACGCGACAACACAGGTAACGGCAATCGAGAATCTGATTACGCAGGGAGTTGACTGCATTGTAATTTGTCCGGTAGATACCGTCGCACCGGAAACAGCTGTCGCAGAAGCGCAGGCGGCAGGAATACCGGTTATTTCATGGTCCGAGCATATTGAAGGCTCTAATGCCTGGGTTGCCGTAAATAATTATGACTATGGCTTTGAAAACGGGAAAATAGCAGGTCAGTGGATTTTAGACAATCTGGACAGCCAGGAAGACGCCAAGGTAATGTATGTTTACGTGCAGGAGAGCGAGCAGCTGATCGAGCGCGGAAACGGTATGAAGGATGGAGTTGCATCTCTGGCGCCGGATGCAGAGACGGTAGCTATTCAGTCGGGCAACACGACAGAGGCAGGTATGGAGGCAGTCGAAACAACACTGGCGAAATACCCGGATCTGAATGTTATCGTATGCTCCAACGATTCCGTTGCACTGGGCGCATATGAGGCGATGATTGCGGCAGGTAAAGGCGAAGACAACATCTGCATCACAGGGCAGGATGCAGACGCGAAAAATCTGGAGTACATTTCAGAAGATACCATTTTACGCGGAACGGTGGACATCGGTTCGTATGATCAGGGAGAGCTGCTTTGTCAGGCGGTAGAGCAGGTGCTGAAGGAAGGCACTGTTGAAGATCCGATTTATGTAAGCTTTAAGCCGGTTACGATCGAGAACGTTGCTGATTTTATAAAGTAAAGAATCTTGTCATTTGCGGGAAACGTGAAGTGGAGTGGCGTGTATGAGTAAATACATATTAGAGTTGAAGAACATAACAAAGGAATTTCCCGGTGTGCGCGCTCTGGATGATGTGACATTGTCTTTCAAAACAGGAGAAGTGCATGCGATCGCAGGTGAAAACGGTGCCGGTAAATCTACTTTTATAAAAGTTATCACGGGCGCTGTCAGACCGGACAGGGGACAAATGTTTTTCAATGGGCAGGAAGTGAGGGATAATTCTCCGATCGTATCAATGAAATTAGGCATTGCGGCAATTTATCAGGAATTTAACCTGTTTCCATCACTTTCTGTTGCGGAAAATATCTACTATGGCAGATATCCGATGAAAAACAAAATGCTGGATTATAAACGGCTCCATGAGATGACGCAGGACATTATGGCTCAGCTTGGAATTTCGATTCCCGGTGATGCAATGGTAAGAGATTTAAGCGTTGGCTACCAGCAGATCGTTGAGATTGCAAAAGCAGTGTCCTGCAATGCAAAGCTTATTATTATGGACGAACCATCAGCGCCGCTGACAGAAAATGAAGTAGCGTATCTGTTCCGCATCATAGACACCTTAAAGAAAAAAGGCATCACCATTATTTACATTTCACACCGGCTGGAGGAAATATTTGCGGTTTGTGACCGGGTATCCGTTTTTCGGGATGGACATTATATTCAGACGATGGAGACGGGTGAGACAAACGCGGAGGAAATTATCCGTCTGATGGTGAACCGGGAGCTTGGAGAACAGTACCCGGAAAAGCACTATAAAAAGGGAGAAAAGGTCCTGGAGGTCCGGGGATTAAACACGGAGCTTTTAAAAGATATTAATCTGGAGGCGTATAAGGGAGAAATCCTCGGACTTGCCGGGCTGGTAGGAGCCGGCAGAACAGAAGTGGCAAGAGCTGTATTTGGAGCAGATAAAATAGTCAGTGGTAAAATTATGCTGGAAGGCAGGCAACTGCAAATAAAAAAGCCGATGGATGCGATTAAAGCCGGAATAGGGCTGATCCCCGAAGACAGAAAGCAGCAGGGTATTTTTCTGAAAGACAGCGTCCGTCATAATATTTCTTTTGCGCGTCTGAAAGGAATCTTAAAGGGCGGTATGATCAGTGAGAAGACGGATCATGATGTGGCAGAGAAGTATATTAAAGCGCTGGAGATAAAAACACCGTCTGACGGGCAGCTCGCAGGTAATCTGAGCGGCGGCAATCAGCAGAAAGTAGTGCTGGCAAAGTGGCTGTTTACAGATAGCAGGGTTCTGATTTTTGATGAACCGACAAGGGGAATCGATGTTGGGGCAAAGCAGGAAATATATAAGCTTATGCTGGAGCTGGTGGAGCAGGGGAAGGTTGTAATCATGATCAGTTCAGAGCTGCCGGAGCTGATCGGCATGGCTGACCGGATTGTGGTTCTGCATGAAGGGAAAATCAGCGGCAGCCTGGAAAGACCGGAATATTCGCAGGAAAAAATTATGGCATTGGCTGCAGGAATTCAGCAATAATCAGGGAGGACATATTATGAAAGCGAAAAAAATTGATTTATCCAGATACGGCATTGTGTTTGCCTGGATTGTGCTTGTGCTGATCTTTGCCATATGTGAACCTTCGTTTTTAAAAACATCAAATATATTCAATATACTGAGGCAGGTATCCATTGTGGGCGTGTGCTCGGTGGGAATGACGTTTGTCATTCTGACAGGCGGCATGGATCTGTCGGTAGGATCGGTGATCGGGGTTTCGGCAGTGGCGGGTGCACAGCTTCTGTCGAGGGGATGGCCGATTCCCATTGTTATTATTCTGATTTTATTGCTGGGTGCTGCTGCGGGCTTATTTAATGCGTTTTTTATTAATGAAATTGGTATTGCACCCATTATTATGACGCTGGGAACCATGACGGCTCTGCGGGGTGTGGCATTTTTGTTGTGCGGCGGCTTTCCTGTTTACGGAATCGACAAGAGATTTCTCGTAATTGGACAGGGATACGTCGGGGTAGTGCCGGTTCCGGTTATCATTATGGCAGGTGCTTTTGCCGTCGGTTATATTTTGCTGAATAAGTTTCCTTTCGGGCGATTTGTTTATGGCATCGGAAGCAACCAGGAGGCAGCCCGCCTGTCCGGTACAAATGTAAAGCTGGTTCTTTATAAGGTATATACATTGGCGGGAGCATTGTATGCGCTGGCCGGCATGATGCTGATGGCCCGTGTGAATTCGGGGCAGGCAAATTCCGGTGAAGGATACGAAATGGATGTAATAACCGGATGCGTGCTTGGTGGAATCAGCATCAGCGGAGGCGAAGGAAGAATCATGGGCGTTATTGTGGGCGTACTGCTGATGGGAACGCTGTCAAACGGCATGGTTCTGATGAATGTTTCCGAATACTGGCAGAAGGTAGTAAAGGGTCTGGTACTGATTCTGGCAGTCACACTGGATAAGGTAGTGCAGAAGCAGAAAAGTAAATAATAAACGAAACAAATGTGTTTGAAAAAGAGATGCGGGCTTTGGGGCTCACATCTCTTTGCATATACGTCTAAATAAGATTCTGAATATATTCACTGCTCTCTTCGGAGGAGGGATGCCGCCAGGAGTTGCCAGTAATGAAATGTGTACGTTTCTGATACTGAATATCTCATCATTGCAGCTCATTCCAGTGAATATTATAGCCTATCGGAGCCAGTATGGAAGTGTGAATCCCACGGCGATCGTCGGGCCGGGAATACTGACAACGGCGGTGAGCTCGGGTGTGGCGGTGATGTTTTGTAAGGTGATGGATCACAAATAATTTTATTCTTCCAGTAGCATATTTTTATACTCGACAGATTTCCGGAATCGTGTATAATAAAAGAAAAGGGCAGGAGGAAAACGACATGAAAAAGTGCAACATGGATACGAAACGCCGGGCGGCAGCAGGTGTGCTTGGCATGATGATGATTTTTGGCGGGCAGAGTGCGATGGCTGCAGATGTCGGCGCGGCGGTTTCAATAGACGCAACGCAGGCAGAAGAAATTGCTTTTGCGGATGCAGATATTACGTCCGACATGGCGGAACGCCTGCATACAAAGGCAGAGTGGGAGGACGGAGAACCGGTTTACGAGGTGTCCTTTTTTGCGGATGGCGTGGAGTACGAATATCTTATCAGGGAAGCAGACGGCGTGATTCTGGAGTGGGAGCTGAATGGAAGAGATCTCGGCGAGGCGACGGCAGAAGTGAGCCTGCAGATAGAAGAGGACGATGAGGATACTGTGATCGGGATGGAGCGCGCAAAAGAGATTGCGCTTACGGATGCGGGAGTGGATTCGGCGGAGGCAAGCTTTTCACAGATAAAATTTGAGAGAGACAGCCGACAGGTGGTTTACGAGATAGAATTTTATTATGCGCGCCAGGAAATGGATTACAAGATTGATGCCTACAGCGGTGAGATCCGCGAGATGGAGCGGGATTGAACGGAACGTTTTGAGCTATATGTTACATAAAAAAAGATTTTTGCGATAGACTATGATATAGATATTGCAGTGAGAGACTGGCAGCATACTATGCGACAGGTGCTGTCAGTATAGTTTTTCCGGCATCTGCGGTATGCAAAGGCAAGAGAAAGGTGGAAAATAATATGATAAATGCAACAAAAGATACGTTTCAGAGTGAGGTATTGGATGCAAAAGGAACCGTGCTGGTAGATTTCTGGGCAGATTGGTGCGGACCCTGTAAAATGTTTGCGCCGGTCCTGGATGCGGTTGTGGCGGATCGTCCGGACGTAAAGCTTGTGAAAGTGGATGTTGACAAGGAGTTTGAGCTTGCGCAGAGCTACCGCGTGAGCGGCATTCCGACGCTTCTGGTGTTTCAGGACGGCCAATTAAAAGAGACATCGGTTGGGTGTGTGACAAAGGAAAAGGTGATGAGTCTGCTGTAAAGATTCATAACAATTTACACAGATTTTACATTAAATACTCCTGTATTTTACATACGTATGTTAGCGTAAGGAGAACATACATGTAGGATAAAGGAGTATTTTTATGGATATTTTTTCGGTATTAGCGTTTTTAGGAGGTCTTGCATTTTTCCTTTACGGAATGTCACTTATGGGAGACGGACTTTCCAGAGCATCCGGCGGTAAGATGGAGCGCATTCTGGAGCAGCTTACAAGCAGTCGCTGGAAAGCGGTGCTTCTTGGCGCGGGCGTCACGGCAGTTATCCAGTCTTCCTCCGCGACGACGGTTATGGTAGTCGGATTTGTAAATTCCGGTATTATGAAGCTTAACCAGGCGGTCGGGCTGATCATGGGCGCTAATATCGGTACCACGGCGACATCGTGGATTCTGAGCTTAACCGGTATCCAGGGAGATAATCTCTTTTTAAAGCTTTTAAAGCCGACCTCATTTTCACCGATACTGGCGCTGATCGGCGCCGCATTTATTCTTTTTTCAAAAAAAGAAAAACGGAAAAATATCGGCACGATCATGGTGGGCTTTGCGATTCTGATGTACGGGATGGACAATATGAGCGCTGCAGTGAAGCCGCTGGCGGATGTGCCGGAGTTTGGCAACATATTGATGGCGTTCTCAAATCCGTTGATGGGAGTGCTTGCGGGTACGCTGATTACGGCAATTATCCAGAGTTCTTCCGCGTCTGTCGGTATTCTGCAGGCGCTCTGCACGACAGGGAGTGTCACATATGGTTTAGCGATCCCGATTATTATGGGACAGAATATCGGTACCTGTATCACGGCGATCATGTCGTCTGTGGGGGCAAATAAAAACGCGAAACGCGCGGCGGCAATCCATCTGTATTTTAATCTGATTGGTACAGTGGTCTGTCTGGCACTGTTCTATGGCGTTAATGCGTTTGTACACTTTGATTTTCTGACGGAGGCTGTCGGACCGGCCAATATTGCGGTTATCCACAGCATATTTAACGTATTCACTACGTTGCTTTTGCTGCCGTTTGGCGATCAGCTTGTGAAGCTGGCGCATGCGACTGTCGGAAATCACAAAAAATCCGGCGAGCTGCAGGAGCTGGAGGTGCCGGTGCTGGATGAGCGCTTCCTGGAACGCCCGGCTTTTGCCTGCGAGCAGGCGATGGAGGCGACCAAACAGATGGCGGAACTGACAAGGGAGGGATTTTCTATGTCGGTTTCCCTGTTTGATAATTTTGATGAGAAAAAAGTGGCGCGTATCCGGGAGCTGGAGGATATTGTGGATAAGTACGAGGACAGTGTGAGCAGCTATCTTGTAAAGCTGAGCAGCCGCAATCTTTCGGACTCAGACAGCCGCGCACTTTCCATGATGCTGCACTGCATCGGAGACTTTGAGCGGATTTCCGACCACTCTGTCAGTGTGATGGCGGCGGCAGAGGAGCTGCACACGAAAAAAATCCATTTTTCTGAGATGGGGCAGCAGGAGCTGGAGGTTTTCAAAAAAGCTGTGATGGAGATTGTCGGACTTGCTTTTGACAGCTTTGTGAACGACGATCTGACGACTGCACAGGAGGTGGAGCCTCTGGAGGAAGTGATGGATTACATCAATTCGCAGGTGAAGAAACGTCACGTGGAGCGTTTACAGAAGGGCAACTGTACGATCGAGATGGGCTTTATCCTCTCCGATATCTGCACGAACTTTGAACGTGTGGCGGATCACTGTTCGAACATCGCAGTGTATCTGATCCAGCGTCACGAGAGCGAATATGACCCGCACGCCTATGCGGATGTATTGCGCCGCGAGGATAATAAGGAATTTCAGCAGGAATGTGACAAATATCGCAGAAAATATGTTTTGCCGTAAAAAGAGAAATGTGATAAACTAAAAAGGAAGGTAATTGTGCGGGAATAAGGTCTCAAACAGTTACAAGAAAGGGTGTGGGAGGCATGAGCTTGATCTATATATTGGAGGACGATAAAAATATACGGGAAATTGAGAGCTATTCTCTCAAAAACAGCGGATATTCAGTAGAAGAGTTTGAATACGCGAAGCCTTTTTGGAACAAGGTTTCTGAGCGAAAGCCGGATCTGGTGCTCCTGGATATTATGCTGCCTGACAGCGACGGCGTGGAGGTTTTAAAGAAGCTGCGCCGCAATCCGGAGACAAAAAAGGTTCCGGTGGTGATGGTGACGGCAAAATCCACGGAGATTGACAAGGTAAAAGGGCTTGATAACGGAGCGGATGATTACATCACAAAACCATTTGGTGTCATGGAGCTGATCTCCAGGGTGAAGGCGGTGCTGCGCCGCGTGAATCAAATGGAAGAGGAAAAGCTGATGCGTCTGCATGAGATTTTCATGGACAATGAGAAACGTATGGTTTATGTGTCGGATGTTCCCTGTGAGCTGACCTACAAGGAGTTTGAGCTGCTGAAGCTGTTTCTGCAGAATGCGGGTATTGTGATGGCGCGCGAGAGCATTATGGAGCGCGTCTGGGGCGTGGATTTCGAGGGGGAATCGCGCACGCTGGATATGCATATTAAAACGCTGCGTCAGAAGCTGGGAAGTGCCGGAAAATATATTAAGACTGTGCGGAATGTGGGGTACCGGATCGAATGAGAAAAAAGATTAACGCGCAGTTTCTGCTGATTACGGCGGTTGCGATTTTTCTGACGGTGTTTCTCTCGGTGTTTGTCTGCTACAATCTGTTCCAGGAGGAGGTTGTGGGCAGCCTGAAAACCTATGCGCATGTCATCAAAAGCGCCGGCATTTTCGATGGGCAGAAGGAATTGTCCGAAGTGGAATCGGTGGAGGATCTGCGCATTACGCTGATCAATACGGATGGCACGGTAGCTTTCGACAGTAACGCGGATATCGGGCAGATGGATAATCACAGTGATCGTCCGGAGATCCAGAACGCGCTGGAGAGCGGCGAGGCGGAGATCGTCCGCAGGTCTGATACGCTTGATAAGAACACATATTATTATGCGATACGGCTTGACGACGGCAGAGTTCTGCGTGTTGCAAAGGAAGCGGGCAGCGTCTGGAGTTTTTTGCTGCCGCTGATCCCGGTACTTCTTTTTATGGGAGCGGCTCTGTTTCTCATTTGCCTTGTACTGGCGCATTTTCTTACAAAGAGTATCATTGCGCCGATCGAGGACATGGCGCTGCATATGGATGATGAAAACTATGAGATCGCCTACAAGGAAATGAAACCGTTTCTGGATACCATTCAAAAGCAACATTCTGATATTGTAAAAAGCTCGCAGATGCGGCAGGAATTTACTGCAAATGTCTCACATGAATTAAAGACGCCGCTGACGGCGATCTCCGGCTACTCAGAGCTGATCGAGAGCGGAATCGCCACAAAAGAGGATACGGTGCGCTTTTCTGCGGAAATTCATAAAAGCTCTAATCGCCTGCTGATGCTGATTAACGACATTCTGCGCCTTTCTGAGCTGGACAGCTCCGAGGACGTGCTGGTGAAAGAAACGGTAGATTTGTACGAGCTTGCAGAAAAATGCGTGGACATGATGCAGGTAAATGCGGAAAAACATCATGTGACATTGACGCTTACCGGGGAGTCCTGCATCGTCCAGGCAAACCGGGAGATGATCGAGGAGGTTATGTATAATCTCTGCAGTAACGCGGTTCGCTATAATGTACCGGATGGAAGTGTTGTGATGCACGTCGGCATGGAGGGAAATCATGCCGTACTGACGGTGGAGGACACCGGCATCGGCATCCCGGAGGAGGATCAGAAGCGCATTTTCGAGCGCTTTTACCGCGTGGATAAAAGCCGTTCCAAATCCACGGGCGGCACCGGTCTGGGACTTGCGATCGTAAAACATGTCGTGGCAAAGCACGGCGCGGAGATCGGACTGTGGAGCAAAACCGGAGTGGGCACGCGGATGCGGGTGGTGTTCCCGGAAAATGTGTAAATGATGTATTTTAGAAAACTGGTCGGAGACGTATCCACAAAGGTCTGTTTTGTATTTTGAATGAGAAAGACAGGTAGTGTACATTGTATGTATACTGCCTGTTTTTTGTTGCCATGCATCCGAAGGAAGTTGCCGGTGGCAGGTCCTGTAGGTATGGCAATATGGTCCGTCGGCTTTAAGGCCTATTCCTGCGATGCCGTACCCGATCATCGGTGGGAGGCAACAGAAAATATTTCCAGTCAAATTTCTTTTTTCCATCGTATGCTGGGAACTTCCCTGAAAATTTCCAGATAGAGTCATAATAGTACCATTTTATTACAGGAAAAAGAGTTTTTTGGGGAAAGAAAAGTGATAGTCATGTTTTGGAAAAGCGGATTGTCCTTTTCCGGGAAAAGGGCTATACTGAAAGAAACAACAGTCACGACATTGTGAAGGGAAAATACTGCTTTGAAGAGGAGAGCTGGAATGAAGACAGAGGAGATAACTTTTTTGGGAGATGGCGGCGTATCGTTGACGGGAAAAATCTGGATGCCAAAGGAAACGCCTAAGAGGCTGCTGCAGATTTCCCATGGCATGACAGAACACATCGGACGGTATGAAAAACTGGCGGAGGCGATGACAGCCAGGGGTGTTGCCGTCGCCGGATTTGATTTAAGAGGACATGGACAAAACGGCGGTGATCCGAAGTGCGCATCCTTCGGAAAAGGCGGCTGGAAAGCCAGTATCCGGGATATGCACCTTTTTTACCGGGAAATGGAACGTTGTTTTCCGGAAATTCCCCATTTTATGATGGGATTTTCCCTAAGTTCCTTTTTGCTGAGGGACTACCTAAGCTGCTATGAGGATAAGATAGCCGGAGCCGCCATCCTCGGAACCGGCCACCAGCCCGGAGGCGTCCTCACAGTATTGATGCAGCTTGTGAAGCGGGAGATCCGGGTACACGGATTTGACAGCGCCACACCGCTGGTAGATAAACTGTCCTTTGAAAGCTATAACCGGAAATTTTTGCCGAATATGACCAGATGTGACTGGTTATGTGCCGACGAAGAACAGCGCGCCGCATACTGCGGGGATTCCCTGTGCCGGGAGCATATTTCGTCAGGCCTGTTTTATCAGCTGCTGGACGCCATGAGAAGGACCGGAAAAAAGGACGCCTACGAAAAGTGGGATAAAACCCTCCCGATTCTGCTTCTCTCCGGAGACAGGGACCCGGTAGGGGACTTTGGAAAAGGGATACAGAGAGTAAAAAACAGCATGGACCGGGCCGGCCTTAAAGATGTGGAGTTCCACCTCATCCCCAATGCCCGCCACGATTTGTTCCACGAAGAAAAAAGTGGTGGGGCGAAGAAAACGGAAGATATCCTGGTGAAGTGGGTTTTGGAGAAAGGGGAGAAATCCTAAGATTCTGTTTGCCACAAAGGAGAATCTTTTTGAACTGGTAAGTGAAAGAGTGGGGGAGTAGACGAAGTTTATGATTCAACCGTATATGTAAAGGGAAACAAAAATGATTGCACCGAGAAAAATAAAATTTGAAGCGAAGAAAAAAAGAAATGAGAACTATGAATTTCGCATTTACCTGAAAGGGAATGCGGATGAAAAAGAATTGGACGAACGGTTCCACAGGCTGCACAAAGAGTTGTTTGCCGGATATGACTGCAGCAGATGCAGGAACTGCTGCAAGATGTACCGTGGAAGTATCCCGGAAACGGACCTTTCCCGGGACGCGGAGTATATGGGGCTTACGAAAGAGCAGTTTCTTGAAAAATATCTGGGGGAAGACGACGGAGAAAACGGCTATCAGACAAAAAATATACCCTGTGATTTTCTGAAACCAGATGGAAATTGTCAGTTAGGCGATTGTCGACCGGAAAATTGTAAGAAATATCCGTATACGGATCAACCGGACAGATGGTCAAGCCTTTACGGCGTGCTGGATGTAATCGAGGTCTGTCCGGTTGCGTTTGAGATATATGAGAGGCTGAAAAAGGAATACGGGTGGAGATATAGACACTAAGTATGGGGAAAATTTAAGTATGAAGATACTGTTATTTGGTGTTTCAAATGTTGGAAAATCAACCGTTGGGAGATTGCCAGCCGAAAGGCTTGGATTTGGTTTCGCTGATCTGGATGAAGAAATAAAGAAACATTTGGAAATGTCTCTGGAAGAGTTTGTATATACTGCAGACTTACGGTGGAGAGATCAAAAAAGAGGGTGTATTATCAAGAAGGTTCTTAAAACGGAAGACGATATGGTTTTGGCGGTTACCCCGATCTCTTTTGCTGAAAACTTCAAAACACGCATTATCGGTGATGATGTCCTGCTAATTGAATTGTATTATACAAGATATCCGGGCAGATTTGGATTGGTATGGGATGGTTTATGCCAAACTTGGGATACGCAATCGATTATTTGTTAATAACGATCCGCCGGAAAAAGTGGTGGACAGGATAATCACAGAATATGAAAAAGATTATAAAATATTCGGGCGGAAGGAAAATAGCAAATCAGATCGTAGAAGAATGGAAACTAATTTATCGCAGAAGATCTGCAATGATGGATGAGTTGAGGAAAGCGGGATTTTAGAATGGGAAAGCCCTGCAAAAAGATAAATAGCATTGCGAGGAAATCTAATACAGCGACAGAGTAACTTCCTGATGAACCGGAACGTGACGAAGGGTGTCCTGCGTGAAAAGCGCGGGACGTCCTTTTTGAATTTTTTAAATAAAAATATGAGATAAAATCTCAAATATTGCTTGTAAAAAAACTAAAAGCGGATATAATAGAAAGTGAAATACTAGAATAAAGAACGGAACAGATAGTAAGCGGAGGTAAATGAAATGTTATGCCAATTTACAGTAAAGAACTTTAAAAGCATACGAGATGAGGTAACATTTGATATGCAGGCTGCCGCCATTTCTGAGCATGAAGATCGGATTATAAAAGATACAGATGGGGAATTATATTTACCGGTATCTGCTGTATATGGACCAAATGGTGGAGGAAAAACCAACGTTCTTGAAGCACTCCATAGCCTGGTTACAAAAGTATTAAGGCCATTATATGCCACAAGTAATAGCGAAGAGACTGCAATGAAAATGAAAAAGGTCGTGATAGAGCCATTTGCTTTTGACGAAGCGACAAGAAATGAACCGACAGAATTTGAGCTGTTCTTCAGAACGGCACTGACAGAGTATCGTTATGAATTGATTGTTAAAAAAGAAGTGATTGAGTACGAAAGGCTAGACCGCATAAAACTGGAAACTGGGAGGAAATCTGCACTTTTTGAACGCAATAAAAATGAAATTATTTTGAAAGGTGCATTTGCAAGATTGAAAACCAGTGATGAATTATCCGATACATTGCCGTTGTTATCGTATCTTGGAATTACTTACAGCAAAAACGAAGTGGTGCAGGATGTGCTTGACTGGTTTGATGAAGAGATTGATTTCCTGAATTATGGAAATCCTATGCAGGAATTACGAATGGCTGTTTCTAAATCAGAGGATGTAAAAAGACTGATGCTTCAGATGATTCAGGAGATGGATTTGGATATCGTAGATTTTCGTGTGGAAGAAAAAGAACATGAGCGGATTGAAGTGTTCACAAAACACGTAGTAGATGAGTTTGAAGCAGAGCTGAATTTATTTGACGAATCCAGTGGAACAAGAAAATTATTTGGCTTGCTTCCGTTTATTGCAAAAAGTCTGCTAAGAGGGACAACTCTTGTAATAGATGAGTTAGATGCAAAGATACACCCGGTATTACTTAAATACCTTATTATGATGTTTGGCAATATGAAAAAGAATAAAAAAGGTGCACAGCTGATTTTTACATCACATGATTTATCTACTATGAACAGCGAAGTGTTCAGGAGAGATGAAATCTGGTTTGTAGCCAAGGGAAAATGTCAGAACTCAAAGTTATATTCTCTTGTAGAGTTTAAAAATAAGAAAGGTGAATCTGTTCGTAAAGATGCCAAGTTTGATAAGCAGTATCTGGAAGGAAAATATGGTGCAGATCCGTATCTCAAAAGAATAATAGATTGGGGGAGGGTGAATGGCTAAAAGAGAAGGGAAAGAGAAGAATAACTGGAAGAAGAAACGTCGGCAGGAATATCTGGAGAAGAAAGAATTCCGCTACTACATTTTCTGCGAGGGACAAGCAACGGAACCTAAATATTT
>NZ_CAJKOX010000029.1 GCF_905201705.1 uncultured Marvinbryantia sp.
TTGCATGTGTTAAGCACGCCGCCAGCGTTCATCCTGAGCCAGGATCAAACTCTCAAATAAAAGTGTTTCATCCAGTTCAAAATAAACTTTCCAGCTTATCTATCCCTTTTACTGTTTTTAAAGGTCAGTTCCTTGAATTCATGCTTCCCGAAAATCTTTCGATCTCCCGGAAGAAACTCATTTTTAGAATCTTTCAAGGTTGTATCACTGTTCAGTTATCAAGGTGCTTCTTTTCATTTTTCTGTCGTTTCTCGTCGACAGCTTTTGTAGTATATCATGTTTTCTTTTGCTTGTCAACTACTTTTTTAAGATTTTTTATTTTCTTTTTTGTAGTTGTCTGTCGCTTTTTATTTTCATCAGCAACTTTCTAAATATACCACATGTCATTTTGTTTGTCAACCACTTTTTTAGATTTTTCAAATCTTTTTTGTGGTCAGATCTGGCATTCGTCAGATCAAACGGAGAAGGAGGGATTTGAACCCTCGCGCCGCTATTAACGACCTGCACCCTTTCCAGGGGTGTCCCTTCAGCCTCTTGGGTACTTCTCCACGCCTGAATAAAACTCTTATGCAGTTGCTCCTTCGAAAAGCATTGCTTTTCGAAACGGAGAGAGTGGGATTCGAACCCACGCGCCCTTTCGGACAAACGGTTTTCAAGACCGCCTCGTTATGACCACTTCGATATCTCTCCACACAATCTCTTGTCTGCATTTCAAACGAGCTACCGAAATGCAAAAGTAATTCTAGCACTATTGGCTTTATATGTCAACAATAATTTTCATTTTTTTAACAAAAATTTTCTGCAATCACCAGATCCTCCGGCGTGGTGATCTTGATGTTAGAATAAGCCCCTTCCACCAGCTTTACTTTCTGTTCCGTCATGCGTTCCACAACCATTGCGTCATCCGTGATCACCGTTTCAAGCCCATTTTGCAGTGCTTCCATGAGATCATCGTATGCCTTGCGGATCAACGGGTAAGCAAATACCTGCGGCGTCTGCACCTGCCAGACGAGCGAGCGGTCCGGCGTCTGCACGCCAAAGCCCTCTTTATCGCTGATCTTGATCGTATCCTTTACCGGCATTCCCACCACGCACGCGTGATATTCGCGGACTGCCTCCCGCGCGCGCAGCAAAATCTCCTGCGTCAGAAACGGCCGCGCCCCGTCGTGAATATAGACGAACGTACAGTCCTCTATCGCATGAAGCCCATTATAAACCGAATGATAGCGTTCCTTCCCGCCTGCAACAATTCTGTTTACTTTCTGAAACCCGTATTTCTCCACAATCTGTTCCCGGCAAAAGGCAATATCCCTCTCCCCGGTAACCAGCACGATCTCGTCAATAAACGGGCACTGTTCAAACGCCTGAAGAGAATACCAGATCACAGGCTTTTCCTTTATCATAAGATACTGCTTCGCCGTTTCGCAGTTCATCCGCTTTCCACGCCCTGCTGAAAGCACGATTGCCACATTCTTTTCCGTCATCTTACCGCTCCCCAAGCTTCAAATTCGGAACCGCGTTCAAATCAAGGCCGCTGCGTGTTCCATTGGTATACTCATAATAAGCCGCAGCTCCAATCATAGCTGCATTGTCGGTGCATAAGATCGGCGACGGATAGTAGAATTGAATATGATTCTTCTCACACGCCTGCTGCATCGCCCCGCGCAGAGCGGAATTTGACGCCACTCCGCCCGCGATCGCCAGCTTATCAAAGCCGTATTCTTTTACCGCCATCATCGCATGCTCCACCAGCACCTCTACCACCGCCTTCTGAAAAGAAGCGGCGACATCCACCTGACAAATTTCCTCCCCGCGCATCCGGCAGCCGTTCAGATAATTCAGCACTGCCGATTTAAGCCCGCTGAAGCTGAAATCATACGGTGCCTCCGCCACATGCGCTTTTGGGAATGCGATCGCGTCTGCATTTCCTTCTTTTGCCAGCTTATCGATCTTCGGTCCGCCCGGATAACCAAGTCCGATCGCGCGCGCCACCTTGTCAAACGCCTCTCCGGCGGCGTCGTCGCGCGTTCTTCCAAGGATACGGTACTTCCCGTAATCCTCCACGATCACAAGATGCGTATGACCGCCGGATACCACAAGACAGGGAAACGGCGGCTCCAATTCCTTATTTTCAATAAAATTAGCGGAGATATGCCCTTCAATATGATGCACACCCACCAGCGGCAGATTTTTTGCATAGCTGATCGCCTTCGCCTCGGCAACTCCCACCAGAAGCGCACCGACAAGCCCCGGTCCGTAGGTCACGCCGATCGCGTCGAGATCGTCCAGCGTAACGTGCGCGCTCTGGAGTGCCTCCTCAATCACCTGATTAATCTTTTCGATATGTTTGCGGGAGGCAATCTCCGGCACAACGCCCCCGTATAGCTTATGCAGCTCGATCTGCGACGATATGATATTCGACAGCACCTCCCTGCCGTTCTTCACTACCGCCGCCGCCGTCTCATCGCAGGAGCTTTCTATCGCAAGTATGAGAATATCCTTTTCCTCTTTCATAAAGCCAACCTCTTATTCTTCCTCAAACAACAGCTCAACTGTTTTTCCATCTTTTCCCGGGTACGTCGCCGGAAATATCTTGCGCGCAGTGTCCAGAAATTCCTCCGGTCTCGCAAGCGACGGGCTGTAGTGTGTAAGCCACATTTCCTTCACCTGTGCTTCCTTTGCAAGATGAGCTGCCTCTTTGAATGTCATATGCTTATACTCGATGGCCTTCTGCTCCTTGCCAGGTTCCCCGTACATCCCCTCGCAGATAAACAGATCGGCACCTGCCGCATGCTCCACAATGGATTTCGTCGGTCTGGTATCCGTACAATATGCGACCTTTAAGCCTTTTCTGTTTTTTCCAAGCACCATATCCGGCGTGAAGGTCCTGCCGTCTTCCGTCAGTGTCTCCCCCTTCTGCAGCCGGTTCCAGAACTTCATCGGGATCTCCTGTGCCTTTGCGCGCTCTACGTCGAATTTACCGGCGCGATCGATCTCCAGGCAGTACCCATAACACAGCACATTATGGTTCACACGGTAAGCCGTTATCCGGCAGCCGTTTATCTCAAAAGCCTCCTCCGGATGCGTTATCTCCTTAAATATAATCGAAAACGGCAGCTCCGGCGCAATGACGCGCAGCGCGTTTACCACCCGCTCCAGCCCCTTCGGGCCAATGAGTGTGAGCGGTTCCGTGCGCTCCGCATTTCCCATGCTGAGCAGAAGTCCCGGCAGCCCGCTGATATGATCGCCGTGATAATGCGTAAAGCAAATGACGTCTATCGGCTTAAAGCTCCAGCCCTTTTCCTTAATCGCAATCTGTGTTCCCTCTCCGCAGTCGATCAACATACTGCTTCCGTTGTACCGCACCATCAGCGAAGTCAGCCAGCGGTATGGCAGCGGCATCATCCCGCCGCATCCAAGCAAGCACACATCCAACATCTTTTACAGCATCTCCTTTAGCTCCGTCTCCGTAACCGGAATCTGAAACCGGCGAAGGAACGCGTCCCAGCACGCCTCGCACAGATCAAATTCCTGCACTGTTCCATCTTTTTTTGAAAAATATCCCCAGGCTTTCTTCACAGAAGCAAAGTCCTCCATGGGCATGTCCTGTTTCTGTTCTATTTTTTTGCCGCACATATTGCAGCGGATTTCCATTTCGCTTTTCATCTGATATCCTCCTCTGATCTCTGCCGTTCTTTTGCCAGCATCCTTCAAAAGAATTATACCGGACGAGCCGCTTCTTTCCCATAGTGAATTGCTGTCAGCGCTTCCACATAATAACGGCATCCTCCGCCGGTTTTTCATAAAAATTTCTGCGGATGTCGCAATTTACAAAGCCCAGCTTTTCATAGAGTGCGATCGCGCCTGCATTGCTGCGCCGCACCTCCAGCGTAAACGCTGTGACGCCGCGCGCCGCGCCCCTTTTTATAAGCTCCGCCAGCATTGTCTCCGCCACGCCCCGGCGCCGACAGCTCTCCTTCACCGCCACGTTGGTAATATCCGCCTCGTCAAACGACTGCAGAAATCCGCAGTAGCCGGCAATCTTCCCGTCAAGCCGCGCCGTCAGATACAGCGTATCCTTCGACTGCAGGGATGCAGCAAACCCGTTTTCAGACCAGGGCTGCGAAAAAATACTTTTTTCAATCGCGGCGACCTCCGCCAGATCCTCCATCTGCATTCCGGCAATCTCAATCATGCGCTTTCTCCGCCTTCTTTTCCGCGCGCTCCCGCTCCGCCTGCGAGAGCCGCAGGTAATCCGGCTGATGCTCCGCCGCCGTCTGCAGTTTTCCCTGACGCGCATAGATCATTCCAAGAGCCGCCACCGCTCCCGCGCGCTGTTTGTTTAAGTGCGCCGGCGCATAGCTGTGTTTTACCGTCACGCACTGCTCCAGAAGGTCGCGGTACACCGGAACGCCATCGCCAAGGAAGATCACCTCCCGTCCCATCCGGTTCAGCTTCTGCGCAAGCTCCTCCACTCCCACAGCCATCTGTCCCTCCAGTGTCTGCATTTCCTCGCCATAAAACGCATAAATACCAGTGTACACCTGGTTTCTGCGTGCATCCATCAGCGGGCAGATCCGTTTGTCGGTGCCCCAGAGATTGTACGCAAGCGCCTCCACAGTCGGCACGGCAATCAGCGGCGTCCCAAGTGCAAGTCCAAGCCCCTTTGCTGTCGCCGAGCCAATGCGAAGCCCTGTAAACGAACCCGGTCCCGCTGCAACCGCGATCGCATCGATCGTCTTTAAATCAAGCTCCGTCATGCGGACGATCTCGTCCAGCATCGGCAGCAGCGTCTGCGAATGTGTTTTTTTATAGTTTACGGTATATTCCGCCAGAAGCCTGTCGTCCTCCACCACGGCCACGGACACTACCAGCCCCGAGCTGTCAATTCCCAGAATTCTCATATGTTACCTCAATCCTCCGATAATCAAATCCCTTTTCCAGATCCTTTTCGATACGTATCCAGACCGTATTTTCCGGCATCAGCTCCCCGATCAGATCCGCCCATTCCACCAGGCAGACGCCCTCTCCGAAAAAGCAATCCTCATACCCGATCTCCTCCATCTCCTCGGGATCAGCGATACGGTAGACGTCAAAATGGTACAGTGGAAGCCTTCCCTCCTCATAGATCTGCACGATAGTGAAGGTAGGACTGCTCACCGGCTCTTCTATGCCAAGCCCCGCTGCCATTCCCTTTGTAAAGACCGTTTTTCCCGTTCCGAGATCGCCGAGCAGCGCAAAAATCTGCCCCGGCGCCGCCTGCTCTCCAAGCCGTCTGCCCGCGTCAAAGGTCTCCTGCTCACTCCATGTTTCCAGTATCATTTTACTCCCCAACCTTAATCTTCTCTGCTTTTACATGCTTCCTGATCAATCCAAGCACCACGGTAATCTGACTTCCCATGCTCTCCCGCGGCAGGATAGAGCAATAGCGCTTTCCCGTGTACAATAAGAGACTGTTCTTTGTCTCCTTCACACTTAAAATCTGCTCCCAGGTGATATGCGCCTCGTTCTCCTCCTGTGTGCTGGTGATTCCCTCGTCGCTTACCACGTAAGTAAGCGGCTTTTGAAATATCGGGCTTAGCTTTGCCTGCTTCGCCGCGCGAAAATACAGCATCACCGGCTGCAGCGGAAGCAGATACACCGTAAACAGCAGATACACCGCCGTCATCGCCGCGGAAACATCCCCGAAGGTGACAATCGCAAGAATCAGCGTCCCGATACCAAACAGAATACTAAAAATGCCGGAAAAGCTGTGGTACGTGTGGAAAAGCTGAAAATCAAATAAAATTTTCGGCGTCATTTTCACTTCAAATTCTGCACTCATACGCAATACCTCTTTTCAAACGAAAAAAACAGTATGTTATAACACGTAGCATTATAACACACTGTTTTCGCTCTTACAACCTTGATTTGCACAGGGTTTTGTGTCTTTTACACCGTCTGTCCCTTGAGAATCGGACTGATGTATTTGTATAAAAGCAGCGTAACGACGGATACCACGATGCCTTTGATGATATTAAACGGCGCCACTGCCAGGATCACAAAGGTACCGAGACCTGTGATCGCCGGATTCACCGCCGTGCCCATTCCCACCAACGCATCGATCGGCATTCCAAATGCCTTGCTGTACGCCGGAAGCAGCACATACGCATTGATAAAGCAGCCCGCGATCGTCATAAACAGGGTGCCCGCCGCCATACCAATGATCGCGTTCTTTTTGCTCTTCTTCCGCTTGTAGATGATTCCTGCCGGGACCACCAGCGCGCAGCCGATAAGATAATTGGCAATATCGCCCACAAATGCTGTATTAGTGCCCTTGATCACAAGCTTCAGCAGGTTTTTCACCAGCTCGATCAGCGCGCCCGCTACCGGTCCAAGCGCAAAGCTGCCGATCATCACCGGCACCTCGCTTAAATCAATCTCGTAGAAGCTCGGCGCAAACCAAAGCGGGAATTCAAACAGCTGCAAAATCATTGCTACTGCCCCCAGCATTGCGATCACGACCATGTTGCGAATGTTGCTCTTTGCGGCAGACGCCGCCACTGTGTTTGTGTTACTGCTCATGTTTCTTCCTCTCCTTTTCTTTTTTGCTTGATCCGGAAAGCTTCGAAAATGTTTTCCGCAGAAGCCAAAAAATCCGGCAGAGCGCAGCCTGCTGCGGAATTTTGACTGCAGAAAAAACCCCGGATAAATTAATCCGGGGTAAATTTACGCACAGTAAAAACCATGTTCCATCTTCTCTCATCCAGACTATACTGTCGGTATTGGAATTGCACCAATTCAGCCGCCGAAGCGGGTCGCGGACTATACCGCCGGTAGGGAATCTCACCCTGCCCCGAAGATTTCCTTTTCAATTAGTGGTATTATAAACCCTTGCAGGATATTATGCAAGCATTTTTTCACGCCGCACGAAAAGGTGTTTGAGCCTGACGTGAACAGTACCTACAGCTTCATCGTAAGCTGTATCCGCTTTCGCGCAACATCCACACTCAATACCTTTACCTCCACGATATCGCCGACGCTGACTGCCTCCAGCGGGTGTTTGATGAATTTTTTGTCGGTAATCTGGGAGATATGGACGAGTCCGTCCTGGTGGACGCCGATGTCCACGAACACGCCGAAGTCGATAACATTGCGCACGGTTCCTTTTAGGATCATGCCGGGCTTCAGGTCCTTCATGTCCAGCACATCGGTGCGCAGGATCGGCTTTGGCATCTCGTCACGCGGGTCGCGCGCAGGCTTTTCCAGCTCCTTTACGATGTCGCGCAGAGTGATCTCGCCGATACCAAGCTCCGCAGAAAGCTTTTTGTAGTCGCGCACCTTCTTCGAAAGACCGCCCAGTTTTCTCGCCGCGACGTCCTCCAGGGTATAACCAAGCTTTTCGAGGAGCTGCTGCGCCGCCGGGTATGTCTCCGGGTGCACACTGGTGCCGTCCAGCGGATTTTTCCCGCCGGATATGCGCAGGAAGCCCGCGCACTGCTCAAATGCCTTCGGACCGAGCTTGCCCACTTTTAAGAGCTGCTTCCGGTCGGTAAATCTGCCGTTTTCCTCGCGGTACGCCACAATGTTTTTCGCGATCATCTTCGTGATACCGGAAACGTATTCCAAAAGCGAGGCGGAGGCGGTATTCAGATCCACGCCCACCTTATTTACGCAATCCTCGACGACGCCCTCCAGCGTCTCGCCGAGCTTTTTCTGATTCATATCGTGCTGGTACTGTCCGACGCCGATGGACTTCGGGTCAATTTTTACCAGCTCCGCCAGCGGGTCCTGGACGCGCCTTGCGATGGACGCGGCGCTGCGCTGCCCGACATCAAAATTCGGAAATTCCTCCGTCGCCAGCTTGCTCGCAGAATAGACGGAGGCGCCCGCCTCGTTCGTGATCACATACTGTACCGGGACCGGTATCTCTTTTAAAAGCTCCACAATGATCTGCTCGGATTCGCGGGACGCCGTGCCGTTTCCAAGAGAGATCAGTGTGACATGATATTTGCTGATCAGACGCTTTAACGTATCCTTCGCCGCACGGATCTTCTGCTCGTTTGTCGGGGCGGTCGGGTAGATCACCGTCGTGTCAATCACCTTCCCGGTGGCGTCGACTACCGCAAGCTTACAGCCCGTGCGGAACGCCGGGTCCCAGCCGAGCACAACCTGTCCGGCGATCGGCGGCTGCATCAGAAGCTGGGTGAGGTTCTTTCCAAATACGGAAATCGCGCCGTCCTCCGCCTTCTCCGTAAGCGCGTTGCGCACCTCGCGCTCGATCGCAGGCGCGATCAGACGCTTGTAGCTGTCTGCAACCGTCTCCTTCAAAACCGGCGTCGTCACCGGATTGTCGCGGGTGATGACCTTTTTCTCCAGGAAGCGCAGAATTTTCTCCTCCGGCGCCTCCAGCTTCACATTAAGAATCTTTTCCTTTTCGCCGCGATTAATCGCGAGAATACGGTGTCCGGCAAGCTTTGGCACCGGTTCCGAAAACTGATAATACATCTCGTAAACCGACTCCACGCCTTCTTCCTTCGCGGACGCCGTCAAAAGCCCCTCTTTTTCTGTCATCTCACGGATGCGGATGCGATAATCGGCTTCATCGGAAATGTTTTCAGCGATGATATCCATCGCGCCCTGCACCGCTTCCTCTACTGTATTTACTTCCTTTTCCGGATCGATAAACGGCTGCGCCTCCTGCTCCAGCGTCTTTGTCGTCCGCTGCAGCAGCAGAATATTCGCAAGCCCCTCCAGTCCCTTTTCCTTCGCGATCGTCGCGCGCGTGCGCCGCTTCGGGCGGTACGGGCGGTACAGATCGTCCACCACCACCAGTGTCTCCGCCGCCAGGATCTGCTTTTTTAATTCCTCCGTAAGCTTTCCCTGCTCCTCAATGCTGGAGAGCACCTGTTCCTTTTTCTCCTCCAGATTGCGCAGATAGGTGAGGCGTTCAAATAATTTGCGGAGCTGCTCATCGTCCAGCGTGCCGGTCGCCTCTTTCCGGTAGCGGGCAATAAAGGGGATCGTGTTCCCCTCATCGATCAGTTTTACCGCCGCCTCTGTCTGCCAGACGGCGACGCCAAGCTCCTCCGCAAGTTTTTTATTGATATCCATGCGTTTCTAAACTCCTGCTGTTTTGTCAGTTAGCACCCAGAAGATACTGCATCATCTCGTGCCCTTTTGCCATATAATTTCCGCTCGCCTTCGCTTCCCGCTCGTTGTATTTCCAGGATTCCCGCCGCGGCGCCGTGCTGTCAAAAAGCAGATACGGGACCGGATCGGAAGTGTGCGTGCGCACACGGATCGGCGTCGGATGATCCGGAAGTACCAGCAGCCGGAACGCCTCCCCGGACGCCAGCATCTGCTCGTAAACCGGTTTTACCACCTGCTCATCCAGATACTCGATGGACTGGATCTTACGCTCCACACTTCCCTGGTGCCCCATCTCATCCGGTGCCTCCACATGGATGTAGGCAAAATCATAGCCGTCCTTCAGCACCGCGTCCACCGCCGCCTGTGCTTTGCCCAGATAATTTGTGTGCAGGCCGCCGTTCGCTCCCTCCACGGAAATATTTTTCATACCGGCACCGACCGCGATACCCTTTAAAAGATCGACCGCGGAGATCATCACGCCTTTTTTATGATATTTTTCTTCAAATGAGGTAAGGGCGGGCTTTGTGCCGGCGCCCCAGAACCAGCAGCTGTTTGCCGGGTTCAGCCCCCGTTTTTTGCGTTCCACATTGATCGGATGGTCTGCCAGGATATCGTAGCTCTTCTTCTGCATTTCGCGAAGAACCGCATCCTGCGGCAGGTATTCCCCGATGCGCTGCGTCAGGATATCGTGCGGCTGTGAAAGCGGGACTACCGCGCCTTTTTCCCAGATCAGGCAGTGACGGTAGCTGGTGCCGACATAAAAATGATAGCCGTCCCGCTCCAGCTCCTGCTGCACCGCATGCAGCAGCACCGCCGCGTCCTCCGTTGAAATCTCCCCGGAGCTGTGGTCGATCATGATTTTCTCCTCGTAAGGCTCCTCCTCGGACAGCGTGACGATATTGCAGCGAAGCGCAACATCCGTATCCTTCATCGGCACCCCGATACTGAGTGCCTCCAGCGGAGAACGCCCGGAATAATAAATCTTCGGGTCATATCCCATCACGGAGAGGTTTGCCGTGTCACTTCCCGGCTTCATTCCCTCCGGGATCGTATGCAGAAGTCCGATCTCCGACTGCGCGGCAAGCGCGTCCATAGCCGGCGTCTTTGCATATTCCAGCGGTGTCTTTCCCTCCAGGGCGTCGATCGGCTCATCCGCCATGCCGTCACCCAAAACTACGATATATTTCATATAATTCCTCTTCTTTCCTGTATTCTCTTTGACCAGATCCAAAGGATCTTCTTTATATAGCCGCCCGCAGTTTTCCGTGCTTACATGTGGCGGATACGGATACGGTTGATCACGCTGCCAAGCCGCTCCGCCCTCGCCGCATATTCCGCCTCCGTCATAACACTGGTCGTAAAGCCAAATTCTTCTCTCAGATCCGGAAGCTGTACAAACTGTACGCTTCCGAAAATTTCCTCCACACGTGCGCGTTCCGTCTCCAGGTTTCCTTCCGCGCGCACAAAGAAACGCCGCTGGGAATTGCTGATATCGGTCAGCTCCAGCTTGCGGCTGCTCCAGAACGCCATAATGCTGCGGTGCAGATGCTTTGCCTCGTCGATGACATCGGAGACAACGGCGCTCGCCGTCGGCAGCTTACCTGCCCCGCGCCCGTAAAACATTGCGTCGCCAAGAACGTTCCCATGCACAAAAATTGCGTTAAACACGCCGTTTACGCTGTACAGCGGATCGTCGGGATCCACCAGCGCCGGGGCAACCATCGCGTAAAAGCTCTCGCCGACCTTTTTGCTGAAGCCGAGCAGCTTGATCGCCTTGCCCATCTCTTTTGCATATCGGAAATCCATCGCCGTGATATTCGTGATTCCCTCGGTATAAATATCTTCAAAATCTACCTGACGTCCAAATGCAAGCGAGGAAAGGATCGCGATTTTGCGGCAGGCATCGTACCCTTCCACATCCGCCGCCGGGTTGCGCTCCGCATAGCCCTTCTCCTGTGCCTCCTTCAGCACATCGGCATACTCGCGCCCCTCAGTCGCCATCTTGGTCAGCATATAGTTTGTCGTTCCGTTTAGGATCCCGGCGATCTCGTCGATCTCATCTGCCGTCAGCGAAGAATTTAAGGGACGGATGATCGGGATGCCGCCTCCGCAGCTCGCCTCAAACAAATAGTTGATATTCCGCTCCTTCGCCAGCTCCAGAAGCTCCGCGCCATGCTTCGCCACCAGCTCCTTGTTGGATGTGCAGACGCTCTTGCCGGCAAGCAGCGACTGCTTTGTAAAGGTATATGCCGGCTCCAGACCGCCCATTACCTCCACCACGATTTTGATTTCCGGATCATTCAAAATGATATTAAAGTCGTGTACGATCTTTTCCTGGATCGGGTCGCCCTCAAAGTCGCGCAGATCCAGCACGTACTTGATGTTGATCTCCTCCCCGGCTTTTTTGTTGATACTGCTGTGGTTCGTGTTGATAACCTCCACGACGCCAGAGCCCACGGTGCCGTATCCCAGTACTGCAATGTTGATCATAATGTCCTCCTCCTGATTTTTGTTTATTCCCGGCCGAGAATCTTCAGATAATGGATGCCCGGCAGATTTTCTATTTTCGCAAACATTTCCATGGTATCCCCCGTGATCGGCAGAATATCAATGCCCAGCGTGAGCGAGGCAATGCCATTGATGGGGATGGTCTGATGGATAGTCAGAACGTTTGCCTTAAAGCCCGCAATAATATTTAAAACCTCCGACAGCAGCCCCGGCTCGTCGTCCATCTGAAGAATAAAGGTGATATTCTTTCCCTTGGTATTTTCGTGAAACGGGAAAATATCGTCCTTGTATTTATAAAACGAGCTGCGGCTGATGCCCACAGCCTCCGCCGCATCCTGCACAGTAGCTGCGCGCTCCGACTCCAGCAGGCGCTTCGCCTCTACCACCTTCAGAAGCACCTCCGGAACCGCCCTTTCCTTTACCACGTAATACTGATGCTGTACCATAACGCCTCCTTTACCCTTCCCCTTCTTCTGCTGTTCGTCTTAAAAGCTCCTTCCGTGTCCGCCGCCAAAGGTTCCTCCTCCGCCGGAGGTATGTGTGGAGCTGCGCCCGGCGGAAGAGCCGCCCGAACCGCCATCCGGCGGCGGATCTCTCGGGATCCGTCTGTGCGTCACAAACTGGTTGACCAGACGGTCCTCCTTTCCCGTTATACGGATATTGGCATTCTGCCCGATGGAATACTCATACTGTTCGACCCTGCGGTATCTCCAATACAGAAAGAAGCAGGCAAAGGAAGCGCAAAGCAAAGCGATCCCCGCCGCAAGCAGCCAGTCACTTAAGGAAATGCTGCGATGACGCACGATCCGCCCTGTTTCTGTGTCGTATGTATACTGATTATCCGGGATGCCCTTTTTCATATAGGCAGCCGTTTGCTCCAGCATAGCGGTCATCGCCCCGCCGTAATCGCCCTCCGACGCATACTCATAGCCAGCGTCATAAATGCGCTCTTCGCGCGCGTCGGTGATATAAAGGATCATCTCCCCGTTCGTCACCAGGTTCAGCTCACGGTTGTCGAGATCAATGAGGAGCACGATCCCGCCTCTTTTTCCGTCTGAATCATACCCGCCGCTCTCATAAAAATATTCCGCCGCATCACGCGAGGAGCGCCCCTGCGCATCGTCTAACGTGAGCATCAGAAAATTCATATTGTATGTTTCCTCCAGCTCCTCCGCCAGCTCAGAGAGCCGGTTTGTCTCTGAAGTGGAAAACAGATCCGCAATATCAAAGACATGCTCGGATGCCTGCGCACAAACGGCGCTGCCCGCAAACAGCAGACACACGACGGCAAGCAGGCAGAAACGCTGCAGCGCACGAAGCTTTTCCATATATTTATCGTATGTAACCGTCCGTCTCTCTACCATAAGAAGTACCCTCCCATCAGCAGAAGCAGAAACAGCGGCAGGAAAATGCCGAGAAACAGCATCGCCATGCGCCCCTTATCAAGCGGAAGCACGCCGCAGACCTTTCGCGTCTGTCCGTTCATCGCATAATAATAAAGCTTTCCGTCCGCTCCCTTATAGGTCAGCACCCACACCGGCAAAAGCAGATATTTCCAGCTTTCCTCACGCATTCTGACGTTTGTGTCACGCGTCCGCGTCGTCATATAGCCGGACACGCTGGCGCGCATCATCTTTTCCGCATAATCCCGGACCTCTCCTTTGAGTCCCTCCGACAGCTCCGACTTTTCGATATCGCGCTTTTCCGCAAGAAAACCGGACAGATAGCCCATCGAAAACTTCTTCGCCTCTTCTATCCGAAACGGCTGCACCGCCTCCACAAGCTGCCTGTTTTCCTTATTGAGCGCATCGCGCGTCAGATTCCGAAAATCAAGCTCTGCGATCCGCTCCACATCGAAAACCTTCGTCTCCGTGTACTCCAGATCGCCCATCCGCCAAACACGCACCTGATCCCCGTTTCCATTCCACTGCCCCTTTGCCGAGCAGGAATAGACCCAGAACGGAAAATAGACGCCGCTGATCTTTTCGATCTGCTCCTTGCAGAAAAAATCCCGCGGGACAAATTTTTTGCTGCGGACATATTTTAAAAAGCTGTCCACCGCCTCCTTTTTGTCCACTGCAAAGGGAATCACAAGATCCGGCTCATACTCTCCGGAGAGCTTTCCCTGCAGCACGACCGGATTGTGGCAGTAATAGCAAAAGGTCGCCGCCGTCGTGGCGTCCGTGACGATTTCCGCGCCGCAGCTTGGGCAGGCATATACGACTGCTCCCTGCTCCTCGCTGCCGTCCTGCGAAGCCTCCTGCGCACGCTGCCTGGAATGCATATGCGGCGCTTCGTTTTTTTCCCTGGATGCCTGCGGATTTGCCGCCTCTAACTCCTCCTGGGAGAAAAGGGAGATACAGTATTCACATTTATATTTCTGCGACGACGGATCAAAACGCAGATCGCCGCCGCAGTTTGGACACTTATAACTGATCGCAGACATAGGCTATGCACGCGGCTTTCCGCACTGGCTGCAGAAGTTTCCGTTGTTCACGGCTCCGCAGGAACAGGTCCACGCGCCTGCCTGCGGCGCAGGTCTGCCGCAATTTGAGCAGAATCTGCCGGTATTCGCCGCCCCGCAGGAGCAGGTCCATGCCGCGCCGCCTGGCATCTGCGCATTCTGCTGCATCTGCTGCATATTCGCCTGAGACGCCTGACCGACGAAGCCGCCCGCCGCGTTCATTCCCATGCCCATTCCCATAAACCCGGCAGCAGCGCCGTTCGGGTTGGAGCCGGCCGCCTGCATACCGGCTGCGACCGCCGACTGCACATAGCCCTGGCGGATATTTGGATCGCCCATCATCGCTCCCTGATTGCGCATGTTGATGAGCCGCTGGGATTCCTCATCGTAGGAAATGCTGGCAATTCCGACCGCCTGGATCTGCATTCCGCGCGTTTTTGTCCAGCTTTCATCGAGGACGTCCGCCATATATCTTCCAAGCTCGGAAGCCTTCGAGGAGACATAGGAAATACGGATGCCCTCCGCCGACATCCGGTTGATCGCCGTCTGCAGCGCCTCTAAAAATTCGGAGAGATACTGGGCATTGATATCCTCGATCTGCACCTGACGGGCATTCCTCGGAACCGCCTCCGCATAGAATTTCAGAGGGTCAGTGATCCTGATGGAGTAAGTGCCGTGCGCGCGCAGGAACAGCTCGGCATTGTAGAAGCTGTCAAAATAATTGACCGCATTGCGCGTGCCGAATTTGATCCCCTTGATTTCCTGCAGATTAATGTAGTAGACCTTTTGCGCGACCGGTGTCGTGCCGCCGTATTTCAAACGCGCGAAGGATTCCTGCAGGGCATCGTCAAACTGTCCGTTGAACATGGACGGCAGCGAAGAATTATTTACCGTATAATATCCCGGCTCCGCCGTGTAATCGATGATTCTGCCGCCGTCCGTCAGGATCATAAACTGATTATCGTAAACGTGAATCACAGAGCCGTCGGAAATGGTGTCCGGCGTTCCCCGGCGGTTGCTGCCGCGGCGCACCATCACGCCCTGGGTAAGTACGGTGCCTTCCCCCATCTCACCCGGCTCAACGACTTCCAGGAACTGATCGTTCACCGCTGAATTGATGGTGTTTTTTACTGTACCGATCGCCGTTCTGATAATTCCCATATTATACCTCCTCCTGTTTTGTTCCGAGCGCGATCCATTTCAGATACGCGTTGATAAACAAATCAATATTTCCATCCATCACGCTGTCCACGTTTCCGGATTCCGCATTGGTGCGGTGATCCTTCACCATCGTGTAGGGCTGCATAACGTAGGAGCGGATCTGGTTGCCCCAGCCGATCTCCTTCACCTCTCCGCGGATGCCGGAAACCTTCTCCGCGTTCTCCTGCTGCTTTAAAAGATAAAGCTTCGCTTTGAGCATCTGCATCGCCTTATCCTTATTCTGAAACTGTGAGCGCTCATTCTGGCACTGCACCACGATATTCGTGGGCAGATGCGTGATACGGATCGCCGAGGATGTCTTGTTGATATGCTGTCCGCCGGCGCCGCTGGAGCGGTAGGTGTCGATGCGCAGATCCTCGTCGCGGATCTCAATGTCAAGATCCTCCTCAATATCCGGCATGACATCGCAGGACACAAACGAGGTCTGCCGCTTACCCGCCGCGTTGAACGGCGAGATCCGTACCAGGCGGTGTACGCCCTTCTCGGATTTCAGGTAACCGTAGGCATTTTCCCCGCGCACCTCGAAGGTGACGGATTTAATGCCAGCCTCCTCCCCGTCCAGATAGTCGAGCACCTCCACGCTGTAGCCCTTTTTGTCCGCCCAGCGCGTGTACATGCGATAGAGCATTCCCGCCCAGTCGCAGGACTCGGTACCGCCCGCGCCCGCGTGAAGCGTCACGATCGCATCGTCCCTGTCGTACTCCCCGGACAGCAGCGTGCGGATACGGATATCGTCAAATGTCGTGATAAAGGAATCCAGCGTCTCCTGGATCTCCGGGATCAGCGAGGCGTCGTTTTCCTCATTCGCCATCTCGATCAGCGTCTCAATCTCCTCATACTGCTCCTGCAGCACGGCGTAGGTCTCCACGTCGTCCTTGAGCGACTTTAATGTTTTCATAGATTCCTGCGAACTTTCCGGATCGTCCCAGAAATCGGGCTCCTCCATCTTCCGCTCTAATTCTTCGATCCTCTTCTCCTTGTTAGCGAGGTCAAAGTGAATCCCTCACTTCCAGCAATGGTTTTTCGTATGTTCCGAGCGTATAGCGGAACTGATCTAATTCGACCACACTGTCACCTTCTTTCTATAAAAGTATGTGCATTCTTTTAAAGCAAGCGCCAGGCTTCCGCTGTACTTCCCATAGCTTTCCGGGGGAATACCTGCGAAGATACCTGGCGTCATATCTTTCTTACCTGTTTTATTTTTTGCGTCCGCAGCACTGTTTATACTTCTTGCCGCTGCCGCACGGACACGGATCGTTCGGGTACACCTTCTCCGCGGCGCGCTTCTGCGGCGCCCTCGCAAGCGTATCGTCCTTGTTCGTTCCGGTCACCTTCGCTACTTCCTCGCGCTCCACCTTTTCCTCTACGCGGACGTGGAACAGCAGACGCAGCGTGTCGAGCTGGATGTTCGCCGTCATCTCGTCAAACATCTCGAAACCGCTCATCTTGTACTCTACCAGCGGGTCCTTCTGACCATAAGCCTGCAGACCGATGCCCTGACGGAGCTGATCCATATCGTCGATGTGATCCATCCACTTGCGGTCAATCACCTTCAGAATGATAACGCGCTCCAGCTCGCGCATCTCCTCCGGAGTCGGGAACATTTTTTCCTTCTCCGCATAGAGCGCAAGCGCCTGTTCGGTCAGGTTTTCCTTCAGCTCCTTCTTATTCATCTTCGCGACGTCCTCAGCCTTCACAGGCGCAAGCGGAATCGTCGGGAGAAGCACGGAATTTAATTCATTCAGATCCCACTCGGAATTATCCTGATGATCGCCGATCACCATATCGACGGTGCGGCCGATGACATCCTTAATCATCTTCGTGATAGCGTCGCGCATGTTTTCACCGTCCAGCACGCGGCGTCTCTCCGCATAGATGATCTCACGCTGCTCGTTGTTTACCTGGTCGTACTCCAGCAGGTTTTTACGGATGCCGTAGTTGTTGCCCTCGATCTTCTCCTGCGCCTTCTCAATGGATGAGGACAGCATCTTGTGCTCGATCTGCTCGTTTTCCGCAACGCCGAGCGAACGGAAAACACCCATCAGACGCTCGGAGCCGAACAGGCGCATCAGATCGTCCTCCAGTGAGATATAGAATCTGGATTCGCCCGGGTCGCCCTGACGTCCGGAACGTCCGCGGAGCTGATTGTCGATACGGCGCGATTCGTGACGCTCCGTGCCGATGATCTTCAGACCGCCAAGCTCTCTGGATATGTCGTCCAGCTTG
This sequence comes from uncultured Marvinbryantia sp., assembly GCF_905201705.1. Taxonomy (GTDB): domain Bacteria; phylum Bacillota; class Clostridia; order Lachnospirales; family Lachnospiraceae; genus Marvinbryantia. The sequence continues at coordinate 17,552 of NZ_CAJKOX010000029.1, forward strand.
ATATCGGTACCACGACCAGCCATGTTGGTAGCGATGGTGACAGCACCATGTACACCGGCGTCGGCAACGATCTCCGCCTCCAGCTCATGGAATTTCGCGTTCAGCACCTTGTGCGGGATGCCGCGCTTTTTCAGCATACCGGAAAGCAGCTCGGAAATGTCGATCGTGATAGTGCCGACCAGCACCGGCTGTCCCTTTGCGTGCGCTTCCTCGATCGCATTTACGACCGCAGTGTATTTTTCCTTCTTTGTCATGTAAACGGCATCATCCAGATCGACACGCGCTACCGGCTTGTTGGTCGGGATCTCGATAACGTCCATTCCGTAGATATCGCGGAATTCTTTTTCCTCGGTGAGTGCCGTACCGGTCATGCCCGCCTTTTTGTCATATTTATTGAAGAAGTTCTGGAAGGTGATGGTGGCGAGCGTCTTGCTCTCGCGCTTTACCTTCACATGCTCCTTCGCCTCGATCGCCTGATGAAGACCGTCGGAATAACGGCGTCCCGGCATGATACGTCCGGTAAACTCATCGACGATCATAACCTGGTCGTCCTTTACCACGTAATCCTGATCGCGGAACATCAGATAATTTGCGCGCAGCGCCAGATCGACGTTGTGCTGGATCTCCAGGTTTTCCGCGTCGGAGAAGTTTTCAATCTGGAAGAATTTCTCTACCTTTTCCACACCCTGCTGCGTGAGGGTGACGATCTTGTCTTTTTCGTTGACGATGAAATCTCCGGTCTCGGTGATCTCCTCGCCCATGATCGCCGACATCTTTGTGACCTCGCCGCTCGCCTCGCCGCGCTGGAGCTGGCGTGCCAGAATGTCCGCCACCTCATAGAGCTTCGTGGACTTGCCGCTCTGCCCGGAAATGATCAGCGGCGTACGCGCCTCGTCGATCAGAACGGAGTCAACCTCGTCGATGATCGCATAGTGCAGACCTCTCTGCACAAGCTGCTCCTTGTAGATCACCATGTTGTCACGCAGGTAGTCAAAACCAAGCTCGTTGTTGGTAATGTAGGTAATGTCGCAGTTGTACATTTTGCGGCGCTCGTCGTTGTCCATGTCGTTTAAAACACAGCCGACCGTCAGGCCAAGGAATTCATGTACCTTGCCCATCCACTCTGCGTCGCGGTGCGCCAGATAATCGTTGACCGTAACGATGTGGACGCCCTTGCCCTCCAGGGCGTTCAGGTATGCCGGGAGCGTGGATACCAGGGTCTTACCTTCACCGGTACGCATCTCAGCGATACGTCCCTGGTGCAGGATAATGCCGCCGATGATCTGCACGCGGTACGGCTCCAGACCGATCGCTCGCTTCGCCGCCTCGCGCACTGTTGCAAATGCCTCCGGCAAGAGGTCGTCCAGCGTCTCGCCCTCCGCCAGACGCTTTTTATATTCATCGGTTTTCGCACGAAGCTGCTCATCCGACAGCGCCTGCATCGTCGGACGCAGGGCTTCCACCTTGTCTACCAGCGGTTTGATGCGCTTCAGCTCATGCTCACTGTGGGTTCCAAATAGCTTTGTAAAAACACTCATTCTTAATACTCCTGTATTCTACAGATAAATTGCATCTGTTTATTTTTAAATACACTACCGATTATTTTATCACCTTTACGGCATTTACACAATAAATTTTTTATGAAATGCAAAGAAATACAAAAAACGTGTATTTCTCCTGCAAGAAATACACGCTGTACTTATTTATCTAATATTTCCTGTAATCATACTATTTTGCACATTTTCTCCATTATCACAGGCATATACCTGTCCCAGAAATCCCACATATGTCTGCCTTCTTTATAGAAAACCTCATGCTGATAGCCGATCTCATCCAGATAACGGTAAAATTCCCGGTTATCCTCATATAAGAAATCTTCTGTTCCGCAGCATCCAAGGATTGGCGGATTATTTCCATTTTTTAAAGCTTCGGATGCCAGATAACGCAGATTATCCTCTTCTTTCAGTACAACAGGGGTTCCCCACACTGCATTTATATGCGTATTCTGCTGGTCCTCAGACATTTTCACAATATGCTCCGGGTTTACCGCTCCCGACAGACAGCCGATAGCATGGTATCTCTCCGGATAGGTCAGCCCTACCTTTAAACTGCCATAGCCACCCATTGACTGTCCGCAGATAAATGTTGTTTCCGGTACCCGGAAGCGCTTTTCTACTTCCTGCGGCAGCTCCTCGCCAAAAAACTTCAGAACATTTCCGCCGTATCTCATATTACTGTAAAAGCTGAAGCCCCCAGCATCCGCCATAACGATTGTAAAATTATACAGCCTTGCCAGATATTCCAGACGCGTAAAGCGCATCCAGTCACCGCTGCTTCCTCCGCCGCCATGCAGCAGATACATCGTCTTCGGTCTGATATCCAGTGGTTCCAGATCATAGGGACTATCCGGGAAAAGGATACGAACCATTACATTTGCTTTTGTTTCCACTGACGTAAATTCACCGGAAAATAGTGACATTTCATACCTCCTAGTTTGTAATCTTAATTATTTTCTAGTATTTTATGCACATACAGTCCCGCGCCGCGTACTCCGCTAAAATCATCTTCCGCGGAATACAGGAAATGCAGATCCTCCATCGGATATGGTTTTCTCGTATGCTCCCGCACGGCTTTCTCAAAGTCCTTCCGCGGAAAACTCTTCATCGCGGGGAGACCGCCTCCAATAATCACAATATCGGGGTCAAAAATATTAATCTCCGTTGCGAGCGGCAATGCAAGATTACCGATAAATTCTTTCAGACAGCCGCTGGTCTGATAGTGCTTTTCAAACAGCATATTAATCGGTGTATCCGGAAAATATGCTCTCTGGATGTCACTCAGGTAGCGCCCGGAGGCAATGGTCTCTATGCATCCTCTGTTGCCGCAGCAGCATATCTGCTGATTGCCGGCAATCGGAATATGGCCAAGCTCACACGCCGCTCCGTGCTTTCCTCTGAGCGGCCGCCCGTTTATAAAAATAGCGTTGCCAAATCCGGTACCCAGATAACACCCAATTGTGATCCCGACTCCGGGAATCTTCTTTGCCTGCATATCGTGAAACAGCAGATAGTTTACATCTTTTTCCATATATACCGGAATGTGCAGATATTCTTCCAAAAAAGATCCCAGCGGAACATTATCAAGGCTCGGGATATTCGGTGCAGAGAGAATGGTCCGCCGGTCTTTGCTCAAGGTTGCCGGTATACCAATGGAAATACAGAAAATATCTTCTGAAAAATCCAGTTCGTCCATATACTGTCTGAGAACATCTCCGATCACAATTTCCGCCCGCTGACTGCCAAACAGCTTTTCTGTAAAAACTACCTTTTCCGCCGCGAGCGAACCGTTTGCTCTCACGGCACCAATTCTTACTTTTGTCCCTCCTATATCAACGCCTATCACAATTTTGTCAGGCAAGTGCATCACCTCCATATACAGCGTCCCTGAATTCCTGATGCATTTTTTCACACGCTGTCTGAAGGTCCTTATCCAGCGAAAAAAGCCCGGCATTCCCCACAATAAATGCGTCTGCTCCCGCATCATACAGCTCCTTATAGTAATCCTTTCTGCAGCCGCCATCAATCTGAATGATATAATGGTAGCCATTTTCTGCCCGCAGTTCTCTTGCTTTCTGGATTTTCTTCAGCATCTCCCAGATAAATTTCTGTCCGGCGAATCCAATATCAATGGTCATAATGGTCAGTACGTCAATATGTCCCAGCAGATAATCAATGGATTCCAGTGTGGTCAGCGGATTCAAAACTAGGCCTGCCTTGCGTCCCGCATCATGTATTTTACGAATAGTACGAAAACTGGACGATGCAAATGTCTCCGGATGCAGCGATACGCTGTCTGCCCCATTTTCCAGCACTTCATCCAGCATAAATTCATCCGGTCTGGTTGCCATAATATGAACATCTATCGGCAGGGTGCTGCTACTGCGCACCGCCTTCAAAAATGCCGGTGTCAGTGCCAGGTTTTTGCAATAATGACCATCCATAATATCAAAGTGCAGCCAGTCAAAATTTCTGTCCAGTATTTCCAACTGCTCTCCCGCATGCAGCATATCCATGCACATAAGGGAGGGAGAAAGAATTATTTTTCTTGTCATGATACCTTCCTCTCTAGCTGCGTTTCCGATAGATCAGACTATCCGAACAAATTGCCGCAAGCATAATAATTCCCTTGATAATACTCTGAATAAAGGACTGTACCCCAATCAGGGTCAGACCATTATTTAACACGCCGATGATCAAAATACCAATCAGAATGCCGGAAGTCTTTCCTTTTCCTCCGCGGACCGACACTCCTCCCAGCATGATTGCGGTCATTGCATCAAAGGTATATCCATCACCGCAGGTCGTGCTGACAGAATTTAATCTGGATGCCATCATTATAGAAGCAATCCCTGCCAGAAACCCGCCTGCAACATAAGCTCCTATCTGAATACGGTTAATATTAATTCCGGAAAGTCTTGATGCTTCTTCATTTCCGCCTACACTGTAGATAAATTTTCCAATATAGGTTTTGTTTAAAACGAACGCTCCGATTAATAAAATAACAATCATTAAAATAACCGGCATCGGAACAGCTCCTATAAATCCCTGGGAAATAAATTTAAAACCATCTGTAAAATGAGATATCTGGTATCCGCCGGTAATCCCAAAAGAAATTCCCGAAAGTACCGTTGAAAAAGCAAGTGTTGCCACAAACGGATTGATTTTAAACGTATTGATCACAATTCCGATAATAAAACCGCCGATCAGGCTGACAATTAACGTAACCCCTATCGCCACCCACATATTGACTCCTTTGTTTACCATAAGGTAAGCGCAGATCAGTGCATACAGGGTCATCTGATTCCCCAGCGAGATATCCAGTCCTCCTGCCAGCGTAACTATTGCAGCACCAAGCGATACTACACCTAGGACAGAAACCTGCCGGATTACCAGAAAAATATTATTGGTCGTCATAAATTTATCTGATGCGATAGAAAAGAAAATGCAGATTACAATAAGAACCAGCAAAATTACGTTCTCAGAAATCAGAGACTTTGCATCAATTTTCTTCATTGCTTTGTTCATTCTTCACCCTCCGTAGTATCTGTAATACCAGATGCATATTCCATAATCTTATTTCTGTCAAATTTTTTAAACGAATCAAATTTTCCGGTTATTGTTCCCTCATAGAAAATTTCCAGTCTGTCGGAAACTCCAATCAGCTCTTCCATATCCGATGAAATCAGAATAATTGCTTTTCCTGCTCTTGCCAGTTCACACATCAGCTCATATATCTCCTTTTTGGACGCCACATCAATCCCTTTTGTAGGCTCGTCAAAAATTAAGATATCACTCTTTGCGCCCAGCCATTTCGCCACTACTACCTTCTGCTGATTTCCGCCCGAAAGATTGATTACCACCTGATTCATTGACAGTGTTTTGATATTCAGCCGCTTAATGCTCTCCCCTACCAGCGCATTATCTTTTTTGCGGTTAATGACCAGCCATCTGGAAATGCGTTTTAGAGACGGAAGATCTATATTATTCTTTATCGGCAGGCTCAGAATCAATCCCTGTTCTTTTCTGTTTTCCGGCAGAAGAGCCAGATTGTTCTGAATAGAATCCGCCGGATTTTTCATATTATGCTTTCTGCCATAAATATACACTTCTCCGGATTTTATACGGGTTGCTCCGAAAATGCCCATGACCGTCTCTGTACGGCCGGAACCGATCAATCCGCCAAAGCCAAGTATTTCCCCTTTTCGGAGAGAAAAGCTGATATTATGAAATCCATCTCCGGTAATATTCCGCACCTCCAGCGCGACATCTCCTATCCTAGCCCCAGACCTTGGATATACCTCCTGGAAGTTGCGTCCAACCATCATGTTGATCATCTCACTGCGGGTAATATTATGAACATCTCTTGTATCTATCACCTCGCCGTCTCTCATAACCGTCACACGGTCTGCGATGTGGAAAATCTCTTCCAGCCGGTGCGTAATGAATAAGATCGCTACCCCTTCCTGCTTTAATTTATTGACTACCGAAAACAAAATATCGGTTTCCACAGCAGAAAGTGCAGATGTCGGTTCATCCAGCACAAGGATTCTTACCTTTCTGGTCAGAGCTTTTGCGATTTCTACCATTTGCTGATAGCCGGAGGTCAGTGACTCCACCGCATCAGTGGGCTGGATAATATCCATTCCAATCGAATGCAGAATCTCCCTGGATTTTCTTTCCATCTCTTTTTTATCCACCAGAATTCCTTTTCTCGGCGGCATACCTATAAAGATGTTATCCATTACCGACATATTTCCAATCTGATTCAATTCCTGGTAAACTACCTGTATTCCCAGTTCAATCGCTTCTTTCGGCAGAAGCCGCCGGAATTCCCTGTCATCTATCGCAATTGTTCCCTGTGACGGACTGACTGCGCCGGACAATACCTTCATTAACGTTGATTTTCCCGCCCCATTCTCCCCGATAATCGCATGGACTTCTCCCTTGCGGAATGTAATAGAAACATCTTTCAGCGCTACTACACCCGGATATGTTTTTGTCACATTTTTCATTCTAATTAACTCTTCCACGCCTGCCTCCTGAATCTGCCATATACAATCTGTCTGCCTGCAGACAGATTGTATATGGCTGGTATGTCTTTACATACTGCACCTGCGCAGTTTATTTCTCATAGCCAATCTTTTCTGCATATTCATCTATATTTTCAGAAGTAATCATCGTAACCGGCAATGTAACCTCAATATCTTCCGGATTTTCTCCAGCCTCCAGACGCAGTGCCACATCCACCAGTCCCTGGGGAATTTCAAGTGTACCTGTATCAGCCGTTCCAAGATATCCGCTTCCCGCATAGATCCAGGTAACGCCATCTTCCGAACCGTCCACAGAATACAATGCCCACTCTGATGTATCCTTTCCCGAAGCCTGCAGAGCCTCATAGAAATAGCTCATAACAACATCCGAAATAGCATAAACAATCCTGCATTCCGGGTAAGTGGTCATCAGATTCTCACTAATGCTGGTAAACTCCTGGATTTCATAGCTGGACATATCTATATTTAAAACCTCTACATCCGGAGCTTTTTCTTTCATCTCTGCAATAAACGCTTCCTCACGGTCAATCAGCGCCTGGTCACGTGGATAACCGAGAAGAATCGCCTGCGTCAATCCATGCTCCTCTGCAAATGCAGCTGCCTCATCAGCACACACAATACCCGAAGTATAATCGTCCTGAAGCAGTGAATAATCGCAACTCTCACATTCAATCGCACTGTTTACCACAATAATATCCGGATTAATCGCCTTTGCCGCCTCCGCCGCTGTACCGGCGATCTCAACTGCCATCGGACTTAAAAGAATCACCTGATATCCAAGCGTTGCCATATTTTCTGCTGCATTGATAATCGTATCACTGCTTTCCCCGCCATCCACTATCTGAAGCTCAATGCCAAGCTCCTCACAATAATCCAGAGCAACTCCGCTCATCGTTACATAATTGGGATTTGTGAGCTGCTCAAAAATAAAGCCCCACTGTTCTCCCGCCGGATCAATATCTGCTGCCATTGCACTGCTGGTACTTCCTCCCGCCATTAATGCTGCCATCAAAATGATTCCTAACATTTTTTTCATGATTTAATCCTCCTAGTATATATTGTTCATTATTCCTATATTATATTATTTTGATCTGAGTATTCGATTACCCAACTAATATATTTTCCCTCCTTTCTTCCATGTTCATGATATCCTATGGGTAATCGATTTCTCACATAAAAAAATATCTTTATGTAGTTTCTCTTTTTATAAGCTCTACCGGAAAACTGACCCTAGATGTCCGCACACGAGTCCCTTCTGCTATCATGGTCTGAATCTGATCCGCAACGTATTTCCCGATAGCGGTAACATCCTGTGCAATCGTTGTAAACGGCTGACGGCAAAGGTAAGAAATCGAAATATTATCGAATCCAATCAGCTTCACTTCATCCGGAACCTGGATATGGCTGTCTTTCAACGCTGACAGCGCCCCCGAGGCCAGCCAGTCTGTCTCGCAGAAAATACCATCGATCTGCACACCCTTCTGCAAAAGCTCTTTTACTACCCGGTAACCTTCCTCATAACTCATATCTTTTGGCGTCAGAATCAGGTCCGGCTCCAGAGAAATACTGTGCTTTCTGCAGGCTGTGACAAACCCTCTGAGACGCTCTCCTGCTACATAAGTGCCCTGGCGCTCCATAATAACCGCCATATTTCTGCATCCTTTTTCAATTAACTCAAGGGCTGCTAGCTCACCTCCCTGAAAATTGTCTGAAGAAACATATGCAACATTAGACCGCTTCTGTTCAGAAGGCGAACGGTCAATATAAATCGTACTGATTTCCTGAATAATATCCTTCTCTACGGACTTGGAACCATTCATGTAAATAATGCCATTTACATTCTGGGATTTCAGTTGATACAGACACTTTTCCTCTATCTCTTTGCTTTCGTTTGTATTACAGATAACAGTCTGGTAACCGGCCTCAAATAATGCCATCTGAATTACCAGGATCAATTTTGAAAAGTATTCGTTTGTAATATCCGGTACGATAATTCCGATCGTATTAGACTGATTCGTCCGGAGTCCTTTTGCAAAATGATTCGGAATGTAATGATTATCCTCAATGATTTTGCGTACACGCTCTTCTGTCTCTTTTGAAAATCTTCCATTCTGGTTAATTACTCTTGAAACAGTCGCCACAGAAACGCCCGCAAGCTCCGCTATTTTTTTTACCGACATTTCCTCTTTCATATCAACGCATCCATTCTTTAGGTAATCGATTACTCAATCGTTACATAAACAATAACATACGCTTGTCAATTTGTCAATTATTATTTTATATAAATACTGTTTTTTGTAATTAATGCAAAATAACGCCCGCATATCCATCCGGATATACGGGCACTGTTAATACTGGCGTGTATTTTATATCGGGAAACTAAAACTCCGGCTCAATCAGTCCGTAGGTGTTGCCTTTGCGCTTGTACACCACGTTTACTTCCTCTGTCTCGGCATTGCAGAATACGAAGAAGTTGTGTCCGAGAAGCTCCATCTGGATGCAGGCATCCTCCGGGTACATCGGCTTGATGCCAAAATGTTTGGTGCGGATGATCTTAACCTCCTCCGGCTCGACGCTCTCTTCTTTTTCGATAAATTCACGGCGGAAGTTGCTGCCCTCCTGATGTTTTGCGATCAGTTTATTTTTATATTTGCGGAGCTGCCGTTCAATTACCTCCTCTACCAGATCGATTGACACGTACATATCGCTGCTCACCTGTTCGGAGCGGATAATATTTCCTTTTACCGGAATCGTAACCTCAATTTTCTGTCTTTCTTTCTCCACACTCATGGTAACGATGATCTCTGTGTCAGGAGTAAAATATCTCTCCAGCTTGCCCAGCTTGTCTATAACGGTATTTCTGAGCCCCTCTGTAACCTCGATGTTTTTTCCGCTGATAGTAAATCTCATACGATCACTCCTTTTCCGTCATTTTATCCGAAAGCGAAAACACTGTTAAAATTTACCGCTTTCGTCATACTTCAAGGATACCACAATTTGTCTGATTTTTCAATCGGAATTGCGAAATTTCACAAACTTTTAACCAAAACTCCAAAAGATCGTTTGCGAATAGCGCGGCCAAACGGAATCAATTTCCCGCATTTATAAACTCCAGCACCTCGCGATATTTCATCGTCCCTCCGAACAGATCAAGCGCGCTCCCGATCGTGACATCGATTTTTCCGCGTCCGAGACGCTGAAGCTCTTTTAGATCCCTGAAGCTTCCAACGCCGCCTGCATACGTCACCGGAATCCTGGCCCAGCCGCCAAGCAGCGCGGCAAGCTCCGTCTCGATGCCGTTTGCCTTTCCCTCCGCGTCGACCGCATGGATGAGAAATTCATCACAGTAACCGGCAAGCTCATCGAGCACCTGTTCCGTCAGCGTTACATCCGTGAATTTCTGCCAGCGATCCGTCACGATCCGGTATACGCCTTCTTTTTTCCGGCAGCTCAGATCCAGCACCAGGCGCTCTTTGCCCACCGCGCGCACAAGCTTCTCCAGATTTTCGTAATTCAGTCTGCCGTCCTTAAAGACAAAGCTTGTCACGATCACATGGGAAGCCCCATTATCCAGCCAGAAGGCGGCGTTATCGTCACGGACGCCGCCGCCCACCTGCAACGCGCCGCGCCATGCCCGAAGCGCGAGCAGCGCCTGCTCCTTCGTCGCCTCGTAGTGCGGCGACGTTTCCGGATTCAGCAAAATGATGTGACCGCCCCGCAGATCATCCTTTTTATAAAACTCTGCGTAAAAGGCGGCGTCCGCCTCCGATACAAAATTCTCCCGCGCCGCATCGCCCTCGTCGCGGAGCGAACCGCCGACAATTTGCTTTACCTTTCCGTTATGAATATCAATACATGGTCGAAAACGCATGATTTTTTTGCCTTCCTTTCTTGCGACTTACCAGTCGTGGTTCCGCCGATCCTGTTTTCTTTGATATTATCATATTTCACAAAAAAGACACAAGAAAAATGTGAAAACACATTGACAAAACAACTTCTTCTGATAAGATAATATTAAAGGAGAGTCCTGCCAATAAGTGGACGTGCAAAAAGCGTTAGTGTCGCCACGGTGATACTACATTCAAGGACTATGGAAACATAGTCCTTGAAATATTCAGAGGGATAATTTATGACTCATATACCATTAGATTTTTATCGAATAGATATGAAATACATTCGGAATCTGCATAATATTGATGACAGAGTACTTTCTGTTTCTCCACAGATTGGTAAAGATGAGCGTCCTTTCCTTGGTGTGCTCATTGTGTGCAATGAGCACAAATATTGTGTCCCACTGTCAAAGCCCAAGAAAAAACACGCAAAAATGCGGGATAAGATAGATTTTAAAAAAATAATTTACCATGACACATTGATAGGTGTTTTAAATTTCAATCTCATGATTCCCGTTGAAAATGCACAATTACAACGAATAGACATGAAGATCCGTAAACATGATAATGCTGATACCAGAAAGAAAAAGGCGCTTTTAAGTAAAGAATTAACGTGGTGTAATGAACATTCCAGAGATTTGATCAATACAGCAAACGTCTTATATCAAAAATACATATCCGGCGAGAACTTTTCCGCAAAAAATCAATGTCTGGACTTCAGAAAGATGGAATCAGAATGCCGCCAATATAACCAAAAGCTTGCCTCTCACTCTCTGCAAAATCACTCATGACTGGTCACATACTCCAGAAATTCCGGTGTCTGCGACCAGTATTTCTTTCCCCAGTTTTCAAAGCTCCACTCTTCCATATAGGAATTACACTCATAGTCGATATAATACAGAAGCTCGTCCTGCACCACAAAATTCGTCGGAAAATAGTCGATGTTTAAACCCGCCGCCTGTGCCTGCGCCGCCATCTCTCGCACCTGAAAAAAATATTCTTCCTTCACTGCGCCATCTCTGACAAGCTCATAGATGGTAGGCCCGTCAATGTATTCCTTTACAATCCGCTCCTGCGCGATATCCAGCTCCAACATCCCCGGAATCCGGATGCCCGCTTCCCGCAGCCGCCTGTAATCGTTCCGCTCCGCCTCGATTTTATTTTCGAAAGAATAGTAATCGCACGGCTCATGGTGGATCTGCTTCAGCACATATTGCTTTCCGTCTTTTTCCACAAGATAGGAATAGCCGCCCTTTCCATGCCCAAGCAGTTTTTTAATAGTATATTTCGTTTGATTAACGCTCATTTTTTCAGACATTGTACGCTCCTTTTCCCGTCGGATGCTGCTTTTCATCCATGCATTCCGCGCGCTCCTCTCCAAATGTTTTCGCAATCTCCTCTGCATCTACCGTTTTTATGCCAGCCTCTTCCAGCATCCTCGCGAAAATGCCCTGCCCCTCTATAAGCTTTCCGCCAAAGCTTCCGTCATAGATCTGTCTGCATCCGCAGCTTGGACTGCGCGACTGCAGAATCGCAAGCTCCGCCCCCTCATCCAAAGTCTCCTTCAATGCTTTCGCAGCGCCCTCCCGAAATTCTTTATCTACACTGACGCCCTCTCTGGTCATAACAATTCCATTCACTATTTCCGCCGGTTGTCTCGGCACTGCAAGGCCGCCCAGAACCTCCGGACAGACCGCTGTCACCTCATGCCCTCTTACAAATTCTACGATATTTTCATTATAGTTGTTTTTCCCGTTATACTTACAGCTCTCTCCTAAAAGGCAAGCGCTCACCACTATCTTCATCAGACTTTACTCCTATATTTTCTTTCCACGTTTCATCGTGGAAGAGCTACACGCAAACATTTATCGAATAGGCTTTCCAATATGTTTCTCTTTTCTCCACTGCGGCACTTCCCCGTCGTCCGCCCAATATTCATCGACGGATATAATTTTATCACGTTCGATTCTTATAAATGACGTCACATGGAAAGATAAGGATTTATCCTGCGGATACACATGTGTAACCGTGATGAACACATTACCTGCCGTTTCCGTTCTTTCCACCTCGCCAGCCCAGTCGCCGGGATATTCACAATTTGCTCTTATAAATTCCTCTGCAGAAAAATGCTCGTTGGTACAATGCCAGTTGACATAAGCATCCTCGTGAAAATATCCTCTGATTTTATCCGCGTCCTGCGCAAGAACATATTTCCAAAATTCACAGATATCCATTTTTCCACTGCCTATTTGTTTCACACTTTTTTCCTCACATAATTTTCTCTCTACCCTCAAAGCATTCCGGCAGACATTTTTTCTATTCCAGTTCAAAAAGAACGCTCTCATAATCCTTCACAAAATACCGAATGTTTTTCCGCCCTTTTGAAATGATTGTATGCCCCTCCGCCTCCAGCTTTTTCCTCTGTGCTTCCGCTCCTCCGGGATATTTTTCATTTAATTCCCCGTTTGCTTTCAGGGTTCTCCAGTAAGGTGTCTCATTCTCCGCGCGCTGATAGCTTGCCCACGCCGCGATGGAGACAAATATTCCAGCCGTGATCGGTTCCGTAAAATCCGCTCCACTCAGCTTCGCAAAATGCTCGCGAATTTTTCCAACGGTAATCACTTTGCCGCGCGGAACCCGCCGCATCACCTTGTCATAATCCATCGGCGGTGCAAAATACATTCTGCTTCCCCCGTATTTTTCAATACTTTTTGGATCTGTGATCGTCTGGAATTTCGGCATATCCTTGTTGTCCTGCAGCATCGCGTTAAAATCCTTTTTGTCCTCATTTGCCATATCCGCCACCTCCTGCAAAAAGCATACCTTATTTTGACAGTCTATGCAATGAGACGATTATAAAAAATTTTCGATCCCCGTCTAAAAGTAAAACAGCTCCTCAAATTTTTTATCCAGCGCGATGCACAAGAGCAGCGCCAGCTTTGCCGTCGGATTAAACTGTCCTGTCTCTATGGAGCTGATGGTGTTTCTCGATACCCCGACCATCTCTGCCAGCGCCGCCTGCGATAACTTTTTCTCTGCGCGGGCTTCTTTTATATGATTTTTTAATTCCAGTTTTTCATCCATATTCTCAGTGTCCCATCATAAATCTGACTGCTGCGAAAATCGCCACGCAAAGCATGAGCAGCCCGATAAGCAGATATTGCGTCTCTCTGATTTTGACGTATCGGTATATATAATTCGCCGACACCGAAAAGCAGACCGTCGCTGTCAGATCCATCATCGGCAGCCCCTGCTCTGAACGGATGAAGAAAAAAACTGCCGCCGCAATCACCATCGCCACATAGGACCACATCATAGATCTATCCTTCACCTGAAGCTCTCTCTCATCCTCTTTTTCACTCTGTGCTTTTCTTAAAATCTCTTCTTTATCCATGTTCTTCTCCTTGCCAAGTTTTATTTGCAAACAGTATAACATTTCCAAGTAAACTTGTCAATATATTTCGCCAAGTTTTATTGGCAAATGCCTCAGGCGGAAACGAGGCGGAAACTTTTTGAAATTTTTTTAAATTTCCTGTTGACGAATCTATAACCTGGTGCTATAATACTTTTTGCTTGCGGAAGTGCTGGAATTGGCAGACAGGCTAGACTAAGGATCTAGTGATGGCAACGTCGTGTGGGTTCAAGTCCCATCTTCCGCATGACGAAGACCCTGTATTCGAAGTGAATACAGGGTTTTTTGTTGCCCTGCAACCGAAGGGAACTGCCGGCGGCAGATCCTTTCGGTTGCCATGCATACTAAAAAACGTCCGGTGGACGTTTTTTAGTATGTATTTTGTCATTTACACACGACTGTAAATTCAACCTGAAAACAGATTGGAAATTACGCTCTCACCCACGGCGATCTCATAGCCGCGCTCTGCCCAGGGCATGTCCTTTTTCAGATGCAGCGAGGCACGGTAGAGGTATTCTCCGGCCTCGTGCAGAGCAGCAAACGGCAGCTCGATGTAGCGCCCGCTTCCAGGAGGCACATCCGCATAAAGGCTCCCCGCGCAGATGCTGTTTCCATCGCAGGAAAGCGCATAGCGCAGCTCGTACTCCGACACATTGGCAAAGACGCAGTGATTTTCCAGGAGTACGCCCTCCTGTGCGACCTGCAGCTCAAAGTCGGAAACACACACTGACCTGCGACTGTCCGTCAAAGCCTTCCCGTCATAAAACAACCCGTATTCCGGGCAAAGCTCCGTAAGCATTTCATGTAACCAGCTATCCCGGGACGCATCTGCCTGCCGCCCTTCCGATGATAAAGTCCGCCCGTTCTGCTCATCCTGTTTTCCTGTATTCCACCGCTCAACAGAAAGCGCATTATAATGCCCCCTCCTGACCGCGGCAAGGTACCGGCGCAGCCTCCTCTCCCGGCAAAGCAGATCAGTTTCTACCCGGCAGCCCGGTATTTTTTTCTCAAAAGTGCCGGCAGCGTGTTCCGCCGGACAACCAGCTGCATCCTCCAGCACCGTCTGCAGTTCTTCCTCCGTACAATGCCATGCGTGCAGCGAAACCTTCCGACCGTTCAGCCAAAACCCTTCCTGCGTCTGCTCTGCATTTCGGAATGCGATCTTTTTTACCGTGCATCCAAGCAGGCTCATCCGTTCGTCGCGCAGCTCCAGCACCAGCTCATACAGGTATGCGCGTTCCATATCCCACAGACGCACAGACGGCACCTGCATACAGAAATCGATCTCTTCCTCTGTCGGCACCGGAAAAATACGGTCCTCCTCCTGCCCCTCCTGCGAGAGAAGCTGCGCGCACACAAAGCCGCCGCCCTGCCCTTTGCAGTGCATCACGACCTCCAGATTTCCCGTTCCGCCCTCTTTTTCTGCCTGCGCATAGATGTTTATTTCCGTTATCTGCATTTTATCGTTCTCTTTCCTGTATATCCCGGTTTTTATCATGGGATGCCTTCCTGCTTCATTATATTGCATTTTTCCTCAAAACGCAAGAAAGGCAGTGTACATTATCTGTACACCGCCCTGTATCAGTTACTGCTCACTCCGTTCGCAGCAGCCTGTATCACACCTGTGATTATGCAATCTTGCTCTTTGCAAGCTCTGCCAGTGTAGCAAAGCCTTCTGCATCGTTGATCGCCATATCTGCAAGGATCTTTCTGTTGATATCCACGCCTGCAACCTTCAGACCGTGCATCATTTTGCTGTAGGAAAGACCATTCATTCTTGCAGCCGCATTGATACGTGCGATCCAGAGCTGTCTGAACTGACGCTTTTTCTGCTTTCTTCCTGCATAGGAGCTTGCCAATGCGCGCATTACAGACTGTTTTGCAATCTTATACTGTTTGGAGCGGGCGCCTCTGTAGCCTTTTGCCAGTTTCAGGGTTCTGTTATGTTTTTTCTTTGCGTTCATGCCGCCTTTTACTCTTGCCATGTCTTAATTCCTCCTTCAATCCTTCTTATAAATACGGTAAGATCTTCTTCATGTTCTTGAAGTTTGTAGCATCCGTGATGGTTGCTTTTCTGAGATTTCTCTTTCTCTTGGTAGATTTCTTTGTTAAGATATGGCTCTTATAAGCTTTATTTCTCTTTAATTTTCCTGTACCTGTCATTTTGAAACGTTTTGCAGCTGCTCTGCTGGTCTTCATTTTCGGCATTTTTATGTTTCCTCCTTAAATATAATTTACTGTTTCCCCGAAAAACACTGCTTTTGCAGTCAGCGCTTTTCAGTCAAAATCATTGTAAGGCTGCGGCCTTCCACCTTTGCTGCCTTGTCTACGGTCGCGATATCTTCCAGCTCCTTGGCAAAATCGTCGAGGATATGCTTGCTGCTCTGCATATGAGCCATCTCGCGGCCGCGGAAACGAAGCGTTACCTTCACCTTGTTCCCTTTTTCCAGAAACTTCCTGGCTGCCCCGATCTTCGTATTCAGATCATTCACATCAATATTTGGTGACAAACGAACTTCCTTAACCTCAATGGTTTTCTGTTTTTTTCTGGCTTCTTTTTCTTTTCTCGCCATCTCATAACGGTATTTGCCGTAATCGATAATTTTGCAGACGGGCGGTTTTGCCATCGGCGCAACCTTCACCAGATCCAGTTCTGCCTCCCGCGCCAGCTTCATAGCATCCTTTGCAGACATAATGCCAAGCTGTTCTCCATGTTCCCCGATCAGACGTACTTCCTTGTCTCTGATCTGTTCGTTAATCATTAATTCGCTAATTGTTGTACACCTCCATATTAAATGCGTTTCACCTGATACAAAAAGCGTGGACAGCAAAGCCATCCACGCAAACATACTTTTTGAAATACCGGCGCTGCATCTGCAGTCCTCTGGTATCTTTCAGCATATTAACCGGCAGTCACGCGCCTGTGCTGCGGTGAGAGTGGACACTCTGCTTTCTTTTCACACTCTGATATCCTAGCACATACGCGCGTAACTGTCAACAAGTTTTTGTACTAATTTACGGTTACTTTACAGGTCACTTTCTTTCCGCCGCTCGTCACCGTAATCGTTGCGGTTCCCTTATTCACACCCTTGATCACGCCCTTGGAGGACACGGTCGCCACCTTCGCATTGGAGGTCGTATATTTGATCGCCTCCGTGCTGTCGGACGGTGTGCGCTTCGGCTTCAATGTCAGTGTTTTACCCTTCTTTACCGTAGCCTTTGATGGTACTCCGGTAATTTTTGTTGTCTTGACAGTTACCACTACGGTAACCTTCTTCGACTTGCTGCCGGATTTTACGGTAATGGTCGCCTTACCCGGCTTCACTGCCTTAATGACGCCCTTCGAGGATACCGTAACAATCTTCTTGTTCGAAGATTTATACGTAACCTTCTGCTGGCTCGTCACCGGTGCAAGTACCGGCTTCAGCGTGGCCGTCTTTCCCTTTGCCAGCGTAGTGCTCGACGGAAGTCCGCTGATAGAGGTCGTTTTCACCGTACCCTTCTGCACCGTAACCGTAATGGTCTTGGACAGCCCGCTCTTCAGCTTAATCGTAAGCTTGGAGGTGCCCGCTTTTTTCTGTGCAGTCAGCTTAAAGGTGCCCTTTGTCTTATTCAGCCCCGATACCTTCAAAACCTTGGTGTTGCTGGACGTTACGGAAACTACCGAGTCGCCCTTGCCCATAGACGTCACTTTAAATGCCGTCGTGGACTGTTTTACCTTCATCTTCAGGCTGTTTGCCGTCACCTTCAGCACCGGTTTCAGCTTGCTGCCGTACGCCCGTCCGCAAACTGAGCACTTTGCCTGCGCCAGAACGGTTGCAGTTCCGCCCTTGTGCGCGATCTTCGCGATCTTCGTCACTGAAGTCTTCGCGCTGCACCGCGTACAATGTCTGCTCTTGCTTCCCTCTGCCGTACAGGTCGCTTTTTTATCTACGGTATACTTCGTATCATAATTGTGGCCGAGCTTCTTCACCACTTCGGTCTTCGTTCCCTTGCACACCTTACAGGTATAGGTCTTTACGCCGTCTGCCGTACAGGTTGCCTTCTTGGTGATCTTTCCTGCATCCCAGCTGTGCGCTGTCGTCTTCGCTATTTTTTCTGTCTTTGTCTTGTTGCACACCTTACAGGTATAGGTCTTTACGCCTTCCTTCGCACAGGTTGCTTTTGTCGTCACCTTGCCGGCATCCCAGCTGTGCGCTGCCAGCGGCAGCTCCTCTGTATACTCTGCGCCGCACTTGGTACAGGTAAACACTTTCACGCCATGCTCTGCACAGGTAGAGTTCTGCGCGATCACGCCTGCATCCCAGGTATGTACGCAAAGCGTCGTCTTCGGCCATCCATAGTATTCTATCGTTTCTCCGTCTTCGTTTACCACCGGATTGCCTTCTGCGTCCAGCATATACGCTTTCAGCTTCAGGTATACCGTCTGCGGTTCGTCCTCCGCCGTCAGCTCCGGTGCGCTTACGGTAACGCTCCTGCCGTCTTCACTGACAGTCAGTCTCGGATTGCCCGACACATCAAAGCGGATCACCGCATTACTGAGCACACTTCCCTCCGGCGTCTCTGTCGAATAATTCTTCAGTACCGCGTTTACATCCTCCAGCGTTACTGTCTGTCCCGGTTCCACGCAGATCTCATCTGCTTCCAGCACATCGTAACCATCCTGTATGTAAATCGAATACCAGCCAGTATATGTATAAATACTGCCGTCTGCAAGCTGGATCTCTGCCGTAATGCCAACTCCGGTCTCTCCCTGATTGTCTCTCGCCGTTACTCTTCCGTCTTCAAGCTCGATCATACCTTCGTCATACTGATAGCTTATGGTATAGCCATCCTTCAGGAATTCCTGGCACACCTCGCCGTTCTCATCGTAGTAAAGGTGGTAGACAACAGGCTGCAGATTCAGAGATGCTCCGGGCAGCAGGCAGAATGTCTGTGTATCCGTCATTGCATCCACACGGTACAGATCTTCTGCTGATATTTTTGTGCGTGTATAGGTAACGTCGCCCAGCTCCTCATGAGTCAGATCATAGGTGATCTCCGCCGCGCCGACACCGACTGCATTAATCTCCCATTGGCCTTCCTCGTTCTTCGTAACCTTCCATACATTCTCATCCGAACTGCTGATGTCCCTGATCGTGTAGGTAAGCTCTGCTCCATCCGGATAACGCGCATCCTGCACAAAGCCCCACATACTGTTGTTGTCGTAGTAGAAGCTCTCGCCAACCAGCAGATCGTCGGTGCCGTCATCCTCAATTTCGTATGACGGTTCCCAGATACCCACACCAGTGTCTACCTGCCAGATTGCAATTCCGTTCACATAGACAATTCCTCTTAAATTGCATCCGGAATTGTCCCCGTTATAAATCTCTGCAAGCTTCGCGCCGTGAAGCTCAATGCCAAACACACCGTCGTTTTCGACCGCCTCGTAATATTCGCCGTTCTCATTGTCGATAATATTCTCGAGTCTCTGCGTCTCGTCATTCCAGGTGCCGATCTGCCACTCAACAGAGATCTTTTCCGGATCAACCAGGATATTTTCCATGCACAGGTTCACCGTAAGATCCTCGTTATTGAATACCCAGGTATGATCTCCGCCGCGCATATTGGCGCCGTCAAAGTATACGTCATATCCAAGACTGTCAAACTCCAGATCTCTCCTGCAGACCTCACGCCAGATCTCATTTCCGTCATCATCCAGCTCCGGCGAGCCGTCATCATTGCGCGAACGCTGCTCCACATATACTGTGATGCCGGTTCTCCAGTCGCCGGTTCTCTGCAGCACCGGGATCAGATTCTCTTCCGTGCCTTCCACGATCCTCCATGCGTTCTCGTCCCAGCCGATCTCATCATTTTCGGAACGTCTCAGACTAATGCGATAGTCTTCCATATCCTCTTCTGACAGCGGATTTCCCTGCGGATTTCCCTGACCGCATTCATAGATAACAGGCTCAAACGCATTGATATCGATCGTCTCTCCTACCTGCGGCTGGATATCCTCCGGCATATTCTCAAAGCGGAGTACCTGATAGCTGTCCCAGACATTTACCGTGAAACCTCCTCCGATGAATTCATACTCTTCGCCGCCTTCCTCATCTCTTGTCATCGCACGCACATAGACGTTCGTCGAACCCTGATTCTCATTCGAAGCGACATGAAGCATGCTGCCTTCCGGCGTAATCTCCAGCAGATTCGTGTCATACGTAGGCTCTCCCTCATCCCAGTTCACAGACAGCCAGTAGTCTTCCACCATTTCCTCTCTGTTGCTTCCGTCCTCCGCAACATAGCGGCGGCGCACCGTTGTGGTAATATCCATCTGGCTGTTTGGCAGCATAATATCACGGCTATCCGAATAATACCAGTTGAATTCATAAACCACTCCGCTGACAAATACCGGGAAATCGTATTCAGCCGGCTCTCCGGTTTCCACATCCGTATAAGTTATGCGCACATATGCAAAGCCAAAGCCCTCGCCATCCGACTGCAGCCGCCAGCCCTCTTCCGCATTTCCTTCCAGCGAAATGAACCATTCGCTTTCCGGAACATCATAATTCTGCTCTCCGCCATTCTGATAGGCTTCCTCGTCCCATTCATGGCCTTCGCCGAGAATCTCCACGCTGCTATACGGCACATCAAGGTACTCGCTCCACGGATACTCCGCATTTTCCACATTGCAGCCAAAGCTGCTGCCAATATTCAGGTTTTCATTCGGCAACATCTGATTCTCCCCGTTGCCGCTCAGCGGATAGTCGTAGCCATAGCTCGGCTTACGCACCTCCACACCGGTACCGATGCGGCTGACTTCGGTTCCATCCGCCGTAGTTACATAGGCTTCGATATTTGCCCAGCTATGATCCCCGTTAAACACCTCAGCCAGCTGTGCGCCGTGCAGGGTAATGCTGGAATCCTCATTAACCGTATAGTAACCGCCATTCGGATCCACAGGGTCTACCGTCTCTTCTCTTTCCTCATCCCAGGTACCCACGATCCATTCCACCGTGCAGTTTTTGTCCTGCAGATTATCGGTATTCAGCGGGATCGTCAGATTCTCATCCGTGAATACCCATGTATGGTTTCCGCCGCGCAGACCGTCTCTCCAGTCGATATCATAATTCTGAGAGCTGAAGTGCAGATTGGTTCTTGCCGCTTCCCCGTAGTTTCCGTTTTCATCCGGAAGATCCGCGATCAATGTGGCGTCTGTGTCCCAGTTCTGCAGCTTTTTCACAGTATACGATACTCCGCTTCCGTTATCCGGATTACCGCTCGCCAGCGTGATTTCCAGTGCATTGTTATCATATTCCCAGCGATACTGTCTCGGCATATCCACTGAACCCGGTTCCTGCCCCGTACTGTAGCTCCAAAGCTGCGGCGTCACGGTGATGCTTTCCCCGCATGCAAGGTTTTCGATTTCTTCCTTGCTCTTGTCAATGGTCAGCTGGTAATATTCTCCTCTTATATGTATCCATTGTTCCGCCGAAACAATTTCGTACGGATTACCTTCTTCGTCATTTGCCATCAGGCAGAATACAATACGGGCATCTTTATCTTCCGTGACTTCATTTGCCGTCACATGGAAGAGCATCGGATCCTCTGCATCCTGCTCAACAGCAACTGCATCCGCATTCTCCGTGATCTCATATTCCAGCCAGGTGCCTTCGGTGGAGCCATCGTAATGTCCATTCTGCTCATCATAGCAGTGACGCGCGTTGTATGCCCGCAGATCAAGGCTTGCTCCCGGCAGAAGGTGGTCGATATCCGTGCTGGACTCCAGCCATAAATCCCAGACGTCGCCGCCCACCCAGATTTCAAAGCTATAGGTTTCCGAAGCTTCCGTACCGCCGGCCGGAATATAGGTAAGCGTCACAACAGCGTGTCCCTGCGTATTCATGTGCAGGTTCCATCCCCTGCCGTCCTCCCACGGATCGCACTGTACCGCATCCGGGCTTTCCGCATCGTTCTCAACCTGAATATCTGTAACAGTTATTTCAAAATTCTGCCCATACGGATACTCACCGTTTTCTACGTAGCAGTTAATATATTTATCCACGCCGCGATCCCAGTTCGGAAGCTGCGCCATGTCGCCGATCTGCCACTGGTAATCATAATACGGCTCACGGACAATAAAGCCTGTGCAGTCTCTGTCGACCTCTGTGCCGTTGACCTTCAGAACCACATGAAGATCGATCCCCTCGCGTCCCTGCGCAAGAAGCTCTGCCAGAGCCTGCCCGTGCAGCGTGATGCTGTGATCCTCATTGACGGTATAGTATCCGCCAGCCGGATCCAGCCGGTCTGTTATGTCATTCGCTTCTTCACTCCAGCTTCCGGCGAGCCATTCGATCTCGCATTTCTCCGGCAGTTCGTCATAGTAAACCGGGATCGTCAGATCCTCATCCGTGTATACCCACGTATGATCTCCGCCGCGCAGATCGTTTCCATCCAGCCAGATGTCATAGCCCAGCTCGTCGAAATTATAATTTCTGCTGCCGCGATCTTCCCAGCACTCGTTTCCGGATTCGTCAAGCTGGATTTCTCCATTCTCATCATAAACCCTGCTTTGCGCGATCAGCGCAAAATTTGTGCCGCTCGTGCTGATTCTTCTCAGCGTCGGGATCAACGCGTCCTCCGTGCCTTCTACAACCTCCCATACGTCAGTCGCATAGCCGTTCTCATCTGCCTCCCTGCTCACCAGGATCACACGGTAATCCGGATCGTTCGTAACATCCCGTGCCTCGCCGTCCATGTTGTATTCCATGAGCTGCAGGCCTTCGTTCATGTCGATCGTCTCGCCGATGCCCGGATTATAATCCAGTGCTATCGGGAAGATATTGACGTACTGCCCGCCCATAGCTGCATAGAAATTCTCCTCAGCTACAGCAATGTCGCCGACATATGCCCGGACAGGGATATCCACATTCTCCGGAAACGGATCTTCTTTCAGCGAAGTTACCTCTATCTGATTTCCACCAACAACCTTTACTGCCGCATACTCCGTAGTGTATGATTCGGTTTCGTTTCCATCAATTACCAGTTTCAGCGTATAAGCGTCGATCATTTCTGTCTGGTCCTGGTTGTTTTCATCCCGGAATTCATGACGCAGAGCGCTTCCAACCGTCATGCTTTCTCCATTCAGAAGCCAATTGGAATCGTCCCGATACTGCCACTCAAGATAGTACCGATCCGAATTTTCCTCTTCATTTTCCGCCATCAGCGCCATCGTAATCGCCTCTCCGACGTCCTCCGGCAGAGTTTCCTGCTCCAGCCCCTCGTCGCCGATGATGATTTCCTCATCATCTGAAACGGCCGTGTCCGCCGGTTCTTCCCCGGCGCCCG
This sequence comes from uncultured Marvinbryantia sp., assembly GCF_905201705.1. Taxonomy (GTDB): domain Bacteria; phylum Bacillota; class Clostridia; order Lachnospirales; family Lachnospiraceae; genus Marvinbryantia. The sequence goes on from NZ_CAJKOX010000029.1 coordinate 40,794, forward strand.
CCTCTTCTGACGGTGTTTCCGCCGCCTCGACGGCTCCCGTCTCCTGCTCCGGCAGCGTCTCTTCGGTGCTGTCAGGAACTGTTTCCTGAGCTTCCGCAGGAGCTTCTGCAGGGATCTCTTCCTCCGCAGAAACCTCCGCTTCCGCAGGGATCTCCTCCGGCGTCGATTCTGCGATCTCCGCTATCTCAGCGGGCGCTTCCTCCACTGCCGGGGCTTCCTCCTGTAAAGAAACCTCCGCCGGTTCCGCAGCTGTTTCCTGCACAACTGCTTCCTGTACCGGCACCTCCGCCAGCTCCTCCGCAAGTACCGCGAAAGAATTGCTTCCGGTGATCATTGCCACCGTCAGTATCCACGCAGCTATGCGTTTCCATGCATTTTTCTTGCTCATATTGCTCCCTCCTTGTTTTTATTTATAAAGAATCATTCTGATTCATTTATATCACGCTTTCCCGCTCTGTTGGTACGCTCCTGGCAGACACCCGCGAAAAAAAATATTCCGCTTCCAAGCAGCGCCCCCGCCGTTCTTAAGATCGCCTGCCTTTTCTTTCCAACCGCAAAGCATCTGTGCCTGCCCTTTCCGGCACAGACAGCTTTTTTGAGCTCCTCGCAGCTCTGATAGCGGTCGTCCGGGTCCATCTTTGTACATTTCCATATGACCGCACACACATGTTCATCCAGCAGCTCCCAGTTTTTCGGGCACTGCACATCCAGGCTTCCCGTAAGCAGAAACAAATATAAAACGCCGAGCGCATAAATATCCGCCCTTCCGTCCGTCTGGCGGTAGCCGTACTGCTCCGGCGCCGCCGTCGGCTTTGTGCCCACGAACACCGTATCCTGACGGATATCCTCCTTATATTCCCGCACCGTTCCCATATCGATCAGAAACAGATTTTTTTCTTTTGTGATCACAATATTCTGCGGCTTGATATCCCGGTGGATCATGGAAGGCTTCTGCTGATGGAATTGTCCCACCATATCGCACAGCCTGCACAGGATTTCCCGCGCTTCCCTGGCATTAAACACCCCGCGCTTATTTACCCATTCCCATAAGGTGTCTCCCTCTATATATTCCCGAAGCAGATAGCCGGTGTCCGCCGCTTCCACGTAATCCACATATTCCGGCAAAAAAGAAAAAGCGTGCTCCCGCAGCATTGCCGCGTCTTTTTTCAGAAGCTCCCTTTTATTTCCCGTTGCCGTTTTCAGCACGAACCGCCGTTTTTTTATATCCTCCACCAGATACACCCGCTGCATGTCGCTGTATGCCATGCAGGAAACCACTGCGACCCTTTTCGCCAGCGTATCCGGCAGTTTTATTTCCTGAGAATATATTTCCTCAAAACTCTTTCCCACGTCGTTTTCCAAGCCTCAATTTCTGTATAAATATAGATAGATTTAGTATATTTTGTTTTCCTGCCAATTTGGTATGCAGCTTGCAGACTTTTAGCAATTTTACCCCGGAATGCACTTTTTTATACATAAAAAAACCCGGAAGCCTCTGCCTCCGGGTTCACTGCCCATCCTCTATTTTCGAAACCGTCTCCAGCGTGAACCAGAGACTGTCCGCAATGCGTTCTATCTGCGGGCGCTGCGTCTCGTCACACTGCACCCACTGCAATTCCTTCAATTCATTCAATACGGAAAAATCCGTGATTTCCGTGTTGTCCAGACCAAGCTGCGTAAGCCCATCAAGACCTGTGAGCGGCGCGATATCCGTCACCGCCGTGTTGTTGATCCCCAGGAAATAAAGCTCCGGGAAATTTTCAATTCCCTCCACGCTTTCAAGCCTGCCGCCGTAAAGATTAAGCTCCTCAAGCCCTGTCAGCGCAAGCAGCGGTGCAAGCGTTTCATTCTGATAGCCGTAAATGGTCAGCTTTGTCAGCTCCGTCAGCTCCCCGATCTTCTCCTCCAGCGCCTTCGACCAGCTGTGAAGCTGCAGCTTCTTCAGTGGAAGCTTCTGCAGGATTCCGGCGCTGTCCTCCGTGATCATGATAAGACACAGCTCTTCCAGCGGAAGCTCCGTCACCGGCGTCAGATCCGCAGGCTGCTCATTGCTCAGTCTTAAAATCCGCAGCGCCGTCATGTTCTCCATTTCCGCCAGATCCGTCACCTGCGTTTCTTCTATATATAGCTCTTCCAGAGTCCTTCGTTTGGCAAGCGCGGAAATATCCCGTATCGGATTATCGCACAGGCTCACACTCACCAGCGGCAGTCCCTCAAGCGGCGTGATATCCGTGATCTCCTGCCTGTCCAGGATCAATGTCTGCAGATTCTTCATATAATGAAAATCCGAAAGATCCGCGATCGTTCCGCTGCCGTAAACCTCCTCGCCGCCGATCCGGTGGACGGCATCGTACTGCCAGTGCTGTTCGCCCTCCGCAAGGATCCGGTCTCCGCAGATACGCAGGCTCTTAATTCCGGCAAGCTCGGCTCTCGTGACCGTCTCCCCTTCCGCTTTTCCAAGCTGCCGGCGCACTGCCTGCCCCACCAGCTCCTCGCAAAACTGATAGGGAAGCCTTTCAAAATACAGCTTTCCGCAGATGCCCGCCGCCAGAAGCACTACGGCAAGCGCCGCAGCAGCCAGAAGCAGCTTTCTGAACGCAGACTTCTTCCCCGCGCGCTTCGCCCTGCCGCCGGATGCGGTCGTTTCCTGCACCGCCCTCTGAAGCTGCTCTGCAGACCCATAGCGCTCCTTGGGGTCCATCCGGGTACACGTTTCGATGATATCGCGGCACTCTTTCGGCACACCGGACAGCACTTTTTCATTCTGCAGCTCCATGCTGCCCGTGAGCAGATACAGATAGATCACGCCCAGCGCATAAATATCCGTGCGGCAGTCGGTCTGGCGGTAGCCGTACTGCTCCGGCGCCGCCGTCTTTCTGGTTCCCATAAATTCCGTGTCGTAGGGCGCGCCCTCCCGGTACGCGCGCACGGTGCCAAGATCGATCAGAAACAGGTTTCCCTCCGGTGTCAGCACGATATTCTGCGGCTTGAAATCGCGGTGGATGATCGGCGGATCACTGCGGTGAAGCTGCCCGGCGATCTCGCAGAGACGGCAGAGAAGCTTGCCTGCCCGCGCCGCATCAAAGACCTCTCCCCGCTCCACCAGCTCCCACAGGGTATCGCCCGGAATGTACGCGCGCTGCAGCCACCCGGCATCTTCCTCCTCATTCCACGACAAAAAGGCAGGCAGAAACGAAAAATGAAGTCGCTCCAGAAACTGTGCCTCTCTTTTGAGCGCTTCTTTTTGTTTTCCTTTTGCCCGCTTGATGATCGAGCGCGTTCCCTCCCGGTCTTCCAGGAGATATACGCTCTGCTCCTCCCTCCAGGAGAGGCAGGAGACGATATGAAATTTGGCCCGCAGCTTTTCCGGCAGCTCCTGCTCCTGTATGTATGTTTCACGCAGCCGCTCTTCCTGCTCCGTTCTCTTCATATCTCCATCCCTTATAACAGCTTTTTCTCGCCGTGCTCCTCCAGAAACAGATTGGTATATTCCAGTGATTTTTTCGTCTCGATGCAGCAGAGGATCGCCGCATCACGCTTGACCTTCGGATACAGCACGCCCTTTTCCGCCAGCGTCAGCAGCCGCTGTGTCTCGTCCACCGTCGCCTTCATAGCCAGACTGATACGCAGGATCACATCCCGTCCCGGTACGCGTTCGCCCTTCAACACCTGGTAGATAAACGGCTTGCTCAGGCAGGTGCGGATAATAAGCTGCCCCGCCGTACAGTGATATTTCTCCATCAGCTGATTCAGATAATCCTCAAAGCGGATTCCCGGTATCGCATCCAGGCGCTTCTCAGAAAACTGTATGGGAGCCTCCTTGATCTGATTGATAATTTCATCCGTGGAGATCTGATTAAAATGTTCCATATCTTCTCCGTTTTTGCTGTCGAATATCAAGCAACCACCCCTCTTTTTCAGAATAATATCATTAGCATACCATTTATTGAGGGAGTTCGCAACGAAAGATTGCCGATATATTACATTTTTTGTCTGCTTTTAGAATACAGAATATTCTGCTCCGCTTATTTTTATGCATTTTTTATAAAAATTCACTGCGGAGCAGAAAACTGCTGTTACATGTTTTTTAAGTCTTATTCTTTATCAAAGGTGCTGCACTCCGTCTGACGGCACTGACAGGCGGATGACCCGGCTATTGCGATCTTTTCCGCATAACATTTTTCCTCTCTATTGTAACGGCAATTGCACGCTGTGCAGTCTACCAGGATCTTCCCGGACGACTCTCCGGCAAAGTTTTTCGCCGTCATCTCCCCGTTGTCCTCACGGAAACTGGAGCAGCACGTCTCGGACGGTTCCTGCGCATGGTTGCCCTCCACCAGGATATCGCCCTTCTGGCAATAGTGGTCGTCATTATAGATACATTTTACCGCTGAACATGATAAAAACGGCATGGTACTACCTCCTTTTGCAAATATAAGTTTACAGAGGTAGTATCTGCCGTTCTTTTTCTTTTTATGCAATTATTTTGCTTTCGCTATCCCACAGCCGGGAACCAGCCCTCATCCGCGCATTTTCCAAGATCCCAGCTGTCCCAGCCGATCCATTCCGGTTCGTTTACCGTGTCAAGCAGCAGCTTATAGCTCCAGTAAAAATAACCGGCCCCCTGCTGCCACGCCGTAAGCTGCGCGTCCGCGAGCTGACGGTACAGCAAACGCTTTTCACCCGCATCCAGCGTCTCCTCGTTCTTTGCGTAATCCATTCCGTTTAAAACACTCTGTCCGCCCCTGGTATCCACGCCAGTCGCAAAGCTGTTAAACAGGCACCACTCTCCGCAGATAACGTCCACATATTCCTGCACTTCAGCAATATCCTTTGCACACACCTCCCGGATGTATGCAAGGTATCCGTCCGGTGTCTGCTCACAGCCCTCCATTTCCGCAAGCATCAGATATTGATGCGTGTCCAGCATTACGTTTTCAAATTTTTCCTCCGCAAAAAATTCCTTCCAGTCCTTCAGACGGAACGCATCGTGGAAGATCACATATTTATCCTCCGCCAGATGCGGGTGAATGCGGCTATACGCATCCCGGTAAAAGCCGCGCAGAAACTCCATCGTGTTCGGCGCGCTTCCCGCCGCAAGCGCTGTGTCGACCGCCGGATAGCGCTTCTGCACATTCATTTCCGACCACATCGGCTCCGTGATCGGCTCGTTGACCGGCGTAATTCCAAGCAATCCCTTTCTGTGTCCATAGCGCCGGGCAAGCTTTTCCAGCACGTTCAGCACAAATTCCACTTCCTCCGGAAGCTGGCTCCAGCGGCACACGCCGCTCAGACCGCCGTTGTCAAACCCATTCTGGCTCATCGGCACAGTATGCAGATCGATCAGCACGCCCAGCCCATACTTTTCCGCCCAGGAAAACGCCTTGTCAAGCTCCTCGATACAGCCGATAAACGGCGGACGGTCTCCAAAAATAAAGTACGGAACCGGAATCCGCACCGCGTTCAGCCCGATCCTTCTGATCGCTGCAAAATCGCGCTCCGTGATATATTCGCTGCGGTGGATCTTAATCCGCGCCTCATATACCTCCGGCGAAAGCTGCGTCGGCAGGTAATATTCATCCTCCGCCGTCGTCCCCGCAAACAGCGCCGGACTCATCCATTTTTCCAGCACAAGCCAGTTGCCAAGATTTACTCCTTTTATCATTTTCCCGTGTCCTCCTTTGCTTTATGCTGTAAATTTTACACGGTCATCTGCATATTTTATATCATATTTCTCGGCACTATATTATATTTCTCAGAAAATATGTTATAATCATCCTGCACGTATCACACGAATATCAGCGAAAGGAGACTTTCTATGAATCACATTGCTCTGATGGATTACCTGTCTCGCCAGTTTCATACAATTGTGCGTCATTTTGATGAAAATGATAAAGAAACAAACTGCGCAAATGCCAGACCGGATTTTCACGATGCATCACTCTTTGCGGAGGTTTTCGCCTTCTGCCGGGAGCTTCCCGATGCACTGCCGCTGCTTTTTGACGTAAATTCCGCCTTCTGTTACGGCTGGGTGCCGGACTGCGATGGTTCCTATCTCATTGGACCTGTGCGCCTTTCCCCGCCGGTTTCTTTGGCCAGCAGCTTAAGGACGGCTCCCGCAGAGGATGAATTTCACGCCAAAACCGCCGTCTGCGGCTTTCAGGAGCTGCTCTCTGCCGCGCTCCTCGTCTACAATCTGTACCATGCCAAAGAACTGACGCAGGCGGACTTCATCTGCCGCTGCTGCCTGCCCGCGGACGCCGCGTCCCTGCCCATGCAGCTTTATTCTGAAATCGTTTTTGAAAACCAGGAATGCGGACAGAAGCACAATCCATACGACCAGGAGCTGCGCGAGCAGAAAAGCATCGAGCTTGGAGAGCCGGAGCTGCTGAAAAAAAGTCTGGAGGAAGATTATATCGGGCAGCTTGGTACGCTCTCAAAAGATCCTCTGCAAAATGAAAAATATCTCGCCGCCGTCGTTCTCACGCTCGCAAGCCGCTCCGCCATACGCGGAGGACTTATGCCGGAGGTGGCTTTTTCCCTGCAGGATTCCTATATGCAGGAAATCGACGGATGCCGGGACGCGCCCCGGATTTCGCAGCTGATCCGCCATGCGGAATTTACCTTCGCCGACATGGTGCGGGAGCAGAAGAAGCTGTGCACCGGGATCCGGGCAAAAGAAAATCCCTACATCGGGCGATGTAAGGATTATATCTTTTCCCACCTGCATGACCGGCTCACGGTAGCAGACATTGCCGGGAGCCTTGCCCTGAATGCCAACTATCTCTCGGAGCTGTTCCACGCCTGTGAAGGGATTACCTTAAAAAACTACATCCGGCATGAGAAGGTAAAGCTGGCGAAAAACCTGCTCACCTACTCTGGCTACACCTACAGCGAGATTGCCGCATATCTTGGCTTTTCCTCGCAGAGCCACCTCGGAAAGGTTTTCCGACAGACCACCGGCTGCACCCTGAGCCAGTACCGGAAGGAATACGGCTCGCCGCAGTTTATCCGCGATGCGCCGTGAGGCTACTCTTCTACCTCTACCTTGCGCATCTCTCTGGTGCGGATTTCTTCTTTGATCGCCGCGATAAAGCCATCGAGGTCCTTCTGTCCCTCGTCGCCGAGGAAACGGCTTCTCACGGAAACCTTGCCCTCTTCCTCTTCCTTCGCGCCGACTACCAGCATGTACGGTACCTTCGCCAGACGCGCCTCGCGGATCTTGTAGCCGATCTTTTCCGCGCGGGTATCCACGCTGGAGCGGATGCCGTTTTCGGTAAGCGCTGCATTTACTTTATCTGCATAGTCCAGATACTTGTCGGAGATCGGCAGCACACGCACCTGCTCCGGCGACAGCCAGGTCGGGAACGCGCCCGCAAAATGTTCGATCAGAATACCGATAAAACGCTCGATGGAGCCGAACGCCACGCGATGGATCATGATCGGGCGGTGCTTCTCTCCGTCTGCACCGATATATTCGCAGTTAAAGCGGAGCGGGAGCTGGAAATCAAGCTGGATGGTTCCGCACTGCCAGGTTCTTCCGATGGAATCCTCCAGATGGAAGTCGATCTTCGGACCATAGAAGGCGCCGTCACCCTCATTTACCACGTAATCCAGCCCCAGGTCGTCCAGCGCGCTGCGCAGACCGTCGGTCGCCATCTCCCAGTCCTCATCACTGCCCATAGAATCCTCCGGGCGCGTGGAAAGCTCCACATGATATTTAAAACCGAAAAGCTGGTAAACCTCATCGATCAGCTTCACAACGCCCTTGATCTCGTCGCGGATCTGCTCCGGCATCATAAAGATGTGCGCATCGTCCTGATTGAAGCAGCGCACACGCATCAGGCCATGGAGCTGGCCGGATTTCTCGTGACGGTGTACCAGACCGATCTCACCCATGCGCAGCGGCAGGTCACGGTAGGAGCGCGGCTCCGACTGGTAAACAAGAATGCCGCCCGGACAGTTCATCGGCTTGATTGCAAAATCAGTGTCGTCGATGACGGTCGTATACATATTTTCCCGATAGTGATCCCAGTGTCCGGAGGTCTCCCAGAGCTGGCGGTTCAGCATGATCGGCGTGGAAATCTCCACATAACCGGCCTTCGTGTGGATCTCTCTCCAGTAATCGAGCAGGGTATTTTTCAAGATCATGCCCTTCGGAAGGAAGAACGGGAAGCCCGGTCCCTCGTCGCGCATCATAAACAGGCCAAGCTGCTTGCCGAGCTTTCTGTGATCGCGCTTCTTCGCCTCCTCCATGCGGGTAATATATTCGTCAAGATCCGCCTTCTTTGTGAAGGAGGTTCCGTAAATTCTGGTGAGCATCTTGTTTTTCTCGCTGCCTCTCCAGTAAGCGCCCGCCAGACTTGTCAGCTTGAACGCCTTTACCGGCTTCGTGCTCATCAGATGCGGCCCGGCACAGAGATCCACAAACTCACCCTGCTGATAAAAGCTGATCTCGGCGTCCTCCGGCAGATCCTCGATCAGCTCTACCTTGTACGGTTCGTTCTTTTCTTTAAAATATGCGATCGCCTCTTCGCGCGGCTTCGTAAAGCGTGTGATCGGCAGCGCCTCCTTCACGATCTTCTTCATCTCCGCCTCGATCTTTTCCAGATCCTCCGCAGTCATCGGCGTGTCGCTGTCAATATCGTAGTAAAAACCATCCGCGATCGACGGACCGATCGCCAGCTTCACCTCCGGGTACAGACGCTTGATCGCCTGCGCCATAATATGTGATGTTGTATGACGAAAAGCGCCTGCACCCTCCGGGCTGTCAAAGGTAAGAATATTCAGCTCGCAATCCTTATCGATCACGGTGCGCAGATCCTCCACCTCACCGTTCACCTCGCCAGCCGTCGCCACTCGTGCAAGCCCCTCGCTGATATCCGAGGCAATGTCCAGAATCGACATCGGCTGCTGGTACTCTTTTTTCGAACCATCCTTCAATGTGATAATCATAGTCTTTTCTCCTTTTTTAATATTCGCGTGCGCATCCTGCGGCGGATTTCTGCTGTGTGGATCCAGGTGACGGCAGGCTTACCGCAGACACCCACAAAACCTGCTGCCGGAAGCCCCTTTCGAATGCATGACAGATCAAATCCGACGAATCAAAAACCGCCCCCTGCAATTAAACACTAACTGCAAGGGACGGGCAATTTACATTACTCGCGGTTCCACCCTGTTTGCTTCCGCACTCTGTGCGGCAAAACCACTCATTCTGATGATAACGGAATCACCGTGCCGTATTGAGGCCGCTCGGAGGTGGTCTTCAAATGCTTTCCTACAGGATGCTTCCACCTTTTCGCACCCCTCTCTGAGAATTCCGGCATTCTACTCTTCTCGTCTGCGCGTTCGCTTATCTTCTTCTGATATTATCGCACTTTGCCGCTGTTTGTCAACACCTAATTTATGCAGACATGCGGTACCTCCAGAAGAAACTCATTGCGGATACTGTCATAGTCAAAAATATCTATTTTTCTAAGTGTGTCAATTTCTTCCAGCGCTGTTTCCAGCCCCGATATGTCCTTACACCCGTACACAACAAAGTCAATATCACTTGTCGGCAGTGCAGTCCCCGGTCAGTTTTTTCCGGGAAGTATCTTTAAATATGGAAGCACCTCTGGATATCCCGGTTGCTTCCAAGCACCAGCAGCGTCTTGTCCGCGGTCAGCAGCGTGTCCGGCGTGACCGACATATCAAGCTGCCCGTCCCGCTTGATCGCCATGATATTTATGTGATATTTACGGCGCACATCTGCCTCGGCGACCGTCTTTCCAAGCCAGGAGGATGGGATCGCCACCTCAAAAATCGCGTAATCCTTTCCAAGATCAATATAATCCAGAATATGATCGGCGCTGTAGCGGATCGCCGTCCAGCGCGCGAACTGCCGCTCCGGGTACACCGTCTCATCCGCCCCGTTGCGCAGCAGAAACTTTTCATGTACGTCGCTGGAAGCGCGTGCTACCACCTGCTTCGCGCCAAGCTCCTTTAAAAGAGACGTCGTCTCCAGAGAACTCTGGAAATTATCACCGATCGCCACGATACATACGTCAAAATTCCGTACTCCTAATGAGGACATAAACTCCTCATTGGTGCTGTCCCCGATCAGCGCATTTGTGACGTCCGGGAGCACCGCGTTGACGCGCTCTTCACGGATATCCACCGCCATCACCTGATGCTCCAGCTCACTTAATTTTTTTGCGACATGACTGCCGAATCTTCCAAGCCCGATCAATAAAATCTCTTTCATACATACCTTCCTCTCAGCCTACTGTGATGCGGTCCAGCGGCGCTTTTGAAATATCGCTGTGCGTTCCCGACAGCGCTGCAAAGATCAGCGTCAGCCCGCCGACTCTTCCCAGAAACATCAGAAAAATCAAGATCACACGCGACAGCATTCCCAGCGTCGGCGTGATTCCCAGCGTCAGTCCGACCGTACCGACTGCGGACGCCGTCTCAAACAGGCATACCGACATCGGAAGCTGCTCCACTCCGCTGATAATGATAGCCGCCGTCACAAACAGTCCCATATACAGTACCAAGATAGCCACCGCATTGCGCACTGCGGTGTCCGCGATCCGCCGCTTAAAAAAACAGATATCCTCTTTTCTCCGAAACACCGACAGCGCCGTGCCCGTCAGCACTGCAAAGGTCGTCGTCTTCATACCGCCCGCAGTGGAACCCGGCGAACCGCCGATCAGCATCAGAAAGATCATGATCGTAAGCCCGGCGCCGCTCAGCTTTGTGAGGTCAAGCGTGTTAAAGCCCGCCGTGCGCGGCGTCACCGCCTGAAATAACGCTCCCCAGAAACGCTCCCCGAAGGAAAGCCCGCTCCACTGCGGAGCTGCAAATTCAATAAAGAAGTAGTAAAGCGCCGGCACCAGGATCAGCACCGCCGTCACCGCCAGCACTGCCTTGCTCTGCATCCGGTATTTACGGAAATGCAGCCGGTTTGTCCGCACATCCTCCCAGGTGAGAAAGCCGATCCCGCCGAAAATGATCAGCGCCATGATCACCATGTTCACCAGCGGGTGCGTCGGATACGCCGTCAGTGAGGAATACGGCGCGCGCACGCCCATCAGATCAAAGCCCGCGTTGCAGAACGCCGAAACCGCATGGAACACTGCATACCAGATTCCCCTGCCAATGCCGAAATCCCGGCAGAACACCGGCGCAAGCAGCAGCGCCCCAATTCCCTCCGCCAACAGACTCGTCTTTAATATGAAGGAAGTCATGCGGACAATGCCGCCGACATGCGGCGCGGAAATCGCTTCCTGCATCGTGCTGCGCTGCAGAAGCCCGATTCTCCGCTTGGAAATCACGGCAAACGCCACCGAGACAGTGACAACACCCATCCCGCCGATCTGGATGAGCATCAAAATGATAAACTGCCCAAACTCCGACCAGTAGGTTGCCGTGTCATGCACCACCAGCCCCGTCACGCACACGGCGGACGTGGCGGTAAACAGGGCATCCGGAAAGGACGCGCCGCCCGCCCCTCGGGTAGAGACCGGCAGCATCAGCAAAAGGCTCCCCACCAGGATCACGAGCAAAAAACCAAAAATAATGATGCGGGACGTGGAAAAGCTTTTTCTGAATTTTTTCCAGTCACTGAATTTCAGCATCAGTTTTTCAAACCATTTCATGTGTATACTCCTGTCATACCACGTATCATTTCCCGATATCGGGAAATCATTCCTCCCACGGAGGAACTGTTTTTACCCCGACATTGCAAAATCGGGTGTCAATTTTCTCTTTTGACACCCTTAGAAAGCTGCTGCCTGCCGCTCATCTCCACTTCTCATGGAGTCGCCCGCAGCAGATATTACGTTTTCAGATTTTTCCGGTCGCCTTCTCTTTGCAAATCGCAAAAAACTCTCGCACCAGATAATGCACCTGCAGCCGCCAGTCGGAAGCCGCCGGAATGGAATATACGTCCGTATAGCCCATCTTTTCAGCCAAGAGACGTGCTCGGTACACATGGAAGTTGTTGGAGAGAAGTCCTGTTTTCTGCGACATTCCCCCGCTCTTTCCAAAATACTCCGCAATTTTCCGGGCGCTGAACGTCAGATTTTCCGCCGTACTGGTGGACCGATCCTCCAGGATCAGACGCGCCCCGTCAATCCCCCGCCCGGTAAGATAGCGGTACATGCACTCTGCCTCCGTGATCTCCTCTCCTTCTCCCATTCCGCCGGAGAGTACCGCAACGGTATCCGGATTTTCCTGCAGATAGCGCTCTGCCGCTTCCAGACGGCGAAGAAGCGCACGGCTCGGCTCTTTGCCCTTCACCTGCGCGCCCAGGACGATCAGCACGTCCAGCCCCGCCTGCGGCTTCGTAAGCATCTCTCTTAAAATCAGCCCCTCCACCGCAAGAAACAGCGCCAGCGCCAATGCCAGCAGCACGCCTGCCGCCGTAAGAAGCGGCGCCGGGATCCGAAACCCCTGCGGATGATGCAGGCAATACCTTCCATAGCCGCCCGCAGCCAGAAATACCAGACTGACCGGCAGCCAGATGATCGCAAAGTCCACGCCCTTTGCCAGCAGGATCAGCAGATAAAGAAAGCACACTGCGCCAACGCCCATCAGTACATGGTACATGGTTATCTTCCGCAGCACTTCTTATATTTCTTTCCGCTGCCGCACGGACACGGATCGTTTCTGCCGATCTTTGGTCCCTTCACGATCGTGTTTGCACGTTTTGCTTCTTTATAAAGCTCCTTTAATTTATCCTCCGTGAAGATCTCCTTCCACGCCGGAAGATTGTACAGCCAGTCCGCCTTTGCGTCTACCATATTTTTATACAGGCTCTCTTTATCAAACGCAAGGCTCACCTCGGTGTTTTCATCCATCTCCTCAATCGGATTTTTTACCTTCAGACTGTCGTCGATGCCATCCAGAAAGCCCGCCATCGTCAGAACCGGAATATCGTACTTCTCCGCCAGTTCCTTCACCGTGCCTCTTACTTCCTCGTCCGGATTTGCGAGAAGCTGCTCATAGATCCCCTTCTCAACAAGAAAATAATCCGTCCAGAATTTCTGAAGCTGCTGTCTGTCTGTTTCCTGAGAGTATGCGATAGCTCTCCATTCCTGTAATAAACCCATCTTAAAACCATCCTTTATTCTGTGTAAATGTAAAATACCGCAGACTTCCGTCTGTCAACGAGTACAGTATATAACACTTCCCGCTATTTTTCAAATAGTTTTCATGAGAAATAGAGATTTAGAGTCTCAAAAATAAGAGTCTCAAAAAAAGAATAGAAATTTTTCGCAAAGCTGTATAGAAAAAGAAAATCCGTCCATACTAGGAACATACCAAAGATAAATTTTTAATACTTATCCTCCCCTTTATAACCCGGCATTTTTATGATTTCGCATAACTTCATAAAAGTGCCGGGATTGTTAATTTTAAGGGATCCCTGTTCAAGAAATTTTGCTGATATTGTACATACAAAATTTTGGTTAAAATGACTTTTGAAAAAATTTATTAAATTTGATAAAATTATCTTACAACATACAGCACAGCAGCGTAGACCCTGCTGTTACACGCTATTTTAGAATTGGAGGAAATGATCATGAAACGAATTAAAGCGGCATGTATCTGCCAGACACTTCATTTTATGCTGAAAGAGGATGTCGGTCACGATTACGCAGTATCCCTTGTGAAACAAGAGGTTGAGCACTATAAACATACCCTGGAGCGCAATCACACGCAGTATAAGATTCTGGAAGAAACCGACCAGCCGGACGGCTCTGTTATGATGAAGGTCATCAAACAATACAATTCCAGCCCGGTAGGAAATTATCTGGATTAAACACACCAGATCAACATAAAAACCCTCACAGAGTGCCAGACAGGCGGCTCTGCGGGGGCTTTTTTCTCAGCAGCGGCTTCCGTTTTCGGAATTCCCGTACCTCTTCTCTCTCAGCGACTTCCGTTTCCGATGTGCCCTGTACCTTCCCTTAGCGGCTTCCGTTTCCGATGCGTCCTGTACCTTCCCTTAGCGGCTTCCGCTTCCGGAGCAGCCGTGCTTGTCTTCCCCGCAGTGATGCTCTCCGCAGGAATGCCCCTGCTCATGACCGTGGTGGCCGCAGCGCACATCCGGATCGTATGCGAGATTTCCTGCCAGATAAGCGTTCACCGCATCATCTGCACTGCCGGATACGCCGCCGAGAAGCTGAATGCCGGCCTGGGCCAGCGCCATCTGCGCTCCGCCGCCAATACCGCCGCAGATCAGCGTGTCCACCTTCGCGCTCATAAGAAAGCCAGCCAGCGCGCCGTGCCCCTGCCCGTTCGTATCCACAACCTGTTCCTTTACAATTTTTCCGTCCTCGATATCGTAGAGCTTAAACTGCTCCGTATGTCCAAAATGCTGAAAAACCTTTCCATCCTCAAATGTAACTGCAATTCTCATTGTTCCTTCTCCTTTCACTGACACTGCCGTCTGTGCGGCAGCTCCTTTCGCTTTTCTGCAATGCTTCTGACAGAGACAGGCCGGAGAGCCATCACAAAGCCGGTAATGACCGCCCGCGATCAGCAGCGTCTTTCCGTTTACGATGCTGTCGGCAAGCTTTTCCCGCGCGGATTCATAAATTTCCGTGACCGTGGTACGCGATATCCCCATCTGCGCGGCACACTGCCCATGCGTAAATTTCTCCAGATCCACCAGACGGATGACCTCGTACTCATCCACCGTCAAAACCACCTGTTCATCGCAGCTAAATCCACCCGGCATAAAGCTATCGTAAGCTGGTTCTGAACATATCCTTCTGCATTTACTCGGTCTTGCCATGCTTTCACCTCCGCAGTTTCCGTCATATGTCGAAAATATTGTAGCACATACCGCCCACAGATGCAAGCCCTACGTTACTAATTAAAATCTTATATAAGCCACATTACTGGTTAAAGTTCTTATCATGCCCTCTTTTTTGTGGTACAATACTTTGTGATATAACACATAAAATCGGAGGAAATGCCATGTCCAATTTAACCAAACAGGCTCTGGAGGATTCTCTCAAGCGCCTCCTTCTGAAAAAGCCATTAGATAAAATTACGATCAGCGATCTTACCAGCGACTGCGGCATCAGCCGCATGGCATTTTATTATCATTTTAAAGATATCTATGACCTTGTGGAATGGGCATGCCTGGAAGATGCCACAAAAGCATTACAGGACAAAAAAACTTATGATACCTGGCCGGAGGGACTGCTGCAAATCTTTGAGGTCGTCTATGAAAACAAGCCGTTCGTCTTAAATGCCTACCGCAGTATCAGCCGGGAACGGATCGAAAATTATCTCTTTCAGCTCACCTGCTCTCTGATCGCCGGTGTTGTTGAAGAAAAATCCGCAGAGGCAGCCGTCACAGAGGAACAAAAAACATTTATCGCAAATTTTTACAAATACAGCTTCGTCGGAATCATGCTTGACTGGATCAAAAACGGCATGAAAGAGGATTATCCGGACATCGTTGCAAACATCGCGACTGTCCTGCACGGAAATATCACAAATTCTATTCGTAACTATGCTGCCTGCAACGCAGAGAAATCTTCTGCGCCCGGCATTTAACATATACAAAACGGGATGTATGATAAAATTTTTATCATATGACCCGTTTTGTAAATTGTCCGCCTGGAAATTAACGTATACAATGTCCTCATGACAGGAAACAAACAGACAGCTAATTTCAGAAAGGTGGAATCATTTATGTCAAATAAAAAATCATCCCTCGGCAAAGCGGCTCTTTTAGCAGCCGGAGCAGGCGCAGCAGCCTACCTCGCACAGAAAGCGAAAACCGAAGAAAAGAAAGAGACGGCGCAAAGATCAGTAAACAATTATCGCAATACGGAACGCGGCAAGAATGCTAAAAACAGCAAAGGCATCTACTATTCAAACGGAAATTATGAGGCCTTTGCCCGCCCGGAAAAACCGGAGGGCGTGGATGAGAAAAGCGCTTACCTCGTAGGCAGCGGTCTTGCCTCTCTGGCAGCAGCCTGCTTCCTGGTACGCGACGGCCAGATGCCCGGCTCCCATATTCACATCCTGGAGTCTATGGATATCGCCGGCGGCGCCTGCGACGGTATTTTCGATCCCTCCCGCGGCTACGTCATGCGCGGCGGACGCGAGATGGAGAATCATTTCGAATGCCTCTGGGATCTGTTCCGCAGCATTCCGTCCCTGGAGACGCCCGGCGCTTCCGTATTGGACGAATACTACTGGCTCAACAAGCACGACCCGAATTACTCCCTGTGCCGTGCGACCGTAAACCGCGGGAAGGACGCGCACACAGACGGGAAATTCAACCTCAGCCAGAAGGGCTGCATGGAAATCATGAAGCTGTTCATGACAAAGGATGAGGATCTTTATGATAAAACCATCGAGGACGTGTTTGACGATGAGGTGTTTAACTCCACCTTCTGGCTGTACTGGCGCACCATGTTTGCTTTCGAAAACTGGCACAGCGCCCTGGAGATGAAGCTCTACTTCCAGCGCTTCATTCATCATATTGCAGGGCTGCCGGATTTCAGCGCGCTGAAATTCACAAAATATAATCAATATGAGTCATTGATCCTGCCGATGCAGAAATATCTGGAAGCGGCAGGCGTAGACTTCCAGTTCAACACGGAAGTAACCAATGTCATTTTTGAGATCAAAGATGGCAAGAAGGTTGCCACAGCGATAGAATGCCGGATAAACGGTGTGGAAAAAGGCATCCTTCTGACAAAGAATGATCTGGTTTTTGTGACAAACGGAAGCTGCACGGAGGGTACCATCTACGGAGATCATCACCACGCCCCGAACGGAGACGCTGAGGTACGCACGAGCGGCTGCTGGAACCTCTGGAAAAATATTGCCAGGCAGGATCCCTCTTTCGGACATCCGGAGAAATTCTGCTCAGATATCACAAAAACAAATTGGGAGTCCGCAACCGTCACCACGCTGGACGACAAGATCCTCCCGTACATCACAAAAATCTGTAAGCGAGATCCAAAGAGCGGTAAGGTCGTTACCGGAGGCATCGTGAGCTGCCAGGATTCCTCCTGGCTGATGAGCTGGACGATTAACCGTCAGGGACAGTTTAAAGAGCAGGATCCCGACAAGGTATGCGTGTGGGTTTATGGGCTTTTCACCGATGTGCCCGGCGATTTTGTAAAGAAGCCGATGAAGGATTGCACCGGTAAGGAAATCACAGAAGAATGGCTCTACCATCTCGGCGTGCCGACAGAAGAAATTCCGGAGCTTGCCGAGCACAGCGCAGTCTGCGTGCCGACTATGATGCCATACATCACCGCCTTCTTCATGCCGCGCACAAAGGGCGACCGCCCGGATGTCATCCCGGATGGATGTGTGAACTTCGCCTTCCTCGGACAGTTTGCCGATACCCCGCGCGACACCGTATTCACCACGGAATACTCCGTCCGCACCGCTATGGAAGCCGTATACGGACTGCTCGGCGTGGACCGCGGCGTGCCGGAAGTCTGGGGCAGCGTCTACGATATCCGTGAACTGCTCGACAGCACCGTGAAGCTGATGGACGGCAAATCTCCGCTGGAGATCGAGCTGCCGGGACCGTTAAATGCACTGAAAAAACCGCTGATCCATGTAGTAAAAGGCACGGTTGTCGAAAAACTGCTGCGCGATCACGATGTCTTAAAGGATAATATGTAACCTTTTATGCAGCATAAGCTTTCTTTGCAGAGCAAACGCCCGCGATCCTCGCGGGCGTTTCTCCATGCGTCTCCCTTTTTCTGCTGTCTGACAATCCGCTGCCTCTTTATAATTTTTCTATTATCACCTTCTGCGCAAGCTCTTCCACCAGCTCTTTCGCAGGCGGTTTCGTTCCAATTGTTGTCACCGCACCTGCCGATGCCGCCATGCAGAGCTTTACCGTCTCCTGCTCTCCAAGCTTTTCGTCCCACGCACAGGCAAGCGCCGCCACCATCGCATCCCCCGCGCCAACCGTCGAATGCGCTTTCACAGAAAGCGCCGGACATTTTACATGGTAATTTCCCAGCAAAAACAACGCACCATCCGCACCCATGGAAACCACAACCGTACGGATTCCGTCCGCCTGTAATCCGGCGGCAATTTCCCAAAGCTCCGCTTCAGAAGCCTTAACCCCCGCATCTTGCAGCATACCCTCATCCGAAAGATCGTGCAGCATTTTCCCGCAGTGCTCCGGCATTGCATATTCCTCCAGCTCCATGCGGTTTGGCTTAATTATGTCAGGTCCCGCTTCCAGCGCATCCCTGAAAACTTCCCCGTCCGCATCCAGCAGAACCGCGGAACCCTTTTTATGAACCAGGCGGATAATGTCGCCGTAAATATCCTTACCGACACCCGCCGGAACACTTCCCGATAACACAAACAACGTATCTTCTCCGGCATAGCGCACCAGCTTCTGCAGCAGCTCATCCCGCTTTTCTTTCGGAATAAACGGTCCCGGCTCGTTCAGCTCCGTCAGCTTCCCGTTCTTCTCGATCACCTTGGTATTTGTGCGCGTCTCACCGTCCGCCCAGACAAAATCCGTCTCAATTCCGCTTTCTTTCAGAACGCGCTCGATCGTCCTGCCGCTGCCGCCCGCCAGAAATCCGGTCGCAATGCTGCTCCCGCCAAGCTCACGTATTGTTTTGGAGACA
The DNA here is from genome assembly GCF_905201705.1 of uncultured Marvinbryantia sp. Taxonomy (GTDB): domain Bacteria; phylum Bacillota; class Clostridia; order Lachnospirales; family Lachnospiraceae; genus Marvinbryantia. The sequence goes on from NZ_CAJKOX010000029.1 coordinate 59,423, forward strand.
TTAATACCCTTTCCGCCTGCATCATATTCCACATGTCGGATCCTGTTTAAGCCGCCCTGCTGCAAGACATCAAGATCCACGGTCTTATCAATCGCAGGGTTCATGGTAACTGTAATGATCATTACTCTCACCCTCTGTATAAAAACTGAATTCAAAAGTCTGAAACGGTCCGGTTGATATTACCGCCAGCCTCAAACACCTGCTGCGACGCGAAGTGTTACTGTTCACGTCCAATGTCATTTAGTTAAGGCAATTGAAAAAGATCAATCTGAAGGTCTAACTTAA
>NZ_CAJKOX010000030.1 GCF_905201705.1 uncultured Marvinbryantia sp.
AGGGATTCTCTAACATGTCTTGTTTAACTAAATGACATTGGGAGTGAACAGTAACCGGGCTTCGCGACGCAGCAGGTGTTTGAGACCGGCGCAAACAGTACACAGCTTCCATCTTCTCCTTGCCGATTTCTCCGGGTGGGCGTATAATACCCTTAGCGTTTCCCGCTCGCGGGATCTGCCGCTGCAATAACACAGCGCAAAAACATAGCATTTACAGATAGAATTTTACAGACAGGAGACTTAAATCATATGATTACCGGACGCACACGTCTGACCGGGCTTCTTGGAAGTCCGGTCGCGCACAGCATTTCCCCCCTGATGCACAATAAAGCCTTCCAGCTTCTGGGGCTTGACTATGCGTATCTTTGCTTTGAAGCGAAGGAAGCAGATATGGAAGAGGCGATAAGGTCACTTAAATTTTTGAACGCACGCGGCTTCAACTGCACGATGCCGGTAAAAATCCGCATGTGCGAGCTTGCCGACAGGCTTTCCCCCGCCGCGGAAATCATCGGCGCTGTCAATACGGTCGTCATTGAGGACGGCGTTCTGACCGGGCACAATACCGACGGCATCGGCTATATGGCGGCACTCCGGGAGGCTTCGGTAGATGTTATTGGGAAAAAAATGGTGCTCCTGGGCGGCGGCGGCGCAGCCACGGCGATTGCCGTGCAGGCTGCTCTCGACGGAGTTTCACAGCTTTCGCTCTTTAACCGCAGGGGACGTTCCTGGCAGCGCGCGCAGAAGCTTGCGGATACCCTAAATGACCGCACCGGCTGCCGCGTTTCCCTGTTTGATATTGCCGACAGCAATATGTTAAAAAAAGAACTGGCTGACAGCTATCTTCTCACCAACGCGACGCCCGTCGGCATGGCGCCGGATACCGGTGTCAGCCCGGTTCCGGACGTCACAATGCTCCATGAGGAGCTGATTGTCTCCGATGTCATTTATAATCCGCGCCGGACAAAATTGATGGAAGACGCCCAGAGCCGCGGCTGCCGCACATGCAACGGATTGTATATGTTACTCTACCAGGGCGCGGAAGCATTTCGCCTCTGGACAGGATGTGACATGCCTGTGGAGGAAATCAAGGCAGAATTTTTCAAGTAAAAATTTATCAAAAACTTAAAAATAAGAACGGTCAGCCAGCTGGAAATAACCACGCTCCCAACAATCCAGAGCATAAGAAACAAGGATAGAAAATGAGAAAACATGAAAAAGCATTGCTTTTGTGATAATATTCTGATAAAGTTAAGATATAATAAGCAATGTGAAAGGAGTGTATAAACATGATACAAATTAGACCTGTTTCTGACCTTAGAAATAAATTCCCAGAAATTGAGGCCATTGTAAACAGTGGAAAACCTGTATATCTCACCAAAAATGGATACGGAGCAATGGTCGTATTAAGTCTGGAAGAATATGCAAGCCTGACTGACAGTATCGAGATGAAACTAGATGAAGCTGACAGACAGGCGGCAATGACAGAAGAAAGGCTCTCCCACGAAACAGTTTTCAGTAATGTAAGGAGTTCGGTGCATGGAAAATAAATCCTATCAGCTCAGGTATTTACCACTGTTTGAACAGGATTTGATCAGCACAGCGAATTACATTACCAATGTTTTAAAAAATGAGGACGCCGCATTACGATTGATTGATGATGTTGAAGCCGCTATTTTGGAAAGACTGAACAATCCTGTTGCTTTTGAGCCGTATCATTCTGCTAAAAAACGTGACTATCCATACTATCGAATCTATGTAAGAAACTATGTGGTTTATTATGTGGTGATTGATGATGTAATGGAAGTACGCCGCTTGATGTATGGTGCAAGAGACACAGACAGCCATTTATAACAGAATAAAGATTCACATGAGCAGTAAATCTATAGGGTTTGCTGCTTTTTTCATGGAAAGGAGAATTCTATATGTCACAATTCAAGTCAGCAACCACCAGTTCAACTGGTGGTTTGACATTGTTACTTGTCTGCTCAGTGCGCCGCCATCAGCTCCCGCACAATGTTGGCGTCGGTGGGATAGGCATAGAGCCGCCGTCCGATTCTCTGGAATTTTTCGCTGCCTCTTCCCAGAACGAGAACCAGCGTTTTTTCCGTTCCGGAACCGGCTTTCTCCAGCGCGCTGCGGATGGCGATTCTGCGGTCCGCTATGCAGTCGCAGGCTCCCCCTGCCATTTCCACATAGCTGCCCACCTCGTCGGCGATCCTGCTCTCATCCTCCATGCCGGGGTCGTCCGATGTCACATAAACATAATCCGAGAACATCCCCGCCAGCACACCGAGCTCCCTGCGGCGGTTGAGCGCCTTGCCGCCCGGACAGCCAAACACCGTGATAATCCGGTGAAAGCTCCGGTATTCCTGGAACACCGTCTGGAACAGCTTCTGGAAGCTGAGCTGATTGTGCGCATAATCCACAATCGCACAGACCTTCTTATCCCCGCTTTCAAAGACCTCCATCCTTCCCGGAACAGTCGTTTCCGCCAGCGCTTTTTGCATACAGTGTACCGGTACACCATACACCTGTGCGGCGGCAATCGCAGCCACAGCGTTTTCTATATTAAAGCTCCCCCTCATTTTCAGCGAAAACTGCTCCGTAAACTGCGGACAGGTGACTTCAAAGGTCTGCTTTCCATCCTTTTCCGGCAGAATCCGGTAGCGGAGCTGCGCCTCATGATGCTGCCCAAACGTCACCACGCGCTGCGCCTTCTGCGCTTCTTTCAGAATCTGCTGCGCATAATCGCTGTCCAGGTTCACGCACGCCGTGCCGCACTGTCTGAGCAGAGACAGCTTCGACTGGAAATAATCTTCAAAATCCCGGTGCTCGCCCGGACTGATATGATCCTCCGATATATTCAGAAAAATCCCCACCTGGAAATGCAGCCCGTCCACCCGGTGATACTTCAGCGCCTGGCTGGAGGTCTCAATCGTCATGTATTCGCTTCCTGCCACCCTCACCCGCGCAATCAGCTCATAAAGCACCGGCGCCTCCGGCGTCGTCATCACCGCGTCTGACCGGCTGCTGCCGTCAAAGTTTTCCACACTGGAAATAAGCCCCGTTTTCTTTTTGCCCTTTTCCTGCTGCCATTCATCCAGCATCGCCCGCAGATACCACGCCGTCGTCGTCTTTCCCTTGGTTCCGGTGATTCCTGTGAGCTTCAGCGCCTCCGGCTCATATTCAAAAAATGCCGCCGACACCACCGCCATCGCGCGCCGAATATCCTTTACCACAAAGCCTCTGACTGTTTTCGGCGTTCCCCAGCGTTCCTCGCTCATATAGGCAATGCAGCCATACGCCACAGCCTCCAGCAGGTATTCCGGCAGAAACTCCGCCCCTTTGCAGATAAAGAGCGTGCCGGGAATTACTTCTCTGGAATCACACGTAACCCACGTAACCGGCGCCGCCTCTTCATTTTTATCCGCACGGCAGAGAAGCCCCTGCTCCCTCAAAATCCGCTCCACATCATGCGTTGTAATCATGCCCGCCACTCCTTTTCTGTTTCATTTCTGCAGAAAGGATAACTCCGGCATGCATCAGAATTTCTTCAAAACTGTATCAGAGTTGTATCTTTTTTTATTTTTCTACCAGTTTTCACTTCCGTTATAATATCCGTCTGTATACAGTACATCGCAGAACAGCTCTGTATCAATCAATCCATCGATACTCTGCCAGTAGCTCCCGTCTGTATCCTCCTTGTACAGACATTCCATAAATACGCCGGGACTCTCTGTCGGTCCGAACATCACGGCAAGTCCGTAGCCTGCGACCGAATCCGGATATTCTTTGAAGGACTGGTAATTCTCCCCTTCAATCAGGCGGCGCTGTGCTACTGTCCGGAAGGAATCGTATACAATATCCGCCTCCAGCTCCAGATACCCCGGAGAAGAGGTCACTACCGCACGGTCCGCGCCGCAGACAGCGGCAAAATCCATTCCGGAGATATCCGGGCTTACCTCAAATTCCCGCGAGCCATTCTTCACCAGATTTCTCTGCAGATCATCCAGGGAGGAATAGCCAAGCTGCTTTGCCATATACTCCCGCACCCCGTTCCCGACCGCCGACATGTAGTACGCTTTTTTCGTTTCGGCATCCAGAACCATCGTGACGCATCCGTTTTCACTATTACCCACAAATAAATCATCATCCAGCGAGAAGGAGAAGATTGCCACCGGAATCTCGTTTTCTCCCGCAATGAGCGTCCTGCATTCTATCAGATATACTACCCTTTTTGCTAAGTCAAGCTGTTCCTCCTCCAATGGAAGCAGTCCGTTCTCACACCAGATTTTTGCTTCTTCCTCACATGCCTGAATATACTCATCCCATTCCGACGTAACGGTATAGTACCATCCCTCGCCATTTTCCCAGAAAAAGTCGGTGCACGCCTCCAGCTCCTGCCATCTGGAAATCTGGTCCAGCTCAGCCCCGTCCAGGAAATCAATCTCCGCGCGGTCTGAGAGCTGCACCTGCCCGATCAGCCGGCTATCCTGCCAGTTGCCGTAGGCTTCCGGCAGAAACCAGCCCGCCGCTATGCACAGAGCCAGAACAAGAACTCCCGCCGCATACAGCAGAATCGTTTTTATTTTCTTTTTATCCGACATCTTTCCTCCTGCGCCTTCTCTGCTCCTGCCATTTCATCTGCGTGTTTCTCAGGCAGACCGTGATTTTGGTTCCCCTGCCCTGCTCGCTCTCTATTTTCCAGAGCGCCCTGTGAACCTCCAGGATTTTCCGGCAGAGCGCCAGCCCCAGACCGGCTCCGCCTTCCTTGCGCGCACGCGATTTATCCGCCATATAAAACGCTTCCGTAATACGGCTCAGCGATTCCTGCGGTATTCCGCGCCCTTCATCCTCCACTGTGATGATATAGCCGGCACCGTTTACAAAGCCCTTCACCCAGATATGCTGTCCGCTCTCAGACGCCTTGCGGGCATTATCGATAAAATTGATAAATACCGTGGAGAGCAGATCCCGGTCGCCGTAAATAACGCCCTTCTGCGCCTGGATTTCCAGTAAAATCCCCTTTTCCTCCAGCGCCGGAGCCACCGCCGCGCCTACCTCCTGCAGGAATTCCTGCACCGGGATTTCCTTCTGCTGAAAATCCTGCCTGCCCGCCATCATCAGCTCCAGCAGCTTGTAGGAAAGCGACTGCAGACGCTTTCCCTGGTGGTAAATATAATTGGCGCACATATCCGTCTCTTCCCTGGAGAGCTCCATCTGCCGCAGCGTGTCCGCATAGCCGATGATGGAAGTGAGCGGCGTTTTCAGCTCATGCGCAAACGCGGAGGTAAACTCCTCCTGTCTCTCCACCTCGCTCTGCAGCTTCTCCATCTGAACGCTCATGGCATCCGCCATCCAGTTGAAGTCCGCCGCCAGCGCGCCGATTTCATCATGGCTCTTCACCTGCGCGCGCACGCCATACTGTCCGCCGGCAAAGCTGCGCACCGCCGTGGAAAGCTTTTTCACATTCTTCATAACGGCGAAAATGACAAGCAGAATCAGCCCGCCCGCCGTCAGGCAGACGAACAGCATCGCCGTCTGGTATCTTGCATACATTTCCGACCGACTGGTAAACAGCTCGGAAATGTCCGCCGTCGTCTCTATATACTGCGAAAAGCTGGTGGCGCTCATGACGACAAGATACATTTTGTCGTGCCACTTTACCAGCTCATAGCCGGTATTGTTTTCCGGTGTCAGGCTCTCCCGGATGCTGTGCTCCACCTGCATACCGGTATCCTGATACAGAACGCTGCCGCTTTCGTCGTAAATCCGCGTATTCGTACCCTTTTTTCCGTCATGCTGGTAGAAGCTCTCCACCAGCCAGTCCACCGACACCTTGGCAAGCTGCTTCTTGGAAAGATTGTGCCGGGTAAGCTCATAGGAATTCTGGAAAAGCTGGTTTTCCGCCAGGCAGCGCCCGATTTCCTGCTGCAGGCTCCTCTGAAAGCTGTCCTGGATTACCCAGGAGCCTGTCAGAGTGAGAAACAGGATAAAAATCGGTGTTGTCAAAAAAAATAGTTTCCAGGATAATTTCATTGGTCCTCCTGTTATCTTCCGCCCGGAATTACACCTCCAGCCGGTAGCCTACCTTATAAATAGCGGTGATGTGTTCCTCCAGACCGAGTTTTTTCTTTAAGCGCTGCACATGCAGGTCGACGGTTCTGCCCGCCCCGCTGTATTCGCCGCCCCATACGCTCTCATAAATGGTTTCCCGGTACAGCGCACGGTTTTTGTTGCGCAGAAATAAAAGCAGCAGCTCGTATTCCTTGATGGTAAGATCCACTTCCCTGCCGCCGCGCTCCACCCTGCGCGACTGCGTATCAATTTCAATGTCAAACAGCTTTATCCGCTGCTCCGTTTTCTTATAGCGGCGCAGTACCGTCTCCACGCGCGCCAGCAGCTCCGCAATCTCAAAGGGCTTTGCGATATAATCCTCCGCGCCCAGCCGCAGACCCTTTACCTTCTGCTGCGTCTCGCCCATCGCCGTCAGAAAAATCACCGGAATATCCACCGATTTTGCATACTCCAGCACCTCATAACCGTTTAGCTTCGGCAGCATGATATCCAGCAGAATCAGGTCATAGCTCTTCTGGGCAATCTTATCCGCCGCCTCCTCCCCGTCAAAAGCCAGCTCACACTGGTAGCCCGCTTTTACCAGATTCATCCGTATGAGGTTCGCAATGGCTTCCTCATCCTCCACAATCAGTATTTTAATCACTTTCTCTTCCCCTTTTGCGTCTTTGAAATCGCACCCTCGTATAAAACTACTTTCATCATACCGTAGCAGGAATAAAAAAACAACCCCGATTTGCCAAACGTAAAGAGACGGCAGAAACCTCTGCCGCCTGAAATTTAAACCGTTGTAATGATTGCTTTTTTACTGCCTTCCTGCATAAAAGTTATGTTGGATAAGTATAACTCTTTGTCTTTTTCAATATATTCTGCCAGTTGCGTTCCTCCCGCAATACCCTTAGAATATAAACTTCCTTTTTTTCTTCCATGAGAATGTAAAAAATAATTGATGGCGGGAATGGCTTTTTATGAATAGTATAATTCCGATACAGGATTCTCGTTTTAGGAAATCCGCCGCCTATGTAACCAAGCTTTTTCATTTCCTTTTTTATATCCTCCTGGAAACGGTCAGCCCGGTTCTGTCCAAACTCAGCCTCGATATAGTCTGCAATATCAGTCACATCATAAATTGCTTCCCAGGTCAGGATCACTTCACATTCTTGCATTTCTTCTGGCGTCTCTCAATTCTGTAATTTTTTTGAAAGCATCCTCCAAAGGTAATTCTCTGCCAGCTTCCATATCGTCAATTCCTCTGTCCAGCATACGCAAGAAAGATTCGTTTTCATGCAGTCTCTCTGTCTGTCTGCTCTTTGTCAATTCCATGCCATCACTCCATCCATTCTGTTCCATAATAGTCTATGCAGATCAAAGTTTCTTAGTCAGAGTATACCATAGAACCAACATTTCTACAATGAAATTTTTGAGATCAGACAGGGGTAAAAGCGCAAGCCCTTTTCCCCTTTAGCTCACCTCTCGCTTTCTCCATATACGCCCCGCCAGAAGGCTTCCGCCCACCGCCGCTGCTGCCGCCGCGGGAACGCCAAGGGCCGCGTAGAAAAGGTCTCCCATCTGCCCGATCCCCATGAGCAAAGCGAACTGGAGCTGATATGCCGGAAGCAGACCGAAGATTTTAAAGAGCGGAGCGCTTTCCGGCATAGTTATAAACAGCGGAAACGCAAAGAGGAACGCTGCGGCGATCAGCGAGGTGGTCTGATTTTTTGCCGCGGCGGAGACGGCAAGTGTGATGCCCGTGAGCATAAGAATGCCGCTGACAGCAAGGATCGTCTGCCAGATAAGCATTTCCCGGCAGCTTATCGGAAACGGCATCCATTCCTGGTAATAAACTCCGCAGAACCGGGTGCTTGCCTGCAGACCCTCCGTTCCCATCGCCAGAAAGGCGCCGGTAAAATTTCCGGTAAGCACCGCGAGGACTACTGCCAGGGACGCAAGGAATGCGGCCGTTATTTTCGCCATCACACATTTTGTTTTTCCAAACCGCGCCGCCAGCAGAAGCTGCTCCATCCCGGCGTATTCCCCGGCAAATACCGGACTTACCATCAATACGCAGAAGATTGCTGCTCCCAGCATCATTTTCGCAAGCAGTCTGGAAAAATCCAGCCAGCCGCTGTTGTAGCCCACCCGGATTTCCTGGTCACCAAAAACATCACGTACTGTTTTTCCGTTCCAGGTTCCGTCCTCCTTTGCGAAGTATGCATGAACCGCTGTCTGGATGGAATTTTGCCCGATATACATCACATGTACGCCCTTCCACATATTGATCTGCTCCTGTGAGGGCAGAAAATCCCTAAGCATCTGCTGCACCTTTTCATCGTCCAGCACCCCCTCATATTTCCTGGCGATTTCCTGTTCGTATGCCGTTTCCTCTGCCGGAAATTCCCCCACAAAGCTGATGATATTTAAGCCCGCCAGCACAACCAGCGCCGCCAGAATAATCTTCCTCGAAAAAATTTTTTTCAGCTCAAACCAGATTAATTGTCTCATGACTCTTCCTCCTCCCCAAAATAATATAAATACAATTTTTCCAGGTCGTCCGTCATCATTTCCGTCCGCCCGGTATAAACGATTTTCCCGTTCTTCATTATCAAAATGGTGTCCGCCGTACTCTCCACATCAGATACAATATGTGTGGACAGCAGCACGATCTTGTTTTCTGCAAAAGAATGCAGCAGATTTCGGAAGCGTATGCGCTCCTTCGGATCAAGCCCCGCCGTCGGCTCATCAAAAATCAGGATTTTGGGATCGTTCAGCAAGGCCTGCGCAATTCCGAGCCGCTGCTTCATGCCGCCGGAAAACCGCCGGATCTTTTCTTTTCCTCTTTTTTCAAGCCCCACTGCCGTCAGAAGCTCCCGGCTTTTTTTCCGCGCCTCGTTTTGATTCAGCCCCTTTACCGCCGCCATATAAAGCAGAAAATCCTCCGCTGTAAAGTCCGGATAATAGGGAAACTGCTGCGGCAAATAGCCAAGCAGCCCTGTATAAGCGGCTCCCATTTGCGAAACCGGCTTTCCATCTAACCGGATCTCTCCCTCTGTCGGTTTCTGCAATCCGCACAGCAGCCTCATAAACGTGGTCTTTCCGGCGCCATTTGCGCCCAGTAAACCATAAATTCCGTTAGTCAGGATCAGATTTAAGTGATTCACCGCCGTCTTATCGCCGTATTGCTTTGTGAGATTCCTTGTCTGTAACTGCATATTTCTCCTCCTACAATGTCTGAAAATCACGGGGAACTGTCCTTCAAATTTGAAGCACTGCTTTTTCACGCTCTGTTTTCCGCAAAAAAACTCTCCCCGTGTCATGGAGAGAGTTTAAATCATAAATTTCTACTTTTTATCAACTTTCCGTTTTTTTCTGAAAAAATGCCGTTACCTTCGCGCCGGGATTTCTGTTTGTGATTTCCAGCCAGCCGCCATGCTGCCGGCAAAGCACTCTGCAAATATAAAGTCCAAGCCCGAAATGATCTGCACCGTCGCTTTCTGCCGCGGTCCTGTTTTTCTGTTCACGGTAATAAGGCTCCGCGGCGTTTTTCAGTCCCTTTTCCGAAAAACCACCGCCGTCGTCCGCGACCGTGAGCAGTAATCCGTCCTCCCTTTCCTGTACCTGTACCGCAACATAAGTCTGCGCATAGCGCACCGCGTTCGAGAGCAGATTTTCAAATACCTGCTGCAGAATATCCTCATCCATACAAAGCTCCGCGGACACTGTCTGATCATCAAAATGCAGCTCCCTGTCATACTGCGCACAGAGCACCCCGGCGCTTTGTTCCATCGTTTCCAGAAATTTCTTCAGCCGCAATATGCGATAATCCGGCGCGCGGTCCTCCAGCCGCTGGACGCTGCTCATGCTTCCGGCATAATTCTCAAGTCTCCTTATATGCTTCTGCATCATGTCCGCCGTGTGCCGTTCCTGCTCATTTCCCGTGAGCTGAAGCATCTCATTGCAGCCGCGCAGAACAGTCAGCGGCGTGCGCAGATCATGTGCAAATGCCGCATTCAACCGTTTGCGCTCCTCCATCGCCCGCCACATTTCCTTTTGATTTTTCTCCAGCGCAGCACGCATCAGCTCGAAGGAACCGCAAAGCCTGCCCATCTCATCCGCGCTGTCATATTTCACAGAAAAATCCAGATCATTTTGTGATATTTTCTCCGACGCCTCCGTGAGCAGCGCCAGCGGACGCTTTAATTTTCTGCGGTAAAAGAGCATTGCCGCCGCCAGCACGCATATCGCTGAGTACACCGGCGTTAGCAGCATCGGAAGGTTCTCCAGAATATCCAGCATCCGGTCTGCCTCCTGCGGAAGCGCCCGGGGCGTTTTATAAACATATGTGCTCCCGTCTCCAAGCCGCTGTCCATCCTCATTAACCAGATAATAACGCTCCCGCTCATCCGGGTATTTCGCATAAATCGCGTCAATCCCGCTCTGACAGACAGATTCGGTAATTCCGACAAGGAAAACCGCAAGCAGCGCAAACACGGCTATGTAGCAGGCAAGGCTTTTTCGCAGAGACATGTTCTGAAAAACTGACTTTAGCTTACCCATTTGTAACCGCACCCCCAGACCGTTTCGATGTAGGTTTTTTCCGAAACTGCAGACAGCCGCGCACGGATACGGCGGATGTGCTCGGCAACCACGCCGCTGTCGCCCTCCCCGTCATATCCCCATACCTTCTCATAAATCCGCTCTTTGTCGAACACCTGTCCCGCATTTACAGAAAGAAGCTCGATGATCGCAAATTCTTTTTTCGGAAAGGAGAGCGCTTTCCCATTTACAAAAACCTGCCGCTGTGAATAATCAATCGACAGCTCCCTGCCAAACCGGACACTCGCGCCGCTTATCCGGCGCATCTCCCGCCGCAGATGCGCAGCAACCCGCGCCTCCAGCTCCGCCAGGGAAAACGGCTTGATAATATAGTCGTCGCCGCCCACTGCAAAGCCCTGCACCTTGTCACTATCCTCAATGCGCGCTGTCAGAAACAGGATCGGACAGGACACAAAGCCCCGGATGCGCCTGCATACCTCCATGCCGTCCAGCTCAGGCATATTGATATCCAGCAGGATAATGTCCGGCTGCTGCTCTGCCTTCCTCAGCGCCTGCGCACCGTCCGTCGCCGTCAGCACAAAATAGCCGCGGCGCTCAAAAAAGCACCGCAGCATCTCCACAATATCCGGTTCGTCATCTGCAATTAAAATACGGTTCATGGGTGTCTCCTTATGATTCTTTCTCTGTTACTCATCCGACAAAGTCAATTTCTTCATGACAGATCAATTTAATTTTATTCTCTTTCTTGCGTAGCTTCAATATAAAAAATTTTAAAAATTCATTACCTGCAGGATCTGCCATCGGTAGCTTCCTTCGGAGGCACGGCAACACAAAAGCCGCCCGTGCAAGAACAGAAATATTCCTGTGCGGGCAGCCATTTTTATAACCGCCATTTCTCATGCCAGCGGATCACCGGCTTCTCCCCCTGCCATTCTACCGGCAGCCATACATACCTTGATTTCCAGGTGTTATCCTTATGCCGTGTTTCCACTTCCGGCAGCGGCTGCGCCGCCCTTGGGCTTCCATCCGGCCTGTAGTCCTTAAAATGACGCTCCATGCCGGATATGATCTGCTTTGACATTTTCGGAACCAGCCATCCCGGTTTCCACCTGTCCGCGCACGCCACATACAGCTCTTTTCCCGGTATCTTCAGCACACTGGTAATCTGGCTGTTAAAGGTGGCGTGGCTCTTATCGCCGATGCATGGATCGCCCAGGTCTTTATATTCCCCGTGATAATCGTCAAATACACACACCCTGCTCGCATTGGGGAAATAGCCGCTGGTACCGGAGGTAAATAAATACTTTTTCCCATTCCGCTCAAAAAATACCGGAGCCTCCCGCGTATAAGGCGGGAGCAGGCCGTCATAGTGTACAGAATATTCGCCGGTCACACCGGTAAAATCCTCCGTCAGACTGGCGCAGATCAGCTGGAAATGCGGGCGCTCAAAGAAAATATATCCCCGCCCGGTTTCCTTATCCACATGGAGAGCAAAATCACCGGTGTCCATCTGCAGCGGTTTATAAATTTTATGCACGAACGTATAGGGTCCCTCAAATTCATCCGCCTGCAATACAGACATAAACTGACAATCCGCATGTTCTCCGCCTGCCATGATCTTCAGCCATGCCACGTACTTCCCCGTGCTTTTACAGTAAAGGATATGCGGACGGTCCATACAGTAAGTGGGATGCAGAGGACTGCTCAGATCCTCCGGTTCCGGCGGAATAATCAGGCCCCTGTCCGTCCAGTTATACAAATCCAAAGAAGTATACAGCCGCACGCCCCAGTGCCAGATCGTTCCGCCCTTTTTCGTCCGTTCCTTATTTTCTCCATACCAATAATACAGCTTTTTTTCTTCGTTATAAAACACAGAAAAGCCATGCGCCTGAATCGGTTTTCCAGCAGTATCCAGCCATACTCTGCCCGGACGAATACAGTCATAAGTTTTCATCGTTTCCACCTCCTGTAAAATATGGACATTTTCCTCTCTGCTGCATGCTCATGAACGCAGGTTGCTGCGCGGCTTACAGGAAAGAGGACATTCGCATTCCGCCTGGCTGCTTACGTTCGAACTCATGGCAGCCTGCCGCTATCACGCAGCGATCCCCGTCCGGAAATATCACTTCGGCAGTGGTATTTGCCGGTACTATTATGGTATAGCGCACGCCATCCTCTGTCCTTGTCCATCTGCTTTCTATCTTTCCATAGATGCTCTGATAGCCTGCCTCCGCGTAAGTCAGCGTGCCTCCCGGCACAGGCGCTATTTTAAAATGGTTCTCACCATCCGGCCGGATGCCTGCCACCGTTTCAAAGAGCCACTGACACACTGCGCCGGGTGAATAATGATTCCGGCTGACCCTGCCTTCCCAGTCCTCCCAGATCGTCGTAGCCCCCGCATTAATTTCCGCCAGCCAGCCGGGCGCCCGTTCGTTTTCCAGCATTTTATATGCCGTTTCCGTATAGCCTGCCTCTGTTAAAACAGGAAGGATGAAGGGCGTGGAGAGAAATCCCGTTCCGACGCAATACGCCCCCTTCTCCACCGCCTGCTTCAGGCGCTTTTCCACATTGGATTTTTTCGCACCGGACAGCAGGCCCAGCGCCAGCGGCCGCACCAGCTTTGCCTGACGGTCCGTATCGATCGTGCCGCTTTTCAGGAACAGATAATCATACGCTTTTACTGCCCCATCCGCATATTCCGCAAACAGCTTTTCATCCTCCTGCTGCTGCAGCTCTCCGGCAATTTCCGCCATACATGACATCGTATAGTGCAGATATGCGGTAGCTTCCTCGGTATGCAGCGCACGGTGCCCGGCGGTAATTTTCTCCTGAAACTCCTCCGGCTCCAGCCACTCCCCCAGATGGAATCCCTTTTCATAAACATACTTGTTGTAGGGATTCGTTCTGGCTGCTTTTTTATTTTTGTGGCCGGTATTTTGTATCATAAACATGGCAAGCTTACGCATCGTCTGATAATTCTCACGCAGGATTCTCCGGTCGCCATACCGTTTCCAGTAGCGGTACGGCACCAGTACGACCGCATCGGCCCAGCCCACACTGGCGCCGGTATTATCATACATGAGAGAAAGTCCGTTATAAGGAACGACCGCACTTAAGCTTCCGTCCTTTTTCTGTCCATCCTTCATATCGCGCAGCCATTTGCGGAAAAACGGCGCTGTATTCATCAGATAAGCGCCTGTTTCAAAGAAAATCTGGGCGTCCCCTGTCCATCCAAGCCGCTCTCTTGTCGGACAGTCGGTAGGAACATCCAGAAAGTTTCCCTTCATGCTCCAGAGCGTATTGTGAAATAATTGATTTACCTTCCCGTTGGAGCACCGGAAGCTGCCTGTCTGCTCCATGTCTGAATAAACGGCGATTGCTTCAAACGCTTGCGGGTCAACCTCTATTTCTGTCTCAATCAGCGCATACCGGAAGCCAGACACGGCAAAGGCTGTCTTATAATGGTCGATGCCGCCGGAACAGGTGAACAGGATCTCCTGCTTTGGTGTCATCTGTTTTTCCCCTGGAAGCTTTCCGCCCATGCCGACAGCGAGGAATACCTCTCCCAGCTTTCCCACTTCCCGGACCGGTTTTACAGACTGTATATTTTTCTGCGTAAATTCTCCCTTTTCATCAAGCATTTCTCCCAGACGCAATTTTATCTGCTGCCCTTTTTCTCCATGCACGGTAAAAGATAAAAAGCCCGCAAGATTCTGCCCAAAGTCCAGAACCTTTTTCCCCGCCGGCGTTATAATAAGTTTCGCCGGAAAATGCTCCTGTTCCGTCGGGCAGACATTATCCGCCGCAGCCAGAATCATGTCCTCCGGCGCTTTGGTCAGTCTCGCTCTCCCGCGGTAAGAAGGTTTCCGCCTGGCATCATAGATTTCCCCATCCTTCAGGTCCGCAAAACGGTATGGTCCGTCGTTGCTCCAGCTCCAGCCATCGTCGCTGATGATGGTATTGCGGCTGCCGTCCGCATAAGTAATCTCCATCTGACAGAAAATTCTGCTTTCCCTTCCGAAAACATTCGTCATACCGTAGCAGCCGACGCTTCCCCGGTACCAGCCGTCTGCCAGCTGTATCTCCAATGTGTTATAAGCCGCGAGGAAATCCGCCACATCATACGTCTGGTACTGCAGGCGTTTGCGGTAATCCGTGCATCCGGGAGCCAGACAGTATCTCCCCACACGCCTGCCGTTCAGCCTTGCCTCATAAAGGCCGCAGGCTGTGATATACAGTCGCGCACGGGCAACCGTCCCCTTCACCGGAAACGTTTTCTGAAAACAATCCACCGGATAACGGACATTTTTTCCCGGACGGTAATCGCCGGTCATCCATTTCGCCGACCAGTCTGCCTTCTTTAGAAGCCCAATTTCAAACCAGCTTCCCGACCATTCGCCGGGATGATCGTTTTCATCCCAGAGGCGCACCTGCCAGTCGATGCGATCCCGGCTCTGCAGTGGTTTTCCCCCATAACAGATATGCGTCATGGAAGCCGATGCCACCTTCCCGCTGTCCCACACCTTCTCACCGTTTCTCCTGGCAATGATCTGATAGGCAGTCTGTACTGCGCCGCCCTCACAATTCCAGTAAAACCGCGGTTTCGTAATGCCAAGCCCCAGGGGCCTTGTCAGATATTCTGTCTGCAGACGGATTGCTCTCATAGCCTCTCTCTTCCTTCCTGTAATTATTTGAGAACAAGTGCTTCGTCACACCGCTGTGACGGCAACGCTTTCTGTGCCCAGCTTCTCCCCCGATACGGATATCTTTATCTTCCCCGGCTGCGGTGCATAGACCACTGCCAGCGCTCTGCCCTGATAGGCAGTAAAGCTGCCGGCATCATACCGCTCCTGTGTGCAGGGATCGGCGCTTCCGAAGGCAAGCAGCGTGCCGCCTTCCACACTGACCGAGAGCTTTTCATCCGCATTCGATTCTACGATGCCGTTTTCTCCGGTAATCTCCACCGGAACATATACAATGTCTCCTGCCTGTATGACCGCCTCCTCCGGCTTCAGAGTGATACGGAATTTCCCCTTTGCCGAAGACAGCGTGCTCTCCCCAAGGACCGCCCCGTCTGCATCATAAGCGACCGCCCGCAGGGTGCCCTCTGCGTATCTTGTCTTATACACGGCTTTGCATTCCTTCAGCCGCTTCTTTCCCAGTGATTTCCCATTCAAAAACAGTTCCACACCGGCTGCCCCGGCATAGATCTCCACCTGCGCCTTATTTCCGTCGCAGCCTCTCCATGACCAGCTTTCAATCGCATTGGTGCCGCGCCATACGGATTTTGAAACGCGCACACCCGGATGGTTCACCGGCCGGACCGCGATGACCGGCTTATCCGCGCGCTCCCAGACCGTTTCCGCATACCTGCAGGAGGCGTCCGGATTTCCCAGAATATCGATCACGCCCGTGCCGCCCAGAAGCCACGGATACGGACGGTTAAAAGGCATTCCCCCCGTATAGCTCCACGCTCCCAGCCCGGCCTCTCCCAGATAATCCCAGGCTGTCCACATAAAATCTCCCACCAGATAGGGATATTTTTTTACCTGCTCCCAGTTTTTATAGATTTCATACGGGAAGGTCTCGCTGCCAACGATCACCCGCCCAGGATGCAGCTTTCCCTCCAGCGGATAGCGGCCGGAAGCGTAATTATATCCGGCAATATCCAGCGCATCCAGTATCGGTGTGGTGACCATATCCACCTTTTTCGAATTTCCCGCTTTATTCATCCCCGGTCCTACCACGGTCGCCATCATGTTAAAAATCAGGCTGGCGTTTTTCGGCTCTTTGCTGTCATTTGCAGCTTTTTTCTTCTCTTCCTTATCCACGTTATCATACTGGCCTTTTCCTTTGGCATAATTCCCCATAATCATCAGATTCATGCCGCCGGTGACTGCACGGGAAGCATCCAGGCTTTTCACGAAAGAAATCATTTCTTTTCCCAGCTTTACTCCCTCCGGCTTTCCCGGTTCGGAGACTTCGTTTCCAATGGAATACATGATAACGGAAGGGTGGTTATAATCCCGATCGATCATGGCTTTCGTATCCGCCTGCCACCATTCTTTAAAGTCCCTGCCGTAATCGTATTTGCTCTTTCTCACGTACCACATGTCAAAGGTCTCATCCATCAGATACATCCCGTACCGGTCACATGCCTCCAGCATGGCTTTCGAAGCAGGATTGTGGGCAGAGCGGAGCGCATTAAATCCGTGTTCCTTCATGATCCGGACTCTGCGCTCCTCACTTTTCGTCCAGCATGCCGCTCCGAGGATACCGTTATCGTGATGGATGCACCCTCCCCGAAGCAGCGTCTGCTTCCCGTTTACCAGCAGTCCCCCGCTGCTCCACGTTATCAGACGGATGCCGAATTTTTCCGTTACCGTATCGCATACTTTGTCCTGTTTTTTCAGGGACACCCTGCACTCATAGAGGTAAGGCGTCTCATCCGACCAGAGCTTTGCATCCGGTATAGCAAGCTCTGCATTCCGGCCGCTTCCGGATGCAATCACCCGCCCCTGCTCCAGAATCTCCACCAGGATTTTTACTTCATCGGAAGCACTGGCGTCCGTCTCCACCCGGATACGGGCAGGCGCAAAGGACAGCGTCGTGATGCGCACGCCCTGATACGCAATATGCTCTTTGGGCGAAATCAGCAGCGAAACCGGGCGGTAGATACCGCTTCCGGTGTACCAGCGGCTGTTGGGAAGCTCTGAATTATCCACCGTTACCGTAATGACGTTTTCCCCGCCGTATACGAGAAATGCATCCATGCAGATGACAAAGGGCACATATCCATACGGTCTGCCGCCAGCTTCTCTTCCATTAATGAATACCTTGCTGTTACGGTATACCCCTTCAAATTCAATGGAAACTGTCTTCTCCCGCCACTCGTCCGGAGCTGTGAAACGCTTCTCATACACATATTTTCCTCCCGGAAAGTATCCGTGAGCGCCGCCTCCCGGCACATCCGGCCGCCTCTCCTCATGAATCATGGCGTCATGGGGCAGCGTAACGGTCTGCTTCTTCGTGCTTCCTTCTTTCCAGAATATCCAGTTATCATTAAACGTTTGTCGTTTCATAATTATTACAGACTCCTTTTTCAGCGATATATTTTGATCAGATGTACATCATTGACTCCCAGTACAGCCGCCATATGCAGTCTGCCGTCTTTATAAGTATAGGGCTGCTCCTCCTCCGCCAGAGAGGCGGCTTCATCGATTCTGGCGGCATCCGCCGGTTTCATGTCCATCGGACTTCCCATTTCCTGCCAAAGCTTCAGGGGATTTCCGTGGTCTTCATCAATTTTCTGTACCGTCACCCGCTTCGGCGCATCGCACAGAATTTCTATTTCCGCAGTTTTGACCGGCAGCCTGCGGCACTTCAGGTCGAGACGGTACAGCAAAAGCTGCAGCCCTTCCTCATTTTCAAAAGCGCCCAGCTCAATCTCATTTTTTTCCGCCTGTACTTCAATGCGTGTATCTCCCACCTGGCGCAGAAGCGCAAAGGCATGATACACCGGCTTCCGGATGCCGTGAATGGTCAGCAATCCGAAATTCCCCGAAAATTCCTGCGGAAACAGAAAGGATTCCTCAAAAATATCAGAAAAGCACCAGATCGAGCTTCCCTGCAGATGTCCCTCCACATCCAGAATATTTTTCACCGCATTGGCCGCCAGCTTCCTCGTATCATTATGGGGCGCCCCGCAGCAGGAGGCGGCATTCCATTCCGTATAAAACAGCGGCAGCCCTCCCGCCTGCTCTTTGACCGCTTTCACATTATCGGAAAATAAGGTTTCCGGAAAATCTCTCGTTTCAGAGGAATCCTCAAACATCAGCCGGATTCCCTCGTTGATGCTCCCGCCGGGATGCTTTCTTATCTTCTTCATGCCGCCGCATACCGCTTTCACCAGCCCCTTCATCATGCCGGCGTCATGTCCCAGCGGCTCGCCCATATACTGATGCGTGGAACAAAAATCTATAGGAACCCTGTGCGTCCGGCAGTAATCCACCAGTTCCTTTACCCAGGAATTAGTCGCCGTGGCAGGTCCTCCCACACGAAGCGTCCGGTCCACTGATTTGATCGCTCTGGCAGTGTGTGCGTAAAGCTTAAAATAATCCTCCTGGGTGCCGCTGAAAAATGTTCCGATATTTGGCTCATTCCATACCTCAAAGTACCACTGTTCTACCTCTTCTTTTCCGTAACGGTCAAGGAGAAAACGGATAAATTTTTTGACAAAGCCCTCCCACTCCCCATAATCCTTCGGCGGCGAAATACTGGCTTTATAGCTGAAGCCAAGCTGCTTTTTATTGCGGGCAAAAAGCGCCGGCATAAAAGACAGCTCCACCAGAGGCCGCATCCCGGCGGACAGGACATTATCATAAGCCAGACCAATCTGATTAAACGAGACGTCTCTGAATTTTTCCATCCCCGGCATCGGAAGATAACTCTTCAGGTGGAGAACCACCTTCATATCCTCATCGAAAATGCCATGAAAACGCACCCGCTCTATCCCCAGCTCCTCATGCACCCGTTTTAACTGCGCCACATAATCTGTGCGCAGCGCCAGCGGTGCATGGCCGCTGCCAACACAAAACTGATAATGCCGGTCAAAAATATGGCGTTTTTCTTTTCCTGTGATTACATATGTCATAGGGATCCCCCTCTCTCCTGCTATTGATTCAGTTCCGCCAGCAGCTTGCGCAGCTCCTCCTGCTTCTCCTTCGGAAGAAAGCCATCCAGCATACCAAGCGGCTGCCCCAGCAGCACCTGCACGCCGCCGGTTCCTCCGGCAGCATTTCCCGCACGCTGCGCAAGCATATCGATCGCAGCCAGATTGACGCCGCCGGGAAGCTGCTCCAACATCGCCGCCATTTCTTTTGGAATGAAGCCTGCCGCCGCCATGCCCTTTATCATATAAATGATATTCTCATCCAGAAACCGGCGTCCCTTCGGACTCTTCGCAAACTCTCCCATCGGGATACCAATGTGATAGCCGCCTGCCGGCGGAACCGGCTCCGCCTCCATCTGCACCTCTGCTTCCAGACAAATATCATGCGCGTTTTCTCCAATTTGAATGGTATATTTCCCGCTTTCTGTGCGCCACTGATGAACCGTCGGATTCCAGTGGGCAAAGGCACGTTTCTGCAGAGTAAAGGTAACCGTTTTGCTCTCCCCCGGAGCCAGCTCTACCTTGACAAAATCCTTCAGCTCCCGCACCGGTCGGATCATCTCCACCTTTTCCGGAGCGACATACACTTGAACGACCGCTTTTCCCGCTCTTTTTCCTATGTTGGTTACCGTTACCGCTGCTGTTAAGTCTTCCCCTTCCGTCAGTTTCTTTTTATTTAACTGCAGATCGCTGCAGCGGAAAGTCGTATAGCTTAACCCGTGTCCGAACGGAAACAGCACCTCCTGTTTTTTACTTTCATAATAACGATAGCCGACAAACAGCCCTTCATTATAATTCACCACACCGCCCTCGCCAAAGTAATACAGATAAGATGGATTGTCCTCCAGGCGCTTCGGAAATGTCTCCGGCAAATGCCCCGAAGGGTTCACGTCTCCATAAAGCACATCTGTCACAGCCTCCCCGACGGCCTGCCCTGCCAGATAGCATTCCAGAATCGCCTTCGGTCTGTCCACCCACGGCATCTCCACCGGAGAACCATTGTGCAGCACCACTACGGTATTCGGATTCGCCGCGCATACAGCTTCAATCAGCATATTATGCCCCTCCGGAAGGCGCATATGGCGGCGGTCCACTCCTTCCGATTCCATCCCATCCGTGAGACCGGCAAACACCACCGCTATTTTTGCCTGCTTTGCTTTTTCGATTGCCTGTGCAAGCAAAAGCTCGTCTGTCCCTCCGTCGTGACGGCATCCCGCGGCATATTGTGCCCGGACGCCGCGATGCTCTGCCGCTTCCAGGGCGCCGACTACCTTAAAGCTGTTGATATGACTGGAGCCTCCGCCCTGATAACGCGGCTCCTTTGCAAAGGGACCGATAAACGCCACGTCCGCTTCCTCTGCCAGCGGCAAGATATTGTCTTCGTTTTTCAGCAGCACCACAGACTGCCCGGCGATCTCCCTGGCAAGGGCATGGTCCCCTTCGTAATCAAATGCAATATTCTCTCTGTGCTGCTCTGCCGCCCGGAACGCCAGCTTCAGCAGACGGATGCAGCACGCATCCAAAGCTTCCTCACTCAGTGTTCCATTTCTGACAGCCTCCACAATCAGATGATCCGTATCCTCCGCCGGCATCGTCAGATCACAGCCCGCCGCCACCACCGCCGGACGGTCATGCGTCGCACCCCAGTCACTTGTCACCACTCCTTCAAAGCCCCATTCCTTCCGCAGAAGGTCTGTGAGATATTTCCGGTTAGCGGTAGAATACACGCCGCCGATTTTGTTGTAAGATGCCATAACCGTCCACGGCTGTGCCTGCTTTACCACCGTCTCAAAAGCCGGCAGATAAATCTCGCGCATGGTCCTCTCGTCCATTTCCGAGCTGGCATCCATGCGGCGGTGCTCCTGACTGTTGGCGAAAAAGTGTTTCAGGCTCGTTCCCACGCCCTGGCTCTGCACACCTTTCACAAAAGCTGCCCCCAGCTCGCCCGCAAGATACGGATCTTCCGAAAAATATTCAAAATTCCGCCCGCACAAAGGGCTCCGTTTGATGTTTACTCCAGGTCCAAGAAGTACATGAACGCCGGTGCTCTGACACTCCCTTCCGAGCGCTTCCCCCATACGGTAAAGCAGATCCCGGTCAAAGCTCGCTGCTGTAGCGCAGGCCGCCGGAAAGCATACCGCAGGAATACTTGCATTTTCTTCCAGAGAATTTACCTCTCCCGCCTGGGTCCGCAGCCCGTGAGGTCCATCGCTGGTGTGCACCTGCGGTACCCCCAGACGTTCTACTGCCTTTGTAAACCAGTTATCTTTTCCCGAAGTAAGACCTGCCTTCTCCTCCAGCGTCAGCATAGAGACCAGTTCCCCGATTTTCTTTTCTGTCATAACCATCTGCTTCCTTTCTGTAATCCCGTCTGAGCGGCGTTTCAGACCGCCGCTCTGATCAAACAATGCCGGATTTATTTTTTCCGGTTTTTCTTCGCTACCTTTGCTTCTTCCTTTGCCCTCCGGGCGGCAAGCTTTGCCTGGTATTTTGCTTCTTCCGTCTTAAAATCCAGACCCTTTTTCGCACATTTGGCCTTTAATTCCTCAATGCGTTTTTCCTCCGCCTGCCGGTCAAGCTGCTCCTGCTCCATAGCCGCCTTTTCTTCCGGCGTATAATACACCTCTCCCCGCGCCTCCGCTTCCGCCTTGCGCCGTGCATTGATGTCCGCCGTCATCTGCGGCACCTTATCTTCCACATCATAAAACTTCATAATCAGCGAACCCAGCAGAAATCCGATCATCGGTATTCCCGCAAAGCACCATGCAAAAAAGGTCTGCATTGCCGGCGGCTGATTGATGACGTCCGCCGTGGACGCCGGTGCGATATAGCCAAAAGCATGGATCCCGCTCAGGATAATACTCTGACCGATTCCGGCTGTCACGGTAATAATAATGGCATATACAGAGGCAGAAAAGCCGTCTGCGCGGAATTTATTCACCCATTCAATATGGTCAAGAGCCTCCGCGAGCTGCGCCATCATACAGTATGTCGGAAGCGCGCCGAAGGATTTGATAACAAGCCCCACCATGACAAGCGTAAAACTCCCCGTATTGGTAAGGATCAGCAGGCTGCCTGCCGCGCTTGCCAGAAAACCGACCTGCGCCACGCGGCGTTTTCCGAATTTATGTACCAGCGGCCAGAGAATCACGATCCCCAGTCCAAGCGGAGCCTGGCCAATGGCATTTACAAGCACCTGCAGACCGGTACCTCCGTCCACAGAGTTGCTGAGTACCCAGTTGCAGAAATAAAGCATACTGTTTGTCTGCAGAATATTATAGATATTATAAATTACGATAAAGCCCATGATAAGCAGCCAGTATCTGTCCGTAAAACACGCCTTAATCTGTTTGCTCATGGGCACGACCTCTGTCCGGTTCTCGCCGGAGTCATTAATCGCTTCCTCCGTCACACGCTCCTTTGTAAAATAATATTCAAGCAGTGTCGCCGGAATCGCCAGGATCGAGATCGTGCTCATCATCCTGATCCAGGTATCCTGCGCGCCGGTTCCAACGCCAAACTTCTGAATCATGATCGGAAGAATAATCGTCACCAGAAATCCCGGTATCATATTCATGCCAAAGCTCTGCATCATTGCCAGACCGTCACGCTGTTTTGTATTCCGGGTGGAAAGCGGGACCATCAGACTATGGCTCATATTATAGATGGTAAATGCCAGCGCAAAAAACAGATTATAGCTGATAATGATCCAGACAAGCTGCACCTGATAAGACGCTTTCGGCACCATAAACAGCAGACATCCGGTAATCGCGATCAGAAATCCGGACAGAAATATCCAGGGTCTTGCCTTTCCCTGGCTGGTGCGTGTCTTATCAATGATGCGTCCCATGATGATATTGGTAATCGCATCAAGAATCTTGGAAAAGACCGGCATAAGCGCCAGGAAGGTTCCCGCGATGCCAAGCACGTCCGTATAAAACTGCGTAAGATAAGTACCCGCCACCGAATAATAGACCATATAGAGCAGACACGGCCCAGCAAAATAGCCAAGCCACATTTCACTTTTCTGCGTATTCGCCGACGTAATTCTGGAATTCATAAACCTTTTTGAAAATAATCCTGTCTTTTTCTTTGCTTTCATCGTGTTTTCCTCCCGCTTTTCTGTCAAAATGTACATTGTGACTAAATGATAACAAAAAGACAGGAGAAACTGTTATAACAAATCGGCTTTTATTATAATAATTCCGCTTTTATTTGAAAATAAGACTGATTTATTGCTAAAATAGCGTTTTTATGATAAAATACAAGGGCGATGATTGCTGTATTTCAGAACAATGAAATGAATTGAAATAAGAGGAGGGTATCCTTATGGAAACCGAAACCAGATTATCTCTGTTCCGTGATATGATTAGCTGCTGTCATAATCTTTACCTGTGGACCTATGACAGCGCGTTCCATCTGATTACCAGCAACTGCCCCGAACAGACGATTATCGATAATCTGTTTGTGATGAACCGCAGCAGGGACGATTTCATCCGGCAAATAGCCGAGCAGGACACGCCTGTTATTTATACAAATGAAATGGGGCTGATGTGGGTTATGACGCCTTATTTTCTGGATAATGAGCTGCTGCGCTTCTATATTCTGGGACCGTTTTTCGTAGACGATATTCCGCCAAAAAGTCTGGAAGCGCAGTTAAATAAGCACAATCTGAGCGTCCCCCTGCGTCAGGAGTTTATGCTTTTCCTGCACAAGCTGCCGGTCATCAGCCTGAGCCGCATTTTCGAGTACGCGATCATGCTGTACTTCTGTATTACTGAAAAGAAAATTACCGTCAGCGCTCTGCGCTATCATGAAAATACCCGGAAGATCAACGGGGAATTTATCCAGAGGGAATCGATGGACGCCCACGGCACTTACAAGGGCGAACAGGAAATGCTGCGGATGGTACGAGAGGGCGATCTGAATTATCAGTCTCATATGAACAAAATGTCCATAACCGGACATCTGGGCAAGCTGAGCAATGGCGACCCGCTCCGCCAGATGAAAAATGCGGTATTGGTCTGCATCACATTGTTTTCCCGTGCCGCCATTGAGGGCGGACTGACGCCGGAGGTCTCCTATACCCTGACAGACCACTATTTCCAGAGTGTGGAAGCCTGCACCGCCATCACGGACCTGGTGGAAATCGCCCACACCATGCAGGACGATTTTATCCAGCGGGTACACCGCTGCCGCACCAGCAGCCTTTCGCAGCCGGTACGCGCCTGCTGCGAATATATCAGCCTGCACCTGGAAGACAGGCTCTCCCTGTCCATGTTAGCCCGCCAGACTGGCTACACGGAAAACTATCTGAGCAAAAAATTTAAGCAGGAAACCTCGCTGACTCCCAACGAATATATCCGCGGACAGCGGCTGGAGCAGGCAGCCTTTTTGCTCCGCACAACTCAGGATGATGTGCAGAATATCAGTGAACGGCTGCAATTTTGCTCTCAAAGTTATTTTGCAGATCATTTCCGCAGGTACTTCGGCGTCACCCCGACGGAATACCGGAAACAGGAAACACACTAAATCGATTAACAGCAAAATCCGCCTGCACGGTATAGTTGCTATATTCCGCTGTATTGCTCTCACTCAAAATCGGAAAAGCACTTGATATCGTTTTCCTTCAGTGCTATAATGGTCTTTGGTTAGCTATAGCTAACTTCCGGCATACTTATGAAAATGCGGATCGTGCGGCTGGACTTTTGCAAGGGAGGCAACTAGGCGATGAAATACTTTGAATTTGGCAAAGACCACCCGGAGCTGATGGTGATGCTCCACGGCGGCGGGGTGTGCTATCGCGGGGCATTGCCGGTGGCAGAGGAAATGGCAAAAACCTACCATGTAGTGCTGGCAGCCTACGACGGCTTTAATCCTGATGAACCGGAAACGGAGTTTCATTCTGCGCAGGAGGAAGCCAGACGGCTGGGTGACTACATCGTGAAGCACTATGACGGGAAGATTGACATTCTCTATGGTGTGTCCTACGGAACCTTTGTCCTGATGGATGTGCTGGCGGATGAACGGCTCACCATCACGACAACTATCGCCGACGGAATGCCCACTATGGATTACGCGGATATCAAAAATCCGCTTCTGCAGAACATCTATCTTTTTTTCTTAACGGGCTTTGCGTACTGGCTGATCGGAAAGGCCGGTCCCATCCGCAGGAAGATCGTCTGCAGGATGATGAACCGCAGCGAGGCATCCTTTGATCGCATTGTCTACAAAGATGCCACATGGCACAGCTGGGTCAATCAGGACAAGTGCATGATTGGACGGCACCGGGATTTTGAGCTTTTTAAGCGGACGGATATGTACATCTGGCACGGCATCCAGAGTTCCACCGAAAAGAAACTGGCAAAGCATATCAGGGCATGGCAGGATAAGGGCTATGCCTTCACCTATAAGGTATTCCCCAACATGGGACACGGTACGCTGGCGGGGGAGCATCCGGAGCAGTTTTCACAGGAAGTACAGGCAGCGCACCGGAAGTCTCTGCATCCGAAGGAATACAAAGCCACGCGGGGTGGATATCGACCGGAAGATTACCCGAATTCTGCGGAAATGGTAAGGCGCTGCAGAATAGAGAAATAGACGTTGAACTTCAGGGAGAGGAGAAAAGGTTGTGCAGTATAATGGATTGTACTTCGCGCTGTTTCGCGGGACAATGAAAAAGGTCCTGACGGAGCGGTACGGAAAGAATTTTGCGAAAAAAACGATGAGAGAAGCCTCTTCGCTTTATCAAAGGATCGTCCGGGAAGCGGACGATCTGGGAAAAGGTAACCCTATGGCTTATAACGAACTGTTTGCGCTGGCCTTTGTCGCTCCCTATCTTGCCTGCGGGAAGCGGATCACGCCGGAAGATGTGCAGGAAATGATGCGAAGAAGTTTGTACCATGTAAAATGGTATTTCTCCATGGTCGATTTGAATACAGGCAAGGGAAAAGCAGCCAATCAAAAAAGTATCCTGAAATACGTCAATTGGTATACGCCGGAACGGGAAAAGCAATACCCAACGTCTTTCAGGGTGGATTTTGTGGGAAAGCCCCACGAGAACGCCTGCTATTACCGCATCACCCGCTGCCCTATCTGTGCCTGTTGCGCAAAGCTTGGCGTCAGCGAACTAATGCCGCTGTTATGTGAGTTGGACGAAGTGATGATCGGTTTGCAGCATGGAGTGCTTTACAGGCAATACACCATAGCCTCTGGCGGGCCTTACTGTGACTATTATATTGTCGGTGACCGTGAAACTTCTAAGGAAGAAAATGCCAGGGATGGAACCGTATGAAATATACAAAAACAGAAAGTGTCCTTTGGCTGGTCTTTGCCGGGCCGTGCTTTCGATATCTGTCCAGTCAGGGTATCCCGGTGGATCGCCGCCGGGCCAAAAAGATTTACCGGGAGCTGGCAGCCCGGACGCCGGATATTGGCGGCATAAAGGAAAACCCACTGCGGATGTGCCTGTCTGCGGGGATGGTATGGCTGTCTGTTTATGAAGCGGCAGATGGGAAACTGCCGGATGAAACGTTCGGCCAAATGGTGGAACGCAGTATGTGTACGCCCCTTATTCAAGCGGTGTACAACCGCAAGGCACAAACGGCCTTTACCCTGGAAGCACAGAAAAAACGTGCCGACGTTGCGGCGAAAACAAATGTCCTCGCAAAGGACAACCCTTTCCATTGGAGCTGCGAGGTGCTTTTGGGCAGGGATGCAGATGAATATACTATCAACTACCACCAGTGCGGCCTGTGCGCTTTGGGACGGCAGGAAAAACTGCCCAGGCTGGTTCCTTATTTGTGTGTGCTGGATACCCTGACTATCGACTGGATGGGCGGCGTACTCCGCAGAACGAAAACACTGGCCACGGGCGGAGATTGCTGTGACTTTTATCTGTGCAGGAAGGGGTCAAAATGGGATGAAAAACAGAAATAGCCCGGAGCCGGACGGTTTCCACCGCGCCAAGCTCCAGGCTATCCTGTTTTTCTTTATATATTAAGAGGTGCCGTTATCCCTCGATGGCAATGTATTTCTTTTCTTCAACCTCCGGCTTTCTTGTCTCCGCCTTCGGAATGCTCAGCTTCAATACCCCGCTCTCATACTTCGCATGGATATCTTCCTGCTTTACATCCTCGCCGACATAGAAGGACCGGCTCATGCTGCCCGCATAACGCTCCCGGCGGACGAATCTGCCTGTTTTCTTTTCCTTCTCGTCCTCGTCAAGCCCCTTCGCTGCGCTGATTACCAGATAACCGTCTTTCAGTTCCAGGGAAAGTTCGTCTTTCTTAAAGCCCGGCAGATCAATATCCACTTCATAGTGGTCGTCATGTTCCTGCACATCGGTCTTCATCATGTTCACCGCATGGCGTCCGTAGAGTTTCCGCTCTGCTTTACGCATCTCCTTATCGTCAAAGGACGGGAAATCAAAAAAGTCATCAAAGAAATCATCAAATAAGTTCTCTCCAAAAATACTAGGTGTCATCATAAGTCATCGCTCCTTTTCCTACTAATTTAAAAACATCTTGTTAATTGAAACTGAGGATGATCTGGAAGAAACAGAAACCTTTTTTCTGGTTCCTTTCTTTCCTTCTCCTTTGTTCTATATGTGTTATAACACATTTATTAGCACTCGTCAAGAGTGAGTGCTAATAAATTTTGTGAAATATTTGTGAACACAGCGTGCTGTTTTGCTCTCTGTACTTTATATTCTAACGATTTCTTTCACTCCTGCAAAAAATGAATAATATATCTACTCATCCATCCCCGCTTTCGCCTGCAGCACCTCTTCGCTTGTTACCTGCTTCACTTCTTTGATGCTGCCGTCCTCGCTGCGCTTCACAAGAATGTAGATTTTGTCTTTTTCCGTCTCGGAGGTGTTGTTTACGGAAAGTCCGCCGTCCTCATCGAGCAGAAAATAGATTGCCTTTCCGTTCCACAGCCAGCCCCCATTTTGGCTCCGGGTGATGCCCGCTTCAGCGTATTCCGCCGCCTTTTTCTTTTCGGCTTCGGTATCCGCCCAGGCGCCCTCCGATCCCTCGCAGACCATTGCTGCTGTCTCTTCTGCAACCGTTTGCAGAGCATCCTCTTTTTCTGCATCTTCGGCTTGCAGGGCACTTTCCTCTTTTTCTGCATTTTCGTTTAACTGGACATGGACGTTATCCCCCTCTTCCACCCAGGTATAAAGAACGCCGCCTTCCGGCTCACTGTACACGGTAACGCCGTCATATAATGCGTTCCCGCCTTCTTCCGACGCAGTCTGCTCCGTGCCAGAGGGCTGCCTTGCTTCCAGCTCATCCTGGCGCGTGCGCTCGTCGTACTCTTCCTGCGTCGCCGTCCGCACGCCCGTAAGCGTGTAGTCCTTCGCGCGCACCGTGTAAAGATCAATTTCACCCTCCGGCATATGGATCGCCTGGCAGTTGCTGTCAATCTGCTTGTCGATCAGCCAGCGCACAGTCTGCCCATTGTAGAGCAGCCGGTCGTTTTGGATGTCATAGGATACTCCATACTTTTCCAGGTAGGCGACCGCCTCTTGCATGGAGGCCTTGTACCATGCCAGCCTCTTCCCGCGTTCCTCCTCTGTAAGAAGCGCAGCATCCGTAAAAGCCTGTTCCGCCGTCTGCCCGGCTTCTCCTGCGATATTCACCGCCTCCTCCGTCTGTGTCTTAATTTTCGCATCCTCGCCTAAAAAATAATACGCTGTACTTCCATTGCCGAGGTCATACCCCAGCGTTTTTGCCTGCACGTTGCCTGCCGTCAATGCCAGCGCCAGTGCGCCCCCTGTCAGTAAAATGCCTGTTTTCTTCTTCATAATATCCAACTCCTTTGCTGTTTTTCGCGCGCCATCAGGCGGCGCATTTCTTATTTACAGCAAAAGGATACCACCGCTGTTTGTGGTCTTGCTGGAGTTTCTGTGTGTTTTTCGTGTAGCTGCCAATAAAAACGCACCCCATCCTTCGTATTTTCCGCGCCAAATTCTCCGGCGCAGTCCACGTCCCCGGAATGTCCGTCAAAGATTTGTCTGGCGCCGTGCTGCTCCAACGCCATCCGCACGATATAAAGCCCAAGCCCGCTCCCGCCCATCTGCCGGCTGCGCGACTGCTCGACGCGATAGAATGCTTCAAAGATGTGAGGCAGCGCATCTTCCGGGATATGTGCTCCGGTATTTTCGATATCAAAGAAAATACTTTTCTCCTGCTGCCGCAGCTGCAGACGGATCTGATTACCCTCTCCCGCCGGGGTATAGCGCAGCGCGTTTGTCAGCAGGTTGCGGAATACCTTTTCCATCAGAGACGCATTGACCTCTGCATACAGATGCTCCGGAATGTCCAAAACAAGCTCCAGCTCCTTCGTCTCAAAAAGTTCTGTCAGCTCCGCAAGCTGCAGACGGAGCTGTTCGGCAAGATCTGTCTGCGCGACAGTAAAGGGCGTCGTCTCCATCCGCGATACCGTCAAAAGCTCCTGCACCATGTCCTCCATTTTTTCCGCCGTTTCCTGTGACCGCTGCAGATAATAATCCCGGTTTCGGTATTCTCCGACGCCCTGCAGCATTCCCGAAAGATGTCCCTTCAAAATCGTGATCGGCGTTTTCAGCTCATGCGAAACCGCGGAAAAAAACGCCATCCGTCGTTTTTCCTGCTCCCGCTCCAGCTCAATATCGGATTTCAGCCTGGCATTCGCCTGCCGCAGCTCCGTAAGCGCGCCGGAAAGATTGTCCGCCAGCTCGTTTAAATCCTGTCCGAGAGCGCCGATCTCATCCGTGCGTTTTCCGGTATATCGTTCTGAATAATCAAGCTTTGCCATCTTCCGTGAAATACGGCTGAGGCGCACGACCGGAGCCGTGAGATAAAAAGACGCCGCCAGAGCAGACAGCACCGCCACGCAGACCGCGATCGCCAGAATATACGGAAAAATCTGCCGCAGAATCTCCATCGCCTGGTCAACCTGCTGCTTTCCGCCTGTGACAAACATGGTATAGGATTCTCCGCCAACTGTGAGCGGGTAGGACTTCACCGCCATCCCCTCCATGCCTTCCCCCGGAAATATTTCTGCGGCCGATTCCTGACCATCCACCGCTGTGGCCGTCATCTCTCCATCTGAGAAACCGTCCCCATCAGCAGCCACATCCTCGCCTGTGAAAGCATCCCCTTCAGCAGCCGCATCCTCGCCTGTGAGAGTGCCGTTCTCTCCCTCTGCGGCTTCTTCATCTGTCGAGAATGCCTCCTCCGAAACAATGTCCTCTTCCACCACGGTATCCTCCGCTGCATAGGAGGCAGCATCCGAAACCGCATATTCCGTGACAACGCCGCTTTCCACCGTCGTCCCCACCTCAACCCAGTACCAGACGTAAGCGCCGTCCTCATCCAGGATCGCCACGGAGGTCTGCGTATTTCCCTGAAAGAGCGCGATCGCATTGGAAGCCTCTTCGATGCCTGAAAAGGATTCGATAATTTTCTTCAGTTCCTGCGAAAGCCGGTCGATACTGTTCTCCAGCTCATTTGAATAAAAAGCGGGCAGGAACCACACGACCGCCGCGTAAGTTACGCCGCTTGCAGCCAACAGAAGCAGGCTGACAAGCAGAAAAATCTTAATCGTCAGACTTGCTCTTAGCTTCTTTATCAATGCGGTATCCCACCCCTCTTATGGTACTGATGTAATTCGTTCCAAGCTTTTTTCGCAGATTTTTGATATGTGTGTCAACGATGCGCTCCTCGCCAAAATAGTCATCGCCCCAGACAAGATTGAGAAGCTTCTGACGCGTCAGCACAATGCCCTTGTTGATAAGCAGCACATGCAGCAGCTCAAATTCCTTCTGCGTCAGCTCCGGCTCTAAGGTCTCCCCGGCTTCCTGCGCGACATACACGCGTCGTCCCGCCGGATCAAGCCGCAGATTTTTATAAAAAATCTCCGCGTTTCCGGCGTCCCTGTGCGAGCGGCGCAAAACCGCCGCGATCTTTCGCAGCAGCACCGGCACGGAAAAGGGCTTTGTAATATAATCGTCCGCCTTCAGATCCAGCCCTCGTATCTGGTATGCCTCTTCCTCCAGCGCCGTCAGCAGTATTACCGGGATTTCCGATTCCCGGCGGATCAGCTCCAGCACCCCGAAGCCGTCAATCTTCGGCAGCATCACATCCAGCAGGATGAGGTCGCTGGCACACTCATGAAATTTTGCGATGCCGTCCACGCCGTCCTCCGCCAGGATCACGCCATACCCATTCCCGCACAGGAAATTCTTCAAAATCTTCCGGATATCCTCATCATCCTCAATCACTAAAATCTGATACATATTATCCTCCTGCGAGCAACCTTTCTTTTTTGACAA
Organism: uncultured Marvinbryantia sp.; assembly: GCF_905201705.1. Classification (GTDB taxonomy): domain Bacteria; phylum Bacillota; class Clostridia; order Lachnospirales; family Lachnospiraceae; genus Marvinbryantia. The sequence continues at coordinate 31,623 of NZ_CAJKOX010000030.1, forward strand.
GTGTACCACAGAAATATGTAGTTTTGATGGAGTTGCCATCGGCAGCTTTCTTCAGATGCATGGCAACCAAAAGAGACATCGGGGATATCCCGGTGTCTCTTCTCTCTCATTCCTGTTTTTATGTATATCAACATGCTAAGGTAAGGTCTGTATACTAATGCGTGCTGAGGTATTTTTCGATGTTGCTCATCGCTTCCTCCTCATCGGCGCCTTCCGCCTCAACAACGATTTTCTCTCCTGTTTCAAGCCCAAGCGTCATCATGCCCATGATACTTTTTGCATTTACACGTTTGCCCTCTACTTCCACGTGGATCTGGCTGTCATACTGACTTGCTACCTGCACCAGAAGGGCGACCGGTCTTGCTTCCAGCCCATTTGCAATCTGAATCGTAATAGGTTTTTTAATCATAATGTTTCTCCTCCTTATTGTCTCTCAGTTCACCGGCTATCTCACTGAGCTTTCTCAGCCGGTGGTTCACACCGGATTTTCCTACCTGAGGAGTCAAAAGCATACCTAATTCCTTTAATGTCGCGTCCGGATTGGCTAAGCGGATCTCTGCCATCTGCGCCAGATTCTCCGATAAATCGCCGAATCCTGTGGTGTCCCGAATATACTTGATGTCCTCAATCTGCTTTACCGCCGCGTTCACCGTCTTGTGAATATTGGCGGTCTCACAGTTCACCTTTCGGTTGACCGTGTTTCGCATATCTTTTAAAATGCGGATATTTTCCAGTTCCATGAGTGCCTGGTGAGCTTCCATAACATTCAGCGCGTCCACGATCTGGTCCCCTTCTTTTAAATATACCACAAAATATTTCTTGCGTGGGATGATCCTTGCCTCCAGGTCGAACGCTTTCAGCACAGATTGTATCTGCCGGGCACGGTACTCGTTGGTACACGTGAATTCCAGGTGGTAAAACTTCTGCGGATCGCTGACAGACCCTGCCACCAAAAACGCGCCGCGCAAAAACGCGCGTTTGCAGCAGGTCTGCTGGATAACCAGACTGTCCGTGATATCGGGCGCTTCCTCCGCTCCCATATAGTCCAGCCCGTCTCCTTTCAGCAGCTTCACTGCCTGCAGAATACGCACCGTATCCTCGTGTCTTTTCACGTACACCGTGTACACACGGCTCCTGCTTCGCCCCCTGCTTTGCCTGATGGAAAGCTCAACTACTATATTAAATGTTTTTTTCAATAATGTAAAGTACTTTCTTGCAACAGAAAGATTTTCCGTCTGCACCTTCAGACAAAACCGCTCGCTCGCCGACACCGACACGCCGCCGCACAGGCTGATGATCGCTGCCATCTCCGCGATCCGGCAGTGCCGCGCTCCCGGCACCTGCCGGGAAAGCTCTTCTTTAATGTTTCCGGAAAAAGACATGCGCTCTCCCCTCCATAAGCTCCTACCGTGTGATATCCCTGTGTTCTATTTTAACGCCGTACTCCGTCTCATCCGCAAGCTGTTCGTAAAGCTTATTTGCGATCGTCACCGAGCGGTGCTTGCCGCCCGTACAGCCCACGCCGATCACCAGACAGTTCTTCCCCTCCAGCACATAGTTGGGGATCAGAAACTTCACCATATCCGTGAGCTTCTCAAGAAATACGCTCGCCTGACTGCAGTTCATCACATACTCCTGCACCGGCAGATCGTTGCCCGTCTGCGTCTTTAATTCATCCACATAATAGGGATTGGGCAGAAAACGCACGTCAAACACCAGATCCGCGTCCGCCGGAATCCCGTACTTAAAACCGAACGACAGGATCGTCACTACCATATTTTTAAATTCCTGATTCTGCACAAAAATCTGATTTAATTTCTGCACCAGATCGCGGATGAGCAGCTTGCTGGTATCGATGATATAATCCGCTTTCTTTTTTAAAAACGCAAGCTGTCTGCGCTCCTCCTCGATGCCCTGATCGATGCGGCGGTCGCCCGTCATCGGATGCACGCGCCGCGTCTCCTTATAACGCTTGATCAGCGTCTGATCCGAAGCGTCCATAAACAGTATCTCATACGCATAACCGGATTTCTCCATCTGCTCCAGATGACCGCCGATCTCCTGCAGCCCGTTTCCGTTGCGGATGTCGATACCGATCGCCGCCTTTGTAATCTCTGTGCTCTGTGTGTACACCAGATCCACAAATGTCGGCAGCAGCGCGATCGGGAGATTATCCACACAGTAATATCCCAGATCCTCCAGTATTTTCAATGCGCTTACCTTTCCGGCACCCGACATGCCGGTCACGATTACAAGTCTCATCTGTCGTCTCCCTCTCTTCACAGCTCTTATCCGGTTATTGTTCACTCCGTTCACAGTAGCCGTATCCATGCTGCTGTCCGCAGTCCTCATTCGCCTGCTCATTTCTTATCATCAGAATTCCCCGAGCCGCTTTACCTCCGGCTCCAGGCGGACGCCAAATTTTTTCTCCACGGTATCCTGCACCGCTTCCATCAGCGCCATCACATCCGCCGCCGTCGCGCCGCCCTTGTTAATAACAAACCCGCAGTGCTTCTCAGAAACCTGCGCCCCGCCGACAGAAAAGCCGCGAAGTCCGGCATCCATGATCAGCTTGCCCGCAAAATACCCCTCCGGGCGCTTAAAGGTGCTTCCGGCGCTCGGATATTCGAGCGGCTGCTTTGTGACACGCCTCTCCTTCAGCTCCTCCATGCGCGCCGCAATTTCCGCGCGCACGCCGCGCTGCAGGGAAAGCTTCGCCTCCGTCACCACGTAGCCTCTGCGGGCAATGATGCTTGTGCGGTAGCCCATCTCCAGCTCACTGTTCGCCAGAGTAAGAAACGCCCCGTTTTCGTCCAGCACCGTAACACCGGAAACGACATCCTTCATCTCGCCGCCGTAGGCTCCGGCGTTCATCACAACGGCTCCGCCGATGGTCCCCGGAATCCCGGCCGCAAATTCAAACCCGGTAAGCTCCGCGTCAAGAATGCGCTTTGCCGCCAGCGAATTGATCACGCCCGCCTGCAGCGTCACCGTCTCTCCTTCGATGGAAATATCCTGGAAATTCTTAAAAAGCTGGATGACCACTCCGCGCACACCCTTATCTCCCACCAGAAGATTGCTGCCGTTGCCGATGATATGCCACGGCACCTGCTCCTTCCGGCAGAAATCGATCACCGCGGCGAGCTCCTCCCGGCTGTGCGGCAGCACAAAGTAATCCGCCGGACCGCCGATGCGAAAGGTCGTATGCCTGCTCATCGGCTCCTGCTCACGCACGTTTTCCGCTCCTGCTATCTCGCATAATCTCTGATAAATCATGAAAACCTCCCTTTAAACCGCAGCCTGGGCAAGCTGCTCCTTCTTTTCGCCGCGCGCCTGCAGTCTGCCCTCCACGTAGCAGCTCAAAAGAAACAGCGCCACGCAGACCAGCGACAGAATGCTTCCCAGCCACAGTCCCGCCGGGGTGAACGTCATGAAAATTTCATGGTCGCCCGGCTGCAGATCCAGCCCCATCAGCGCCTCGCCCACGCGGTATGTTTCCGTCTCAACGCCGTCGACAAGTACCTTCCAGCCCTCATCATAAGGAATCGTCAGGAGCAGCGTGCCTGCCTCGTCCACATGGATGGTCCCGGAAAGCTGGTTGCCGGATTCCTGCACATTTTCAAGCTGATTTGCCGCCAGCTTCTCATAGACCGCCTGGTACTCCTCATCCGTGCAGGTATAGACGCGCACCGGCACCGGCGACTCCTTTCCTTCCTTATATTTAATGGTGATATTCGCCTTGCTCGCCTCGCCCTCCTCTGTGACCGTACCGAGATTAAAGACGTTTTTCGTATAATTATTGATGGTCTTTTCGTACTGCGGCGTCTTGATGGTGATGCTCTCCACATTCTCCGTGAATTCAATGTATGTCTGCTCTCCCGGATGCAGGCGGATGATATAGGTCGGTCCCTCCTCCAGGGAATACGCCTCACGCAGCGTGTAGAAGAAATCCACACCGGTCGCAAGCACAGCGAAATCATCCTGTACCTTCATCGGCAGCCGGTCATTGATATCCCAGTTTTTGATATCTGTGGAAACCATGAAGCCGACCGACAGCGCCCCCTCGTTCTTATAGAGTGTGAGCGGTTCCTCATAATCCACCTTTTCCATCTGATAGAGCGTGTCGCCGCCCGATTTTGAAACGACGTAGCGGACGCCGAACACATCGTTAAACAGCTTTGTCACGCCGTTGTAGCCGGTCTTGTTTGTGCGCGCCTCCATGCCGATACTGCGGCACAGATTGACAGTCGCCTCCGGCATCGTCGAGGAAAACAGCACCAGTCCGTTTGCGCCCATAAACATATTTTCATTGCGCATCCGCTGGCTGTCGATCTCGCTGCGGTAGAAGCCGTCGTCGCCGTCCTCCTGCCGCGCGATCATCGTCTGATACGCCTTCTGCTCATTCACATAGGTGCTTCTGCCGACGGTTCCGTTCATGCAGACGCCGTAAATGCCGGTAGCGGCCATCTCCGCCGACATCAGCGTGATCAGTATGGTTTTCACCACGGCAAAGCCGCGCGCAAGCCCCTGCAGAAGGAGCAGCAGAATGCCGTACACTGCGAGCAGCGAAAGCGTGGTCACATAAACATACCGCTCCCGCTCTCCGACATTTGCGTACATACAGTATGCGGTAAAGGCAACCGGAATGATCCAGGACAGTGCCAGCCGCCAGACATCGAGCCTGCGGATATGACGAAGAGCGTCAAAGCCCATCACCAGGATCAGACCGATGTAAATAAACGCGAAACGGTTCGGAAGACCGTTCTGCGTGTGGAAGCCGTGCCAGATGAAATTCAGCATATTAAAATTCATGCTTAAAAGCAGCAGCCCCGCCAGCACGACCTTCGACAGTCGCTCCTTAAAGCTTAATTCCTTATCTAAAATATATAATATGATCAGAATTAAAATGATCACGCCGCAGTAAATATTAACGCCCGACTGATCATCATAAATATTGATCGGCTCGACCAGCGCAAAATGCCCGGTCCACTGCGTGGTGCCGTCGGTGTAGAATTTAATTTTTGATGGAAAGCTGCCGTCCGCTGACTCCGTCATTCTAAGCGCAAGGTACGCCGGAATCAGCACCAGCGCCGCCATGCCGCCGCCAAGGAGCGCATACCACGCAAAACGCAGCCCGGAAACAAAAAACTTTTTTATTTCAAACTTCCGCGCCGCGATCCAGTTTACCAGAAAATACAGGCAGGAAAACAGGCACAGCATGTAGCCGATATAGTAGTTGCAGTATACGCCGTAAAACAGGGCGCCCGCAAACAGCTTTCCGCTCTTTCCCGCGCAGATGCGCTCGATGCCCATCATCACGAGCGGGAGCACCATCACGCTGTCCAGCCACATGATATTAAAATAGTAGCCGATCATAAAGGCGCTGAGGGCATACATGCAGGCAAACGGAACCGGCAGGTAGTCTCTCCCCCCGCCGCGCTCGGAAAGGTACCAGGCAAACGCCGCCCCTGAGAGGGCGATCTTCAGCAAAATAAGGTACGCCATGAAATCCATAACGTGCTCCATGGAAACCGCCGTCAGCAGGAAATTGAAAGGGCTTGCCAGGTAGTAGGCAAGCGTCGCCCACATATTATAGCCAAGCCCGCCGCCGAAGGAATACAGAAGCGACTCACTGTTTGTCAGCTTCTGCTGGAAATCCGTGAAAAACGGCAGGTACTGGTGCAGGGAATCAATGATCAGCACGCCGTGGTCGCCGAACGGATACACCCCGTTGGCGATATAGGCGATCAGCATCGTCACCGCCGGAATCGCAAAGGATATCCCGATGCACTTCTTTTTGCGCATGGCGATCCGCCGCTCCTGGTAGCTGTATTCTGTCTTTTTCTCCTTAAATACAAACACCTTGCTGAACACAAAATTGAGCGTCAGCACCACAAACTGGATCAGAAGCTTCGCCAGCATATCATTCATGCCCCAGACGCTGCTTAAGAGCACCGTGCCGAAGATTTCGATAAACATGGTGATCGCACGCATCCCGACAAAGCTTACCATCTCAGCAAGCAGTTCGCGCACACCGTGCGTCCTGCTCTCAAATACGAAAATCTTATTCACTGCATAGGCAAATAAAATCGACAGCAGGATGGAAAAAAAGTTTGCCTTTGTGACGTCCACGGAAAAAATCGTCCGCAGGATAAAGTAACTGACAAAGTTTACTCCCGTGGTGCATCCCCCGAAGAAGATGTAACGCACGACCTTGTTATAGTATAGCTTTTTGATAAATTCCGACATTCTCTCGACTCCTCATTTGCCTTCCGCTTTCCCGCCAAGCGTGCGGTCCAGGCAGAAGGAATAAATCAGCTTTTCACTGACCGGAAGATGCGTAAGGCGCATCAGCGCGGTCTCATAATAGTCTAATTGTACCGCATATTTGCGATGGAGGGAAGATGCTTCTTCAGATTTCACAAAATCCGTCTTGTAATCGACCAGCACAATGTGCCCGTCCTCGACAAAATAGGCGTCGATGATCCCCTGGATGAGCACCTGACTGCCAACGTCCCACTCCGGACGGATATCCCCCGCCGGAACGGAAAGCACAAACTGCTGCTCGCGGAAAAGCTCTCCGCGCACCGCCGCCTGCGCCATCCGGCGCGCCAGCGGATGCTTTAAAAAAGCAATGATTTTTCTGCGGATGATCAGCCCCACCTCGTCCGCCTTTAAGTGTCCCGCCCGCTGCAGGCGATCGATTTCCGCATTTAAAAGCTCCGGCAGCTTTTCCTGTCTGCCGTTATCCGCAAAGAGCGTAAAATCCAGACACTCCATCAATTTATGATAAATGGTGCCGCGCGCCGCGCCCGACACCTCGCTTTTCTCCTTTAAAAATTCCGGGATCAGCGGAACCGGCGGCAATTCCTCGTACAGCGCCGCCCCGTCCTCGCGCTCGTCAAACTGTGCAAACTTTTTCAGCTCCGAGACGCTCACCTTCGCCGGAATCCTTCCCTCCTTCCCGTAAGCATAACAGAAAGAGAGATTTTCTGCAAGCCGCCTGGCCGCTTTCTTATCAAATACCGCCTCCGGCGAGAGTGACAGCAGCTCTTCCTTTGTCATATGAAGCGTTTCCTGGCGCTGCTTCTCCGCTCCGACCAGCTCCTGCACCTGTATCCTTTTTACCTGGCAGAAAATTTCCCGTGAAAACAACGGGTGCCTGTGGTCCTGGTATATGCCATATTCCTCCGCCAGCGGCGCAAAGCACTGATTGCGCAGCAGGGACGGGATCAGCCAGTCCAGATAAGTCGCCGCGTGCGCACGCTGCGTAAAGGGAAGCACGACGTCTGCTCTCCGGCAGACCTGCCCCCACTTTGGGAGCTTATCCTCCAGCTTCGTGACGGTTCCCGTCAGGATCAGCTTTTCCTTTGCGCGCGTAAGCGCCACATAGAGGACCCGCAGCTCCTCGCCGAGATTTTCCTGCACCGTATATCTTTTTATAAAGCGCTTTAAAAGCGTGGCGCTCCGCGTGCGCAGCTCCGGGTCCACCCGGTCGCAGCCGATGCCGAAATCCGCATTCATTACCACACTCCCGCGCGCGTCCGACTGGTTCATCTGCTTGCCCATTCCGCAGACAAACACGATCGGAAATTCCAGACCTTTACTCTTGTGGATGCTCAAAATACGCACAGCGTTTCCCTGCTCCCCGGTCGCAGCCTCACCGAAATCCACATCGTACCTGTGCAGGTTTTCAATGTAGCGCACGAAGTTGTACAAACCCCGGTAGCTTCCGCTCTCGTAGGCGATCGCTTTCTCCACCAGCATATCAAGGTTTGCCCTGCGCTGGCTGCCGCCCGGCATCGCCGCGGCATAAGCGGCATAGCCTGTTTTTTCATAAATATACCACAAAAGCTCGTGGATCGGCGTATAGATGGCTCTTCTGCGGAAATCCGCCAGCATCGCAAAAAAGTCTGCCAGCGATTCCTCCTGCATACACGCCTCGTAAAACGGCAGCCGCGGATGGGCGCTGCGGATGGCGGCAAGCTCGCCGCCGGAAAGCCCGCCGATCGGCGAGTGCAGCACTGCCGTCAGCGGAATGTCCTGCTGCGGATTGTCGATGATGCGAAGAAGCGAAAGCACCGTCTGCACCTCGGTCGTGGAAAAATAGCCGGTGCGCGAGCCGGTATGCGCCGGAATATCCATGTCCGTCAGCACCTTCGCAAACGGTTCCGCCCATCCCTGAATGGTGCGCAGTAAAATAACGATGTCGCCGTACTGCGCCGTCCGGTAGGCGCCCTGCTCCTTATCCCACACAAGCTCCTTTCCCACGATCTCACGGATCCGCTGCGCGACAGCCGCAGCCTCCAGTTCCCGCGACGATTCCTCCGGTTTTTCGTCCTCCTCTGTCGCATCCGCGTCGATCAGCAGCACCTCGGTATCCCGGAAAGCCGCGTTGTCCCCGGGCGCGAACCTGGCTCCCGGATAGAGCGCCGCCGCGTCGTCGTACTCCACATTGCCAAGATGCTTTTCCATCATCTGCTCAAACAGGAAATTTACAAAGGTAAGCACCTGACTGCGGCTGCGAAAGTTCTGATGCAGGTCGATGCGCCGCTGCGGTGCATCCTTTTCTCCAACGCGGTAGGTGTCATATTTTTCCATGAAAAGCTCCGGACGCGCCAGACGGAAACGGTAAATGCTCTGCTTGACGTCTCCCACCATGAACAGATTATGTCCGCCGCTGTATTTTTTTGAAATACTGCCAAGGATCATTTCCTGCACCAGGTTGCTGTCCTGGTATTCATCGATCAGGATTTCCTCATAGTGGGCGGCGAGATCCTCCGCCACCGGCGTCGGACAAATCCCGCCTTCTTCGCGCTTCACGAGGATCTGCAGCGCAAAATGCTCCAGATCGTTGAAATCCATCATGTTTTTCTTTATCTTTTCCGCGGCGTAACGGTCGGCAAAACGGTCCGCAAATTCCGTGATGCCGGAGACGACGGGCGCGCATTCCTTCATCGCCGCAATGATCTCCTCCGCAGAGGCATAATAAAATTCGCTGCGCAGATCCTCCACCGCCTTTTTATAGCCGTCGCGCATATTCTTTACCTGCTGCTTCTTTTCCTCCGAGACGGAAGCATCCTTCTTTGCGGACAGACGCGCCCAGGAGATATTCTGCAGCTTAATGCATCGCCCTGAATAGGTCTTCGCCTTCAGAATATCATCTATCAGCCGTATATCCTCCTGCAGCGCGTCACTGTAGGTATAGGGGCCGTACATGCTCTCTGCCTCTGCAAGCGCCATCTTTGCCTGCTCACGCACGTCCTCTAAAATCTTTTCGGACATCTGCTGCATCTGCTGCACCCACATTGTCTTTTCAAAATCCTCTTCCGTCAGATAATAGGCGCTCCGGCACTCCCGCAGCCACTCCCTTGGGAACGGAAAGCTCATGGAAAACTGATAGAGCGCGAGGGCGATCCCCGCCAGCGCCGTGTCGTCACGCCCCGGCGCCAGACACTCCGCCATCCGCCGGAAGCTGTCGTCCTTTTGGGCGTAGGCTTCCTCGATCAGCTTCTCCATCACGTCATTCTGCAGCAGCTTCTGTTCGCCCTCATCCGCCACACGAAGCCCCGGATCGAGGTCGATCGTATGGAAATGGTTGCGGATCACATACTGACAAAAGCTGTGGATGGTAGTGATCTGCGCATTCGAAAGCAGGGAGACCTGCCGCTGCAGGTGCTCCAGAAGGCGTTCGTCTTCCTCCGTCTCCGCCTGGAATCCCTCGATCTTCTGCTCGATCGCCACGCGAATGCGGTCCTTCATCTCCCCTGCCGCCGCATTCGTGAAGGTCACGATCAGCAGCCGGTCGATATCCCGCGGATGCTCCCGGTCCGTCAGCATCGACAAAATACGTTCCACGAGAACTGCCGTCTTGCCGGAGCCGGCCGCCGCCGATACCAGCAGGTCGCAGCCGCGCGCGTCGATCACCTGCTGCTGGTCGTCTGTCCATTTTACGTTCACGCTCATATCTTCCCGCCTCCTGCTCATTGAGATTCACAAAAAACAATCTGCCGCTTATTTTTGCCCGCCTTCTCCATTCAGCCGCTCCCAGATTTCCTGCTCGCTGTATTCCTTCAGCCGTTTTGTGTGCGTGCCGGGGATCTTGTCGTCCAGGCAGCAGACCGGGCGGTAAATACAATAATCGCACGCCTTTTGCTGCTTTCTCTGATACGGCACCGGGGCGATTTCGCCCTCCAGCATCGCGCTGCCGATCTCGCGCAGCTTCCTGTGCACAAACCCTGAGAGCGCCGCAAACTGCTCATCTGTCGCCGTTTTTGATAGCTTCGACGGGGTCCCGTCCTTGTTGACGCTCACCGGAATCACATCAGAGGACTTCTGTATTCCCAGATCCATCTCCTGGAATACCGCCGGATTTTTATTCACCAGCCCGTCCGGACGGAGCTGACGCAAAAGCTTTTTGTTTAATTCCTCCGGCGTCAGCTCTTCGTCTGTCTCCAGAAGCGGATCCTTCATATGATAATAAAAAATACCCGCCGGAACGATCTCCCTGTCCGGGTGAACCCGTTTTTCCAGCTCCATGGCGGCGTTTAAGTAGACCACAAGCTGAAGCTGCAGTCCGTAGTACAGCGCCACCAGATCAAAAGCGGTGTTTCCCGATTTGTAGTCGATCACCTTAACGTACACCTGGTCTTCCTTCTCACAGACGTCGATGCGGTCAATGCGTCCCTGCAGCTTCATTTTTTCCTCCGGCGTCAGCGCAATGTTCACCGCCTCCAGACCCTCCACCTGCGAGAAAGAGACCTCAAAATTCGCCGGGTAAAAATGCCCGGACTGGATCTGGCGGTGCAGCGCCCAGACGGTGCGGCGCATAATGCGCTTCATGCGCCCGATCATCGCCTCGTTGCGCGCGCTGTCATGCAGGATCTGCTGTCCGTATCCCGCGGACACCTCGCTGACTGCCTCCTCGATAAAACGGTCGCGCACCTCCTCCGGGATTTCGAACCAGTTGTACCCGCTCTCCTCCACCTTCTGCGAATACAGCTCGATCGCGCTGTGGAACACCCTTCCCATGTCGACCGGGCGGAACACGTATTCTTCGCGCTCCTGCAGGCGCAGTCCGTACTGCAGGAAATGCGCAAAGGCGCAGGAAGCGAACTTTTCCAGACGGCTTACACTGTTGACCAACACCTCGCCGTACAGCTCGCGCGCCGCCTGCCGTCCGATGCCGCTCCCGTCAAAGGTGAGAAATGCCGCTTCCACTAATTTCTGCGCCTGCTCCGCCGTTCCCTGGCCGCGGCGGTACCAGTTATAAAGCTCCAGCCACTCGCCGGAGGGACGCTGCTCCCGGATCGTCCCAAAGCCCTCCAGCAGATAGGCAAGTGCGTTCTGGGGCGTCTCCACGCGATCCGCAAAGGAATCGTAAGCATCTTCATCCTGCACGGAAAGCTCCGGGAACAGCCTGCCGATCGTGCGCATCACATAGGACGGGCGCAGAAGACTGCCGTCCATCGTCGCCTTGCTGCAGGAGAGATAGAGACGCTCCTGCGGTTTTGTCAGATTCAGATACAGATAAAATTTCTGGATATAGCTGTTCTGGCGCGCCGTCGGAGCCAGCTCGACCTTGCTCTCCATCAGCGTTTCGCGCTCCAGGTCGGAAAGCAGACCGCCGCCTGCGCCTGTCGCCGGAACCCAGCCGTCGTTTAAGCCGAGGAAAAACAACACCCTGATGTCCGTCAGACGGGTGCGCTCCAGATCGCCCACCTGGACGCGGTCCGCGGACGGCGGGATCATGCGCACGCGCGCCTCCTCAAAGCCGGCCTCCAGAAGCTCCGTATATTCCTTAAGCGTCAGAAGCTCATCGCCGAGAAGCTCCGCCAGCTTATCAAAAATGCCGATCACAAGAGCATAGATATTCGCAAATTCCTTCTCAAGCTCTGCCTGTCCGTCCGTGCGGAAGCCTTTTTCCATATCCGCGAGCTGCTGCTGGATCTCATAGTGGCAGAGCAGCCTGTGAAGGCTTTCTGTTTTTTCCCTCGCCGTCGTCTCCCCCGTCCGCAGACAGTGCACAAACGGAATGAGCGGCTCCATGATCCCGGCGCGCAGCTCCTCGCAGAGCGCAAGCTGCTCCTCCTCCAGAAAATCCACCGTCCGCATGAAAGGCTCTCTCCATCTGGAAAATCCGCGCACGCCCGCGGCAAGCACGTAATTTTCCAGCATGTCGAGCTTTTCTCCCTCAATTTTGCAAAGATCTGTCCGCAGATAGCGGAAAACGGACGCGCAGGTGAAATCCTGCTGCACCATGTCGAGCGCGGCGCGCAGAAATTCGATCAGCGGATTCGAAAAAACCGTCCGTGTGCTGTCCATAAAGTATGCGATCCCATACTCCCCGAACACCTGCGGAATGTAGCTGCTGTACGAAGCCATATCGCCGACGATCACCGCAATATCCTGAAAGCGGTACCCCTCCCGCAGGAGGGCGCGGATGGTGCGCGCCGCAAAGTGCGCCTCCTGCACCGGATTTGCCGCCGTGTGCAGGGAAATCGCGTCCTGCGATGACTCCGCAGCCGGCGGCTGCTTTGCATCCCGCGCAGTCGCTTCTGCTGGCTGCTGCTTTGCATCCTGCGGCGTCTCTCCTGCTGACGGCCGATTTGCGTCTTGTGACGTCCACTGCGCGGCGCGGCTTCCGCTGCGGAAGAGCCTTGCCTCCAGGAATCCGAGCTCCGGGCTTTTGACGAAACGCGGAAGCGTCCTCCACTCCATCACCACCGGCGGCAGGATGCTGCAGCACGCCTCCTGCGCCGTGTGCGTCAGAGCGCGGATAGTCTTTTTGCTTAAATAAAACAGCTCGTGCTCGCCGCGGATGCGGTAGAAATCCTCTCTTGCGTCGATCGTCACCGTCACATATACCTGCTCCGCCAGCGAAAAAAGCTCTCGCAGAAGCTTATTCTGCACGGGTGTGAAACCGGTAAAGCCATCCAGCGCCACCACGCAGCCCTTCAGGATCTCAGACTGGCGCGCCACCTGGCAGAGCGCCTCCAGCGTTTCCTCCGCCGTGATGTATTTTCCCTCCAGCTCCTCCTGGAAGCCTTCGTAGAGAAGCTGGATATCCTTCAGCTTATAAAAGAGGGACGGCTTTTGCTCCGCCCGCTGCAAAAGCCGCTCCATCTTCTCCGAGTCGATATCATACTGCGTCAGCTCCGAGATCATGGATTTCATCTGCTGCAGATATCCCATCTTTTTCAGATTTCCTTTTAAAACCTTTAGCTCATCCTGCCGTCTGGAGGCCGCGCGCCGAAGGAGCAGCGTTTTTCCAAGCTCCTCCAGCACGGTGCGCTTATCCGCCCCCACCTCTTCAAAGATGCGGTGGGCGAGACGCTGAAAGCTTAAAATATCAATATTCAGAAGTCCCCCGTCCGGGTGGAGACGCACCAGCTCACGCTGCGTCTGCATGGTAAACTGCTCCGGTACGATCACCAGAAATTTCTTTTCCGGCGACTGAACCGCAGACTCGATGATGCTGCTGTAAATGTAGCGGGATTTCCCGCTCCCGGAGCTTCCCAGGATCAGACGCAGTGACATAGCTTCTCCTTTCCTGCCGCGATGCGCCGCACTTTTTTGCCGGCTGTCCCGATTCTGCCGGGGCGCGCACCGCGATACCTTTCCTTCACTTCTGCGCAGGCTGTTTCGTTCCTGCGCCGCAATACCTTTACTTCGTCAGATGTGCCAGGCGCTCCTGCACCTGGTTCATCATATCGGTGTATTTTGCAAGCTTCGCTTTTTCCTCGGCAATTTTCGCCTCCGGAGCGCGGCTCACAAATTTTTCATTGCCGAGCATTCCGTTTACACGCGCAAGTTCCTTCGTCAGGCGCTCTTCTTCTTTTTTCAGACGCTCTATTTCTTTCTCAATATCCACCAGCTCGGCAAACGGCATATAAAGCACTGCTTCATGAATCACTGCCGATACGGCGTCCTCTCCGATGCCCGCCTTATCCGCCTGGATAACGACCTCGCTCGCATAACCGAGTGTCGCAAAGAATACTTTTCCGTCCTCAAAAATGCTGCGCACTTCCTCTTTTTCGGAAACTACGAATACCTTCGCCTTTCTGCTGGGCGGAACGTTCATGGAGCTGCGCACATTGCGGATGGCGCGCACGGCTTCTTTGATTGCCTCTACCTCGGTTTCCTCCGCCGCAAAATCCCATTCGTCCGTCCACTCCGGCCAGGAAGCGATCATGATGGATTCCTCCTGCGGATTCAGGGTACAATAAATTTCCTCGGTGATAAACGGCATGTACGGATGCAGAAGCTTCAGGGCGTTTCCAAGCACCGCCTTTAAGGTCCAGAGCGCCGCCGCCTTTGTGTTATCCGTGTCGCTGTACAGACGCGGTTTTACCATCTCGATATACCAGTCGCAGAATTCCTCCCAGATGAAGTCGTACACCTTCTGCACCGCGATGCCAAGCTCGAATTTCTCCATGTTGTCGGTAACGTCTTTTGCCAGCGCGTTCACCTTTGAGAGAATCCACTTATCCGCCTGCGTAAGCGCATCCTTTGGCATTTCGGACGGAACCTCTGCCTTCTCCAGATTCATCATGATAAAGCGCGATGCGTTCCATATCTTGTTTGCGAAATTTCTGCTCGCCTCCACACGCTCCCAGTAGAAACGCATATCGTTGCCGGGCGCATTTCCGGTCATCAGTGTGAGACGCAGCGCGTCGGCGCCGTATTTATCGATCACCTCCAGCGGATCAATGCCGTTTCCGAGAGATTTGCTCATCTTGCGTCCCTGAGAGTCGCGCACAAGACCGTGGATCAGTACGTGATGGAACGGCGCTTTTCCGGTCTGCTCAAGCCCGGAGAATACCATGCGGATTACCCAGAAGAAGATGATATCATAGCCCGTTACCAGCACGTCGGTCGGATAGAAGTATTCCATTTCTTCCGTTTTCTCCGGCCAGCCGAGCGTGGAAAACGGCCACAGCGCCGAAGAGAACCAGGTATCCAGGGTATCCTCATCCTGCGTCAGATGGGTGCAGCCGCACTTCGGGCATTTTTCCGGCGCGCCGCCTTTCTTCACCACGATCTCTCCGCACTCGTCGCAGTAATATGCCGGAATGCGGTGTCCCCACCAGAGCTGACGGGAAATGCACCAGTCGCGGATGTTTTCCAGCCAGTGCAGATACGTCTTGTCGAAGCGCTCCGGCACGAAAGTCAGCTCGCCATCCTCCAGCGCCTTGATCGCCGCCTTTGCCATCTCATCCATGCGCACGAACCACTGCTGTTTTACCATCGGCTCCACCGTCGTCTTGCAGCGGTCATGCGTGCCGACTGCGTGCATGTGCGGGGCCACCTTCACCAGAAGCCCCAGCTCGTCAAGATCCTTCACGATGGCTTTGCGCGCCTCGTAACGGTCCATACCGGCATACTTTCCGCCCAGCTCATTGATGGTAGCGTCGTCGTTCATGATGCAGATTTCTTCGAGATTATGGCGTTTGCCCACCTCAAAGTCGTTCGGATCGTGCGCCGGCGTGATCTTCACGCAGCCGGTTCCAAATTCCTTGTCTACATAGGCATCGGCAATCACCGGGATCTGCCTGCCGGTCAGCGGCAGCTCCAGCATTTTCCCTATCAGATCCGTGTAGCGCTCATCCTCCGGGTTTACGGCAACCGCCGTATCGCCGAGCAGCGTTTCCGGGCGGGTGGTCGCAATCTCCACAAACTTTCCTTCCTCGCCCACTACCGGATAGTTGATGTGCCAGAAGTGTCCCTCCTGATCCTCGTGCAGCACCTCGGCGTCGGAAATCGAGGTCTGGCATACCGGGCACCAGTTGATGATGCGGGAGCCTTTATAAATGTAGCCTTTCTCATACAGCTTGACAAAAACCTCTTCTACGGCTTTGGAACAGCCCTCGTCCATGGTGAAGCGCTCACGCTCCCAGTCCGCCGAAGAGCCAAGCTTTTTGAGCTGGTTGATGATACGGGAGCCGTACTCCTCCTTCCACGCCCAGGCGTGCTTTAAAAATTCCTCACGCCCGATCTCATCCTTGTCAATGCCCTGCTCCTTGAGCTTTTCGATGACCTTTACCTCGGTCGCGATCGCCGCATGGTCGGTCCCCGGCTGCCACAGCGCCTCGTAGCCCTGCATCCGCTTAAAACGGATCAGGATATCCTGCATGGTGTTGTCCAGCGCATGTCCCATGTGAAGCTGCCCGGTAACGTTGGGCGGCGGCATTACGATGGTGAACGGCTTCTTGTCCGGATTTACCTTTGCGTGGAAGTAGCCGTTGTCCATCCACTTCTGATACAGTCTTTCCTCCAATCCCTTCGGATCGTAGGTTTTTGCAAGCTCTTTACTCATGATGATTCTCCTTTTTATACAGTTTGGCGGAGCATTTTGTCTCACAGGATCTGGGAAGGGATTGTATGGAAATCCCAGCCCGAAAATTCTTTCTGAAAATAATAACTTCCAGGAGACGACGAAAGCCCTCCGCACGGCTTTCGTGCGAAGGGCGTATATACGCGGTACCACCTTCATTTATCGCTCATTCTCCTTAACGCGGATCAGACGTGAATCCTTACACACCGCACAATGCCTCTGCACTGCTTTTGGCATACAGCACGCAAATCTGGGCTACACCCGTTTTCGCATGCCGCACACAGAGCCTTCACTCTGCGGCTTCCGGATTCCGGTTCAAAAGCTACCTTCCATCCGTGCCTTCCCGGATATCCTTTCAGCCGGTGGGATATCCTCTCTGATGGCGCCGCGGATGTACTCCTCTTTCTCAAAACCTTTTCCAATGTCTTTATCATAGCGGACAGCTGAAAATTTGTCAAGAAATTTTACTGCCTGCTTCGGTATCATGGAATTATAGGTTATTGTTCTTTATATTCATAAATATTTTGTTGAATATATAGAATTAATTATTATACACAAAAGATATAAAATAAGTATTGCTATTTTAAAAAATTTTAGCTATACTAAGATTGAAAACAAATTCGAAAGGAGTATATACACATGGCAACACAGAGCATTAAAAAAAATATTGTAATCCATGACAAAAACTCCGCCACTGCTTTTGTGGAAGCAATGGAAAAAGCTGCCGCTATTGCGACAAAAGCAGTTCCGACCAGTCATCAAATAAAAGAATTAAAAGGCAAGAAAAATATCAGGGCCTTCTTTGGAGATAAACTATAATGGATTATGTCGAATTGAATCTTTTAGAAATGCTTGACACATACGGGGAGGAGAAATTGCAGAAAATCCTCTCCCGTTTTATTTGTCCGCAGAATATAGATGTAGAAAACTTTATACAGACAAAAGCTATCAATTTTGCACGGCAACGAATCGCTATGACATATCTGGTTTTCTCGGATGATAATCAGCCAGAATTTGTTGGATACTTTACTCTGGCAAATAAGTTTGTATCTGTTACTGGAAAAGCATTAAGTAAAACTCTCCAAAAACGTATCCTGAAGTTTTCGCAATATGATGCAGAGCTTGACCGCTTTCTGGTTTCAATGCCTTTAATCGCACAACTGGGACGCAATTTCAATCCTGCTTTATCTGCTTCTATCCCTGGCAGTGATTTATTAACGATAGCCTGCGGCAAGGTTCGAGAAGCGCAGTTTATCATTGGCGGAAAAACTGTTTATATAGAATGTGCCAGCAATGCTAAATTATATGATTTCTATTCTGCTTCTCAGTTTGTTCAGTTCGGGCAACGGAACCGGGATATCGACGAAGTCGCCGAAAGCGCCATACTGGTACAAATGTTGAAATACTTTCGGGATTAAAATGCCACTTTTTCCACCATATTTATATGGCAATTCATTCTATCATTTCAGATATAAGCTATTATCCGGTTATCTTGGACGCTTTCCGGTAGTTCAGCGGTGTCTGCCCCGTTTCCCTCTTAAAAAGATTAATGTAATAGCTGGGACTCTGAAATCCGCACAGCGACGCAATCTCTGAAACGGAAAGCTCCGTATCCCGCAGCAGTTCCGCGCTTTTCGACAGCCGGTATTTTGTCAGATACGCAACCGGCGACATCCGGACATACTGCCGGAATAACTGACAGCTTTTGCTCCGGCAGACGGCACCGGCGCCGGCTATTTTATCAAGGGTGAGCTTTTCTCCGTAATTGTTCTGAATATATTCTGTCATATTCAAAAAAGCCATTTGTGTAACATTATTTTTCTCACTGCTTTCCACTGTTTCAATATGCTCCCCTGCATCGGCACATATAGAAACCGCTTCCGCCAGCAGTCTGAGCGGATTGAAGGAAGCCGCATTTATCTCCCGATATATCCGGTCAATCCCCTCTATAATCTTCTTTTGCCAGGAAATATGGGAATCCAGTAAGATGTAATCCACATTTGCAAAACCAAATTTCTGTTCCGCGAAAATGCGCGCTTTATCAAAGGAATTCGTAAACAGGGAAGGATGCACAACAAGCGCAATAAATGTACATTCCTCTTTCTGCCGGGAAAAACCATAATGCAGTCTGCGGCTGTTCACAAAAATTCCCTGCCCCTGCCGGATAGGAATCCTGTTCCCGTTAATAAAATAATCCATTGCGCCATCAATGATGTAAATAAATTCCAAATCCGGGTGCCAGTGGCACAGAGCCTCATAGCCATAACGGGAAAGCTTATCTTTCTTTACATAAAGCGGAAAACCGGATAAATTGTAATGTAAACGCTCCGAGAAATCGGCAGATACCTCTAAAGGTGAATTCATACAATGCTCCTGTAAAAATACGATTTTTATATTATTCTAGTGGATTTTACAAGATTTTTCAAGAGAGCTGATGTACAATATTAATATACATCCAGGGAGGAATACGGCTATGACAAACAAGGAACGGAAAGAAAAGGGACTTGTATACTGTTATGATGATCCGTCATTACTAGGCGACCAGCATATTTATCAGGACAAAATGGTGGAATACAACCGGACTTTGCCAACAGAGACAGAAAAGAGACGGCAGCTTCTGCCACTGGTTTTTGCAGAAATCGGGCATGAATGCACGGTGGAAACACCTTTAAACGCAAATTGGGGCTGCAGGCATGTTCATCTGGGAAACGGCGTTTATCTCAATTCCAATGTCACATTTGTGGATGATGAACATATTTACATCGGCGATAACTGCCTTATTGCCCCCAATGTTGTCTTTTGTACTTCCGGTCATCCTGTTCTGCCGGTTCTTCGCGAGCATCACTATGTTTATAACCTTCCGATTCATGTAGGAAGGAATGTCTGGATCGGTTCCGGCGCCCAGATTATGCCCGGAATTACGATCGGGGATAATTCCGTAATCGGAGCCGGAAGTGTGGTGACTGGCGATATTCCTGCAAATACCGTCGCCTACGGGGTGCCCTGCCGCGTCATACGCAGCATCGGCAAAAAGGATGAAACATATTACTATAAGGAAAGAAAGCTGGATGTATGGGAATAGATAGCGGCTGCTGCCCCGGCTTTTATATAAGGTACCGGGAATATCAATATATTCCCAGCACCTTATACAGCGGCTCCAGTTCTGTCTGAACATTCTGTGCGATTTTATCAATGTCCAGTCGTTCAATCATACCATTGCTTTTCATTCCTTTATAATACATTCTGTTTGCCTGTTTAAAAAGTTTTTTCAGTTTATCATATCCATTTCCTCCGGATACCTTCGTTTTCTTAGGCAAATGGAGAAATGATATTATTCCATCCAAATCAATCAGAAACCAGTCTTCAATGGAATGCTTTGCCTTTATATGAATAACCTGCTGAGCTCCATTCTCCTTAAAAACAGCTTCTACTTCATCCCATTCTACCGGCGGCTTGGTAGACAGCTCAAAAACATCAGTATCTCTGCATAATGCAACACTAAATTCACATTTTTTCCCATATTTAGGCTTTATTTCTTTTATAAACTTACGAAGTGCAATATTTTTAAATCCTCCAACTCCTCGGACATTTTTGCATTCAATATAAATATCAAATCTCCCATCTGCTCTTTTCTGTCTGGCATTCGATATTACACGTTTATAAAACTCGACCTCTGTATCTCCCTCAACAAATAATACAAGGCATTTACTCATGTATATCACACTCCAGATACTCTTCCCAGTTGCTCTCCTCGTCAGCTAACATTGAAAACAGATAGTCTCCTGTGCTCATCTTAAATGCAGCGGCATCCTGCTGCAATAACCGCTGTCCGGATTTCTTAAATGAATAAAATCCGGCAATCCCCGGTTTTCTGTTTACACCTACATGTATCCACGAAGGTTCCAAATAGCTCACAACATAAGGGGAGTGACTGGTAATGATTACCTTGCAGTCATCCAACAGTTGGCTGATTATCTGCATATAAGACTGGAACAAACTGGGATGCACCGAATTTTCCGGTTCTTCAATAGCAATCAGAGAAACATTTCTTTCGTTAGCCAGAATGACCCTCGCCAGAATCATAAATACTCTTTTTGCTCCATCTGACATCATTGCAAAGTTTATCGGATGTGTTAAATTTTTATCTTTGACAAACAGAACATATATCGCATTTGCTATCATAAAGGGAACATCCGCCGGTAATTTATCACCGCTATCGCGTTCGAATTTATACTGCTCTACAATAATATCCTCAACATCCGGGAACAGCTCCTTATATACTTCTTTTAACAGTATAAACTTATCCGGATTTTTCTCCTGCAACTGATATATTACACGCGGAAGACTTTCTGCATCTACCGCCATATCCTCCAGCCCTTTCCGGATAATCGGGTCGGGCTGATAAAAACTTTTTGCATCCAGATTATTTTCCATATAAAATCTTATGCTGTTCATTTTTTTTATAATTTCAGCATAAAATATTTCGTCGTAAGCCCGCAGTTTATTTATAACAAGCTCTGTTAATTCAACATTGATTTTGGAAGAGCATCTGCCGGTTTCAGAGCTTTTGTATAATGCTCTCTGACCCTCCCTGTTAATAAGCTGCGTATATTTTAATCCTCTGTTTTCCGGTCTTATTCTTAAATATTCAGACACAATATGAGGCTCCGCGCTTTCCCGGCACTTCCAGGCAAATTCATATCCGTACAAAACACGATATTCCATATTATCCAGTTCTGTCAGAATTTCCATTTCAAATTTATAATTTCTGCCAAACATACAACAGTTAATTGGTATCAGATTCGCATTCGCCATCATGTCCGCCTTGTCTTCTATCGAGGCTTTCATAAAAGCCAAGCCAAAATCAATGGCTGCAAGTACATTCGATTTTCCAAAATTATTCAGTGCCACCAGCGCCGTAATCTTATCAAAACTAATTTTAACATTTGACAGGTTCTTGAAACCATCAATTAAAACTGCCTGTATTTTCATATCGATGCGTCCCTTCTTTCTCTGTATTTGTATCATAGCATTTTTTCATTTAAATCGCAATATTTAATTTCATTTTATTTGTATTTTTATTTTAAAATATTTATTTTATTTTAGAAACGCAATTATTTATTTCTTTTATTCGACTTATAAACAGATAGTCTGCTGATTCGGCAGGGCGAAAGGGATACATATGCCAGGAGCCGGAGAATCCGCTGTTATGCGGCTCTCCGGCTCCCTGTCTGTTATCCGTATTTGATCGTAACAACTATTTGTCTCTCCAGATGATACGTCCCTTGGACAGATCATACGGGGAGAGTTCAATCGTTACTTTATCTCCCGGAAGGATGCGGATGAAATTCATGCGCAGCTTTCCGCTGATATGTGCAAGCACAACGTGCTTATTTTCCAGTTCTACCTTAAACATTGCGTTCGGCAGCTTCTCCAATACAGTTCCTTCTACTTCAATTACATCTGCTTTCGACATTTGCAAACCTCCTGATTACTCGTCTGATATCTTCGTTTTTTATCTCTTTTTCCGGCATACCCGCAAGCTCCTGCGGGATCGTCCGCATTACCTGGACATGCTTCTTTTTCTTCTTTTTCGGCTTATCCACCGGCTTCAGCCGTCCGTCTGTCAGATAAACATATTCTTCGTCTGTCCTCATTATGACATAAAGCGTGCCGCTGTCATGCCCGGCGCGCGACCATGCCAGCATTCCTGCCTCAAATCGATCCATTCTTACCTCCATGCCGCAGCTCTTTGCGACTCAGTTCCGGGGCTTCCCGTGTGACACATCTGCACCGGCAGACAAATCCGCCGGATGCGCAGCTCCTCCTGCACGCGTTAATCCGCATGCAGGGTGAGAATCTCCGGCGCACCGTCTGTAATCAGAATCGTGTTTTCATAGTGAGCGGACAGGGAACCGTCCTCTGTGACAACCGTCCAGTCGTCATCCAGCCAGCACACATCGTAGCGACCGGCGTTGATCATCGGCTCGATAGCAAGCGTCATACCCGCCTGAAGGCGCAGTCCGCGGCGCTTCTGTGCAAAGTTCGGGATCTGCGGGTCCTCGTGGAGCGCTCTGCCGATACCGTGTCCGACCAGGTCACGCACAACACCGTAGCCGAAGCTCTCCGCATATGCGCCGATCGCCCCGGAGATCTCATGCAGATGATGTCCGGCTCTGGCAAACTCGATGCCTTTGAAAAAGCTTTCTTCCGTAACCTTTATCAGCTTCGCCGCTTCCGGGCTGATCTCTTCGACAGCGTGCGTACGCGCAGCATCAGAATGAAAGCCCTTGTAAATAAGACCGGCGTCCAGGCTTACGATATCGCCCTCTTTTAAGATATGTTTTTTGTTCGGAATCCCGTGTACCACCTCGTCGTTGACCGACACGCAGATGGAAGCCGGAAAACCGTTATAATTCAGAAAGTTTGGAATGCAGTCAAGACCTCTGATCAGTTCTTCCCCGTAACGGTCGATATCCTTTGTGGAGATTCCCGGCTTTACAAACTCGCCGAGCTTTTTGTGTACGATCTCCAGACGTCTTCCCGCTTCTCTCATAAGGTCTATTTCTTTTGGAGATTTAATTGTTACTGCCATGTTTACGCTCCTAATATCTGCACAATTGCTTCAAATACACGGTCCATTTCCATGGTGCCGTCCACAGTCTTCAAAATACCGGCGTCGCCGTAGAAATCGATCAGCGGCTGTGTCTGCTCATGATATACATTCAGACGCTTCTGTACCGTCTCCGGCTTGTCGTCGTCTCTCAAAATGAGCTTTTCGCCGCAGGCATCGCAGACGCCCTCCACCTTCGTAGGATTAAACTCCACATGATAGGTCGCGCCGCAGCCAAGGCATGCTCTTCTTCCGCCCATGCGCTTTACAATGTTTTCATCCGGCACATCGACGTCGATCGCATAATCGAGCCTGTCGCCCTGCTTTGCCAGCGCTTCCTTCAGGCTCTCCGCCTGCGGGATCGTGCGCGGGAAACCGTCCAGGATATACCCTTTTGCGCAGTCCGGCTGCGCGATGCGGTCCATCAGCATGTCGATCACCAGCTCATCCGGCACCAGGAGTCCCTGATCCATAAATTCCTTCGCCTTTTTCCCCAGCTCTGTCTCGCCCTTTACGTTCGCGCGCAGGATATCGCCGGTGGAAACGTGCGGGATCTCATACTTTGCCGCAATACGCTTCGCCTGCGTGCCCTTTCCTGCACCCGGGGCGCCCAACATTACAATTTTCATAATCTTTCCTTTCTGCTATAAACACAGTTAGTGCACCGCCTGTCCGAAAACAAACGGTACACTTCCTTATTCGCTTAAAAAGCCTTTGTAATTGCGGACTACCATCTGCGATTCGATTTGCTTGATCGTTTCAAGGATAACACCTACGATAATGATGATAGATGTTCCGCCGAAGGATACGTAAGCCTTGAACACACCGTTGAAGAAAATCGGGATCAGAACGACGATCGTCAGACCGACCGCACCGATAAATACGATGTAATTCAGAATCTTATTCAGATAATCAACCGTCGGCTTGCCCGGACGGATGCCCGGAATGAAACCGCCCTGCTTCTTCATGTTATCCGCAACCTCAATCGGATTGAAGGTGATGGAGGTGTAGAAGTAAGCAAAACCAATGATCATCACAACGTAAACAATAAGTCCGATGGAATATACCGGCTGATCGGGATTGAACCAGTTGTTCTGATTCAGCGCCGCAAGAATTTTTCCGCCAACGCCGTCTGTGGATACGCCCAGTACGGATGCGATCATGCTCGGCATACTGAACAGAGACTGCGCGAAGATAACCGGAATAACGCCAGCCGTGTTTACTTTCAGCGGGATGAAAGTGGACTGTCCGCCCATCATCTTTCTTCCCTGCATTTTCTTTGCATACTGCACCGGGATACGTCTTACCGCATCACTCAGCACGATAACAAAGACGATCGTAACCGCGATAACTGCCAGAATAATAAGAGCAGCCAGCGCGCCGCGCGCGATTGTCTTTCCCTTGATAAAGGTCTCATAGAGAGTGGCAATATCGCTCGGTACACGCGAAAGGATGTTGATCACAAGGACGATGGAAATACCGTTTCCAACGCCATGCTCTGTGATCCGCTCACCGACCCACATCAGGAAAGCGGAGCCGGCCGTCCAGGATGCAACCACTGTGATACCCTTGAGAACATTGATATCCGGGATCATGCCGCTTCTGCCGAATGCAACGGTCATTGCGGTCGCCTCGATCAATGCAAGCGCAACGGTAACGTAACGGGTGATGTTGGTCAGCTTCTTTCTGCCCTCTTCCCCGTCCTTCTGCATCTCCTCCAGCTGCGGGATCGCGATCGTCAGCAATTGGATGATGATGGACGATGTAATGTATGGTGTGATATTCAGCGCGAAAATTGACAGTCGCTCAAAGGAACCGCCGGTGAACGCACTGAAAAAGTTAAAGGCGCCATCCGTCTGCTGTGCAAAAAACTGCGAGATATAATCGCGGTTGACACCCGGTACCGGAAGCTGTGAACCGAACCGGATGACAACGAGCATACCAAACGTATACAGCAGACGTTTGCGGATGTCCTTCACTTTAAACATGTTACGAAGTGTTTCTAACATTAGATCACCTCTGCTTTTCCACCAAGTGCTTCTATTTTAGCTTTTGCGCTTTCACTGAAAGCATTTACCTTAACGTTCAGCTTCTTAGTAAGTTCCCCGTTTCCAAGTACCTTAACGCCGTCCTTTGCGCTCTTGATAACGCCTGCCTCGATCAGAGTCTCGATCGTTACTTCGGTATCGTTATCAAATTTCTCCAGATCGCTCACGTTGATTGCTTCGATATCCAGAGTATTTCTGTTTGTGAAGCCTCTCTTCGGGATACGTCTGTATAACGGCATCTGACCGCCCTCGAAGCCCGGTCTCGGTGCTCCGGAACGAGCCTTCTGACCTTTATGTCCCTTACCAGCCGTCTTGCCGTTTCCTGAACCATGTCCGCGGCCTCTTCTGAAATTATCGCTCTGTCTGGAACCCTCTGCCGGTTTTAAGTTTGATAAATCCATCATGGCACCTCCTTATTCGATTAGATTTCTTCTACTTTTACTAAATGCTGTACCTGCTTTACCATGCCCATCGTAGCTGCGTTGTTCGGAAGCTCAACAGATTTGTTCAGTTTTTTCAGACCAAGCGCCGCTACCGTTGCACGATGTTTCGGGATTGCACCGATTGTAGATTTTACTAAGGTTACTTTTACTTTATCTGCCATTTTCTAATCCTCCTATGCGCGCACTTCTTCTACCGCTTTTCCGCGCAGTCTTGCAACTTCCTCCGGGGATTTCAGCTGTTTTAAACCTTCCAGTGTAGCAAGAACGACGTTCTGCTTGTTTCTGGAGCCGAGGGATTTTGTACGGATATTGCGGATGCCTGCCATCTCCAGTACGTTACGTGCCGGACCGCCTGCGATAACACCGGTACCTTCCGGAGCTCTCTTGAGAACTACGTGGGAACCGCCGAATTTTCCTTCGAAGTCGTGCGGGATACTTGCATTGTCATCCAGCGCAACATTGATCAGATTCTTAGCAGCGTCTTCTTTTCCTTTACGGATTGCTTCCGGAATTTCTTTTGCCTTTCCTAAACCTGCACCAACATGGCCATTTCCATCGCCTACAACTACGAGAGCTGTGAACTTCATGTTCTTACCGCCCTTAACAACCTTGGTAACACGCTTAATAGACACTACTTTTTCATTTAATTCTAACGAATTAGCATCAATAATTTCACGTTTCATGTGTCTACCTCCTAAAATTCCAGACCAGCTTCTCTTGCTGCATCTGCTAATGCCTGAATTTTACCCTGATATATGAAGCCGCCTCTGTCAAAGACAACGTTCTTGATACCTTTTTCAAGGGCTCTCTCGGCAATTACTTTTCCTAAATATGCTGCTGCATCAACGTTGTTGGTCTTCTCCAGCTCTGCGCTTACTTCCTTCTGAAGCGTGCTTGCAGAAACAAGAGTGTGTCCTACGGAATCGTCAATAATTTGAGCATACATATGATTATTGCTTCTAAACACTGCCAGACGCGGTCTTTCTGCAGTTCCTGCAAAACGATGGCGAAGTCTTCTGTGCTTATTTTCACGAACTTTTGTTCTGGATTCTTTTCTAACCATTTTTACACTCTCCTTATTTATTTCTTACCAGTCTTACCAACTTTACGTCTGATCACTTCATCAGCATACTTGAT